>NZ_JBIVNO010000029.1:0-85211 GCF_044753645.1 Streptomyces sp. NPDC093261
AACAGGCCCGCCCCTTCAAGTGGACCAAGACCGCAGACCAGATCATCGACCGCATCTGCCGCTACTGCGACAGGATCTCCGGACCGGCTCACTAGCGCGCCATCTCCTCCTTCAGCGCCGCCAGGAACCGGTCCACGTCGTCCTCGGTCGTGTCGAAGGCGCACATCCAGCGCACGACCCCGGCGGCCTCGTCCCAGAAATAGAACCGGAACCGCTGCTGAAGACGCACGCTCACCTCGTGCGGGAGCCTGGCGAAGATGCCGTTGGCCTGCACCGGGTAGAGGATCTCCACCCCGTGCACCGACCGCACGCCCTCCGCGAGCCGCTGCGCCATCTCGTTGGCGTGACGGGCGTTGCGCAGCCACAGGTCCTTGGCGAACAGGGCCTCCAGCTGCACCGACACAAAGCGCATCTTCGACGCGAGCTGCATGGACAGCTTGCGCAGGTGCTTCATATGGCTGACGGCGTCCTGGTTGATCACGACGACCGCCTCGCCGAACAGCGCGCCGTTCTTCGTTCCGCCGAGGGAGAGGATGTCGACGCCGACCGCGTTGGTGAACGTCCGCATCGGCACATCCAGGGAGGCGGCCGCGTTGGCTATCCGGGAGCCGTCCAGGTGCACCTTCATACCGCGTGCGTGGGCGTGCTCGCAGATCGCGCGGATCTCGTCGGGCGTGTAGAGGGTGCCCAGTTCGGTGCTCTGGGTGATCGAGACGACCTGCGGCATGGCGCGGTGCTCGTCCTCCCAGCCGTACGCCTGCCGGTCGATCAGCTCGGGTGTGAGCTTGCCGTCGGGCGTGGGTACGGTGAGCAGCTTCAGGCCACCCATGCGCTCGGGGGCACCACCCTCGTCGACGTTGATGTGCGCGCTCTCCGCACAGATCACCGCGCCCCAGCGGTCGGTGACGGCCTGCAGCGCGACGACGTTCGCGCCGGTGCCGTTGAACACCGGGAACGCCTCGGCAGTGGAGCCGAAGTGGCTGCGGATGATCCGCTGGAGGTTATCGGTGTAGACGTCCTCGCCATACGCGACCTGGTGCCCGCCGTTGGCCACGGCCAAGGCGGCGAGCACCTCCGGATGGGCCCCGGCGTAGTTGTCACTGGCGAAACCGCGGACCTCCGGGTCGTGACGGCGACGCGCGTCGGTCTTGGGAGGGTTCACGGCTTCTCGGTCAGCCACAGACGTTTTCCGTTCACTTCCGCGGCGGGCTCGTCCCAGACGCCGGCGATGGCCTCGGCCAGGTCCTTGACGTCCGTGAAGCCCGCGAACTTCGCATTGGGGCGGTCCGCGCGCATCGCGTCGTGCACCAACGCCTTCACCACCAGGATGGCAGCCGCCGACGTCGGCCCCGCCTCGCCCCCGGCCTTGCGGAAGTAGTCGGCCATGGCCAGCGTCCACGCCTCGGCGGCGGCCTTGGCGGCGGCATAGGCGGCATTGCCCGCGGTGGGCTTGGTCGCGCCCGAGGCGCTGATCAGGACGTAGCGGCCGCGCTCGCTGCGCTGCAGCGCCTCGTGGAACGCGAGGGAGGTGTGCTGCACGGTACGCACGAGCAGGAGTTCGAGGAAGTCCCAGTCGTCGAGGCTGGTCTTGGTGAAGGTCTCGCTGCCGCGCCAGCCGCCGACCAGGTGCACCAGCCCGTCGACACGGCCGAAGTCCTTCTCCACATGGGTGGCCCAGTCGCGGGTGGACTGCAGATCGAGCAGGTCCACGGTGTCCCCGGTGACGGTGGAGCCGCCGAGCGCGTAGCGGGCCGCGTCGACGGCCTCCGCGAGCCGCTCGGGATCGTTGTCCGAGGCGACGACGGTCGCGCCCGCCTCGGCCAGCCTCAGCAGCGTCGCCCGGCCGGCGGCTCCGCCCGCGCCGGCCACCGCGATCACCGCGCCACTGAGTGGTCCGTTCCCGTTCCGCATGGTCCTCGCCTCCCGAACAGCGTCCGCTGCATCAGCCGTACCCACGGCGCGGGCGCTCACGCGGCGACTCGCTCGGCGGTCTCCGCGGTGATGCCCTTGGTGGAGGCGATCACGTTCTTCAGCTTCTTCTGGAGCGCCTCATAGAACATGCTCAGGGGAAACTCGTCCGGAAGCACGTCGTCCACGAGCTTGCGCGGCGGCTGGGTCAGGTCGAGGGCCTCGGGGCCCTTGGCCCACTTGGAGCCCGGATGCGGAGCGAGGTAGGTGGAGACCAGCTCGTAGGCGGCGAGCCAGTGCACGAGCTTGGGGCGGTCGATGCCGTCCCGGTACAGCGTCTCGATCTCGGCGCAGAGCTGGTTGGTGACCTGCGGCGCACGCTGCCAGTCGATGGAGAGCTTGTTGTCGGTCCAGCGCACCACGTCGTGCCTGTGCAGGTAGGCGAAGAGCAGTTGGCCGCCGAGGCCGTCGTAGTTGCGGACGCGCTCACCGGTGACCGGGAAGCGGAACATGCGGTCGAAGAGGACCGCGTACTGCACGTCACGCCCCTGCGGGAAGCCGTCGGCCTCCAGCGCCACGGCCTCCTTGAAGGCGGTGAGGTCGCAACGCAGCTCCTCCAGGCCGTACATCCAGAACGGCTGGCGCTGCTTGATCATGAACGGGTCGAACGGCAGGTCGCCGTGGCTGTGGGTGCGGTCGTGGACCATGTCCCAGAGGACGAACGCCTGCTGACAGCGCTGCTGGTCGTGCACCATCGCGGCGATGTCCTCGGGCAGTTCGAGGCCCAGGATGTCGACGGCCGCCGCGGTGACCCGGCGGAAGCGCGCGGCCTCGCGGTCGCAGAAGATACCGCCCCAGGAGAATCGTTCCGGCGCCTCGCGCACGGCGATGGTCTCCGGGAAGAGGACGGCCGAGTTGGTGTCGTAGCCGGCGGTGAAGTCCTCGAAGGTGATGCCGCAGAACAGAGGGTTGTCGTAGCGGGTGGCCTCCAGCTCGGCGAGCCACTCGGGCCACACCATGCGCAGGACGACCGCTTCGAGGTTGCGGTCGGGGTTGCCGTTCTGCGTGTACATCGGGAAGACGACCAGGTGCTGGAGGCCGTCCCGGCGGTCGGCAGCGGGCTGGAAGGCCAGCAGCGAGTCCAGGAAGTCGGGGACCTGGAAGCCCCCGTCGGCCCACCGGCGCAGGTCCTTGACGAGCGCCTCGTGGTAGGCGGCGTCATGCGGCAGCAGCGGCGAGAGTTCCTCGACGGTCCGCGTCACGACACTCACGGCCTCTTCGACGGCCGCGCGCTCGGGGGCGCCCTCGGCGGCGAAGTCGATCGAGCCGTCCTTGGCCTGCCATGGCCGGATCCGCTCCACGGCATCCTTGAGCACGGGCCAAGCCGGGTGGTCCACCACCACCTTGCCCTGCGGAGGAACATGCTCCTCCGAACCCACCTGCACAAGAATTTCCGTCATGACCCATCCTCCACGGGAGAACCTCAAGTAGGGACACCGTATGCGGGGAGTGTTTCTTCCAGCAAGAGGACGATCGGGAAATTATCCTGCCTTACCCTTCGGGCGCCGCTCTTTTTCCTGTCAGGAACCAACGGATGCGTGACATCCGTGAGACATCACCCGGACACCCGGGGGCCGCGACCCACCGTGGACAGCCATACGATTTCGGCCATCCCTGAGAGGCGGAGGGCGTCGGCGAGCGACCGGGAGCGACGGTCAACGGCCGTATGACGCGCCCACCCAGGGGTGACACCCGGCCGGCTCTGCCGATCCGGTTTCGCGCCGCGCCGTGCGCCCGTTGCCGTGTGTAGGACCGGGTTCACCGCACACCCGGGCCACTAGGCTGCGCCCTGCCGCGACGGAGCGGGAACCCCTCGCGGCAGCCGAGCCGCCGTCGACGGAAGCGAGTTGAACCTTGAACTTCCTCACCATCGGTCACCGCGGAGTCATGGGTGTCGAGCCCGAGAACACCCTTCGGTCCTTCGTCGCCGCCGAGCGCGCGGGCCTCGATGTGATCGAGCTCGATCTACATCTGAGCAAGGACGGCGCACTCGTGATCATGCATGACGCCGAAGTGGACCGCACGACCGACGGCACCGGGCCGATCGCCGAGAAGACCGTCGCCGAGCTGCGCGCGCTCGACGCGGGCCTCGGTGAGCGGGTCCCCGTCTTCGAGGAGGTCCTCGACGCGGTACGGACGCCGCTCCAGGCGAAGATCGAGGACGTGGCGGCGGCGCGGGCACTGGCCGAGGTCATGCACCGCCGGGATCTCGTCGGCCGCGTCGAGGTGTCGTCGTTCCACGCGGAGGCGGTCGCCGAGATCGCAAGGCTGGTGCCCGGTGTGCGCACCGCGCTGGTCGCCAGTCGCTACGGCACCGAGGTGGTGGAGGACGCTGTCGCGGCCGGTGCGCGGACGGTCTGCCTCAACATCCGCCGGCTGACCCTGGAGGTCGTCGAGCAGGCGCGCGAGGCGGACCTGAGGATCATCGGCTGGGTCGTGAACACCCTGGACCTTCTGCGGCTCGTCCGCGCGCTGGAACTGGACGGCGCGACCACGGACTACCCGGAGATCAAGCGCACCGGCCGCTTCACCGCCTGAGGTCCGCCCCGGTCGTGCGTACGGCAGCGGATCGATCGGTTCCACCTGCGCCCGATGCCGTACGACCTCCGCTTGACGCCGTACGACCCCCACTCGACGCCGTACGGCCGCCGTGGGCGACGTACCACCACGGACGCCGTACGGCCGCCGTGCGCCACGTACCACCACGGACGCCCCACGACCGCCCGCTCGTGCGGTGTCCGCCGTCGCCGCACGCCCGGCGCGCACATCGCCACGTCGCGCCGGGCACCGCGCCGGAGCTCAGACCAGCGGCTTGACCAGCAGCTCGAACCGAAGGTCGTCGCGCTGCGGGATGCCGAAGCGCTCGTCGCCGTACGGGAAGGGGCTCATCCGCCCCGTACGGCGGTAGCCGCGCCGCTCGTACCAGGCGATGAGGTCGTCCCGGACGGAGATCACCGTCATCTGCATCTCCTTCACACCCCAGACCTCGCGGGCCCAGCGCTCCGCCTCGGCGATCACCGTCTTGCCGAGGCCCTCGCCCTGGAGCGTCGGGTTGACCGCGAACATGCCGAAGTAGGCGTTGTCTCCCCGGTGTTCGAGCTGGCAGCAGGCGACGATCGCCCCGTCGCGCTCGACCGTGAGCAGCCGGCTGTCGGACGACTCGATGACCTGGAGAACACCCTCCGGGTCGGTCCGCTGGCCTTCCAGGATGTCCGCCTCGGTCGTCCATCCGGCCCGGCTGGCGTCGCCGCGGTACGCCGACTCGATCAGCGCGACCAGCGCGTCGACGTCGCCTTCGGTGGCGTCACGGAAGGTCAGACCGGTCGTGGCGGTGGCGGCGCTGTCCATGGGCTGCTTCTCCGATCAGTGGCGCGGCGCGGGCACCGATGAGCGTAACGCTCCCGCTAGGCTCCGTTTGCATGGTCCACGTACTGAACAGCCGCGTTCTGCTGCGCCCCACCGACCCTGAGCTTTCCCGTGCGTTCTACGGTGAGAAGCTCGGGCTCGCGGTATACCGGGAGTTCGGCACGGGACCGGAGCGCGGCGTCGTGTACTTCCTCGGCGGTGGCTTCCTGGAGGTCGCCGGCCGCGGTGAGGCACCGCCCTCCCCCGCGCTGAAGATCTGGATGCAGGTGCAGGACATCACGGCCGCACACGAGGAGCTGACCGGCGCCGGCGTGGAGATCGTGCGGCCCCCCGTCAAGGAGCCATGGGGGCTGATCGAGATGTGGATCGCGGACCCGGACGGCACCCAGATCGTGCTGGTGGAGATCCCCGCCGACCATCCGCTGCGCCACCGCCCCGGGATCTGATGCCGCCGGCCGGGCGGGGGCATAGCCTGCTGAAGGGGCGCATGGCGCGGGAGGACCCCATGAAGCTCGAGAAACCGGTGACCGGCGGACCCTGCTGGGCGGAGCTGGGGACCAGCGCTCTGGAGGCGGCCAAACGGTTCTACACCGAGCTGTTCGGCTGGCGTCCGGAGACGGACCCCCGGCAGGAGGCGGGCGGATACACGGTCGCCCGCCTCGGTGACGCGCCGGTCGCGGCCCTCGCCCCGCTGCACCAGGAGGCACAGCCGGTCGCCTGGAACGTGGCGTTCTCGGTGGAGGACGCCGATGCGGCGGCCGAGGCGGTGACGGCGGCGGGCGGCACGCTGATCCTGGGGCCGGTGGACGTCCACGAGGCGGGCCGTTTCACGGTCGTCCGCGATCCTGGCGGCGCGGCCTTCCAGATGTGGCAGCCGCGGGCCTTCGCCGGTGCGGGCCTGTTCAACGCCCCTGGTTCGCTCGGCTGGGTGGAGCTGCTGACCCGCGTCCCGGACCGGGTCACCGACTTCTACACGACGGTCTTCGGCTGGAGCGTGAACCCCTCCCCGCGCTACACGCAGTGGGGCATCGGCGGCGCCGATTTCGGCGGCATGCTGACCATGGGTGACGGATTCCCGCCCGAAGTCCCGTCGCACTGGCTGCCGTACTTCGCGACCGAGGACGTGGACGCCATGGCGTCCGTCGCGACGGGGGCGGACGGGAGCGTCCTCATGGAACCGACATCGCTGGCGGGCGGCCGGCGCATCGCCGTCCTGAGAGACCCGCAGGGGGCGCTGTTCGGCGTGTACGCGGCCGGTCACGAGAGCTAGGCGCACCACTCCCACGACGGGTCTGTCACGGGCCGGAGTCCCACGTGCAGGGCGTCGCCCGAGGCGGACGGTGTGAACCAGGTGCCGTCACCCAGCCTGGGTGGGCGGGCCGGTGACCGGCGGACGACGGGTAGGCGATCCGGAGGAGCCCACGCGTCCCCGCGGCGTCGACGAGCCGATGCCGGCCCTCACCCCGCTCCTCGTCGCCCTCGACGGTCGAGCCGGTCGGGGTCGTCTCGTCGAGGAAGCCGCCCGCCCGGTCCCGGCAGGGCAGCGCCTCGTCGTTGCCGGGCTCGGCACCGGGATGCCTGGGAACGGCGGTCCCGGCATCCCGCTCCGCGCCCTCCAGGACACGGCCGCGGGTGCCGCGCAGGGCCGGTGTGTCCTGGTCGTGGGTCACGGTGCGGTGCGCGCTCAGCCGCGTGAGGCGCCGAGCCGTCCCTCCAGTTGGGCCAGCAACTCTCCGAGTATCGCCGCGAGTTGGGACTGTTCATGGTCGTCGAGGCCGGAGAGGACCGCCGTCTCGTAGGTGAGCTGCTCGGGCAGGATGGCGTCGACCAGGTCGCGGCCCGCCTCGGTGAGACGGACATGGGCGACACGGCGGTCCCGGGTGTCCCCGCGCCGCTCGACCAGTCCGCGTTCGGTGAGCTGCTTGAGCCGCTTGGTGACGGCGGCGCCGGAGGAGAACGTCTCACGGGCGATCTCGCCGGGGGTCAGCTCGTGGCCCGTGCGCCGCAGGGTGCCGAGGACGTCGAACTCGGGCCGGGTGAGTCCGGCGCGGCGCAGCGGTGCGTCCTCGGCCTGCTGGAGCAGGGCGGCGCAGCGGTTGACCCGCCCGATGATCTCCATGGGGGCGGTGTCGATGTCGGGGCGGACGGCGTGCCACTGACGCACCACGGCGGCGACGGTGTCACTCGCGTGGCCGGGCCCGGCCGCGTTGCCGCCCTCAGGGCGCCCCACGGCAGCCGCGGCGGCTCCGGCCTGTGCCCCCGCCCCGACGGCTTTGCGTCCGCCCGCGCCCTCGCCGTCCGAGGCCGCCGCCCGTCCGTTCCCTGCCGTCATGCCCGTGTCCCTGCCGTCATGCCCGTGCGCCTTCCGAGGTGTGCAGACCCTGCCGCCGTACCGTCGCGGCGAGCGTACGGTGTCCGGCGTGTTCGGCGCGCAGCACGCGCTCCTCCGGCAGGGCGCGCTGCCACCACTCGCCGGCCGCCGCGTCGGCCGCCGCACGCAGGTCCACCACCGCGGCGGCGAGGCCCCGGCGCGCGGCCTCGAGGGCGCCCGGCTCGGGGTGCTCCGCGGCGACCACACCGGCCGCGCGCAGACGGGTCCGCTCCAGGGCGGCAAGCGCCTGTTCGATCCGGTCGCCGGCGCGCCGGTTGGTGACGGCGACCGCGGCGACGAAGCCGAGGAGCGCTCCGACGAGGGTGTCCAGGACCCGGTCGGCCATCAACGTGCCGGGCTCCTGGTAGCCGGCGAACTCGGTGATCAGCAGGGCCATCGGGGTCACACAGACGCTGCCGAGCCAGTAGTTGCGGCTGATCAGCGCCTCGGCGCCGAAGTTGAGGGCGAGGCCGCACAGCACGAGGGCCAGCCGGCTCTGGTGGGCGAGCGGCGCGATGGCCGCGAACAGCAGGACGCCGACCACGTTGCCGACGACGCGCTGGACGCCGCGGCTCCAGGTGAGGGTGACATTGGTCTGGTAGAGCGAGGCGGCGGTGACCAGGGCCCAGTAAGGGCGGCCGACGCCGAACGCGAGCGAGGCGTATCCGGCGAGGGCGCAGCCGATCGCGGTGCGCAGGGCGAGGGGGCCCAGCGGGCCGAGCCTGTGGTGCAGCGGGGGCGTCGGGCTGTGGAGTTCGGCCTCGACGCCGAGGAGTTCGTCGGCGGCCTCGCCGAGGTCGTCCGGCCGAGGCACCGGACCGGTCCCGCGCAGGGTGCGGGCCCAGACCCGCAGCCGCTCGGGGTCGCTGTCGGCGGGCGCCGCGAGCGCGACCTCGGCCCGGACGACGAGCCGCTCCAGGGCGCGCCGCGGCGCCGAGCGGGCCCCGGTGGACAGCAGCGACTGCCAGGCGGTGTGCACGGCGGCCGCGGCGCCGGCCCGGGCGGCGGCCGTACCGGTTTCGGTGAACGCGGCGGCCGCGCTCAGCGCGTGGGCGGTGGCCCGGCGCTCGGGTCCGTGGGGCCGCAGCAGGCCGGGGGCCATGCCGACGATCCAGGACCAGACACCCGCCGCGGCGGCGAGGGCGAGATGGCCGGGCACCTGACCCAGCGTCTGTGGGGCGAACAGGGACCCCGAGCTGATGAAGGCGAAGATCACGTTTCCCGGCGGCCCGATCCGAGTGGCGTCGCACAGCACCTTCTGTACGGCCGCGAGCAGGGCCCCGACCGTCACCAGCACCACCGCGTTCGCGGTGAGCGAGGCGGCGACCAGGGCGACGGCGAGTCCGCCGAGCATGCCGAGGACGACCAGGGCGAGGATGCGGGCGCGGGCCGCATACGGCCGGTTGTGCGCGTAGAGGGCGCAGAGCGCGCCCGCCATGGCGTAGACCGCGAGGTCGAGGCGGCCGAGGGCGAGCAGGATCAGGTTCGGCGGCGCGACCGCGACGACGACGCTCAGCGCGGGCTTGAACCAGATCTCCGACGGTCTGCCGAGGCGCAGCAGGCCGGACAGGGGAAGCGGGCGCACGCGGGGGGTTCTGGGGGTCGTCCTGCTCATGCCGATAAGTTTAGCAGGTGTTTTACTCGTAAAGGATATGGGGCTGCGGGGCCCCGGACCTGCGTCGCGTCCCCCGCGCTCCCCCGGCGTACCCCTGTGCGCTCGCTTGCGCACCCTCGGCGACGGGCATGCCCCCTGCGTCCGTCGCAGAGTCGAGCGGGGAGGTGCGCGATGCACGGACCGGCTTCGCCCGGCTGGCTGCTCGTCGCACTGTGCGCGGCGGCCGGGGCCTACTGTCTGCTGCGTATGCGCAGCGCCGTCGAGGAGCAGCGCCGGGCCGCGGGAGGCGAGGCGCTGATGGGGTTCGGCATGGCGGTGATGGCGGTGCCCGCGGCGGTCGCGATACCACCGCGGGGCGTCTGGATCGCCTACGCCCTCGTCTTCGGCGCGGCCGCCCTGCGCGCCCTGTGGGCGGCCCGGACGAGCGCCCATCATCTGCACCACCTGGTGGGTGCCGGGGCGATGGCCTACATGGCGGCGGCCATGGCGGCCTCGCCCGGACACCATGGCCACGGGGGCATTCCGCCGCTGACCGGGGCACTCCTGCTCTACTTCGCGGCCTATGTGCTGTGGTCGGGGGTGCGGCTGGTGCCGGTGGCCGCGGTGGCCACTGCGGCGGGTGCGCGACCTGTGGGCTGGAGCGACCGTCCCGAACTGGCCCGTGTGTGCAGACTGTCCATGGCCATCGCGATGCTGGCGATGCTCCTGACACTCTGAGCCACTCCGAGCCACACGCCGCGCGGGCGCACCGGCCCCGCGAGGGGCGGGCCCAACAAAACCGTGGCGTACGTCACTTTGCCGCGACAGTACGTATCCCGTGGCGCCGCCCGGCTCATAGGCTTCGGCCCATGATGGTCCCCGCGGCACTGTTGCTGCTCGGCGCCCTGACCGCCGTGCTCGCTCCGCGGCTGCTCGCCCGGGCGGACTGGCCGGACCGGGAACCGGTGGTCGCCCTGTGGGTGTGGCAGTGCGTGGTGGCGGCCGTACTGGTGTGCTGCGCGCTGTCGATGACCCTCAGCGCGGCCGCGGCCTGGGCCGCCGTACGGGGGCATGTCTTCGCCTCCGCACCGCACAGTGTCGTGGACGCCTATGCGCTGAGCACCGGAAGCCCGTGGGCCGCGACGACCGCCGTGGCCCTGGCGTGCGGCGGGGTGTGGACCGCGGCGATGCTGGTGCGGGAGGTCGTACGGGCACGGGCACGCCGTCGGCGCAGCAGGGCCGAACTGCTCGTGCGGGCGCCGCAGTTGCCCGGTGAGGAACCCGGCGGCGGCCGGCTGGTGGTCCTGGAGGGGGAGCGCCCGGACGCCTGGTGGCTGCCTGGAGCGACACCCCGGCTGGTCATCACCACGGCCGCGTTGCGCCGGCTCAAGGGCAGGCAACTGGAGGCGGTCCTCGCCCATGAGCAGGGCCACGCACGGGCCCGGCACGACTGGCTGCTGCACTCCTCGGCCGCACTGGGCTACGGGTTTCCGCAGGTGCCGGTCTTCGCCGCGTTCCGCGACGAGATGCACCGCCTGGTCGAACTCGCCGCCGACGACATGGCGTCGCGCCGCCACGGCCGCCTCACCACCGCGCTCGCGCTGGTGGAACTGAACGAGGGCCGGGGGGTGTTCGGGCCCTGCGCCACCCCGGAGGCCCATGTGCCGCAGCGTGTCCACCGCCTTCTCACTCCCCCGGACCGGCTGCCGGCGGCGCACCGGCTCAGGCTCACCGCGGCGGCGGCGCTCGTTCCGGTGATTCCGGTGCTGGTGGCGTTCGTACCGGGGCTGCGGGCCCTGGGGTAGCCAACGGTCGCGTAGACCGGGCAGCGGTTCCGAGTGGCGGGCGTACGTACGGCGCAATGGCCTCGTAGGCGTGGCGGCAGGGGCCCACCGAGCGCCCCGCTCCACCTGAGTGCGGTTCTTGACCCGCGCGGGCCGGTCACGAAGGATCGGCCCCATGGCGATCAAAGGTGTGCTCTTCGACTTCTCCGGGACCCTTTTCCGTATCGAGTCGACCGAGTCGTGGCTGCGCGCCACGATCACGGAAGCCGGACTGACCCTGCCGGAACCGGAGTTGGTCCACGTGGCCGCGCGGCTGGAGTCGGCGGGCGCGCTGGCCGGCGGCGCCCCTCCCGCGGCTCCCCTGCCGGACGACCTGGCCGCGCTGTGGGCGGTCCGGGACCGCAGCGCCGAGGCGCACCGGGCCGCGTACACCGGCCTCTCACGCCAGGTTCCGCTGCCGGACCCACGGCTCCACGACGCCTTGTACGACCGCCATATGACGCCTGCCGCCTGGCGGCCCTATCCCGACACGGGCGAGGTGCTCGGCGCGCTGCGCGAGCGGGGTGTGGCCGTCGGCGTGGTCAGCAACATCGGCTGGGACCTGCGCCCGATCTTCCGCGAGCACGGGCTCGACCGCTACGTGGACACATACCTGCTCTCGTTCGAACACGGGATCCAGAAGCCGGACACCCGGCTGTTCGCCCTCGCCTGCGACGCGCTGGGGCTGGCTCCGCAGCACACGCTGATGGTAGGGGACGACCGCCGCGCGGACGGCGGCGCGGCGGATCTGGGCTGCGCGGTCCACTTCGTCGACCACCGCCCGGTGGCCGAGCGCCCGGACGGGCTCCGTCCCGTGCTCGACCTGATCGCCTGAGCCGGCCGCCCGGCAGCGCTCAGCTCTCGTAGTCCTCTACCTGCGACGCCGGGCGGACGCGGGCGTCGTCCGGGTTCTCACCGAACTCCGCCTTGGCGCGGCGCTGGCGCAGCAGGTCCCAGCACTGGTCGAGCGCGCGTTCCAGTTCGGAGAGCCGCTCATGCTCCGTCGCGCTGTCGATCCGACCGGACTGCAGCGCGTCCCGCAGGCCGCGCTCCTCCTCCACCATCGCCGAGATCCGGGTCAGGATCTGATCTTGGTCCATGTGGGTACGCCTCCTCTGGGACTCGTGCCCACTCTAGGGACCGTTGGGCGCCACTGCGACACTTGTGCGAGGCCGCGACGCCGCGCACGAGTGCGGGGTAGGAGGCGCGAGTTCCGGTGTTGGTCGGGCGCGGGCGGGCGTGGCCGGCAGCGGGCTTGGCGGCACTCGGCGCGCAGGCACGGTCGGCACTCCGCCTGGATGCACGGTGGGCACTCGGCGCGGAGGCACGGTCGGCACTCGGCGCGCCGGAAGACTGTCCTCGAGGGACGCCCGGCGGATCGCGGACGTGGAGCGGGGGCACGAGGGCACTGGTGCCTGCCCTGGACCATCCCCCGTGTGGCCCAGGGCAGACGCCTCCGGAACCGGCCCGCACCGCCCGGGGCGCGGTCCGGATGCGCTGAGTATAGTTGGCTGACAGCCAGTCAACGCAGGAGTCCAGGATGTCCCCGCGCAGCGCCTCGGTCAATGAAGAATTGCGGCGGCGTTCCCGCGAGCGGCTTCTGCAGGCCGCGGTCGAGCTGGTCAGTGAGCGCGGCTACGACGCGACGACACTCGGCGACATCGCCGACCGCGCCGGTTCCGCCCGCGGCCTGGTGTCCTATTACTTTCCCAGCAAGCGGCAGCTCCTCCAGTCCGCCGTGCACCGCCTGATGCACCGCACCCTGGAGGAGGCCCTGGAACGCGAGCCGCGCACCGAGGACGGCCGAGAGCGGATGGCGCGGACCATCGACGCGATCCTCAGCCTGACGGTTCATCACCCCGTGCTGATGCGCCAGCACATGGCGGGGATCCTGCAGGCGGAGGGGTTTGTGCAGTGCCCTGAGCAGCAGCGGCTGGCGGAGCTGTTGCGGGACACGGTCGCCGGGCACGGGTCGCAGGACCCCGGCGCCGACTACCCGAAGCTACGGGCCCTGCTGATGGGCGCGGTCTACGCGGCTCTCGTGCCGGGAGCGCCGATGCCGCTGCCGGTACTGCGGGCCGAGTTGTTCCAACGGTACGGACTCGACTGGCGGACGGGGACTCCGCCGGACGCCGGGGGCGCGCGCGAGCCGCACGACAAGGACCTGTCGCGGTTCTTCGCGACGGAGAGCCGCGCCCCGGAGAAGAACGGCCCGGACGGCTAGCGGAGCAGCCCGGCCATGCAGCCTGTTGCCGCCGAACCTCCCCGCTCAGCGGCGACTATGACGCGGAGTCAGGAAACCGGCGTCGCGCGCCCCGCCGATCAGTTTCAGCGAGCCGCGGCGGCTGCGGCCCGTCGCGGACATCACCGCGAGCACCGGGTCGGTCCCCCGCCCTTGGGCCGCGAGGTACTCCTCGGCGACGAGACGCATCCCTTCGGCGCCGGACGGCCAGGCAGGGCGGTCACGGGCCGCGAGCGTCCCGGCGGACTCGGCCCGCACGTCGGCCCGCACGGCGGAGTGCGCGGCGCATGCCTCGAGCAGGGGTTCCTCGATCCAGTCGGCGAGCGCCGTCAGATCGTCGAGGGACAGGGGCGGCTGCGCCCTCACCTCCTCGATCTC
Source organism: Streptomyces sp. NPDC093261 (assembly GCF_044753645.1). Classification (NCBI taxonomy): domain Bacteria; kingdom Bacillati; phylum Actinomycetota; class Actinomycetes; order Kitasatosporales; family Streptomycetaceae; genus Streptomyces; species Streptomyces sp. NPDC093261. Next base: position 13,743 of record NZ_JBIVNO010000029.1, read on the forward strand.
CACGCATCCGCCGGCCGCCACCGCGAGGACGTCCACCCGTCCCCCTTCGGGCAGATCGAGCCGGACCGCGAACCACGACGTGACACTCCCGCACTCCTGCACTTCCCAGGCGGGCCACACGGACACCGGCCCATCCGAAGGGAAGTCGGATCGGAAGTGATCGGAAAAATCCCCGAAGGACGCTTCCAACATATACGCAACGTAAGCGAGCGATCACATACCATGCGAAGAGCCACGCACGGCAGGAATCCGCTCCGCACTCCGTCGGCCCAGTGCCACCACGTCCCTCCCCTCCCGTCGCGCGCGGTGCAATGCTGGAGCCACCAGCGATCTCCTCAGCGAGGGAGTTCCGCCGTGCTGAATGTCGCCGTCGTCGGCTCCGGGCCGAGCGGGGTCTACACCGCCCAGAGCCTCGTCCAGCAGGACCCAGAGGTACGCGTCGACGTCCTCGACCGGCTGCCCTGCCCCTACGGGCTGGTGCGCTACGGCGTGGCGCCCGACCACGAGAAGATCAAGTCGCTGCAGAACAACCTGCGCACGGTCCTGGAGCACGAGCGGATCCGTTTCCTCGGCGGTGTCGAGGTGGGCGCGGGCGGGGTGCCGCCCGCCCGGCTGCGCGAGCTCTACCACGCGGTGGTCTACTGCGTGGGTGCCGCGACCGACCGGCATCTGGGCATCCCGGGCGAGGAGCTGCCCGGCAGCTGGTCGGCGACGGAGTTCGTGTCCTGGTACAGCGCGCACCCGGACTCGGCCGCCGACGGCTTCGTGCTCGGCGCGCGGACTGCCGTGGTGATCGGCGTCGGGAACGTCGCGGTGGACGTGACCCGGATACTGGCCCGCGGGGTGAGGGAGCTGAGCCCCACCGACATGCCGCAGGCGGCGCTCACGGCGCTGGCCGCCAGCAAGGTCACGGAGGTCCACATGGTGGGCCGGCGCGGCCCCTCGCAGGCCCGGTTCACCACCAAGGAACTGCGCGAACTGGGCACTCTGCCGGACACCGAGGTGATCGTGGACGAGGAGGAGCTGGCGCTCGACCCGGCGTACCTCGACCCCTCCGGGCTGCCGGCCGCCCAGCGCCGAAACATCGAAGTGCTGCGCGCCTGGGCCGCGACACCGCCGCGCGGTGCCTCCCGCCGGATCCGGCTACGGTTCTTCCTGCGGCCGGTGGAGCTGCTCCCCGCCGGGGGCGCCTCCCCCCTCGAGCGAAGCCCGGAGTCCGGGGAAGGCCGGGTGGGCGCGGTGCGCTTCGAGCGGACTGTGCCCGACGGAGCCGGCGGGGTCAAGGGCACCGGGCGCTACGAGGACCTGGAGGCCCAGCTGGTGCTGCGTTCGGTCGGCTATCGCGGGGTGCCCCTGGAGGGGCTGCCGTTCGACGCGAAGAGCGGCACCGTGCCGCACTGTTCGGGACGGGTCCTGCGGGACGGGGCCGTCTCGCCGGGCGAGTATGTGGCCGGGTGGATCAAGCGGGGCCCGACCGGTGTGATCGGCACGAATCGCCCCTGCGCCAAGGAGACGGTTTCCTCGCTGCTCGAAGACGCCTCCGGGCTCATGGGGCGTGAGGTGCCCGAGGATGCGCTCCCGCTGCTGTGGGCCCACGGGCTCACCCCTGTCGAGTGGCCGGGGTGGCTGGCGATCGAGCGGGCGGAGGCCGAGCTGGGAGCGTCGCTCGGCCGGACGGTGGTGAAGCTCCCGGACTGGCGGTCCCTCATGACCGCCGCGCGGTGCGACGCACCTGTGACCGCCGCGCAGCACGACGCGCAGCGGCAACCGCCTCGAGATCAACAACCGGCTTAGACCGCCTGGCGTCCGGGGGCCGGCGCGGCGCCGGGCGCCGCAGCGGGTGCGGTCGCCGGGCGGCGTCGGTCGCGGTTCCGCACGGGGCGCGGGCGGCAGGTGCGGTCGCGGCACGCGTCGGTCGCGGTTCCGCACCGGGCGCACGGCAGGTGCGGTCGCCGGGCGGCGCCGGGCGCGGCAGCGGGTGCGGTCGCCGGGCGGCGCCGGGCGCGGTTCCGCACCGGGCGCGGGCGGCAGGTGCGGTCGCGGCACGCGTCGGTCGCCGCGGGCGGCGGTCCCCTCGCATCAGTCCGCGACCACGGGGCGGTCCCGCCGCGTCGGCCCGCCCGGGGCCCCGACCGTACCCGCCGCCGGGCCGGGTCAGCCCGTTGTGCGGCCCCACATCGGGCCGAACCGCGCCCAGGCCGCGTCCCACTGCGCCATGCGGCGCCGTTCCAGGCGCTCGCGGGCCATGCGTCCGCCCAGATACGGAACCGCCGCGACGCTCGCCCCGACCAGCACGCCGACCATCACCGCGCGCATTCGCGCCTCGGACCGGGAGGCGGGCCGGTTCACCAGAGAGCCGCTGCCGTCCGTCCACACGGTGACGGCCGCGCCCGTCCGGCTGCCGGCGGCCACACGCGCCTCGCCCGCATGGGAGCGGCCGTCGGTCCCGGTCCAGCGCACATCCGCCCACACACGTCCCCCACCGGACGCGGTCGCGGCCGTCGCCTTCGGCGCGTCCCGGGTGAGCAGGGCCACGACCGGGCGCCCCTCGGCCCGCTCCCGGGCCAGGCCGTGCTCCACGGAATGCGTCGCCGCCAGCCCCGTCAGCAGTCCCCCCACCACGGACACCACCCACACAGTGAGCAGGACCCAGGCCTCCAGCGTGTCGCTGCGGCGCCGCAGCGGGTTGCGCCGCCACCGCCACCACCACACCCTCGGACCGCGGAACGCCGTCATCGATGGCAGCCGCCTCATCGACGCCCTCCTTCTCACGCACGCACGGATACCCCCGAACGCCCTCCCCATACGGAAGCCGGGCCGCCGCTGCTCACACGACGTCCGCGGTGCCCGGGTCCATCTTCGGGCTCAATCCCTCTCCGTGGTCCGCCAACACGGCAGATGACCTGCGCGAACAAGGCGTCTCAGGGTGAGTGTCAGTGCCTGGGTGCAGACTGGCCCATGTCTGGGACAACGACGTTTCGGAGGTGGTCGGCATGGCCGAGGTACTGCTCACCGTGGGCACACGCAAGGGACTGTTCATCGCGCGGCGACGGGGCGGCGCATGGGAGTTCGACGACAGTCCGTACTTCAACGCGCAGGCGATCTACTCGGTCGCCATCGACACCCGCGGTCCGGCCCCGCGCCTGCTGGCCGGAGGGGACAGCTCGCACTGGGGGCCGTCCGTCTTCCACTCCGACGACCTGGGCCGCACCTGGACCGAGCCGACCCGGCCCGCCGTCAAGTTCCCCCCGGACACCGGCGCTTCACTGGAACGCGTGTGGCAGTTGCACCCGGCGGCCGCGGAGCCGGACGTCGTGTACGCGGGCACGGAGCCGGCCGCGTTGTACCGCTCGGAGGACCGCGGCGAGAGCTTCGAACTGGTGCGTCCTCTGTGGGAGCACCCGACGCGCGGCAGATGGGTACCGGGCGGCGGAGGCGAAGGCCTGCACACGGTGGTGACCGACAAGCGGGACCCGAAGGCCGTGACGGTCGCCGTGTCGACGGCCGGGGTGTTCCGGACCCGCGACGGCGGCGCGAGCTGGGAGCCGTCCAACTCCGGTGTGTCCGCGGTCTTCCTGCCCGATCCGAACCCGGAGTTCGGCCAGTGCGTACACAAGATCGCACAGGACGCGGCGGTCCCGGACCGGCTGTATCTGCAGAACCACTGGGGTGTCTACAGAAGCGACGACGGGGGCGCGCGCTGGACGGACATCGGAGGCGGACTGCCCTCCACGTTCGGATTCGCCGCGGCCGCCCATCCGCACCGCGGCGACACGGCGTATGTCTTCCCCATCAACGCGGACGCGGACCGGGTCCCGGCCGGCCACCGATGCCGCGTCTTCCGGACGGCGGACGCGGGCAGGAGCTGGGAGCCGCTCACATCCGGCCTGCCCGACCAGGACCACTACGGCACGGTGCTGCGCGACGCCCTGTGCACGGACGACGGGGATCCAGCGGGCGTGTACTTCGGCAATCGCAACGGCGAGTTGTACGCGTCGGCGGACGACGGCGACAGCTGGCAGCAGCTCGCCTCCCATCTGCCGGACGTGCTGTGCGTACGGGCGGCGGTGATCGCCTGATCCGGCACGGGCAGACGGCGATCCCTGAGACGGCCTCCCCGACGGCAGGTCGATGACACCCGAAGCGACCCTTGGCTGGAGAGGAGTACCTTGCGCTCGGTCAGATCCGCCCGCGCCCTGCGCGGTTCGTGACCTACACGATCATTCCCGGTCACCCTCGGACCACCGGTTGATCGCCGGTGTGCGCCCGGCAGTAGGGTGACGCCCGTGGCACCACGACCGTTGCATGAGATCGTCGAACCCGGCTGGGCGAAGGCCCTGGAGCCCGTGGCCGGAAGGATCGCCGAGATGGGCGACTTCCTGCGCGCGGAGATCGCCGCGGGGCGCACCTATCTCCCCGCCGGACCGAACGTCCTGCGGGCCTTCCAGCAGCCCTTCGACGACGTCCGGGTCCTGATCGTCGGGCAGGATCCCTACCCGACCCCGGGACACGCGGTGGGACTGTCCTTCTCGGTCGCCCCGGACGTCCGTCCGCTGCCGGGGAGCCTGATCAACATTTTCCGCGAGCTCAACACCGACCTGGGCCTGCCCCAGCCGTCCAACGGCGATCTCACGCCGTGGACCCGGCAGGGCGTGCTGTTGCTCAACCGGGCACTGACCACGGCCCCGCGCACTCCCGCGGCACACCGGGGCAAGGGCTGGGAAGAGGTCACCGAGCAGGCGATCCGGGCGCTGGCGGCGCGCGGAAAGCCGATGGTGTCCATTCTGTGGGGCCGTGACGCCCGCAATCTGCGGCCCCTGCTCGGCGAGTTGCCGTCGGTCGAGTCCGCGCATCCGTCGCCGATGTCGGCGGACCGGGGCTTTTTCGGCTCACGCCCGTTCAGCCGCGCCAACGACCTGTTGCTCAGGCAGGGCGCTCAGCCGGTGGACTGGCGTCTGCCGTAACACCTTCTTGCTTCCGGGGCGTGGGGCTTGGGGTGCCTGCGTACACGGGCGGAGGCGCTGTCCGCCCCGGGTGTGCCCGCGTGCGCCGCCACGTGCCCTGCTCCGGCGGCCCCCGAGTCGCCCTGACCGGTGGCCCGTTCCGCATGGGCGACCCGACGCACGGCGTCGTACGCGACACCGTGCCGGGCGCCGCGGCGGGGCCTCGCACTCGCACCCGTGTAAACCTGCTCAGACTGCCGTACGGCGAACAACTGCCGTACGCCGCGACCTGAACGGGCGTGTGATCCCCCTTGCCGGAAGTGAGCTGATGCTCCGGGTGCACGACGGGAAAGTCACACGGTATCGATCACTTCTCATCCGTACGTAACTCATCAGACAAAACCGGACGGATACCGCTCACCTGCACCCTCCCCGAACAGGGGAGCCCACAAAGCCAGTAGCATGCGGCGCCATGAGCTCCCCCACTGGGCCCGCGTCTGGCCTGCCTGTACGAATGCCGCGACCCCGCCAGCCAGGGCGGCACCGCCGCCCCGAACCGCTGGCGGCTCCCGAAGGCGCGCCCGCGCTCGTCCTCGCGGTGCCGGGCACGCCCAGTGCCGCGACGCGCAGCCTCGCCGAGGAGGTTGTGAGCATCGCGCGTTCCGAGCTGCCTGGTCTCGACGCGCGGATCGGTTACGTGGACGGGGACGAGTCCGAGTTCCCCACGCTGCAGTCCGTGCTCGCCCAGACCGCCGAGGAGCGCACCGCCCGCTATGAGCAGGCCGTCGCGGCCGGCGTGGAGGCGAAGGCGCCCGAGGGCCCCGTCGCCGTCGTGGTGCCCCTGCTGGCCGGTCCGGACAGCGCGCTGCTGCGCCAGGTCCGCCAGGCCGTGATGGACAGCCGCGTCGCGGCCGACCTCACCGACGCGCTCGGCCCGCACCCGCTGCTCGCCGAGGCGCTGCACGTGCGCCTGTCGGAGGCCGGCCTCGCCCGTGCCGACCGGGCCCGTCTGTTCACCGTGGCGACGGCCGCGGACGGCATCATCCTCGCGTCCGTGGGCGGCGAGGAGGCCGTGCAGGCGGCCGGGATCACAGGCATGCTGCTGGCCGCGCGGCTCGCCGTGCCGGTGATGGCGGCCGCGCTGGACCAGGAGGGCTCGATCGCGGCCGTCGCCGAGCAGCTACGCTCCTCGGGTTCGCAGCAGCTCGCGCTCGCCCCGTATCTGATCGGCCCGGAGCTCGAGGCCGGTCTGCTGAACGCGGCCGCCGAGGAGGCGGGCTGCCCCGCCGCCGAGGCCCTGGGCGCGTATCCGGCGATCGGCAAGCTGGCGCTCGCCAAGTACACGACGGCGCTCGGTATCGCCCCGCAGCAGCCGCAGGGCGCGCCGGTCCGCTGAGCCCCGCACACGAGCACCTGTACGTCCAAGGGCCCGCCTCCGTCACGGACGCGGGCCCTTTGCCTCACCGGCCCAGGACGGCTGCCGAAGGGCAGAGGAGAGACCGGGTCAGCCGAAGGCGACGCAGGAGGCCGCCGGCGCCTCCACCGACCCGCCGCGCCGCGGCAGTCCGGTCTCCCGGTCCAGCGCGAACCAGGTCACCTCTCCGGACCGTTCGTTGGCGACGTAGAGGAACTCCTCCGGCATGCCCTTCGACAGGGCGATCGCACGCGGCCAGACGCCCCCGCACGGCACCGCGGCCACCGGCCGCAGCCCGTCGCCCTCGACGGCGAGCACGGACAGCAGATCCTGTCCCCGGGTCGCGGTCCAGACGAAGCGCCCGTCGGGTGAGGCGACGATGCCCGACGGATAGGCGTCGCCCGTGGGCGGGTCCGGCAGCACCGGCGTCTCGGTGACCGGTTCGAGGAGTCCGGCCGCAGCGTCCCAGCGGCAGACGGTGATGGTTGGCGTCAGCTCGTTCAGAACGTAGGCGCGGTCGCCGTCCGGATGAAAGGCCAGATGGCGCGGGCCCGACCCGGCGGGCAGCGGCGTCTCCCGGTACAGCCGCAGGATCCCGTCCTGAAGTGCGCAGACGCGGACGGAGTCCGTGCCCAGGTCGACGCTGACGACCCAGCGGCCGCTCGGGTCGGGCTGCACCTGATGGGCATGGGGGCCCTCCTGCCGCCGCGGAACGGGCCCCGAGCCCTCGTGCCGGAGCACACCGGACGCGCTCTCCGCCAGAGCGCCCCCGGCGCGCAGGGGAACGGCGGTGACGCTGCCGGAGCCATAGTCGGCGGTCAGGACATGGCCGGCGTGCAGGCTCAGATGCGTGGGTCCGCCGCCGACGCGGACCGGTGGACCGGCGGGTTCGAGCCGGTCGCCGTCGAGACGGTACGCGGCGATCGCGCCGTCAGGTGTCTCGCTGACCGCGTACAGCATGTCCCCGGACAGAGCCAGCCAGGACGGGTCGGGCCGCCCCTTGTGCGCGCCGAGGACGGTCAGCGCTCCGTTGTCCGGATCGACGGCCGCCGTGAGGATGCCGCGCCCTCCCGCCGTCGTGAACGAGCCGATGTACGCCCGCCGCCCGCCGCCGTTGTACGCCCGCCGCCCGCCGCCGTCCGCCACTGCCGTCCCCTCTCGTCGACGCCTGCCGGACGACCGTAGCAGCAGGTCTAGACCAAGGGCGGTGCCGCCTGGGGGAAATCAGGCCCGGACCGGCGACGAGCCGCCGAGCGGCGCGGCCAGCGCTAGCAGAGCCCGTTCCAGGCCGTGGAGATGCCCGAGTGCCTGCTCGGCGCCCGGGTGGTGGCCGGGCAGGCCCGGATGTGCCGCGACGACACGCTCGGGCACCGCGCCGAACAGCGCCTCCACCGCGGCCTCGACACGCCGGCACGCGGCGGTGAGGCGGGCGTCGTGCGAGGCGTCGGGGTCGGCGGCCACGGCCACCAGGCCATGGGTCTCCCGGGCGCACACATCGAGCAGGGCGAGCACCTGCCAGGCCCGCGCCTTGCGGGCTCGCAGCGGATTCAGCGGGTGCACCAGGGGCGCGAGGGCCTGGCGTACCCGCCCCAGCAGTGCTTCCAACTCGGCGGCGCGGGACGCGGGGTCCGCCTCCGTGTCGCCCGCGAGCCGGCGCGCAGCCGCGGCGGTGCAGCCGTGCACGGCGTGCACGGCCCGGCGCACCCACCGGTCGGTGACCGCGTGCGTGGTGATCGGCAGGACCAGCGTGACGGCGAGCGCGGCACCGAGTGCCCCGACGCCCGTCTCGGCGAGGCGCAGGCCGAGCAGACCGGGGCGCAGGACGCCGAGCAGACCGTATAGCAGGCCGGCCATGACGGTGACGAAGAACATCATCCAGCTGTAGGACAGCGGTGCCGTGTAGAAGATCCCGAACACGCAGGCCGCGATGAGCACGGCCGTCGGTGCGGGCGCGCCATGAAGCGGCAGGGCGACCAGCAGCCCGGCGACGATGCCGGTCACCGTGCCGACCACACGCCGGAAGCCGCGGACCAGCGTCTCGCCGCGCGAGGCGGTGTTCACGAAGATCCACCAGGTGGTGCCGACGGCCCAGTACCAGCGCTCGTGCGACAGCACCTGACCCGCGGCCATCGCGAAAGCGCAGGCGGCCGTCGCCTGGAAGGCCTGCCGGGTGGCGGGCCTGGCCAGTCCCCGCCCGTCGAGCGGCGCGGGCACGGCGGGCAGCGGCGTACGGCGCTCGACGCACCACAGGCCGAACCGGACCGCCGCCGCGGCGGCCGCCGACAGCGTCACGGCCGCGAGCAGCTCCGGCAGCAGGGCCGGGACGGCGTGCAGGAACTGCGCGATGAAGAACGTCATGAAGGCGAAGATGCCGAGCGCGTTGCCCCGCGGCCCCCAGCGGCGGGCGTACACACCGGCGAAGACCACCGCGAGCCACGCCGCGTCCCGCTCCGCCGGCACCTCGTGCAGGACGGTCGCCAGCGTGAGGACGGGCAGTCCGGCGACGGGCAGCAGCGCGGTGGTGACCGCCTGGCCTCGCACCGCCGGGTCGGCGACCGTGAACAGCGCGAGGAGCGCGGCGAGCCCGCCGGTGATCGAGGCCGGCAGGGACAGCCCGGCCGACTCGCACAGGGCCACGGACAGGCCGATGCCGAGCACCGCGCGCAGCGAGACCCGCAGCCGGAAGAGCCCCGGATCCGGAGCCATGAACATCTTCTTCACCGTGGGAAATCCGCCCCCTGCATGTCTGTGTGCCCGCCCGGACATGGGAATGGCGCCGCGGGCACGGTTTCCGGCTTCGTCACCGGTCCTGCGCTGCGCGGCGCCATTGATACGCACAAGGAAAGCACCAGCGCGGCAGTGGCTCAAGCGGCCGGCTGTCCAGTGAGCCGTTGGTACAGTCGTACAAGATCCAGTCAGGTGAATGGGAGGCCAACGGACCATGGCCGTGGACGAACTCGACACCCGCATCCTGCGGCTGCTGATTCAGCAGCCACGTACCAGCGTGCGGGAGTACGCGCGGATCCTGGGCATCGCCCGCGGCACGCTGCAGGCCCGCCTGGACCGCCTGGAGCGCGACGGGGTGATCACCGGTACGGGGCCTTCCCTGTCGCCCGCCGCGCTCGGCCACCCGGTGCTCGCGTTTGTGCACATCGAGGTCACTCAGGGCCATCTGGACGACGTGGGCGACGCGCTCGCGGCCGTGCCGGAGATCGTCGAAGCGTTCTCGATCACCGGGGGCGGTGATCTGATGACCCGGGTCGTGGCACGCGACAACGAACACCTGGAGGACGTCATCCAGACGCTGATCAGCCTGCCGGGGGTCGTGCGCACCCGCACGGAGGTGGCGCTGCGCGAGCGTGTGCCGCATCGGCTGCTGCCGCTGGTGGAGTCGATCGGCCGTACGGCCGCGAGCTGACCGTCGGTGCCCCCGTGGACTGCGTGGCCCTGGAGGACGCCTCGCCCGGTGCCGGCGCCGCGCACACGGCCGGGATGCGGTGCATCGCCATCCCGTACGTCGCCGCGTAGGCCGATGATCCGCGTTCGCCACGGCGAGCCTGCCGCTGCGCGGCTGCCGGGCCGAGTTCGCGGCGCGCGCAGGGCCTCCGGCCGAACGGGCTCGCGGGTTCGAGGCCCGGGTCGCGGACCTGTATGAACGCGGCAAGGCCGTCAACGCGGCAGCCCGCTGGAGATCGACGCGGTGATCGATCCGGCCACGTCACGGGGGTGGATCCTCGCGGCGCTGGAGGGCTGGGAGGGGCCGGGGGACGAGCGGGGGCGCGGTTTCGTGGACACGCGGTGAGGCGAGGTTTCGCGGCGGCAACGCGCGGCGCCGGGGTCGATGCCGCGCCCCTACGACCGGCGGCGGGGCTTGCCGCGCCGGTTGCCCTGGGATCCGCCCGAACCGCTCCGCGCGCTCCCGCCCGTCGGCTTCCCCGCCTTTCCCGTCTTCCCCGCCGTCTTCCCCGCCGCCGGCTGGCGCCGGGCGCCGGCCGCGTCGGGGCGCGCCCGCTTCGGCTGCGCGGCGGCCTGAGCCGGAGTGCGCCCCCGCGTGCTGTTCACCGTCCGCCCCCGGACGATCCCGATGAAGTCCTCGACCAGGTCCGTGGTCGCGTCCTCGGGCCAGGAGAGGGCGACGCCCGACTGGGGAGCGTCCACCACGGGCCGGTAGGTGAGGTCCCGGCGGTGGTACAGCCGCGCCAGCGACTGCGGGACGACGAGGAGCCCCACACCCGCCGCCACCAGCTCGATCGCGTCCTCCGTCGTGGCGGGCCGCTCGAACGCGGGCTGTCCCGGCGGCTGCTCCCAGCCCAGGACGTCGTCGAGCGGGTGGAACACCACCTCGTCGGCGAGGTCCCCCAGGGACACCTCGTCCACGGCGGTCACCAGGTGGCCCTTGGGGACGACGACGACCGTGGTCTCGGTGTAGAGGGGGATCGCGCTGAAGAAGGTGCGGTCCACCGGCAGCCGTACGAGTCCCGCGTCGGCCGCGCGGTCGCGCAGCACGTCCTGGGCCTCCGCCGCCGGCACCTGGAGCAGGGCCAAGGGGACATCGGGCAGGCGCTCGTTCCAGATCCGCGCCCACTTGGCGGGCGTCACCCCGGGGACGTACGCCAGCCGGAACGAGGGGGGTACTTCCGAGCCTGTCACCCCGCCAGGTTACCGGGCGTGGTCAAAGGGCCCTTACCCGGCGGATAGTCTGGACACCATGAAGTCGCACCAGACCGCCCAGACGATGAAGCCCGCGACCGCGGCGAAGAAGCTGGGTGTGTACCTCCCCGCCACCCCCGCCGAGTTCCAGGAGGGTGTCGTCTCACGCACCGAGCTGAACGAGCTCCAGGCGAATCCGCCGCAGTGGCTGCGGGAGCTGCGACTCAACGGCCCGCACCCGCGCCCGGTGGTGGCGGCGAAGCTGGGCGTGTCCATCGCGGGTCTGACGCGCGGCGGGGTCACGGAGCCCCTCACCACCGAGCAGATCGAGACGCTCAAGCAGGAACGCCCCGAGTGGCTGGAGAAGGAGCGCGCCACCCAGGCCGAGGTCCGCAAGGAAGCCGCCCGCATCAAGAAGCGGAACGCCGAGCGCGCCGAACAGGACCGCCCGTCCCGTCCCTGACGTCCCCTCGGCTTCTGACCGCCGGGGCCGCCTTCCGGACCCCGGCGGTCAGGTCGTGCCGGGCCCGTGTTCCCCGTCGGTGGCCCGCGAAGCCTGCCGTAGCGGAAGCGGCCCCGTCCGCAGGGCGGTCCGTCCCTCGCGCCACGCCTTGAGCAGGCGCGCGGCGAGCCGGTCCTCGAGGAAGCCGGTGGCCCGGATGCCGAACACGATGTCCTCCTCCAGGCCGGGCTCGCTCTCCAGCAGCCCGCCGACCACCTCGTGGCGCACGACCTGCTCGTGGACGGCGTCCGCCACCACGTGCTCCTCGTAGAAGCGCGTGGCCGCCTCGCCCGCGCCGACCCGGCGCAGGGCCTCGGCCAGTCGGCGCGACCCCGGGGACGAGGTCACCTCCACGGCCGCGAAGTGGCCGGTCAGGGCACCCCTGAGGCTGCGGTGCAGGCCGAACAGCGACATCAGGTTGACCGTGGCGAGCAGCGCGGCGGGGGCGGCCTCCAGGTAGTGCCCGTAGGCCGTGTCGAGCCCCAGGTCCCGCATGAGGTCCGCGTAGAGTCCCGCGTGGATCTCCTCGGCCCGTCCCGCCCCGAACTCGTCGAACTCCACGGCCGCCATCGCCGCCTTGGCCCGCCCGTGAAGCCGGGGGATCACCCAGGCGTGCGGATCCGCCTCCTTCAGGTGGTACAGAGACCGCAGCGCCGCGTACTCCCGCAGGTGCTCCAGGCGGCCCTGGTCCTTGAGGAAGTGGGAGACGCCGGTGCCGTCGTCTGCGACCGGTTCGACCTGGAGTTCGTCGAGGGCCTCCCGGGCACTGGTGCCGGCGACGGGGACGTCCGCCCGTAGCGCGGTGTGAAACCGGTCTTCGAGGGCGCGGCGGAGGGCGAGGAGCGCGGGGTCCCATTCTCGGTCGTCGTCGACCCCGTCGAACCCCTGGTAGTGCAGTTCGTACAGCACATAGAGCGCGAGCTGGAGATCCTCCCCGTAGGGGTCGCCGTCCTCCGGCGGGACGGCGGGGGTCGCCGCGTCGCGCAGGGCTGCCACCACCGCGTGCGAGAGCGGTCCCCTGGCGTGCGGCAGAGACGGGCTGAACCGGCGTGGTTCGAGCCGGGCGATCGTCACTCGGGCGTCTCCTCTCGTGCGGGTCCGGGATCGTCCGCGGGCTTGCCCCGGCGGCGGTGGCTGGTGTCGCACCAGGGGTAGGTACGACTGCGCCGGCAGGTGCAGACGGCCACCTGAAACCGTCGGCTCACCACCCGCTCGCCGTCCGGACCGATGACCTCCACCGGCCCCTCGACCAGCAGCGGACCGTCACGATCGGCCCGGATGCGGCACACGCGGTCACGCCCGCGCGGCACGGCTTCACGTTCGTACGGCACGGACGACCACCAGCTCTTCCACCATGTCGTCGGCCATCAGGCCGCGCTGCCGCAGCCAGGTCAGCCGGGAGAGCAGTATCCGGCCGTAGGGCACCGTCGCACGGTCCGTGACGGTGGCGCTCAGTCCCACCTCGCTCAGCCGCGCGAGCGTGTCCTCGACCCCGCACAGCGCGGACTGCACCACGAGCAGGACACCCCGCGGACGCAGCAGCGTGGTCGTGGCGTCGCAGATGCGGTCCAGCACCATGCGGCCGTCCCGTCCGGCGTCCCAGGCGCGCGCGGCGCCCCGGGGAGCCGCCCGGCCCGGGGACGGGACATACGGCGGGTTGCTGACCACGAGGTCGAAGCTGCGTCCGGGCACCGCCGAGGTGAGGTCGCCGCGGCGTACGCTGATGTTCTGCCGGCTGAGCAGCGCGTTCACCCGGGTCGCGAGCACCGCCCGCCAGGAGATGTCGACCGCGGTGACGTGCGTGCCGAGCCGCGCGGCTGCCAGGGCGACGGCCCCGGAACCGGTCCCGAGGTCCAGGACGTCCGCCGCCGGGGCGAGCCGCTCCCGCTGCAGCGCCCGAATCAGCAGCCGGGTGTCCTGCTGGGGTTCGTACACACCCGGCGGGACCCACGCGGGAGACCGCGGGGCCGGGCAGCGGGCTTCTATGGTCATCGGCTCCTCCGTGGACGGCACGGAGCCCCGAGTCCCCAGCTGTGTCTGATCGACACCTGCGCCGCAGGAGGATCCGATCACCGGCGGCCTCAGCCTCCCGTGGCGAATCCGGGGAACAGGGTCATACCGCCGTCGACGTAGAGGGTGGCGCCGACGACGTAGTCCAGCAGGTCGGAGGCCAGCACGGCGACCGCCCTCGCGATGTCCTCCGGCTCGCCGACCCTGCCGTACGGGATCAGTCTCAGCAGGCTCGCCTCGGCGTCGGCGGTGTCCCAGGCGCCGCGGTTGATGGGGGTGCGGATCGCCCCCGGCGCGACCCCGTTGACCCGGATCCGGTGCGGTGCCAGCTCCTGGGCCATGGTTTCCATCATCATCAGGACGCCGCCCTTGGAGGCCGCGTAGTTCACATGGCCGGCCCAGGGGATGACCTGGTGCACCGAGCTCATGCAGATGATCTTCCCCGCGGACGACGACACCTCGGGGACCACTCCCCGGCGCAGGAACTCCTTGGTCACCTCCCGCGCGCACAGGAACTGCCCGGTGAGATTGACGTCCACGACCTTCTGCCACTGCGCGAGGGTCATGTCCGTGAGACGGGCGTCCCGCTGGAGACCCGCGTTGGCGACCAGGATGTCGACGGTGCCCAGCTCCTCCACCATGCGGGACACCATGCGGATGACCTGGTCCTCCTGGGAGACGTCCGTCTGGTGGGCGTAGGCGCGCACCCCGAAGGCCTCGATCTCCCGCACCACCTGGTCCGCGGCGTCGGCGTCGGAGACGTAGTTGACGACGACGTCGGCGCCCATCCGGCCCAGACCGATGGCGGTTGCCTTGCCGATCCCGGAGTTGGCGCCGGTGACCAACGCCTTCTGCCCCTTCAGGAGCGGAATGCCGCCGGTCTTCCGCGCCTCGTCCACGCTGGTGCCCACGTCTGCCTCCAGTCGCTGCCGCCCCGGAACACGGCCGGACCACCTGGGTTCTCCGGCCGGCCACCCCCTGACCACATCACTTCGGGCGGCGCTCGGCGCACCGCGAAACCCGACTCCCGCGCGCCTTCACTCCTTCGGCGTTGCGGAAGGAGGCAGTCCGACAGGGCGCCCGGACCTCCTGCGGCATTGCGGAAGGCGGCCTTCCAGCGGGGCGGTGGGGCCGGCGGCCATCCGGAACCAGGACCGCCCGGACTCGCCGCGCGCACCACCACCTCATGGGTCACATTGGGAGCATGGATCGCTATCCGCCGATCGCCGATCACGGGCTGGTGGGTGATCTGCAGACCGCTGCCCTGATCTCCGCGCAGGGTGTCGTGGACTGGTTCGCGGCTCCCCGGTTCGACTCGCCCAGTGTCTTCGCGGCCCTGCTGGACCACGACCACGGAGGCTACTTCCGGTTGGCCCCGGTGGGCGCGGATGGCGGGACCTGGCGGCAGCTCTACTATCCGGACAGCGCCGTGCTGGTGACCCGGTTCATGTCGGCCGACGGCGTGGGCGAAGTGATCGACTGCATGCCCGTCAAGAGCCCGCACCGGGCCACTGACCGCCACGCCCTGGTGCGGGCCGTGCGGACCGTGCGCGGCACCGTCCGCTTCGCCTTGGAGTGCCGTCCCCGGTTCGACTACGCGCGGGCCACGCACAGCCTCCAACTGCGGGAGGACGCCGCGTCCTTCCACTCCGCCGCCATCACCGCCCATCTGCAGAGCACCTTCCCGCTGCGGCGCGACGGCGAGGACGTCATCGGCGAGGTGATACTGAAAGAAGGCCAGGTCTCCGCCACGGTCTTCACCGTCTGCGAGCCGGGCGGGTCCGCGCCCCCGCCGCCCATCGAGGAGCAACTGTCCGACGAGGTCCGGGAGACCATCGGCTTCTGGCAGCGATGGGTCCGCACCTCCCGCTACCGGGGACGGTGGCCGGACATGGTGCACCGCTCGGCCATCACGCTGAAACTGCTCACCTACGCCCCCACCGGAGCCCCGATCGCCGCCGCCACCATGGGCCTGCCGGAACAGATCGGCGGGGAACGCAACTGGGACTACCGCTACACCTGGGTCCGGGACGGTTCACTGTCGGTGCGTGCCCTGCTCGACCTCGGCTTCGTCGAGGAGGCGAACGCCTTCGTGCAGTGGCTGGGGGACCGGCTGCAGGACCAGGCGGGGCCCGACGGAGAACCGCTCCAGGTCATGTACCGGGTCGACGGGGACCCTCATCTGCCCGAGGAGCTCCTGACGCACCTCGAGGGCTATCAGGGCTCCTCACCGGTCCGGGCCGGGAATGCCGCGGCCGACCAGCTCCAGCTGGACATCTACGGCGAGGCCCTGTACGCGCTGTCCGAGAGCCGCAAGATCGGCACACATGTGGGCTACCACGGCTGGAAGGGACTCTGCCAGACCCTGGACTGGCTCGCCGGCTCCTGGGATCGGCCCGACGAGGGCATCTGGGAGACCCGCGGCGGCCGCAAGGACTTCACCTACAGCCGGGTGATGTGCTGGGTGGCGTTCGACTGCGGTCTGCGGCTGGCCCAGGAGTGGCGACGGCCGGCGGACACCGCGCTCTGGACCGCCGTCCGCGACACCATCCTCGACCAGGTCATGGAGCGCGGCTGGAGCAAGGAGAAACAGGCGCTGGTCCAGCACTACGACTCCGATGTCCTGGACGCGTCGCTGCTCCTGCTCCCCCGGCTGAAATTCCTCGCCCCGCTGAGCCCGGGCTGGCTGAACACACTGGACACCATCGACCGGACACTGGTCTCCGACAGCCTGGTGTACCGGTACGACCCGGCCTCCTCCCCCGACGGGCTGCGCGGTGCGGAAGGCACCTTCAGCCTCTGCACCTTCCTCTACGTCGACGCCCTGGCCCGCTCGGGCCAACTGGCCAAGGCGCGTTACACGTTCGAGAAGATGCAGACCTACTCCAACCACGTCGGCCTGTTCGCCGAGGAGATCGGCCCCGGCGGCGAGCAGCTGGGCAACTTCCCCCAGGCCTTCACCCATCTCTCGCTCATCATGGCCGCCTCCTCCCTCGACGAGGCCCTCGACGAGGCCACCGACCGGCCCCTCCTCCCGCCGGACGACGAGAAGGCACCCCTATGGCGCACCACCCCGGTATGAGCGATCCGCTCGCACTCAGCCTGGACGACTTCGAGGCGCTGTACCGGCGCCTGCACGGAGCGGGCGGCGCCGGCCCCACCCCCCGAGGGGCTCTGGACCGGATCACGCCGGAGCTGATACGGCGCGCGGCGGACGAAGTCCGCACCGGACGGACCGTGTCGATGGCCGCACCGGTGGAAATGCGGCAGGAACCCGACTGTCCCGACCCGGCCCGGCACTGGCTGACCGCTCCGGCCCCGCCCGAATCGCCCGCCGACGGACTGCACTTCGCCAAGGACCGGCTGGCGATGAACATGCACAGCAACGTCGACAGCCACCTCGACGCGCTGTGCCACGTCATCTGGGAGGGAGCCCTGTACGGCGGCACTCCGCCGAGCACCCTCACACCGTCCGGAGCCACCGCGCTCTCCGTCGACCTGGCACGCGACGGCATCGTCGGACGCGGAGTCCTGCTGGACATCCCCGCGCTGCACGGGATGCCGTGGCTCGAACCCGGCGCCCAGGTGACCACCGAGGACCTCGTGGCCGCGGAAGCCGCACAGAACGTCCGGGTGGAGCCGGGAGACCTGCTGTTCGTGCGGGTGGGTCACCGCCGGCGCCGCAGGGCCATGGGTCCCTGGGACGCCGCACACGAGCGGGCCGGACTCCACCCCACGGCGATGGAGTTCCTCGCCGAGCGGGAGGTCGCGGTCCTGGGCTGCGACAGCAACAGCGACGCCGCGCCGAGCGCGGTCCCCGAAGTCGCCTTCCCGATCCATGTGCTCGCCGTGCACGCCATGGGTGTGCACCTGCTGGACTATCTGCAGTTCGAGGACCTCACGCCGCTCTGCGCCGAACGGGGGCGCTGGTCCTTCCTCTGCGTCGTCGCCCCACTTCGGATCCCGGGGGCCACCGGATCCCCCGTCAATCCGATCGCCGTCCTGTGAAGGGGGGAGCCGGGGCCGGCCGTTCGAGCCGCGCACCGTGCGCATGAAGTCCGAGCCGCGCGGCCCCGGCCGGGTCGCGCGGCCGCTCGTCCCTCCGCTCTCCTCGCCCTCGACGTCACGCGGCAGCGCCCCGGCCCCTCAGGCGGCCACGGCGCCGTCGCGGTGGATCGGCGTCCCGGAACCGGTCAGCGGTACGCCGCTGCCGCCTCGCCGGGCCGCCACGATCTCCGCCGCGATCGACAGTGCGGTCTCCTCGGGTGTACGCGCCCCGAGATCGAGCCCGATCGGCGACCTCAGCCGGGCCAGCTCCCGCCCGCTCACCCCTGCTTCACGCAGTTGTCGGGTGCGGTCCTCGTGGGTGCGGCGCGAGCCCATGGCGCCGACGTAGGCGACCGGCAGCCGCAGGGCCGCCCTCAGCAGCGGTACATCGAACTTGGCGTCGTGGGTGAGCACGCAGAGGACCGTGCGTGGATCGGTCGCGGTGCGCTGGAGATAGCGGTGCGGCCAGTCCACCACGATGTCGTCCGCCTCGGGGAAGCGGGCTCGCGTGGCGAAGACGGGGCGGGCGTCGCACACGGTCACGTGGTAGCCGAGGAACTTGCCCATCCGCACGAGCGCCGCGGCGAAGTCGATCGCGCCGAAGACGATCATGCGAGGCGCCGGGACGCTCGACTCGACGAACAGGGTGAGACCGCCCGGGCAGTGCGATCCGTCCTCGGAGATCTCGACCGTGCCGGTGCGACCGGTGTCCAGCAGCGCGCGGGCCTCGGCCGCCGCCGTCCGGTCCAGCTCCTCACGCCCCCCGAGCCCGCCCGCGCGGGATCCGTCGGGCCGGACCTGCAGGGCCCTGCCGAGAAGTTCGGCCGGGCCCCGGACGATTCGCGCGAGAGCCACCGGCTCGCCGCGTCCGGCCGCCGCCAGCACCGAGCGGTACACCGCCGTGGCGGGCGCCCGCGCATCGATCGGGGTGACCAGGACGTCGATGACGCCGCCGCAGGTCAGGCCTACGGCGAAGGCGTCCTCGTCGCTGTAGCCGAACCGTTCGAGGACGCTCTCGCCGTCACTCAGCGCCTGGCGGCACAGCTCGTACACCGCCCCCTCGACACAGCCGCCGGAGACCGAGCCGATGACCGTCCCGTCGCTGTCGACGGCGAGGGCCGCGCCCGGGTCACGCGGTGCGCTGCCGCCGACGGCCACGACGGTCGCCACGGCGAAGGACCGGCCCTGCGCGGCCCAGCGGTTCAGCTCCTCGGCGATGTCAAGCATGCGTCGCTCCGCTGTCGGCCGACAGGACGCGGTCGGGCCGGATGGGCAGGTTCCGGTGGCGGACGCCGGTGGCGTGCCAGACCGCGTTGGCGATCGCCGCCGCGGCGCCCACGATGCCGATCTCGCCGACGCCCTTGATCCCGACCGGGTCGTCCGGGTCCGGGTCGTCGATCCAGTCGGCCTCGATGAGCGGCACATCCGCGTGGGTGGCGACGTGATAGCCCGCGAGGTCGGCTCCCACGTGACCGCCCGAGGCCCGCTCCCTGACGGCTTCTTCGTGCAGGGCCATGGAGATGCCCCAGATCATGCCTCCGACGAACTGGCTGCGTGCGGTGAGCGGGTTGACCACCCGGCCCGCCGCGAAGATGCCGAGCATGCGCCGCACCCGTACCTCGCCGGTGGTGACGTCCACCGCGACCTCGGCGAACTGCGCCCCGAAGGAGTGCCGTTCCTTGCTCGCAAGGGCCCCGATGGCCGCGGAGGTGTCGGACCGTACGGTGATTCCCTCCGGGGGGATGCCCGCCCCGAGGGCGAGCCGTTCCCTCAGCTCACCGGCCGCGGCCTGGACGGCCCAGGCCCAGGAGCGGGTGCCCATCGAGCCGCCGGCGATCATCGCCGGCCCGAAGTCGCTGTCCCCGATGCGCACGCGGACGCGGTCCGGCGCCACGTCGAGCGCGTCGGCGGCGACCAGGGTGAGCGCGGTCCGCGCGCCCGTTCCGATGTCCGAGGCCGCGATCCGCACGGTGAAGGTGCCGTCCGGCTCCGCCGTGAGGGCCGCCGTGGACGGGCCGGCTCCCGACGGGAAGGAGGCGGCCGCGGTGCCGGTGCCGAGCAGCCAGCGCCCGTCGCGGCGCCGGCCGGGACGCGGATCCCGCTCCGCCCAGCCGAACCGCCGGGCGCCCTCGTGGAAGCAGGCGAGCAGATTGCGGCTGCTGAACGGCAGCCCGGACATGGGGCCCCGCTCGGGCTCGTTGCGTGCGCGCAGCTCGATCGGGTCGATGCCGCACTTCTCGGCGAGTTCGTCGAGCGCGGCCTCCAGGGCGAACGACCCGGGCGCCTCGCCCGGCGCCCGCATCCAGGTCGGGGTCGGCACATCGAGCCGTACGACCCGGTTGGCCGTGTGATGGGCCTCCGCGTCGTACATCACCCGGGCCGGTGCGGCGCCCGGCTCGACGAATTCGTGCACGGTGGAGGTGAGGTTCAGACAGCGGTGTTCCAGCGCTCGCAGCCGCCCGTCGGCGTCGGCGCCGAGCCGGACCCGCTGTGTCGTGGGGCTGCGGTAGCCGGCCAGCGAGAACATCTGACGGCGCGTCATGACAACGCGCACCGGACGCTGGAGAACGGTGGCGGCCATCACGGCGGCCACCTGGTGGGCGCGGACGCCCTTGCTGCCGAAGCCTCCGCCGATGTGCTCGGACCGCACCCGCACCGAGGCCGGGTCGAGTGAGAACAGCTTCGCGAGTTCGCCCGCGACCCAGGTGGTGCCCTGGTTGGAGTCGACGACTTCGAGCCGCCCGCCGTCCCAGTGGGCCGTCGCCGCGTGCGGCTCCATCGGGTTGTGGTGCTCTTCCGGGGTGGTGTACTCGGCGTCCACGACGACGGTGGAGGCGGCGAGCGCGGCCTGGAGGTCGCCCTTCTCCGCCACCCCCGGCATATGACCGTCCACGGCGTAGGCGTCCGGGTGTCCGGCGAAGAAGGCGACGTCGTGCGGTTCCTGCTCGTAGTGCACCACGAGGGCTTCGGCGGCCTCCCTGGCCTGCTCGGACGTCTCGGCGACGACCAGCGCGACCGGCCAGCCCAGGTGCGGCACCCGGTCGTGCTGGAAGAGGGCCACGCTCGGGTCCGGCCGGACGCCGAGCATGCCGACGTAGTCGCAGTCGACGCGGGGAGCGCTCTCGTGGTGCAGGACGGTGAGGACGCCGGGCATGGCGAGGACCGGGGCGGTCTCGACGGAGCGGACGCGGCCGCGGGCGACGGTGGACAGGACCAGCCAGCCGTGAGCGAGCCCGGCGAAGGGGATCTCGCCCGCGTAGCGGGCCGCTCCGGTGACCTTGTCCCTGCCCTCCACACGGGTGTGCGCCGTGCCGACGGAGCCCCGCGTCGTCGTGGTGCCGGTCGTGGCGGTGGTCATCGGGCGGCCTCCTCGGCGAGTTCGGTCAGCACGGCCACCACGAGGTTGCGCATGAGCGTGACCTTGTATCCGTTGTGCGGCAGCGGCTTCGCCGCCGCCAGTTCGGCGTCCGCGGCGGCGGCGAACGTCTCGGTGTCGGCCGGTGCCCCGGTGAGCACCCGCTCGGCCGTCCGGGCCCGCCAGGGACGGGACGCGACCGCGCCGAAGGCGAGCCGCACCTCGTCCACGACGCCGTCGCGCACATCGAGCGCGGCGGCGATCGAACCGATCGCGAACGCGTACGAGGCGCGCTCGCGCACCTTGCGGTAGCGGGAGCGGGCGGCGACCGGGGCGGGCGGCAGCGTGACACCGGTGATCAGCGCGCCCGCCGGCAGGGCGGTCTCCCGGTGCGGGGTGTCACCGACGGGCAGATAGAACTCGGTCAGCGGCAACTCGCCGGGCCCGTCCGCCGTTTGGTACGAGACCACGGCGTCGAAGGCGGTCAGAGCCACGCCCATGTCCGAGGGGTGGACGGCCACGCAGTGGTCGGAGGCGCCCAGGATGGCATGGTTGCGGTGCTCGCCCTCGACTGCGGGACAGCCGCTGCCGGGAAGGCGTTTGTTGCAGGGGCGGGTCACATCGGTGAAGTAGCCGCAGCGAGTGCGCTGGAGCAGATTGCCGCCGACCGTGGCCATGTTGCGCAGTTGCCCGGAGGCGCCGGCCAGCACCGCCTGGGCCAACGCCGGGTAGCGCCTGCGGACTTCGGGGTGGCCCGCGAGGTCGCTGTTGGTGACGGTCGCGCCGATGCGCAGTCCGCCTTCCGGTGTCGACTCGATCCGGTCCAGGGGGAGTTCCCGTACGTCGACGAGCCGGGTGGGCCGCTCGATCCCGGTCTTCATCAGGTCGACGAGGTTGGTGCCGCCGGCGAGGAAGCGCGCGTCCGGATCGGCACCGAGCAGCGCGACCGCGCCGGCGATGTCGGACACCCTCTGATAGCCGAACTCCCTCATGCCACCGCCTCCGTGGCCTCGTCGGCCCCGGCCCGGACGGCGGCCGCCCGGGCGACGGCCTGGACGATCGACACATACGCTCCGCAGCGGCACAGATTGCCGCTCATCCGTTCCCGGATCTCGTCGGCCGTCAGCGGCGGCGGGCCCGCTTCGGGCCGTACGTCGTCGGTGACGGCGCTGGGCCAGCCCGCAGCGTGTTCCTCGATCACCGCGATGGCCGAGCAGATCTGCCCCGGAGTGCAGTAGCCGCACTGGAAGCCGTCGAAGTCGAGGAACGCCTGCTGCACCGGATGCAGCCGCTCCCCCTCGGCCACCCCTTCGATGGTGGTGATCTCACGTCCCTCGGCGGCCACCGCCAGGTTCAGACAGGAAACCGCCCGGCGCCCGTCGATCAGCACCGTGCACGCACCGCACTGTCCCTGGTCACACCCCTTCTTCGTACCGGTCAGATCGAGACGCTCGCGCAGGGCGTCGAGCAGGGTGGTGCGGTGGTCGACGGTCAGTTGGTGCTTCTCGCCGTTGATGTTCAAGGTGATGGCGCTGTACGTCGACGCGGGGGCTGGGGCCATGATCAGCCTTCTTTCGCATATCCGGGATCCGGAAGGCGTTCGAGGTGGGGGGTCCGGCGGGCAGATTCAGGAGACGGTGAGCGGCGCTGGTACGGGCGATGCACGGAGAAAAACATGCTCGAGGGACGGCGGCGCCGAAGACGACGGCCCCTGCCGTTCGCATCGACGGTGTCCGCCGCTATGGTGGAGCTAACCGGACAGCTGTCCGCTATTGCAAGAACTTAACGGACAGCTGTCCGCTT
This sequence comes from Streptomyces sp. NPDC093261, assembly GCF_044753645.1. Classification (NCBI taxonomy): domain Bacteria; kingdom Bacillati; phylum Actinomycetota; class Actinomycetes; order Kitasatosporales; family Streptomycetaceae; genus Streptomyces; species Streptomyces sp. NPDC093261. The sequence goes on from NZ_JBIVNO010000029.1 coordinate 36,467, forward strand.
AGCAAGACCGGGTTCGGCCAGGAGCCTGGGAGGAGGACGTGTGCAGCAGAAGAAGGACGCACCCCAGCGCTCGGACGCACAGCGCAATCGCGAGCGCATCCTGCAAGTGGCACTGGCCGAGCTGACGCGCTGCGCGGACTCCCCGCTGAGCGTGATCGCCAGGAAGGCGGGCGTCGGGCAGGGCACGTTCTACCGCAACTTCCCCAATCGCGAGGCACTCGTCCTCGAGATCTACCGCTACGAGATGCAGCAGGTCGCCGACAGCGCGGCCCAGTTGCTCGGCAGCCGGGAACCCGATCGGGCACTGCGGGAATGGATGGACCGCCTGGCCGAGTTCGCCATGGCCAAGGCCGGGCTGGCGGGCGCGATCCGCCAGGCCACCAGCGCCCCGGGCAGCCGGCCGAAGCCGGGGCACGCCCCGGTGACCTCCGCGGCCGAACTCCTGCTCCGCGCCAACGAGGAGGCGGGCACCATCCGCCCGGGAGTCACCGCGGAGGACTTCTTCCTGGCCATCGCCGGCCTGTGGCAGATCGACCCCCGCGGCGACTGGCGGCCACAGGCCGCCCGGCTCCTGGACCTCGTGATGGACGGCCTGCGCGTGGGAGCGCCGGGGCGCTCAATGCGTGGACAGAGCTGCGTCACGCCCGGCAGAGTGGCCGCCCGTGACGAGTAGTGAGCTGTGGACCCATGCGACCGCCGAACGCTACGACGCCGAGGAGAACGAGATGTCCTCGGCCGCCGTTCTCGGTCCCACTCTCGCCTTCCTCACCGAACTCGCCGGGGGCGGCCGGGCGCTGGAGTTCGCCATCGGCACCGGACGCGTGGGTGTCCCACTCCGGGAACGCGGCGTTCCGGTGGTGGGCATCGAACTGTCCGAGCACATGGCAGCGGTCCTGCGGCGCAAGATCGACGAGGACACCCTCCCGGTCGTCATCGGGGACATGGCCACGACGGTCGTCCCGGGCGAGTTCACCTTGGTCTATCTCGTCTACAACACCATCACGAACCTGCTCACCCAGGACGAGCAGGTCGAGTGCTTCCGTAACGCCGCGCGTCACCTGGCACCCGGCGGCCGGTTCGTCATCGAGCTGGGCGTGCCACCTCTGCGGTTCCTGCCGCCCGGCCAGGTGGCGGTGCCGTTCGACGTCTCCGAACGACACCTCGGCTTCGACACCTTCGACCTCGTCGAACAGATCCTCGTCTCGCACCACCTCACCCGCGACGGCGACGACGGCCGCTACCGCCGCGACAGTTCCCGGCACCGGTACGCGTGGCCGGCGGAGCTGGACCTGATGGCACGGATCGCGGGGCTCGAGCTGGAACGGCGCGTCGCGGACTGGGACGGGGCGCCGTTCGCCCAGGATTCCTCGAAGCACATCTCCGTGTGGCGCAAGCCGGCCTGAAGCCTGCCGACAGACGGTTCGCCGCCTCTCATGGACACCACCGCCGGCAGTGTCCACCGGCACCTTGCCGGTAGCCCTGATGTTTCACTGGACGGCTGGGCACAGCCATACCTTTCCAGGCCGTGGATGTCGCACTCCGACACCAACGGGGTCGCAGCGGGCGTAGCCGTTTAGTATCAATCGATACCGTATCGAATGAAGTATTCTGGCCTCATGGCCGCTGACGTTCCTCACCGAACCACCGCCTCGCACGCGACCGACCGCCCCGGGGATACGTCGCCTTTCGCTCTCGGCCTGCTGCTGCGCCGGGCGCACTGGCGCGCGGCCGCGGTGATGGGGAAGGCGCTTCGGCCGCACGGCATCGAGTTGCGGCATTTCGCGGTGCTGATCGAGCTGGTCAATCACGGGCCCACGGTGCAGCGGGATTTGGCGGCGGCGACGGGGTCGGACAAGGCTGGAATCATGCGGGTCGTGGACGACCTGGAGCGGAAGGGTCTGGCCGTACGCAAGACCGTTCCGGGGGACCGGCGGGTGCGGGCAGTGGAGATCACCCCTCAGGGGCTGGAGCTCTTCGACGCAGTCCATGTGACGGCGGAGCCGCTGGCTGAGCGTCTGATTGCCGAGCTGGGACCCGGCGAGACCGAGAAGCTGACGGACCTGCTGACCCGGCTTGCCCATCCGGCAGACGACGAGGCGTAAGCGCACCGGCCGTCGGCCGCGTCGGCGCGCCTGGTCTCACGCGGCTTCCGCGGCGAAGGCGGCCTTGAGGGCTGCGGCCATCGCCTCTGCGCGCCGACCCGACGGCGCGCGGCTGGTCAGGGCTTCGTTGCCGACGGGGCCGAGTCGTCCGCGCGGGTGCGGCGCCGCATGGCCGGTGGCGTGCTTTTCACCCTCGCCGAGCATCATCGTCGTCTGGATGCGCGCCCTGCCGACAGGTCGAACACCGGCCGCCCTCGAGGCGGCCGGGAGCACCTGCCGCGGGTACAGGGCGCCACGGGCACCGTCAACGAGGGCGCACGCACCGAGGACCGCGTGTGACCTCCTGGGGGCCGAGCAGGAGCACGCCGTCCAGGCACACCTTGAGGGTCGAGGGAACCGAGAAGTTGTACAGGGGGCGCCCGCCAGGACGGCGTCCGCCTGCTCCGGCTCAGCTGGGGACTCATCCAAGATTGTTTCACTCGATATTATATTGAGTGATACCATCTTGGGTGTAACGAAGACAGGCTCACGGAGCGGATGGAGGCGGGCGATCATGGACGTCTATGAGGCCGTCACGAGCCGACGGGCGGTGCGCGGGTTCACCGACCGGCCCGTCCCGAGGCAGACGCTGGAACGGGTACTGTCCGCTGCGGCCTGGGCGCCGTCCGGATCGAACATCCAGCCGTGGCACATCTACGTGCTGACCGGCGCACCGCTGGCCGAACTCAAAAAGCGCGCCGGCGAGCGTCTGGCCTCGGGTGATCCCTGGGACGAGCCGGAGTACGAGCAGTACCCGCCCGCGCTGAAGTCCCCGTATCGCGAGCGCCGATCCGCCTTCGGCGAGCAGCGCTACGGCGCCCTCGGCATTCCGCGCGAAGACCTGGAGGCGCGCCAGCGGGCCGCCGCTGCGAACTGGAACTGCTTCGGCGCGCCCGCCGCCCTGTTCTGCTACATCGACCGCGACATGGGCCGACCTCAATGGTCCGACGTCGGCATGTATCTGCAGACCGTCATGCTGCTGCTCCGCGCCGAAGGGCTGCACAGTTGCCCACAGATGGCCTGGGCGAAGTTCCACAAGACCGTCGCGGAGGTCCTGTCACCTCCGGACGAGCTCATCCTCTTCTGCGGGATGTCGATCGGGTTTGAAGACGTCACGGCAAGTGACCCCCGTGTGGCCCGGGCTCCACTCGACGAGACGGCCGTGTTCGTCGACGGCCGCTGACACCCCCCGGCTTCAGCCGATCAAGGCGTCGTTTCCTGTCGCGCCCACAAGCAGTCCACATGCCATGTTGCGCATGAGAAACCAACGAAAGGTGTGTCATGAAGATCGCAGTCATCGGCGGTACCGGACTGATCGGCTCGCAGGTCGTCAAGAATCTGGCCGCCGCCGGGCACGAGGCGGTACCGCACTCGAAGTCCACCGGAGTCGACGTCATCAGCGGCCAGGGACTCGACGAGGCGGTGGCGGGAGCCGACGTCGTCGTCAATCTGACGAACTCCCCGACCTTCGACGACGCCTCCCTGGCGTTCTTCCGGACCTCGATGGACGCCCTTCTGGCCGCGGCCCGCAAGGGTGGCGTCGGCCACTTCGTCATCCTCTCGATCGTTGGCGCGGACCGGGTGCCGGAGCTGGACTACTACCGGGCCAAGGTGCTCCAAGAGAAGCTCCTCGCGGCCGGTCCGATCCCCTACTCGATCGTCCGGGCGACGCAGTTCATGGAGTTCATGGACGCCGTCCTGTCCTGGACGGCTGACGGCGACACCGTCCGGTTGCCCGCCACGCCCCTCCAGCCGATCGCCGCCAAGGACGTGGCCGCTGCGGTGGCGGAGGTCGCCGCGGGCGCCCCGCTGAACGGCGTCCGCAACATCGCCGGTCCCGAGATCCTCGCCCTGGACGAGCTGGGCCGGATCACTCTGTCCCACAAGGGCGACAAGCGCACCGTCGTCACAGACCCCACCGCCGGCATGTTCGCCGTCGTCAAGGGCGATGTCCTCACCGACAAGGACGCCCACCTCGCCCCCACCCGCTATAGAGACTGGCTCTAGAACGCGCACGGTGGCCGCACGGTGGCGCACAGGGTGCTACTCACTCCTCAGCGCCGTCGCCGTTCCCGTCTTCGCCGCCCACCCCCGCGGGCAACAGCGCTCCCGCCGTGGCGATCACCAGGCCGCCCAGGACCGGCACGACCAGGAAGATCCATGACGTGAGTTCGTCGCCGCAGCGATCGTAGGCATGGGCATCGTGATTCCCACCGGAGCCGCGTGCCTCGAAGCAGTCGGGGGTGCGGGTGGCCTTTGCCGCAGGCCGTAGGTGTCGTAGGTGGTGGCGCGTGTCGCGGCCGACAGCTCCTGGAACGCTCCGGGAGCAACCCGCTCCCCCAAGCCCCTTCGAGACCACCGCACTTCACGCCCTGACCAGGCAAAGCGGCAACGCACCCGGGGTCGATCCCGCCCGAAGTTACTTCGGGACGAAGAGGTCGCGTGCGATGGACGTGCCGAATTCAGGCGTAAGCCCGGCAGCTGAGCCGATTCGTCGCTCGCACTGTGCGGTGGTCGTCAGCCAGCCGCCTTGGCGATGATGCGCTCCATCTCCTCTCGGTCGAAGGCCCGCAGAGTCGTGGAACGGACGTTGCCCGCTCCACCGAGCTGCAGAAGCGCTGCTGTGGCCGTTTCGTCATCGGGCGCCTCGACAATGGCCACGAGGTCATATGGACCGACGGTCCAGTAGATACTCAGGAGCTTCGCCCCGAGCTTCTGTACCGCTGAGCCGAAGGTCTCGGCGCGCTTCGCGGTGTCCTTGTAGCTTCGAACGCCTTGATCAGTCCAACTCAGCAAAGCGACGTACGTCGGCATGTTCTTCCACCTTCACGAGGAGACACATCGCGAGTTCAAGCCTGGGCATCTGGTCCAGAACCCGCACGAGATACGCGCCCGAACGAGAACATGAGCGACCACAACCGGGGCTCACGGACGGATCACGCACGAGCCCAGGGATACTCGGTACGGCCGGAATTCGACGCTACGCTCCCCTCACGGGCATCAGCCCAGGAAGCTCAGCCGCACCTGACGGTTGGGATTATCCCTGTTTGTGTCCACCAGGCACACCGACTGCCAGGTTCCGAGTTCGAGCCGGCCGCCGACCACCGGCAGGGTCGCGTGGGGCGGGACGAAGGCCGGGACTACATGGTCGCGGCCGTGGCCGGGGCTGCCGTGACGGTGCTGCCAGCGGTCGTCGGCCGGGAGTAGCGTATGGAGCGCGGCGAGGAGGTCCTCGTCGCTGCCGGAGCCGGTTTCGATGATCGCCACACCGGCGGTGGCGTGCGGCACGAAGACATTCAGAAGGCCGTCCCGGCCCGCCGCGGTCTCGCGCAGGAAGTTTTCGCACTCCCGGGTGAGATCGACGACCGTCTCACCGGAACCGGAGGCCACATTCAGGACACGGGTGCTGAAGGCATCGGACATGTCTTCATCCTCACCCATGTCACCGGATCCACACCGGCCGGTCATCGGTCCGGTGGTGCGCCGGGCCGGGCAGCGCCCCCGGACGCACTCGCACGCGAGGCGGCAGCGCCCGTCGGGGGGTGTGCCGCTGCTCGGCCAGGCGGGAGAGGCCCGGGAAGATCTCCGACCCCGGTGCGGTTGTGGAAACGTGAACAACATCGGGGTGCACGACGTCGACGTGGTGGTCATAGGCGCGGGTCAGGCCGGACTGTCCAGCGCCTATCACCTGCGGCGCACCGGTTTCGAGCCGGATCGCGACTTCGTGGTGCTGGACCACGCTCCGGGTCCGGGCGGCGCCTGGCAGTTCCGATGGCCCTCGCTGACCTTCGGCAAGGTCCACGGGATGCACGCACTGCCCGGCATGGAACTGATGGACGCGGATCCGGCGCGGCCGTCGTCCGAGGTCGTCACCGAGTACTTCGACCGCTATGAGCGCGCCTTCGACCTGAGTGTGCGGCGGCCGGCCGACGTCCGGGCCGTGCGCGAGGGAACGGGCGGGCGACTGCTCGTCGAGACGTCGGCCGGGATCTGGGCCCCACGGGCGCTGATCAACGCGACCGGGACCTGGGACCGGCCCTTCTGGCCGCGCTACCCCGGCCAGGAGACCTTCCGGGGACGGCAGTTGCACACGGCCCGGTACCCCGGCCCGGAGGAGTTCGCCGGGCGGCGTGTCATCGTCGTCGGTGGTGGCGCGTCCGGTACCCAGCATCTGATGGAGATCGCCCCGTATGCCGCCGCGACCACCTGGGTGACCCGGCGTCCCCCGGTCTTCAGGGAGGGTCCGTTCACGGAGGAGGTGGGGCGGGCGGCCGTCGCGCTCGTGGAGGAGCGGGTGCGGCAGGGGCTGCCGCCGCGCAGTGTGGTCTCGGTGACCGGACTGCCGCTCAATGACGCGGTCCGGCAGGCGATCGCGGACGGGGTCCTGGACCGGCAGCCGATGTTCGACCGGATGGTGCCGGACGGCGTGGAGTGGGCGAACGGGCGGCACGTGGAGGCGGATGTGATCCTGTGGGCGACCGGCTTCCGGGCGGCGATCGACCATCTCGCCCCGCTGCGGCTGCGCGAGCAGGGCGGCGGCATCCGGGTCGAGGGCACACGCGCGGTCGCCGACCCACGGATCCATCTGGTCGGATACGGGCCGTCGGCCAGCACGATCGGCGCCAACCGGGCGGGACGCGCGGCCGTGCTGGGCATCCGGCGGCTGCTGGCGGGAGAACCGGCGCAAGAGGCGGGAGAACCGGCCGCCGTGGCCTGAGGGAACCACAGCGGCGGTCGTCACCGCGGGACCCCTTCCGGACGTCCGCGCCGACGCCGCAGGTGGCGCCCTGTTCCTACCGCGCGGCGCGCAGCCGGTTGAATTCGGCGACGTTCCGCTGCTGCTCCTCGTAGCTCGCCGTGAACCGTGTGTCGCCCGGCTTGACCGTGACGAAGTACAGCCAGTTGCCCGGTGCCGGGTTGAGCGTGGCGCGCATCGCGTCCTCGCCCGGGTTGGAGATCGGCGTCGGCGGCAGGCCCACGCTCCGGTACGAGTTGTAGGGGCTCGCGATCTTCGTGTCTCTGACGCTGGTGTGCAGTGTCGAACGCTTCAGGGCGTAGTTGAGGGTCGAGTCCATCTGCAGCGGCATGCCTCGCTCCAGGCGGTTGAAGACCACCCGGGCCACCTTGGCCATGTCGGCCTTGGCCGCCGCCTCGGCCTGCACGATGCTGGCGATCGTGACGGCCTGGTAGCCGGTCAGGGCGTGGCGCTGGGCGCCCGCGGTGATCGTGCCGCCGCCGAACCTCTCGTTCGCGGTGTCGACCATGTACCGCAGCACGGACTCGGGGGAGGCTCCCTTCTGGAGGGGATAGGAGGCCGGGAACAGGTACCCCTCGGGGTTGCCCTGAGCGTCCCGCGGCAGCTTGAGGTGAGCCTTGGGCAGGGACTTCCTGGCCGAACCGGGCGGCACTCCGAGAGCCTTGTCGATGGCCGCGTAGATCTGGCCCGTGCGCCAGCCCTCCGGGATCACCAGGCCCACGTGCGGGGCCTTTCCGTCGCTCCGGGTGGTCACCAGCGGGACCGCCATGACGGTGGCCGTCACGGCGATTCCGGTTCCGACGAGGGCGGCCCGGCTCCGGCGCGTCAGTCCGGTCTTGCTGCGGGGCGGCGTGGTCGTCTGCATGGCCGCACCGTATCCCGCCCAACGGGAAAAACCTGGCATATCGTCATCTGGTCGGCTCCAGTCGGGCGTCCCTCCGGACCAGCCCCGCATACCGGCCGTCGAGCTCCAACAGCTCCTCGTGCGTGCCCCGTTCGACCGTGCGCCCGGAGTCGAGGACCACGATCTGGTCGGCCCCCCGGATGGTGGACAGCCGATGGGCGATGGTGAGCGTGGTCCGATCGGCGGACAGCGCGTCGATGGCCTCCTGGACCGCGTGCTCGGTGCGGGTGTCGAGGGCGCTGGTCGCCTCGTCGAGAATGAGCACGGGCGGATCCCGCAGGATGGTGCGGGCGATGGCGAGCCGCTGCTTCTCGCCGCCCGAGAAGCGGTGTCCGCGCTCACCGACAACCGTGTCGTACCCGTCGGGCAGTGCCGCGATGTGGTCGTGGATCTGGGCGGCCTTCGCCGCCGCGTACAGCTCCTCGTCGGTCGCGCCGGGCTTCGCGAAGCGCAGGTTGTCGGCGACCGAGGCATGGAAGAGATAGGTCTCCTGGGACACGACGCCGACCGCGCGGGCGAGTGTGTCGAAGTCCAGGTCCCGGACGTCGACGCCGTCGAGCGTGACCCGCCCGCCCGTCACGTCGTACAGCCTCGGCACCAGATAGCTGAGCGTGGACTTCCCGGAGCCGGTGGGTCCGACGACGGCGAGACTGGAGCCCGCCGGGACGGTGATGTCGATGTCCTCGAGGATCGGACCGCTGTTGTCGTCGTAGTGGAACTCGACGCCCTCGAAGCGGACCTCGCCCTTGACCTGGTCGAGATGGACCGGGTTCTCCGACTCGGTGATGTCGATGGGCAGGTCGAGGTACTCGAAGATGCGCTGGAAGAGCGCCAGCGAGGTCTGGATCTGCACACCGGTGGACAGCAGGCTGACGGTCGGCCGGAACAGGCCCTGCTGAAGCGAGACGAACGCCACCAGCGTGCCGAGCGAGATGGACGGGCCGCCGAGCCGGAGTGCCATGCCCGCCGTCCAGTAGATGACGGCCGGCATGGCGGCCATGACGATGGTGATCACGGCCATGCGCCAGCGGCCCGCCATGTTCGACTTCACCTCGAGGTCGACCAGGCGCTCGGACTCGCCCGCGAAGGACCGGGTGAGCGAGTCGGCACGACCCATGGTGCGGCCGAGCAGGATGCCGCTGACGGAGAGCGACTCGGTGACGGTGGCGGCCATCGCGGCCATCTGCTTCTGGCGCTGCGTGGCGATCTTCTTGCGTTCGTTGCCGACGCGCCGGCTGATCCAGACGAACAGCGGCAGCAGGAGCAGCGAGACGACGGTGAGCCGCCACTCGAGGGCGACCATCGCGACGACGGTCGCGACGACGCTGGTGAGGTTGGAGACCAGCGAGGTGGCGGTGGAGGTGACGGTCGCCTGCATGCCGCCGATGTCGTTGGCGATGCGGGACTGGACCTCGCCCGTGCGGGTCCGGGTGAAGAAGGCGAGCGACATGCGCTGCAGTCGGCCGTAGACGGCGGTGCGCAGGTCGTGCATGACGCGCTGGCCGACCGTCGTGGAGATGAGGGTCTGCAGCACGCCGAAGACGCTGGTGACGACGGCGCTCAGGATCATGCCGAGGGCGAGCAGGCTCAGCAGTCCGGTCCGGCGCTGCGGAATCGCGACGTCCAGGGTCTGCTTGAGCAGGAACGGTGTGGCGACGGAGACCAGTGACGCTGCGCCGACGAGCAGGCCCACGACGGCGAGCCGGCCACTGTACGGCTTGAAGAGGCGGAGGATGCGGCGCACCTGCCGCGGCTGGTCGGACGCGCCGTCGTGGGACGGGGTCCAGGTGGGTTTTTCGGGATGCATGGGCTCCTACGGAGGTCGGGCAGCGGCCGGAGCACGACGACACTGCGGGCATCGGCACACGAGGACACGATGCGGGACGATCGATCACGGATCTCACGGATCTCACGGATCTTAGCTCATTGTTACCTATACTCACAATGAACGAGGTCCTGATATTGTTCCCACATGACCATCGCCGACCCCGAGGGCCTGCTCGCCGAGCAACTGCTGCGGCTCACCCGCCGTGTGCACCGCATCCAGAAGCGCCATCTGGAGCGGTCCGACCTGGGCATCACTCCGGCCCAGTCCCGGCTGCTGCGCACGCTCGCCCACTTCGGCTCGCCGCCCCGGATGGCGGACCTGGCCGAACGTCTTGAAGTGGTGCCACGGGCGGTGACCACGCTGGTCGACGGCCTGGAGGCGAGCGGCAGGGTGCGCCGGGTGCCCGATCCCAGCAATCGGCGGGTGATCCGGATCGAGGTGACGGAGCAGGGCCGCGAGGCGCTGCGGGCTCTGCGCGCCGCGCGCAGAGCCGCGGCGGAGGAGATCCTGGCCCCGCTGACGGACGAGCAGCGCGAAGTACTCGGAGGGCTGCTCGACACGCTGGTCGACGGCGGCGACGCGCCCTTCGCCCCCGGACCCGGGAATCGCTGCTGACCGCGCCGCCGCTCCCGACAGCCACCGCACCCGACGCTCTCCTTCTTATCCTCGGCAGGCGTCGTGGTTGTCGGTGAGCACCCCCTGAACCGTCGTCAGCCGCCGGTCGTAGCAGCCCCGTGAGCCATACAGCCGGTAGCGCTCGCTCGTCGTGCCGACCGCGTGCCGCTGTTCGCGCGGCACATTGGTCGTGTAGGCGGCGTCGCCGGTGTAGGTGTCGTCGAGCCGGGACCACGCGCCGCGCCCGCCTCCGTGGCTCTCGACGAGCGCGGCCCGGTCACCGAGCGTCAGGACGGTACGGAGCCGTCCGTCCGCGCCGATGGTCGTCGTGCCGTCCATCGTGTACGTGCGCTGGGTGCGCGTCGTGTGGACCGGGCCGGTTCCGTGGACGGTCACGGTCTCGTCGTCCGTCCAGGTGGCGTCGAGACCGTCCCGGTCCTCGTCCTCGGTCCAGCGGTGCACGGAGGTGCTGGCCAGCGTCCGGCTGACCGTGGTGGTCACCCGGCCGTGGGAGGTGTCGACGTACCCCGCGACCGTGAGCCGGTGACCGCCCTCGGTGTCCAGCCGGTTCTCCGGGCCGGGGGTGTACACCGGGGAGCCGGCGGGCTCGCTCGCCTGATGGGTGGTCAGCCGGCCGGTGACGTGATCGCTCTTCGCGTCCTGCCAGAGCAGGACGTTCACGGGGGTGCTCCAGCCGGTCCGCCCGGCGGGCACACCGACGACGGAGACCTCGACCCGGTGCGGCCGGCCGTCGTCGAGGACCCCGGCGAACGGCGTCAGGTCATAGGTGATCGGCTTGACGTCGAAGGCGCGTGGTCCCGGGATCACGTACCAGAGGAAGGGGTTGGACCAGCCGCCGGTCCACACGTTCGGGAACGGCGCCGCGATACCGGCGAGCCGGCCGTCGACCGTGATCCGCACCTCGCGGTAGGGGCCGCCCGCCGCCTTGCAGGAGTACGGCGCCGGGTCGGGCACCGTGAGGTACCAGAACTCCTCGCAGCCGCCGCCAGATCCGGTGGCGTACACCTCCGCGACGATGCGTTCGCTGTTGCGGGGTGTGGTCAGCGTGCCGTCCTGGAGGGTGACAACACGGTCGGGGGTGTGCGCGGGCCTGCCCGTGTAGAACGTCAGTGTGACCTTGACGTCGATGACCCCCGTATAGGTGTCGTCGACGACGTTGCCGATGAGCATCTCCACGTCGCGGCTCTGCCGGAACGTCTCGCTGTACCGGGTGACGTCCTTCTCGACGGACCACCCGATGCCGTCCGGCGACGGCTCCGGCGTGGATGTGCGGAGGATCTCGACCCCGCCGACGTGCAGATAGCCGAGGCGGTCGAACTGCCGTCCCTTGACCTTGCCGTCGAGGCGCAGCACGACCTTGCTCCAGCGGTCGCCGCAACCGCTCGGCGGGGTGTACGTGCCCCGATAGGGAGTGAAGTCCCGGAACTGCGTCTCGGCGAGGGTGACCTCACAGGACGGGGAGTGCGGCCGTGCGACCGGCGGGGCCGCCGTCAGCGGGTCGTGCCAGTCGGTGCCGAACTCCGCGGGCGGGACCGCGGCGGCCGAGGCGGGGCCCGCTCCCAGAAGGAGACTCACCGCCAGAAGCGATGCGGAAAGCATGGACATGATAATCCGGCTTCTCATGTCCCGTGTTTCTACGGGGAGTCGGCGCGGTCCGCAACGAGCACTCCGGGCCACCCGATGGCGGTGCACCGGCGTCCGGCGGACCGGCTAGACCTTCAGGGTCTCCCTGTCCCCCATCACCACCACGGGATACCAGGCCGGGTCGAGCGTCCGCAGCAGGTACTCCATTCCGGACTCGGGCAGGGTGACGCAGGCCGACGTGCCGTCACCGTGGTCCACGTGCAGCCAGATACCGCCGCCCCTCCCGTCACCCTGGGGCCGGGTCGGGTCGTTCGGCGGAGTTCCCCTGAACCGGTTGTAGTCGATGGCGATGACATAGTCGAAGTCGTGCCGGTGAGCCTCGCCCCACCCCTTCGGCACGTCGTAGGCCTCGCTCTGGTCGTACGGGAGCCGGGTGCCCGGATCCTCGAGAACACCTCCGGCGTCGCTGAGCGTGAACACACCCATGGGCGTGCGCAGATCATCCTCGTGGTGGACCGTCGTCCACCCCCTCCTGCCGTTGTGCCCCCGCCACCGCCCGATCTCGTTCCAGGCGTCGTCATCGCCCTTCTCGTAGAGCACGATCGTGCAGTCCGGCGAGTCCTCATCGTCCCCGTAGACCGCGAGAACCTGGCGCGACGCGTCGGGGATGAACCGCTGAAGCCGGTCGCCTACCCCCGGGACGCGCTCTGGGTCGGCCGTGGGCGCGAAGGTCGCCGAGAGCCTCGGATTCACCGGGCCCGGCGACGCTACCCCTGGGAATCCCGCATCTGACGACGGCACAACTTCCCCTGCGGACACATGCGACGACGGCGGGGCTCCACCGGGGAATCCCACGTCCGACGACGGCACCGCTCCCCCGGCAGCCCCCGGATCCGGCGACGGCACCGCTCCCCCGGCACCCCCCGGATCCGACGACGGCACGCCTCCGCCGGTACTTCGGGGATCCGTCGTGTGGGTGGAGGGTCGCCCGGCGCTGTTGCCCGGGCCACCCCCCTTCACTCCGTGGCCCTCCGTACCCCAACCGCCGCACGCCGACAGGGACATCACCAGCACGCCGCAGGCCGCCGTCACAGCTCGCGTACGCACCGCACCGCCTACCTCACCCGTACTCATGCGACATATCGTCACATTATCTGCTGAATAATGGCTTTCCTGTCTCCGCTTTTCACCCGCCTGCCGGAGGGGCCGGAACTCACCGTCCGGGCCGGAAAACCGTTTGCTTTCGCCCACCCTCCGACGCGACCCTTTCACAGCTTGTTACGGGTCTACGCGGATGATCGGGGACACTCACCGGCCCGAACATCGCACCGCAGCCCCCGTCCATTCCCTGACACGAGCCACTGGGACGCCATGCAGATTCACGACCTTCCGTATCCCGACCCGGGTGTGCCGGACGCCCGCTCAGGTGCCCGATTCCTGTGGTGGCTCGGCCGCAACCAGCTGGGTGGACAGCTCAAAGCGCTCGCCTGGGGGTTGCTGCACTTCCTGTCCGTCTCCGGACTGCCGTTCTGCGTCGGTCTCGCGGTCCAGGCGGTCGTCGAGCGCTCGGGCGCCCGGCTCACCCTGACCGGGGGACTGCTCCTGCTGTGCGGAGCGGGCGTCGCGCTGGGTGACACCATGCTGCACCGCACCGCGGTCACCAACTGGATCACCGCGGCCGCACGCGTCCAGCAACTCCTGGCCCACCGCACGGCCCAGCTCGGCTCCGCCCTGACCCGACGCGTGGCGGCCGGTGAGGTCGTCGCCGTGTCCACCGGCGACGTCGAGAAGATCGGCTGGTTCGTGGAGGCCGTCTCCCGCTTCAGCGCGGCGGCACTCACCGTCGTGGCGGTCTGCGTCTCTCTCGTCGTGTACCAGCCCGCGCTCGGTGTCGTCGTGGCCGTGGGCGTCCCGGTGCTGGCACTCGCCGTGCTGCCGCTGCTGCCGCGGGCCACCCGGCGCGCCGACACCCAGCGGGAGAAGGCGGGCCGTGCCACCGAACTGGCCTCGGACACCGTCGCGGGCCTCAGGGTGCTCAGGGGCATCGGCGGCGAGGAACTGTTCCTCGAGCGCTACCGCAGGGCCTCCCAGGAGGTCCGCACCGCGGCCGTGCGCAGCGCCAGGATGTGGTCGCTGATCTCGGCGATCCAGGTGCTGCTGCCGGGGCTGCTGATGATCGCGGTCGTCTGGCGCGGTGTGCAGCTGGCCCGCGAGGGCCGCATCGCCGTCGGTGAGCTGGTCACCGTGTACAGCGCCGTCATGCTGCTCACCTACCCACTGCGGCATTTCGAGGAGATCGCCATGGCGTACTCCTTCTCCCGTCCCTCCGCCCGGCGTGCGGCCCGGGTGCTGTCGCTGGAGCGGGCCACGGAATCCGGCGTCTCCCGCGAGGCCGTGGTTCCGGACGGGGATCTGTACGACCCGCGGACCGGGCTGCTCGCGCCCGCGGGGCGGCTGACCGCCGTGGTCTGCGGCGATCCGGACGCGGCGGGCGTACTCGCCGAACGGCTGGGCGGCCACCCCACGGAGCAGGGCGTCTCGGTACTCCTGGGCGGTGTGCCACTGGACGAACTGCCGCTCGACTCGGCCCGTACCGCGGTCCTCGTCCAGGACAAGGACCCGGTGCTGCTGTCGGGCTCTCTGCGTGAACTGCTCGACGTTCCGGCCTCGGGCGCGGTCGGCGCCCGGGAGGCGCTCGCCGCCGCGCAGTGCGCTGATGTCCTGGACGCGCTCATCCAGGGGTCACCGGCCACGGAGGACCCGATGGATGCGCGGATCACGGAGCGCGGCCGGTCGCTGTCCGGCGGCCAGCGCCAGCGACTCGCGCTGGCCCGGTCACTGATCACCGACCCGCCGGTGCTCGTCCTGGACGAGCCGACGTCGGCCGTCGACTCACACACCGAGGCGCGGATCGCCGAGGGCGTCCGCAGGCTGCGGGCGGGCCGTACGACGGTCGTGTTCACCTCGTCGCCGCTGCTCCTGGACCACGCGGACCGGGTCGTGCTGGTGCACGAGGGCGAGGTCGCGGCGGTCGGTCCGCACCGGGACCTCGTGCAGAGCGAGCCGCGGTACCGCGCGGTGGTGACCCGGGAGATCGACGCCGAGACCGCCGCACACGGCGACGCGCTCGCCGAGCTGGAAGAACTGAACGACATGGATGAAATGGACACGCTGGAAGGGATCGAGGAGAGCGCATGATCGGCGTGACGCCACCGGCGTACGACCCGGCGGCCCCGACGGCGGCGACCACGCTGCCCGTCGGCGCCCCCGCGACCGTGCGCGCCTACGTGGCCGAACTGTTCAGCCGGCACCGCCGGGCCTTCCTGCTTCTGATCGCCGTCAACACGGTCTCCGTCATCGCGTCGATGGCCGGCCCTTATCTGCTCGGCGGCCTTGTGGAACGCCTGTCGGACGGCGCGCGGGACCTCCACCTGCAGCGCACCGCCGCGCTCTTCGTCCTCGCCCTCGTGATCCAGGCCGTGTTCGTACGGCTGGTACGGCTGCACGGCGCCGTTCTCGGCGAGCGGATGCTCGCCGATCTGCGGGAGGACTTCCTCGTACGGGCGGTGGGACTGCCGCCGGGAGTCCTGGAACGGGCCGGCACCGGCGATCTGCTGTCCCGGATCACCACCGACATCGACCGGCTGGCCAACGCCATGCGCGAGGCCGTGCCGCAGCTGGCCATCGGCGTCGTCTGGGCGACGCTGCTGCTCGGCGGCCTGACCGTCACGGCTCCCCCACTCGCCCCGGCCGTGCTCGTCGCCGTGCCCCTGCTGGTGATCGGCTGCCGCTGGTACTTCCGGCGGGCTCCCTCGGCCTACCGCTCCGAGGCCGCCGGGTACGCCGCCGTGGCCGCCGTCCTCGCCGAGACCGTGGACGCCGGGCGCACCGTGGAGGCCCACCGGCTCGGCGCCCGGCGCATCGACCTGTCGAACCGGCGGATCAAGGAATGGACGGCCTGGGAGCGGTACACCCTGTGGCTGCGGACGGTGCTCTTCCCCGTCATCAACATCACGCATATCACGGTCCTGTCCTCGGTCCTGATGATCGGCGGGGCGTTCGTCCTGCAGGGCTGGATCGGCATCGGCCAGCTGACGACGGGCGCCCTCATCGCGCAGATGCTCGTCGACCCGGTCGGACTCATCCTTCGCTGGTACGACGAGTTGCAGGTCGCCCAGGTGTCGCTGGCCCGGCTGGTCGGTGTGCGCGACATCGAGCCCCAGGCGGGCGACGCTTCCGTCACCCCCGACGGGCACGACGTCGAGGCCGACAAGGTGCGCTTCGGCTACCTTCCGGGAGTCGACGTGCTGCATCGCGTCTCCCTGGAGGTCGCGCCCGGCACCCGGCTCGCCCTCGTCGGCCCCTCCGGCGCGGGCAAGTCCACCCTCGGCCGGCTGCTCGCCGGGATCTACGCGCCCCGGGACGGCCGGATCACCCTCGGCGGGGCCGAACTCTCCCGGATGCCGGCGGAACGGGTGCGCTCGCACGTGGCCCTCGTCAACCAGGAGCACCACGTCTTCGTGGGCTCCCTGCGCGACAACCTGCTGCTGGCGCGCACGGACGCCGTCGACGCCGAGCTGTGGGCCGCGCTGGGCGCGGTGGACGCGCACGGCTGGGCACGCGCCCTGGACGACGGTCTGGACACCGAGGTGGGCTCCGGCGGTCTGGCCCTCACTCCGGCGCAGGCGCAACAGATCGCGCTGGCCCGCCTGGTGCTCGCCGACCCGCACACCCTGGTCCTGGACGAGGCGACCTCCCTTCTGGATCCCCGGGCGGCCCGCCACCTGGAGCGCTCCCTGGCACGCGTCCTGGACGGACGCACGGTCGTCGCGATCGCGCACAGGCTGCACACGGCCCATGACGCCGACGTGATCGCCGTCGTCGAGGACGGGCGGATCAGTGAGCTGGGCAGCCATGACGACCTGGTCGCCGCGGATGGAGCGTACGCGGCCCTGTGGCGGTCATGGCACGGCTGATACCGCCCCAGCCCACCGTGTGAGGCGGCCGGGGTCCCGGGGCCGCCGAGCGGGACCCGGGCCGCCTCCCACGCCCCAGGCCTCCGTGTCACCCCTGCCGTTGCGCGCAGGCGAAGGGGGGTGGAAGGCTGGATCTCGGAAGCGGCGAGGGGAGCGCGTCCGAACCGTCCGGTTCCGCGCAGCGCGGCCCGCGCCCGGCAGTCCCTCGTGTCCGGCGCCGCCATGCGGCGGTGCCCGGTCCGTCCCAGCACTTGGAGGTATCCCGTGGACAGCACCGACGGTTGGGGAGACGAGGTCTACCAGCCCGACGGATCCGAGGTGCAGGACGACGCGGGGCTTCTCGACGCCGAGGACACACTGGAGAACGACGGGGTGAACAACCCCCTCGAACGTGGCTGGTCACCGCCGGAGCGGCCGTGGGCGGTGGACCACGTCGGCGTGACCGCGGCCGAGGGACACGACGGCGAGACACTGGACCAGCGCCTCGCCGAGGAAGTCCCCGACATCGTGATCCCGGACGGCGACGACATCGGCGACTGGGCCGACGGTGAGGGCGAGCCCCTGGACAACGAGGTCGGCGGTCCCCGCTCCGGCCGGCTCGTCGCCCCCGACGAAGGGGCGCACGAGGACGAGGAGAGCGGACTGGTCGCCACGGATGTCGGCATCGACGGCGCCGCGGCCTCGGCGGAGGAGGCGGCCGTACACATAGTCGACGAGGACTTCCTGTCCGGCTGATCCCGCCGGTGCCCGCCCCACACCAGGAGCAGCCATGCAGCAGGACAAGCAGCCCGACTACCACCCCGTCGTCTTCCGAGACCGGTCCGCCGGCTACGCCTTCCTCACCCGGTCCACCGCGACCAGTGACCAGACCATCGAGTGGGACGACGGCGAGACCTACCCGGTCGTGGACGTCGAGATCTCCTCCGAGAGCCACCCCTTCTACACGGGCAGGGCGCGGACAGTGGACTCGGAGGGGCGCGTCGCCCGGTTCGAGCGGCGGTACGGCACCGCGGAAGGGACGGCCGACAGGGACGGAACGGCCTGAGCCGGCCGACGCACCGGCCCGGCCGCCGCTGCGCCCGTGATTCGGTCCTCTCCCTCACCAGCCGGAGGTCCGAGCAGGAGCGCCGAGCCGCAGGGGCGGACCGGCTTGTATGGGTACCGGAACGGCCGGCCCGCCGCACCGTGGCCGGCAGGCCGCGCTCCGGGACAGGCGGGCGGCGCGCCGGGGACCGGCAGTCCGTCGCACCGGGTCGTGACCGCCAGGCCACCGCGCCGGGACCGGCAGGCCCCATGCCGGGGTCGGCAGCCCGGCGTGCCGAGACCGGTCTCAGATGAGGTTGAGCGCGGCCGCGCAGCCCACCCCGCCGAGCAGCATGAACACCGGCGTCAGGACCTTCAGCTCGACCCAGCTGCCCGCCCGGAACCGCATCACCTTCGGCGGGCCCACCGGGTACCAGCGCTTGCGGCCCACCGGTATCGGCCAGAGGATCGGGCAGCCGGAGACCGTCAGCGCGTCCCCGATGTCGTGTACCAGGGCACCCAGGATGATGGGCAGGCCGAGCCACAGGTACTGCTGGCCCGGCGCGGTGAAGAGCCAGTCCGACCCCTTGCCGGGCTGGTCGAGTATGCCCGCGAGAATCCAGGCACTCGTCGCGGCCAGCAGCCACACCAGCACATCGCTGCTCGAACCACGCGCCGCCCGCCACAGCAGTCCCTCGATGGCCAGCACCATGTGCACGAAGAGGATGGCCAGCACCGCCCACCGGCCGCCGGTGATGGCCGCGACCGAGGTGCCCGCGCCGATGAGCACCGCCCACAGCCAGGTGTGGGTCAGTGTGCGGTGGCCGCCGGACCGGCGCGCGTCCCCGGGCTTCCTGGTCGACTTGTACACGGCGTACGACAGCTTGTCGACGATCTCGCACAGCCAGCGGGAGACGGGTCCGAAGGACCGCGAGATGGTGGCCGCCTTGTGGTCCAGATCCGGAGCGAGCGCGGCACCCGCGCAGATCAGCGCGCCGACGAGGAGGACCGGCCAGGGCATGGGGTGACCCGCTGCTGCGGCGGCCGCCCCCACCCCGAGCCAGGCCGCGGCCCCCGACAGTGAGTGTGCTGGTCCCATCATGGCCGCTTCCCGCCCCATTTCTCTTGCAGCGCTGTCCGGTTGTCCCCGTGCGCTGACGCGTCATCGGCGCCACAGCGTAGCGTTCGTGATCTTGGCGAGGACATCCGATTCCCCCCTCGGGTGGAAGGCCAGGCAAGATGGGGGCGTGACCCTCATCGATCAGCTCCCGCAGACCGCAGACCCCGACGCCCTCTACGAAGCCTTCGAGTCGTGGGCCGGGGAGCGCGGCCTCACCCTCTATCCGCACCAGGAGGAGGCGCTGATCGAGGTGGTCTCGGGGGCGAACGTGATCGTGTCGACCCCCACCGGGTCCGGCAAGAGCATGATCGCCGCGGGCGCTCATTTCGCGGCGCTCGCCCGGGACGAGGTCACCTTCTACACCGCGCCGATCAAGGCGCTCGTCTCGGAGAAGTTCTTCGAGCTGTGCAAGCTCTTCGGCACCGAGAACGTCGGCATGCTGACCGGTGACGCCTCCGTCAATGCCGACGCTCCTGTGATCTGTTGCACAGCCGAGGTCCTGGCGTCCATCGCGCTGCGCGACGGCAGGCAGGCCGACGTCGGCCAGGTCGTGATGGATGAGTTCCACTTCTACGCGGAGGGCGACCGCGGCTGGGCCTGGCAGATTCCCATCCTCGAACTGCCCCAGGCGCAGTTCGTCCTGATGTCGGCGACGCTCGGCGACGTCTCGATGTTCGAGAAGGACCTCACCCGCCGTACCGGCCGGCCGACGGCGGTGGTCCGCTCGGCGACCCGTCCGGTGCCGCTCTCGTACGAGTACCGGCTCACCCCGCTCACCGATACCCTCACCGAACTCCTCCAGACCCGGCAGGCCCCGGTCTACATCGTCCACTTCACCCAGGCGCAGGCCGTGGAGCGAGCCCAGGCGCTGATGAGCATCAACATGTGCTCGCGCGAGGAGAAGGACGAGATCGCCGAGCTGATCGGCAACTTCCGCTTCACCACCAAGTTCGGCCGCAACCTCTCCCGTTACGTGCGGCACGGCATCGGCGTCCACCACGCCGGCATGCTGCCCAAGTACCGCCGCCTGGTGGAGAAACTCGCCCAGGCCGGTCTGCTGAAGGTCATCTGCGGCACGGACACCCTGGGGGTCGGCGTCAACGTCCCCATCAGGACGGTGCTGTTCACCGCTTTGACCAAGTACGACGGGAACCGCGTACGTACCCTGCGCGCCCGTGAGTTCCACCAGATCGCGGGCCGCGCCGGGCGCGCGGGCTTCGACACGGCCGGGCTCGTCGTCGCCCAGGCGCCGGAGCACGTCATCGAGAACGAGAAGGCGCTCGCCAAGGCCGGCGACGACCCGAAGAAGCGCCGCAAGGTGGTGCGCAAGAAGGCACCGGAGGGCTTCGTCGGGTGGACGGAGAACACCTTCGAGAAGCTGATCGCCTCCGAACCGGAGCCGCTCACATCCCGCTTCCGGGTCACCCACACGATGCTGCTCTCCGTGATCGCCCGGCCGGGCAACGCCTTCCAGGCGATGCGCCATCTGCTGGAGGACAACCACGAGCCGCGCAAGCAGCAGCTGCGGCATATCCGGCGGGCGATCGCGATCTACCGCTCGCTGCTGGACGGCGGAATCGTCGAGAAGCTCGACAAGCCCGACGCCACCGGCCGTATCGTGCGCCTCACGGTCGACCTTCAGCAGGACTTCGCGCTCAACCAGCCGCTGTCGACCTTCGCCCTGGCCGCGTTCGAACTCCTCGACCCGGAGTCCCCGTCCTACGCTCTCGACATGGTCTCCGTCGTCGAGTCCACCCTGGACGACCCGCGGCAGATCCTGGCGGCCCAGCAGAACAGGGCGCGCGGCGAGGCCGTCGCCGCGATGAAGGCGGACGGCGTCGAGTACGAGGAGCGCATGGAACGGCTCCAGGACGTGACGTACCCCAAGCCGCTGGAGGAGCTGCTCTTCCACGCGTACAACACGTACCGCAAGAGCCACCCGTGGGTCGGTGACCATCCGCTGTCGCCGAAGTCGGTCATCCGCGACATGTACGAACGGGCACTGTCCTTCACGGAGTTCGTCTCCTTCTACGAGCTCGCCCGCACCGAGGGCATCGTGCTGCGCTATCTGGCCAGCGCCTACAAGGCCCTCGATCACACCGTCCCGGACGACCTGAAATCGGACGACCTGGAGGACCTGATCGCCTGGCTGGGCGAGATGGTGCGCCAGGTCGACTCCAGCCTGCTGGACGAGTGGGAGCAGCTGGCCAACCCGGAGGAAATGACGGCCGAGGAGGCCCAGGAGAAGGCCGACCAGGTCAAGCCGGTCACCGCGAACGCCCGCGCCTTCCGCGTCCTGGTACGCAACGCGATGTTCCGCCGTGTGGAGCTCGCCGCCCTCGACCGGATCGACGACCTCGGCGAGATGGACGCCGAGGCCGGCTGGGATGCCGAGGCCTGGGGCGCTGCCATGGACAAGTACTGGGACGAGTACGACGAACTCGGCACCGGCCCCGATGCCCGCGGCCCGAAGCTGCTGCTGATCGAGGAGGAGCCGGGGAACGGGCTGTGGCGGGTCCGCCAGATCTTCGCCGACCCCAACGGCGATCACGACTGGGGAATCAGCGCGGAGATCGACCTTGCGGCTTCCGACGCCGAGGGCCGCGCCGTCGTCCGCGTCACCGACGTCGGCCAGCTGTGAGCACAGGAGAAACCCACTCATGACGAACCCAGCCGAGAGGCTCGTCGACCTGCTCGACCTCGAGCAGATCGAGGTCAACATCTTCCGCGGTCGCAGCCCCCAGGAGTCCCTGCAACGGGTCTTCGGCGGCCAGGTGGCCGGCCAGGCGCTGGTCGCGGCCGGCCGCACGACGGACGGCGAGCGGCCGGTGCACTCCCTGCACGCGTACTTTCTGCGCCCCGGCATCCCGGGCATGCCCATCGTGTACCAGGTCGAACGGGTCCGTGACGGGAGGTCCTTCACAACCCGCCGGGTCACCGCCGTGCAGCGGGGCCGCACGATCTTCAATCTGACCGCCTCCTTCCACAAGCCTGAAGAGGGGAGCTTCGAGCACCAGTTGCCGCCGGCCCGCGAGGTCCCGGATCCGGAGTCGCTGCCGACGGTGGCGCAGGAGCTGAAGGAGCATCTGGGCGCACTGCCCGAGACGCTGGAGCGGATGGCCCGGCGCCAGCCCTTCGACATCCGCTATGTGGACCGGCTGCGCTGGCGCGCCGAGGACATCAAGGAAGCCGAGCCGCGCAGCGCCGTCTGGATGCGCGCCGTGGGTCCGCTGGGGGACGACCCGCTGGTGCACACCTGCGCGCTCACGTACGCGAGCGACATGACACTCCTGGACGCCGTCCGTATCCCGATCGAACCCCTGTGGGGGCCGCGTGGCTTCGACATGGCGTCGCTGGACCACGCCATGTGGTTCCATCGGCCGTTCCGCGCGGACGAGTGGTTCCTGTACGACCAGGAGTCCCCGATCGCGGTGGGTGGCCGTGGCCTGGCCCGGGGCCGCATCTACGACCTCCATGGGCGCCTGCTCGTCTCGGTCGTCCAGGAAGGACTGTTCCGCAGACTCGAGCAGTGACGTCCGGGGCGTTCCCCGGCGCCCGGCCGACCGCGGCCTACGGTCAGGTGTCTCTGCGACGAATCCACCCGAGCATGCCACGCGGCCGCGTCGGTTCCGGCCGCATGGCCGAGGCCTGATCGAGTGGAGCGCTGCCGGGCACACCCACGGCCTCACCACAGGGCGCCGGCGAGCGGGCAGGAACGGTGAGCTGAGCGTCCGGCGGCCCCGGCGTCGGCCTCGGAGCGGGCCGGTGCCGGCGGGCCTCGATCAACGCCTGTGCCAGCTCGGCCCGGAGCCAGTCGATCTCGTCGGAATCCTGCGCCGTCATGATCCGTGCCGCGATCGGAGCCGCGGGCGAATCAGGCGCCGGCTGCCCGCGCCGGGCGGGCCGGAGGCGGTCCAGATGGCCGCGCTCGTACGGATCACGGACGATCTCCGCCGTCTGGACCGGATCCAGCAGGGATGCCACGACAGCGGCCTTCGCCCAGGGGTCCTCCGCCTGGCGCAGCTCGAAGCCGAAGTGCCGTCCGCGCCAGTTGCGGGGCCGCAGATCCACTCCCGCCTCCAACTGACCGCGCAGCCCCTCCGGCGTCCGGCCGGTCAGCAGCCGGGCGTTCTCCGGCGCGGAGGCGAACTGGCGTAGCTCCTCGGCGAGATACAGCCAGACTACGGCCCGGTAGCGGTTCACATACCAGTTCACCGGGACCACCAGGCCCAGGCGGGCGAGCCGGGTGAACCGGCCCGGGGTCACTCCCAACAGGGCCGCGCCGTCCCTGGTGCCCACGGTCTCGACCCGTTCCCGCAGCGCCTCGGGGAATCCCTGCTCCGCACGCACGCGGTCGATCTCCGCGTATGTGACGCGGCGGCCCCCTCCTCCCTCGTCCAGAATGGTCCGTACACGCCCGAGCCGGACGGCAAGGTCGAACTCGCCTCGCTTGAGGTCCAGTTCCTGTGCCGCGCGGCTCAACGCCAGCGATGAACGGCGGGAGGCGCGGCCTGTGAAGGTGCCTACAGCTTCGGCGCGAGTGGATGTCATCGTGTGTCCGGACATGGCGGTCTCCCCCGTGGATGCCCTCGCGGACACTGTGTGCATCCGCTTCGGAAAGTGCATCCGCTTTCGGAAAAAACCGTAGCCCGATCGCCAGATCCGGGAGATTGCCTGTGGATAACTCCGCCCGCAGCTCGTTTCCGCAGGTCACATGCCACATGGTCTTGGTTCGCGGGTGTCGGCCGCCCAAGGTCCGGGGTGGTGTCCGCCTCGCGGTCAGAGGTCCACGGTCGGCGTGTGGTCCCGCTGCCGCTCGTCCACGGACAGGTGCTCCCCCACCTGGTTCACGAGCAGCGTCATCTCGTACGCGATCTGCCCGATGTCGGCCTCGGCGGCGCTGAGCACGCACAGACAGCTGCCGGGACCGGCCGCCGTCACGAACAGGATCGCGTCATCGAACTCGATCATGGTCTGGCGGACCTGGCCCGCTCCGAAGTGGCGGCCCGAGCCCTTGGCCAGGCTGTGCAGCCCGGACGACACCGCGGCAAGATGCTCGGCGTCCTCACGCCGCAGCCCGGTGCTCGTGCCGGCCACCAGTCCGTCGTTGGACAGCACCAGCGCATGCCGTATGTGCTCTACGCGCTCGGTCAGATCGTCCAGAAGCCAGCCGAGTCCGGTGTTCTGAGCCATGGTCCTCTCTCCCCGTGAGGTCGCTCCCCCTCGCCGGAGGATCCGGTCAGCCAGCCTTCACCACAGCCGCCCTCGCGGCAAGCAGGATGGACACATGGCACAGAAGATGACCGACGAACAGTGGCGGGCATTCGTCTCCCACGGCACCCGCACGGGGAAACTGTCCACCGTCCGGGCCGACGGCAGTCCACATGTGGCACCGATCTGGTTCCTGCTGGACGGCGAGAACGTGGTCTTCAACACCGGAAAGGAGACGGTGAAGGGGCGGAATCTCCTCCGTGACGGGCGGGTCGCCCTCTGCGTGGACGACGACCGTCCCCCGTACGACTTCGTCCTGCTGCAGGGACGGGCCGAGTTGTCGGAGAACCTCGACGAGGTGCGGTACTGGGCGACCCGGCTCGGCGCCCGGTACATGGGCGAGGAGCGGGCTGAGGAGTTCGGCGCTCGCAACGGTGTTCCGGGGGAACTCCTGGTCCGGGTGCGGGTCGAGAAGGTGCTGGCGTACACGGCCGTCGCCGAATAGCGCCGTCAGCTCACGGAGTCGAGCAGCCGGGCGGTATGCATCCGCCCGGCGTACTCGACGAGGCGGATCAGCACCTCCTTCCCGGAGTCACGGTCCCGCGCGTCGCAGAGCACCACGGGCGTACCCCGGTCGAGGTCGAGGGCGCGTGACACGTCGTGGGCGCCGTAGGCGCGGGCTCCCGCGAAGCAGTTGACGGCGACGACGAACGGGATGCGCCGGTGCTCGAAGTAGTCGACCGCGGGGAAGCAGTCCTCGAGCCGCCGGGTGTCCGCGAGGACGACGGCCCCGAGGGCGCCCTGGGAGAGCTCGTCCCACAGGAACCAGAAGCGGTCCTGGCCCGGTGTGCCGAAGAGATAGAGCGAGAGCCCGGGCCGGATGGTGATGCGTCCGAAGTCCATGGCGACCGTCGTGGTGACCTTCTGGTCGACGCCATCGGTATCGTCCACGGACTGTCCGGCTTCGCTCAGCAACTCCTCGGTGCGCAACGGCCGGATCTCACTGACCGCCCCCACCAGGGTGGTCTTGCCCACGCCGAATCCGCCGGCGACCAGGATCTTCAACGCCAGGTCGGCCGTCTCGGCCTCGGGGGCGTCGGGGAGCTCGGAGACCATCGATCACTTCTCTCGGGAATGCCGACAACGGTCGACTTCAGTACATCCGTGCGGGTTCAGCATCATGACAACTGCGGTCGGCCTTCGAGGGGGTAAGCAGGCATTTGACCGATCCGATCGGTTCTCGTCCATGCGATGTCCGAAGGGGTGCACAACTCGGCGCCTCTACCCGACTCCTACGAGGACAGCTCATCGTCTACAGCGCCCTCAAGCCCGCGATGACCTCACGCAGAATGCGCTCATCGGGCAGTTGGGCCGGCGGCACGGGACGGCTGACCCTGACAAAGCCCCGTTCCAGGAGATCCCCGACGAGCACCCTGACGACGCCCACGGGCAGGTCCGTGTCCGCGGCGAGTTCGGCGACGGACTGTGTCTCGATGCGGCACCCATCGAGCAGAGCGCGGTGCTCGGGGCCCAGTGAGGTGTCGCCATCGGGGTCGGGAGCGCCGGTCTCCAGCGAGACGAGAGCGATGAGGTCGAAGGGCACCCCGGTGGGTCCCGACCTGGTCCGGCCGCCCGTCATTGCATAGGGACGGACGAGCGGCCCCGCCTCGTGGTCGTACCACTGGGTGCCCGGCCGCTGCCGGGTACCTGTTGTGTCCTCGGTCATCCCCGACCACCTTCGGTCCTCATCCGGCGGCCGGCGGATGCTCGGCCATCCGGGGCGGTGTGCGGAGGTGCTCACCGACTCGTTTGACCAGCCGGGCCATCTCGTAGGCCACCAGGCCGATATCCGCCGTGGCGGCGGTCAGAACGGCGAGACAGGAGCCGTCACCCGCGGCCGCCACGAAGAGGAAGCCCTCGTCCATCTCCACCATGGTCTGGCGCACTCCGCCGACGCCGAAGTGGCGTCCCGCGCCCTTGGCCAGGCTGTGGAATCCGGACGCGACAGCGGCCAGGTGCTCCGCGTCCTCACGGCTGAGGCCACGGGAGGCGCCGACCGCCAGGCCGTCGTTCGAGAGCACCACGGCATGCCGTACCTCGGCCGCGCGCAGCACCAGGTCGTCCAGAAGCCAGTCGAGTTCGCCCGACCGCTGGGGGGACCTCGTACCAGGGTCGTGGATCATGCGGGGTCTCCTTCGCTGCTGTCACCCAGGGGGCCTGCCGTGCGACCGGGGGAACGGCCACCGCCACGTACCCATCCGTCGCGGTAGGCGGTCATGCGGTCCCGTACCAGTTCGGGGGAGCGTTCGTCATCGCGTGGTACGTCGGCATCGCCGGTGGTCCGCTCCGATGGGCGTTGCCCGCGCAGTTGAGGGGCGAGGCTGGCCTGCCGTACGCGGCGCGGGAGGTCCTCGGAGACAGCGGAGTCGTCCGCGGCCCGGTGCAACCGCAGGGTGGCCACCGCGGGCGGGGTGCCGGCCGGCGCCTCTGTCGTGGCCCGTACCGGCACGGGCCGTTCCGCGGTCTGCTCGACGGGCTCCTCGGGTACCGGGCTCGCGGCCACGCGCGCGTACCGGCTTTCCTCGTGCCGTTCGGTGTCGAGGTGACGAGGGGAGCCTTCCGTCGTGTCGCCGTGCAGGAGGGTCGTCGGCAGGAGGACGACGGCGGTCGTGCCGCCGTAGGGCGAGTTCCGCAGATGCACCTTGATGTCATGCCGGGAGGCGAGCCTGCTGACGACGAAGAGGCCCAGCCGGTCGCTGTCGAACAGATCGAGGGCCTCGGACTGCTCGATGCGCCGGTTGGCCTCGGCGAGTGTCTCCTCGCCCATGCCGAGTCCCCGGTCCTCGACCTCGATGGCGTATCCGTTGCCCACCGCCTCTCCGCTGACGCGCACCCGCGTGTGGGGCGGCGAGAACTGGGCGGCGTTCTCGATGATCTCGGCGAGGAGGTGGGTGAGGTCGGCGACCGCGGCGCCGACCACCGAGACCTCGGAGAGTTGCCGTCCCTCCACGCGCGCGTAGTCCTCGACTTCGGAGAGGGCCGCGCGGACGACGTTGGTCAGCGAGACGGGCATCCGCCAGGCCCGGCCCGGCGCGGCTCCGGACAGGATGATGAGGCTCTCGGCATGCCGGCGCATGCGCGTGGTCAGGTGGTCGAGCCGGAACAGGTCGCTCAATTCGCCCGGGTCCTCGGAGCGGCGCTCCATGCTGTCGAGAAGGTGGAGCTGGCGGTGCACCAGGACCTGGCTGCGTCGGGCGAGGTTGACGAAGACCCCGGAGATGCCGCTGGCGAGTTCCGCGCGTTCGGCGGCGGCGTGCAGGGCAGCGCGGTGCACGGTTCCCAGGGCCTCGGCGACCTGTCCGATCTCGTCCTCGGCGGGGGGACCCAGCGGCGCCTCGGCGTCCACGTCGATCTCCTCGCCCGCGCGCAGCTTCCGCATGGCCTGCGGGAGTTTGCGCCGGGCGATCTCCAGGGCGCCGTTGCGCAGGCTGACCAGTTCGACGACGAGTCCGCGTCCGATGCGTACGGAGATGACGAGCGACGCGGTCACGGCGACGAGCCCCAGCAGCACGGCGCCGCCGGCCGGGGTGAGCAGTCCGCGGGTGAACGGGTCGGCCCGGCGCGCCACGCCCCGCCCCGCGTCCGCTTCGATGGTTCTCATGCCGTCCTGCACGCGCGCGTGGGCCGGGTTCCAGACGCCTTCGGGAGCGGCCTCGACGGCCGCCCTGCCGGGCCGGGCTGCCAGGACCCTGTCCTCGGCGGCGCCGACCTCGGCATACGCGCCGCTCTGCGCGAGCCGGTGCCAGGCGGTCCGTTCGCCGCCGCGCAGGTCGGCGACGGCGGAGGCGGTCAGGGTGCGGCGTGTGTCGGCGGCGCCGGTGAACAGCCGCAGGCGTTCGCCGTCCAGGGTGGCCGCGAGACGGGCGCTGGAGAGCACCGCGTCCTCCTGGGAAAGCGATTCCGCCGCGCGGGAGAACTCGAGCAGTACGCGCGCGTCGGAGCCGAGACCGGCGTCCTGGACACCGGTGAGCGCGCCGCTCACCGAGAAGGCCGTGGTGATGGTGCCGGTGTACTGCCCGTATGTCTCGTCCCAGCCGACCCGGTGGGCGAGTACATCGCTGCGCAGGGAACCCAGGCGTTCCGCTTCGGTGACGAAGGTCTCGAGGCGATCGGGCACTCCGGAGGGGAGGTCGGTGCCGTCGGCGACGGTGTTGTGGTCGCCGAGCCGCAACCTGGCCACGGCCCGGTCGGTCCGTACCGCCCGGGCCTTGAGGTCGTTCTCCTGTTCGGCCGCGGGGTCGGTCGCGTAGCGCACCGCGGCCACGCGTTCGCTCTGAAGGGCGGCGACCGCGTCCGCGAGCGGGGCGCGCACGGTGGAGTCCACCTCTTGCAACCGGCGCAGCCGGGCGACGTCCTGGGCGGTGCTGACGGTGGCATACGCCCAGAGGGCGAGCAGGGAGATCACGGGCACCATCAGCAGACAGACGATCTTGGCCCGGACGGTGCGGGGGCGCACACCCCACCGCCGCGGGCGGAGCGGTGGGGCGGACGCCTCGGGGCCATCGGCCTCGTCGGTGTCCACGCGCTCGTCGGCAGGCGGTCCGGCGTGTGCGCGCCGGCCCCGGGCCGGTGGCGGGGCCGACGTGTCGGCGGCGGCCGTGGGGGTCCTACGGGGTGTACGCATGGCCTCCTCGATCGGGTGGGGCGGGACGTGCCGTCGGGGGCCCGATGTCACCGGGCGGCCCGATGTCACCGGGCGGCGCTCTCGGCCGGTCGCTGGGCCGAAGCGGAGGCCTCACGCTCGCCCGCGGTCGGCGACAGGGCGACGAACGCCGAGGTCAGAAAGAGATAGGCCCCGAGGACGACGGCGAGGGGGAAGATGAACTGCATGGCCGTGGCCCCGGGTAGGGCCTGCACGGACGGCGAGACCCGAACGCTCACCGCGAACATCCCGGTGTAGTGCATGGAGCTGACCGCCGCCCCCATGACGAGCGAGGCGACGGCGACCGCGACGGGAGACCTGACGTTGAGGCCCGCCCACAAGGCCGCGGTCGCGGTGACCACCGCGATCACGACGGAGGCCGCGACGAGCGCGGGGTCGTAGCGCACCGTCCCGTGCAGCCGCAGCGCGGCCATGCCCAGGTAGTGCATGCTCGCCACGCCCAGGCCGGTGGTGAGGCCGCCGAGCAGGAGCGCCCGGATCCGGTCCCGGCTGTAGCCGACGGCGAAGATGCCTGCGCCGACGACCACGATGGCGACGAGCAGACTCAGGATGGTCAACGGCACGTCGTAGCGGATCTCTGTGCCGCTGACGCCGAAGCCGAGCATGGCCACGAAGTGCATGGTCCAGATGCCGGTGCCGATCGCCGAGGCAGCGGTCAGGAGCCAGTTGCGGCGCGACCTGCCGGTGGCGCCGAGCGCCCGGACGGTGCAGCGCAGCCCGAGGGCAGCGCCTATGCACGCCATGACGTAAGACAACACGGGGGTCAGCCAACCGAATGTGGCGTGGTCCAGATGTCCCATGGCCCGGGGACGGTAGTCCTGACGAGGGAGCGCACCGGGGGCGCATTTCGAAAAGTGGTGCAATCTGATCCGGGCAGCCCCTGGAACGATCGCCACACGCCCGTACCTGTGCGCAGAAGTATCCCTGACGGAGGTGAGGAATGATGCGGAACATGAGCGACGACCACACACACGTCCAGGAGTTCTTCACCGCGCGGGCAGCCGACTGGGACAGGCGCTTCCCCGATGACGGCCCGGCCTACGCGGCGGCGGTCGCCGCTCTCGGGCTGCACGAGGGTGACCGCGTGCTCGACGCCGGCTGCGGCACGGGGCGGGCCCTGCCGCCGCTGCGCGCGGCCGTAGGGCCGTCGGGAGTGGTCCTGGCGGCCGATCTCACCCCGGCGATGCTGGAGGCCGCCGTACGGGCCGGACGGGACCGCGACGGACGGCTGCTGCTCGCCGACGTGGCCGCGCTGCCGTTGCGCACGGAGTCCCTCGACGCGGTCTTCGCGGCGGGCTTGATCGCTCATCTCCCCGCGCCGGCCCGGAATCTGAGGGAGTTGGCCCGCGTGGTGCGGCCCGGCGGCCTGCTGGCGCTCTTCCATCCGATCGGCCGGGCGGCCCTCGCGGCCCACCAGGGCCGGCAGCTCACCGCCGACGATCTGCGTGCCGAGCCCAACCTCCGTCCGCTGCTGGAGGGTTCCTGCTGGCGCATGACGTCGTACGTCGACGAGGACGCCCGCTTCCTCGCCCTGGCCGTCCGCGAGGGCTGAGCCTCAGCGGATCCCCGCGACCTCGGCGACCAGAGCGTCGGGGTGGTCGAACATGACGTTGTGCCCGGCGCCGGGGACGGTCACCACGTGGACACCCGCGGCCTCCAGGCCTTCCCTGCCGTCGAGTTCGCCGCTCAGCTCGCCCTGGAGGTACACCCGGTCCACCGTCAGCTTCTCCAGCAGTCGCCGCATGGTGGGGTTGGTGCCGCGCACGAGGTTCACTGCCGTGCGGTGCAGGGCGCGCGGGTCGGAGAGACGCATGGTCGCCGCCCAGGTGGGGCCGATCTCGCGGAGCACGCGCGCGTGGCCGCCGGCTGCGACGTACTCGTCCTCCGTGTACCGGGAGATACCGCTGCTCCCGGCCCCGAGCGGCGGGTTCGGATCGAGGTTGGCCTCGATGAGCACCAGCCGTGATACGAGATCGGGCCGACGGTGGGCGAGCACGATGGCGACGGAACCGCCCATGCTGTGCGCGACGAGTTCCGCCCCGGCGACCTGCGCCTGGTCCAGTGCGGCGGCCAGCGCGTCGGCGTGGTCCTCGAGGGTGTACGCGAAGTCCGCGGGGCGGTCGCTGATCCCATGTCCCGGAAGGTCGACGAAGAGGGTCCTGCGTCCGGCGAGTTCGGGCCGTGCCGCTATGTGCGCGTGGTACACCGTCGAGGCCGCGCCCAGTCCGTGCACGTAGACGCGCGCGGGCAGCGTTCCGGGCGTCTCGGTCCAGCGGATCAGGCTCCCCTTGCCGTCGAACTCCGCCTGCTGCATCGGTCTCTCCTCTGCGCTTGTCTCGATCCCATCCGCCCGGCAGGATACATCGTAACCGAGGTATCACACGATGGATGCATCACGCGCTGGAGGTATTACGGGGCCGCGGCAGAATACGGGCATGCTGGAACTCGCCATCCTCGGATTTCTGTACGATGCCCCGCTACACGGCTATGAGCTGCGCAAACGCATCACCGCGCTGACGGGACACGTCCGTCCCGTCGCCGAGAGCACGCTCTATCCCGCGATCAAGCGCCTGGAGAAGTCCGGGCTGCTGGCGCGGACGACGGAGCCGGGCTCCGTGGCCGCTCCGCGTCACGTCCTGACGCTCACCGACGACGGCAGGCAGGAGCTGCGCCACCGGCTCGCGGAACCCGCGCAGCGCGACATCAGCGACGAGAACCGATGGTTCACGGTGCTCGCCTTCCTCAGGCACTTGGAGGACCCGGCGGCTCAAGCCGCCGTCCTGCGCCGCCGGCTCGCCTTCCTGGAGGAACCCTCGAGCTTCTTCTACGAGGGCGACCGGCCGTTGCGCGCCGAGGAGCTGGACGATCCCTTCAGACGCGGCATCCTCACGATCGCGCGGGCCACGAGCCGGGCCGAGCTGGCCTGGCTGGGCACGACACTCGAGTCGCTCGAGGGGAGCGGTGCGTCCGGTTGACGCGGCGGAAGCGGCGCGGTTCGAGTCGCGTGAAGCTCTTCACGGTCCCGTCCCCCTTCTGCCGGCGAAGTTTCAACTCTAGGTTGACAAGCGGCAGATGCACGTCGGCGAGGGCAACCCCCGGGGGGAAGGTGGTCGGCATGTTCGGCAGGATCCGCAAGTCGGTCGGCAGAATCGTCAAGTCCCCGGGCACGGGGACGGGCCTGGGCACGGAGAGGCGCACGCACAACCTGTTCGAGGCGGCTGCCGCCTATGTCTCGGCGCGTGCCGAGGACGACCAGGACCGCGTGGACGAGGTCGTGGCGTGGGTGTCGCCGGAGGCCCTGTCGTTCGGCGTGAACGAGCTGGCGTGCCGGGCCGTCATCGCCCTTGCACGGGAGCGTGGCGAGTCACCTTCGGCGGTCGCACGCACGCTGCTCGGCCTCCCGGCCGTCTGAGGCCCGGCCCACTTGGCCGTTTCGCCCCGATCCCGCCGGAGAACTGCGATTACTCATGCGATTCGCACTCGTGACAACCGGCTCGCGGGCGCATTAGGGTGCGCCGACGGACGAACGACAGGGAGGGTGGGATGGCCGGGACGGACGAGGACGCCGTCGCCGCCGAGGACGACGCGCTGTATGTGCTGACGGCGGCTCTGCTGACGCCCGCGCAGTTCCCCAGCGTGCTCGGCGACGACTATCCGGATGCCTGCGCGGCGCTCGACCTGCCGCCCGTGGCCGACGGGTACGGCCTCGTGCTCGGTCAGGACGGCGACGGTGCGCGCTGGACCGTCGTCATCGACGATGTGTCTCTGGTGGCCGTGGCGATCGCCTCCTGGGACTGCGGCATGGAGTACGAGCTGTCGCCGGACGAGCGGACGGTCGTCGCCGCACTGCCGGGGTGGCCGCTGGCGGTGGCCGTCGCGGCACCGGGTGTGCCCGCACCGCACGACCCCGCCCCCGGACTCGCCGACCGCGAGCCGCTCTCCCCGCCGGACACCAGCATCTGGGGCCCGGCCCAACGGCGCCTTGGGGCCGACGAGATCGCACTCCAGTGGACGCTGTGGCGCGATCAGGTCGACGACACCTTCTTCGCATCCGCAGACGGCGGGAAACCGGCCGGGGAGGAGACGCAGAACGCCGGGGAAAGCGGCGACGAGAAGGCCCCGGTCGGCGTCCGCCGTGTCCTCGCGGAGGCGCACGGCTACGTCGACGCTCCCCCGCCACTGGGCCGTATCCGCTCCTCGTTCGCGCCCGGCGACGCGCGCACCCTGCGCGCCGACGGGCCCGGCTGGTCCATGGTGGCCAGAACTGACGACATCGCGTTCGTACTGCTCGACGAGAAGCCCGGCGAGGTTCTCCTTGTGGGCCGTGGCCCGAAGCTGCCCGGACTGCTCGAGGCGCTGGACAAACTGGCGGTCCGCCCGGCCTGAGGCGGGTCAGGGGCCGCCGGAGTAAGCCGGTCGCGACACGGAGGCCCGCGTTGGGTCCTCAGCCCACACGGCCGTCGGTCCCCATAGGGCCCGCACCCATAGCCGGTGGGCTTCCGGGCTCGCAGCATGGGCACCCACCCGGCTCCCGTCCCGTCCCGGAGGCTCCCCATGCGCCTGTCCCGAAGCATCGCGCTCTTCGCCGCCGCCCTGCTGACCTCCGCCCTCACCGGCCCCGCGGCGGCGGTCGGCGGCGGCCACTGCGCACGGCAGGAGCAGGTGCGGGTGCCGGGTTCGGCCCTCCAGCAAAGCGCCTGTCTGGACGACCTGACGACATCAGGACTCGCGGGCACGCCGTATACGGACATGGCCGACCAGGCCGGGCTGACGGCCAGGGCGACCCGCAATCCGTCGGGCGTTCCGGGACTCCAGATCGACGGGTACTTCCCGGACGACTCGTACGTCAACACCACGCACGGCTGGCGGCACGACGCACAGTTCGTGATCCGGCTGCCGGACCGATGGAACGGCGGCCTCATCGTGACGGCAGCCCCCGGCACGCGCAAGCAGTACGCGGCCGACACGGCGATCTCCGACCGCGTGCTCGCCCAGGGCTACGCGTACGCGGCGACCGACAAGGGCAACAGCGGGCCGGACTTCTACCGTGACGGGAGCCGGCCCGGCGATGCCGTCGCCGAATGGAACCGGCGCACGACCCAGCTCACGCTCGCCGCGAAGCGGACGGTGACCGAGCGCTACGGGCGCGCTCCCCGGCGTACGTACATGACCGGCATCAGCAACGGTGGCTACCTCACACGCTGGCAACTGGAGCACCATCCCGAACTGTACGACGGCGGCGTGGACTGGGAGGGCGCGCTGTGGACGGCGGAGGGCCCGAGCCTGCTGACGTCGCTGCCGGTGACGGTGGCCCGGACATTGGGCTCGGCGCGGGACGAGGACCTCTACGCCGCAGGGTTCCCGCGTGGGTCGGAGTTCCTGTGGCCTTACCACGAGACGGCGTACTGGGGTGTCACCCAGAAGATCTATCGCGCCGAGTTCGACCCCTCGTACGACACCGCCTGTCCCGGTGCGTCCGCCGGGTCCACGGCAGAGCAGATCCTTGCTCCCTGCGCCTCGGATGCGGGCTACGACTACGCGGCGCGGCCCGCGTCCGTGCACCGCGCGGTGGCCCGGGTCGCTCTGACGGGGCGGATCGGCAAACCGTTGATCACGCTGCACGGTGACCTGGACGTGCTGCTGCCCAAGGCCACGGACTCGGACGTGTACACGCGGATGGTGCGGGAGAACGGGCGAGGGCCGCTGCACCGCTTCTACACCATCGAGGGCGGCACCCATGTCGACGGGCTGTACGACTCGTATCCCGATCGGCTGCGGCCGATCCTGCCCTGCTACCGGGCGGCCTTCGACGCGCTCACCGCGTGGGTGGAGCGGGGCGACCGACCGCCCGCGGACCGTACCGTCGGCAGGCCCGCGGGTGGCGACGTGGTCGACTCCTGCGCTCTGGCGGGGCGAGCGGCGGGCCGCTAGCCCCTCAGCGGCCGAGTTCCTTGCGTGTCACACGGCGCAGCCTGCGCCGCTGGGAGGGGTCCAGGGTGAGGTACGCGGCCGTGGGGACTCCCAGGATGATCAGGAGGGAGGCCCACCAGGGGAGCCATATCAACAGGAGAAGCCCGACCAGCGCTCCCCCCGCGGCGATCTTCGCGTTCTTCGACATGTGTCGCCTCCTTCGCGGCCAGTGCCGCTCTCTGCTACGAGAACGGGTGCGTCCCACGCGCGGTTCCGGCCACGGCCCTGAGATGCCCCTGAGCGGCACCCCCACTCTTCCCTGAGAAGCCCGCCCCGTCATCCTCAGGCGCCGGCGGGCTGCGCCACGCCGAAGGCCGGTGGCCGCCGTCGCCCCGCCGGGCCGACGCGGCACGCGGCACGCGGCACGCGGCACGCAGCCACCGTGCCGCCGGGCCCGCCGGTCGTTCGGGGCTCCCTCGTGCCGATGCCCGGCCATCGCGCCCGTCCCGAGCGGTCCGCGCCTCATGCACCCGGGGCGGGGTGTCGATCCGATCGACGGGCGCCATCCGGCGTTCACCGAGTCGTCGCCCGGCGTTCGGTACCGGGGCCAACTCTGGCCGCTGTCAACGAACTTGCGTCCCAGGAGGCCCCGATGTCCCCGCATGCAGCCGGTCGACGCCGTGTGCACCGCTCCGTCGCCGCGAGCGTACCGCTCGCGGTCATGGCCGCCCTCGCGGTCTCCGGCACCGCGAGCGCGCACAACGACCAGCCGAAGGTGACGCGCACCGCCACGCTCGGAGACATCCCGCTGGGCGCGTTCAGCAACGCGTTGCTGAAGGGCACGGTGGACGACGACCACGGCATCGACCTCGGTGGGATCGGCAGCGACATCTACCCCGCGGGCCGCAAGGGCGAGTTCTGGACCGTGACGGACCGGGGGCCCAACGGCCAGATCAAGGTGGACGGCAAGAAGCGCCGCACCTTCCCGGTGCCCGGCTTCGACCCGGCGATCGTGAAGATCCGCGTCTGCGGCGACACCGTGAGGGTACTCGACGCGCTACCGATCACCACCTCCTCCGGCAAGCCCGTCACCGGGTTGCCCAACCAGCCGGGCCGGGACGAGGCCCCGTACTCCTACGACGCTCAGAAGGCGCTCGCGTACAACCCGAACGGCCTCGACACCGAGGGCATCGTGCGGTCCGAGGACGGCAGCTTCTGGCTCGTCGACGAGTACGGGCCGTCGCTGATCCACGTCTCCGCGCGTGGGAAGGTCCTCACCAGATACGTGCCCAAGGGGCTGAACCTGGCCGGCACCGACTATCCGGTCGTCGAGGCCCTGCCGTCGGTCCTGCTGCACCGGAAGATCAACCGGGGCTTCGAAGGACTCGCCCAACTCCCCGACGGTGACCTGGTGATGGCCCTGCAGAGCCCGCTCTCCCTGCCCGATGGAGACGCGGGGGACGCCTCGCGCACCACACGTCTGCTGCGCTTCTCCCCGAAGAAGCGGGCCGTGACCGCGGAGTACGCGTACCGGTTCGACCCGGTGGGCGTGGTCGACCCCGGCGAGGACGACACGTCCGAGCTGAAGATCTCGTCCGTGGTGGCCGTCGGAGGCGACCGGCTGCTCGTCGAGGAGCGCACCGACAGGGCGGCCCGACTCCAGCTGGTCCGGCTCACGCGGAGTGCGGACATCCTGGGCGGACGCTATGACGACGACACCACCTCCCCCTCCCTGGAGCAGCTCGACGACCCGGCCGCCTCCGGCGTTCCGGTGCCGGCCAAGCGGCTGGTCGTCGATCTCGGCAAGGTCGAGGGAGTACCCGGGAAGATCGAGGGTGTCGCCCGCGTGGATCACCACACACTCGCCCTCGTCAACGACAACGACTTCGGGATGACGGACGGTTCGGGCGCGTTCGACGCGCAGGGCCGGCTCGTCGACAGCGGCATCAAGACGACGGTGGTGTACGTGCGACTGCCCGAGGGCATCTGAGCCGCGTCGCCGTCCGCCACGCGCGTGTGCTCCGCGCTTCAGGATCCACGCGCGCGTGGCGCACTCGCGCGAAGCGGGCACCGCATCGGCGCCGCCGCTCGCCGCCCGCCCGGCGCGCGCCTGCTCACGGCGTCGCCACGGGGTTCGCGAAGAGCGACTCGATGTCGCTCGGCATGACGCTCGGAAAGCCGCTGGGCAGCTGGGTGGGAAAGCCCGAGGGAAGCTTGGTCGGCAGGCCCGAGGCAAGCCCCGAGGGCAGGGCAGTGGGCAGACCGGAGGGAAGCCCCGAGGGCAGCGCGGTGGGCAGGCCGGAGGGGATGCCCAGGGACGGGGCGGCCGGGCCGCTCGTGCTCCCGCCGCTCCCTGGCGGGGGCTTCTCCCTCGAGGATCCCCCACCGCTGGTCATCACCAGGACCACGACGACGATCCCCACCGCCACGATCACGGCGAGCACGAGGAAAAGCGCGGGGCGGCGCGGGCCGGGCGCTCCGGCCGGCCCCGAAGGCGGCCCGGGCGGCAGTCCGTCACCGCCACCCGACGGCCACTGGCGGCCGCCCCACGCCCCAGGGCCGCCGCCCCACGCCCCAGGGCCGCCGCCCGGCGCCCCGGACCCGCCGCCAGGCGCCGGACCATAGCCCTCGGGCCGTCGGCTCTCTGGGGACACTCCAGAGCCCCACGGCGGCGGACCGTGACTTCCGGGCGGCGGACCGAACCCGCCGTCATCCCAAGGTGGTGTGTCTCCCGGCGGCCGAGGCGGCATGGTCATACCGTCAAGAGTCACCTCGAAACGGCCACGGCGCGACCCCTCCAGGGAAGTTGATGCGGACTCATGTCACGGATGGCACGATTCCGCGTCATTACGCGCGGGTCCCGGCGCGCGCCAAGAGGCCGTCGTGATCAGCCACGGGCGCCGAGCAGATGATCCATGGCCAGCTGGTCCAGGCGCTCGAAGGCCATTCCCCGCACGGCGGCCGCCTCCGCATCGAACTCCTCGAAGGCGCTGCGGTCCGCGAGCAGCGCCTGCAGCCCGTCCGCGGCGGTCGGCTGCGCCAGCTGGTCCAGCCGGGAGGCGCGCAGGGCCTCCCGGACCTCCGGGTCGGCGCGGAAGGCGGCCGAACGCTCCTTCAGGATGAGGTAGTTGCGCATGCACCCCGCCGCCGACGCCCACACGCCGTCGAGGTCCTCGGTCCGCGGCGGCTTGAAGTCGAAGTGGCGCGGCCCGCGGTAGCCGGCGCTCTCCAGGAGGTCGACCAGCCAGAAGGCGGCCCGAAGATCACCCGCGCCGAAGCGCAGGTCCTGGTCGTACTTGATGCCGGACTGACCGTTGAGGTCGATGTGGAAGAGTTTGCCCGCCCACAGGGCCTGGGCGATGCCGTGCGGGAAATTGAGTCCCGCCATCTGCTCGTGCCCCACCTCGGGGTTGACGCCGTACAGCTCCGGGCGCTCCAGGCGCTCGATGAAGGCGAGAGCGTGACCGACCGTCGGCAGCAGGATGTCGCCGCGCGGCTCGTTCGGCTTGGGCTCGATGGCGAAGCGCAGGTCGTACCCCTGGGAGGTGACGTACTCCCCGAGGAGGTCGAAGGCCTCCTTCATGCGGTCGAGCGCGACGCGCACGTCCTTGGCCGCCCCGGACTCGGCGCCTTCCCGGCCGCCCCAGGCGACGTACGTCCTGGCGCCGAGTTCCGCCGCCAGGTCGATGTTGCGGATGGTCTTGCGCAACGCGTAGCGCCGGACGTCCCGGTCGTTGGCGGTGAAGGCGCCGTCCTTGAAGACGGGGTGGGTGAAGAGGTTGGTGGTGGCCATCGGCACGGTCATGCCGGTCGTGTCGAGCGCCTGGCGGAAGCGCTTGATGTGCGCCTCGCGCTCGCTGTCCGAGGACCCGAACGGGATCAGGTCGTCGTCGTGGAAGGTCACGCCGTAGGCCCCGAGCTCGGCGAGGCGCTGCACCGTCTCGGCCGGGTCCAGTGCGCGCCGGGTGGCGTCGCCGAACGGGTCCCTTCCCTGCCAGCCGACGGTCCACAGGCCGAAGGTGAACCTGTCCTCGGGGGTGGGCTGGTAGCTCATGCCGCGGCTCCTTGCTCGCTGAGACTATTTCGTCATGGCGCTTAACAAATTAGTATGCGAGGGCATCCCTGGGAAGAGACGATGCGTCCTCGTACGGGGACTGCGTACGGTGACGAGGGGCGGTCCCCGGGCCGCGCCGGCCCCGGCACGCCCCACCAACAGGCCACATCCCGCGAGCCGCGGAAGAGGGAGAGCCCGATGTCAGCAGCCGATGGTCCGCTTGTCGTCGGGGTGGACTCATCCACCCAGTCCACCAAGGTCCTGGTCGTCGACGCATCGACCGGACGGGTGGTGGCGAGCGGCCAGGCACCCCACACCGTCTCGTCCGGGGCCAGCCGCGAGAGCGACCCCCGCCAGTGGTGGGACGCCCTGTGCGAGGCCCTGCACCAGTGCGGCGAGGCTGCCCACGAGGCCGCTGCGGTGTCCGTCGGCGGCCAGCAGCACGGTCTGGTCGCCCTGGACGCACACGGTGACCCGGTGCGTCCGGCCTTGCTGTGGAACGACGTGCGCTCCGCGCCGCAGGCCCGCCGCCTAATCGAGGAGCTGGGCGGCCCCAAGGCCTGGGCGGAGCGCACGGGAAGCGTGCCCGGCCCGTCCTTCACGGTCACGAAGTGGGCCTGGCTGGCCGAGCACGAGCCGGAGGCCGTCCGCGCGACGGCGGCCGTGCGGCTGCCTCACGACTATCTGACCGAACGCCTGACCGGACAGGGCACCACCGACCGTGGTGACGCCTCCGGCACCGGCTGGTGGGCCTCCGCGACCGAGTCGTACGACGAGGAGATCCTCGCCCTCGCGGGCCTGGACTCCACCCTGCTGCCGCGCGTCGTCCGGCCCGGCGAGGTGGCGGGCACCGTGCGCGACGCCCATGACCTGCCCTTCTCCAAGGGCACCCTGGTCGCTCCGGGCACCGGTGACAACGCCGCGGCCGCGATGGGCCTCGGGCTGCGGCCCGGGACTCCGGTACTGAGCCTCGGCACCTCCGGCACGGTGTACGCCGTCTCGAAGCGGCGGCCCACGGACCCGACCGGCACCGTCGCGGGCTTCGCGGACGCGCACGGCGACTGGCTGCCGTTGGCCTGCACCCTGAACTGCACGCTCGCCGTCGACCGGATCGCCACCCTGCTGGGCCTGGACCGTGAAGCGGTCGAGCCGGGTTCGGGAGTGACGCTGCTCCCCTACCTCGACGGTGAGCGCACCCCGGACCTCCCGCACGCATCGGGCCTGCTGCACGGCCTGCGCCACGACACGGCCCCGGGGCAACTGCTGCAAGCCGCCTACGACGGCGCGGTGCACTCGCTGCTCGGCGCCCTCGACCTGGTGCTCGACGCGGACGCGGACCGCACGGCTCCGCTGCTGCTCATCGGCGGCGGCGCCCGGGGAACGGCGTGGCAGCAGACCGTGCGACGGCTGTCCGGGCGTCCCGTGCAGGTACCCGAGGCCAGGGAACTCGTCGCCCTGGGCGCCGCCGCACAGGCCGCCGGACTGCTGACCGGTGAGGACCCGGCCGCCGTCGCCCGGCGCTGGGACACCGCCCGTGGCCCGGTGCTGGAGGCGGTGGAGCGGGACGAGGCGACCCTGGCCAGGATCGCCGGGGTACTCTCCGACGCGGCCCCGCTGCTGGAGCGGGAGCCGGGCCGGCACTGACGGGATCCGAGGGAGGCATGACCGCACCGCTGCACGAAGCCCATCCGTCCAGCCCCGGCAGGCGGGTCCCCGACACACAGCAGGGCATGCGCCGCCGCAATCTGGCGCGCGTCATGCACACCATGAGCGCCGAGGGGCCCCTGTCCCGCGCCGCGGTCGCCTCGCGCATCGGGCTGACCCGGGCGGCGGTCTCCACCCTGGTCGACGAACTGATCCGGGCGGGGCTGATCGAGGAGCTGGGGCCGGAGCGTCCCGGCCGGGTGGGGCGCCCGGGGTCCGCCCTGGCCCTCAGCGGACGCGGTCCGGCGGGAATCGGCGCCGAGATCGGGGTGGATCACCTGGCGGTGTGTGCGGTGGATCTGCGCGGGAGCATACGGGCACGGGCGGTGCGGCACGGAACGAACCGGGGCCGCCCCCCACGGCCGGTACTCGGCGAACTGACGGAACTGGTACGACAGGTCGTCACCGATGCTGCCGGGGAAGGGTTGTGGCCTGCGGGCCTGGCGGTCGCGGTCCCGGGTCTGGTGGCGCGCGACGCCCGGACCGTGGTCCGCGCCCCCAACCTCGACTGGCACGACGTCGACCTCGGCCCGCTCCTGCCGTCCGAACTGCCCTTGACCGTGGACAACGAGGCCAACTTCGGCTCGCTCGCGGAACTCTGGCTGGGGGACGACACACCACGCGACTTCCTGCATGTCTCGGCGGAGATCGGCATCGGCGGTGCGGTCGTCGTGGACGGACGGCTGCTGCGGGGCACCCGCGGTTTCGCCGGCGAGCTGGGGCATGTGCCCGTACGCCCGGAGGGGCCCAGGTGCGCGTGCGGCGGGCGTGGCTGCCTGGAGCAGTACGCCGGTGAGGAAGCCGTGCTGCGCGCTGCCGGGCTGTCGCCGGGTGAGGACCGCGTGGAGCTGCTGGCCGAACGCGCCGCGCAGGGCGACCAGAACGTACGCCGGGCCCTGCGTGGCGCCGGGACCGCGCTCGGCATCGCGCTGACCGGGGCGGTCAATCTGCTGGACCCCCAGGCCGTCGTGCTCGGCGGGGCGCTGGCCGCGCTCGCGCCCTGGCTGCTGCCGTCGCTGGAACGGGAGCTGGCGCGCCGCACCGCCGGACCCGCATGTGCCGTGACCGTCTCATGTCTGGGGCCGGAGGGACCGCTGCTGGGCGCCGCGCACTCGGTGGTGCGGGCGGTGCTCGACGATCCGGCTGCGGTGGCCCGACAGACGTGAGGGGGTCGCCCGGGCCGCTGTCGCACGGCGCCCCGGCCGGCCCGCCTTCCCTCCAACGGGTGGCGCAGATATCCACAGTTCCGCCGTTGTCCACCGAGGACACCGCGCACCCGCTGCGCGACCGCCCGGCACCGTAACGTGATGCACACACGACGCAGCCGTCGGGCGGCGGTTGCACGCGAGTCGAATCGGGGGGTTCACATGACGGGCGAGACGGTTCACGTCCACACCGGCGACTGCACACGCGGGAGTCGCGCCGCGCGGGGCACGGCCGGACCCACACGCGAGGCACGGCGAGATCCATACCTGATCCCGCGAAACAACGGCCGCACCGAGGCGTTGAGTACACGAGACACGAGATCGATACATTTCGGAACTTCGGATACGAAAGGCGCTCTCTTCGTGGAACGAGCGGAGTCGCAGCGAACCAACTCATGCACCAGCAGACGACGGCTGCTGAAGGGCGCGGCTCTCGCCGCGATCCCCTACGTGCTGCTCCCGCCGGCTCCGGCCCGCGCCCGGCCCCGGTCCGTCGATCACCCCCGCGCCGACTGGCTCTCCGCGGCCCCCACCAACTACACGGCCGCGGACCGGCCCGTGAGCCAGCCGCTGGACCGCGTCATCATCCATGTGACGCAGGCGACTTACACCAACACCCTGGGCATCTTCAAAAACCCCCGGAAGAAAGTGTCCGCGCACTACGTCGTCCGCTCGGCGGACGGGCACATCGCGCAGTGCGTCCGCGAGCAGGACATCGCCTGGCACGCGGGCAACTGGGACTACAACACACGCAGCATCGGCATCGAGCACGAAGGGTGGGTGGAACAGCCCGGATACTTCACGCACGCCCTGTACGAGGGGTCGGCCAGACTCACGGCGGCCATCTGCACGCGGTACGGCATCCCGAGGGACCGAGCCCACATCATCGGCCACTACGAGGTCCCCGGGACGGACCACACCGACCCTGGGCCGAACTGGGACTGGACGCACTACATGAGACTCGTGAACCTCGCCTGACCCGGAAGGCAGCACAGTTGACCGACCGAGCGCAGGGGCACGGGTCCGGGACCGGGGCGGCCCCCGGCCCCAATCGGGTGGATGCCTGTCGAGACGGTTGTCGGCAACCCCGACGGGAGTGACGATGTCCCCGACCGTATCGCCGTCCCGGGAGGCCGCATTGACCGATCCGTGGGTCGCGCTGCAGCCGGGGACCGATCCCGTCGAGCGGGTGCGGGAGCTGCGTCGCGCTCACGAGACGTTCACGGCGGCGGGCACGGTCGCCCGAAAGGTGCGCCCTGTGGTGGCTGACTCGTGGCGGCGTTCGGCGCGGGCGGGTGTCGGGCCGGACGGCACGGCGCCCGTGGAACTGACGGACGGCGACCTCGGCTCCTACCGGACGGAACACCCGCTGGCACGTGTGATGCCGCTGATCCGCGAACTGATGGGCCCGTTCGCGTCGGACGGCGAACATCTGCTGGCGGTGTGCGACGCCCAGGGCAGGCTGCTCTGGGTCGAGGGCGACCCGGCGACACGGCGGCGGGCGGACCGGATGAACTTCGTGCCGGGAGCCCGCTGGGCGGAGTCGGCGGTCGGGACGAACGCACCGGGGACGGCCGTCGCGGTGGACCGGCCGGTGCAGGTGTTCGCGGCCGAGCACTTCATCCGCCGGGTCCAGCCGTGGACCTGCGCGGCGGCGCCGGTCCACGATCCGCGCACG
Source organism: Streptomyces sp. NPDC093261 (assembly GCF_044753645.1). Lineage (NCBI taxonomy): Bacteria > Bacillati > Actinomycetota > Actinomycetes > Kitasatosporales > Streptomycetaceae > Streptomyces > Streptomyces sp. NPDC093261. The sequence goes on from NZ_JBIVNO010000029.1 coordinate 79,920, forward strand.
GGCCGGGTGCTCGGCGCGCTGGACATCACCGGCGGGGACGGGCTCGCGCACCCGCACAGTCTGGGTTTCGTCCAGGCGGTGGCGCGGGCGGCCGAGTCCCAGCTGACGCTGCTCTCGCCGACCGAGGCCCCGGCGGACACGGTGGAGCTGACCGCGCTGGGCCGCGATGAGGCGCGGCTGCGCATACCCGGCCGGCAGATCCGGCTCAGTCGCCGCCACAGCGAGATCGTGGTGCTGCTGGCCCGGCATCCGGAGGGGCTCGGCGGAGACGAGCTGCTGTGCGCGCTGTACGAGGACGAGTCGGTGACACCCGTGACGCTGCGTGCCGAGATGGCACGACTGCGCCGAATAATCGGGCCCGGCCTGCTGGCCTCACGCCCCTATCGGCTGACTGCCCCGGTGGAGTCCGATGTCGCGGTCGTGGAGCGTCGGCTGGCGGCGGGGGCGCTCGCGGAGGCCGTAGTCGCGTACCCGGGACCGTTGCTGCCGGCTTCGCTGGCCCCGGCGGTGGCGCTGCTGCGGCGCAGGCTGGCCGACGGGCTGCGGACGGCGCTTATCGCCCGCCGCGACCCCGGCCTGCTGGCCGACTGGGCTCACGCACCATGGGGAGAGGATGATCTGGACGCCTGGCGGGCGCTCGCGGCGGTGCGGCCGACAGCGGCCGTACGGGCGCGCCTCGACGAGCTGGAGTCGGAGCTGGCGGCACCGGCGGGGTGGGCACGTCCGAGGGCATCTCGCGGAGGTGCCGGACGGCAGAGCAGCCTGCCGCCCGGCGCCCCGCGCCCGTACACATAAGGCCCTCGAAGGCCACGAAGACATGAAGGCATGAAGGCATGAAGAAGCGACCAAGCTACGACGCAAAGCCATGAACACCGCGACACCCGCGAGATGACGGCCGGGACGCAACGTACTCGCAACGTCCGCATGCCTAGCCTCGCGCCGAGAGCTGCCCAACGGCGGGCAGCGCTTTCCCGGGAGGCAGACCCGCATGACCCGTTACGCAGCGCCCGGCACCGAGGGCGCGATCGTCTCCTACCAGGCGCGCTACGACCACTTCATCGGCGGCGACTACGTACCGCCGGCCCGTGGCCAGTACTTCGAGAATCCGACTCCGGTCAGCGGACAGCCGTTCACGGAGATCGCTCGGGGCACCGTCGAGGATGTGGAGCGTGCGCTGGACGCGGCACACGCCGCCGCTCCCGCCTGGGGCCGTACGTCGGCGACCGAGCGCTCCGACATCCTCCGGAAGATCGCCGACCGGATGGAGGCCAACCTGGAGAAGCTCGCGGTGGCCGAGAGCTGGGAGAACGGCAAGCCGATCCGGGAGACCCTGGCCGCGGACATTCCGCTCGCCATCGACCACTTCCGCTACTTCGCAGGCGCGATCCGGGCCCAGGAGGGTTCGCTGGGCGAGATCGACGACGACACGGTGGCGTACCACTTCCACGAGCCGCTCGGCGTGGTCGCGCAGATCATCCCCTGGAACTTCCCCATCCTCATGGCCACATGGAAGCTCGCACCGGCCCTGGCTGCCGGCAACGCGGTCGTCCTCAAGCCGGCCGAGCAGACCCCGGCGTCCATCCACTACTGGCTGAGCCTGGTCGCCGACCTGTTGCCGCCGGGTGTGGTGAACATCGTGAACGGCTTCGGCGTGGAGGCGGGCAAGCCGCTGGCCTCCAGCCCGCGCGTCGCCAAGGTCGCGTTCACGGGTGAGACCACGACGGGTCGGCTCATCATGCAGTACGCCTCGGAGAACATCACTCCGGTGACGCTGGAGCTCGGCGGCAAGTCCCCGAACATCTTCTTCGACGACGTCTGGTCGGCGAACGACGACTTCCGCGACAAGGCCCTGGAAGGCTTCACGATGTTCGCGCTCAACCAGGGCGAGGTCTGCACCTGCCCGTCACGGGCGCTGGTGCAGCGGGGCCACTACGCCGAGTTCATGGAGGCGGCCGTCGCCCGCACGGAGCTGATCAAGACCGGCCACCCGCTGGACACGGACACGATGATCGGCGCGCAGGCTTCGAACGACCAGCTCGAGAAGATCCTCTCGTATCTGGACATCGGCCGCCAGGAAGGCGCCAAGGTCCTCACGGGCGGTGAACGCATCGAGCACGACGGCGAGTTGAAGGGCGGTTACTACGTCCAGCCGACGATCTTCGAGGGCGACAACCGGATGCGGATCTTCCAGGAGGAGATCTTCGGCCCGGTGGTGTCGGTGACGTCGTTCCACGACTTCGACGACGCCATCAAGATCGCCAACGACACGCTGTACGGGCTCGGAGCCGGCGTGTGGACGCGTGACGGCAACACCGCATACCGCGCGGGCCGCGCCATCCAGGCGGGCCGCGTCTGGACCAACTGCTACCACGCGTACCCGGCGCACGCCGCGTTCGGCGGTTACAAGGGCTCGGGCATCGGCCGCGAGAACCACAAGATGATGTTGGAGCACTACCAGCAGACGAAGAATCTGCTGGTGTCATACTCGCCGAAGAAGCTCGGCTTCTTCTAGAGGCACGAGGAAAGGCGCCTGACCTGGGGTTTCACCCGTCAGGCGCCCTTCGTGCAACCCGCTCTCGACCGGGCCCGACTTGCGTACTAACTCCCAATTCCTCCCACGACTGCACCCCTCCTGACCAGTGCTTCCGGACCAGTCACGGACCAAACCCCCGGTTCAGCCCTCGGGTACGTCACCTTGACTGACGCGCTGCCACTCGTTCATGGACTGCTCGATGAGACGGTTCGCCTGCTCTCGAAGGCCGTCAAGGAACTTGGCGTAGTGGCGAAAGAGAACCTCGATGCTCTGGCCGGCGCGGCGGGCGCACTCGGCCGGGTCCACTCCGGAGTAGAGCCAGAACGAGATCCCGGCGTGACGGAGATCGTAAGGCCGCTTGGCCAGGCGAGAAGTGCGCTCAGTACGGGTCAGGGCGTATTCCCGGGCCCGCGCCCATGTGATGCCGTAGGCGGCAGCGTCCACGTAGTTGCCAGCCTGGTTCCGGAAAAGTCGACCGTCAGGTGCCACGTCGAACCGATTCACATGGGCACGCAGCATGCGTACGAACTGCGGCGGGATGGGAACAGGCCGCGTCGCGCTTGCCGCGCGACGCTTGAGCGAGTGCACCTCGTGCACCTCACCGTCGTCGGTCCACCCCTTGCCAGACGTGACGACCCCGCCAGAGAGGTTCAGCATGCCCCATCCCGTCTTCGGCAAGTGGCATTGCTCGATCCGAAGGTGGATGACCTCTGCTGGCCGCATAGCCGCGAAGTACATGCAACCGAAGAATGCTTCAAGATGAGGACCCCGCCCCCGCTGGCGAGCAACGGCCTCGAGCAGCCGAAGCACCTGGGCCGGATTGGGAACGGCGGCCGGATCCACCTCCTCACTGACTGCTGGCGCTTGCCACCGGAGCCCTTTGAGGGGGTTTTCTGCGAAGTACCCCTTCTCCACCGCAGTGTTGAGAGCTTCGTTGAACGCAGCCCTCTTGCGTCGGGCTGTTTTAGCCGCAGCCGCCTTGCCGTCCAGCTTGCGGCACATCGCATCGAGGGCCCGCCTCAGAACGTCGGCTTCCGCGAGGGCGCTGACCGGCAGCGAGTTGCGCTTCATCCAGTCCAGCGCATGGAGCCACTCCTCGGTGGGCTCGCACTCCCAAGCTTTCTTGTTGAATGCCCACGAGTACAGGGCACGCCGCAGTACCCGCGGATCGGAATACGCTGCGCCGGGGCGTACCAGGGCGGGCGTGACCGTAGCGAAGGCATCAGCCAGGGTGCGGCGAGTGTTCCCTGGCGTGCGCTCCCATCTTTGCTCGATGTATTCGTGCACCAGGTCGTACCACGTAGTGCGCTGCTTGATGGACCGCAACTCGGATGCTGGCAGACCTGTGTGCTCGTCAAACGGCTCACCCTCGCGCGCGGCTGTCATCAGCTTCGCACGCCGGCTGTCAGCAAGCGCGAACGCGATGAAGGACTCAGACTTCTCTCGCCCGTTAACCGTCCACCGAATCTGGAAAGGCTTGCGCCGGTCGGGGCGCTCACGTATCTCCCAGAAGCGGATGTTATAACTCATCGCCATCCAGGCGTATCCCTTTCACACGCATCCCACCACGCATCCAGATCGGCGCGGCGGCAGCGCAGTTCACCATTGGGCAGCTTGATCATTCGGGGTGCCTGACCGCGAGCGCGCAGGCGATAGAAAGCCGACGGGCTCATCCTGATTTCCGCTAGGACCTCGGCGAGCTTGAGCGCAGGTGGACGAGCCATTGATGTTTCCTCGGATGTTCCAGATATGTCGGCGGCCCAAGCAGCAGTGCTCGACTTGCACCCACTCCGCCGCAACTGATGGGCGAACTCTGTCAGTTACGGGGACTACTGGTCGCCGACATGAAGGGCCATGGTGTCCGAACGGCTCCACCGCCAAGCACAGCCGCTGAGAACACCTCAATGGTCGTCACGATCGCCGGTTTGGCCAACCGCCGATCGTGGTCTATGTTGCGCCCCGCAGGGCAACTCACGGACGATTGCAACGGACGAAACGCAGGGGGCCAATCGGCGCGATCGGAGAACAAGGCCGCGCCGTCCGTCACGAACACCCCGAGTCCGTTGTCAACGCGGTCGCACAAACACAGAGGCACAGCGCCGGGGAGGAGCGGCGCAATCCTCTCGCTCCGATGTGGTCCATACGTTCAGGGCACCAAGTGTCGAGCAGATGGGGGCGTTGAATCGGACCGATCGGAGAGCGGCATTCGACAGGGGTGCTCCTTGGGTCGGGGCCTCCGCGATGAGGCCGAGCAGCGCGAGGTGTCGGACGTCGTCATGGCCGACGTGCAGGTCGGCCTGGAATCCTGAATCCCGCCACTGACCTGGCATTTTCCGGGACGTTGTACGTTGACATATTCCCAGAGGAGGTTCCAGTCCTTCGGGGCTGTTTCTCGTCTGCCGTGGGCGAATGCCGAGCCGCGGGAAGGCCAACCGAAAGACGCAGGGGGCGTTCCGTCGGAGAAGAGGGGCAAGGCGTGCTCCTCCTTCACCTGACTCGGTCGCACCTTGATGTCGATGTGCACGATGCCAGGGACCAGCCCGGACGAGCGGCCGACAACCTCCGAAAAGAAGGCGGCGGAGGTCGCCGGCTACGCTGCAGACATACCAGTGGAGGGCGCAGGCAATTGGGGAGCGAAGTGAAACTGAAGAGCTACAACACCTGAGAGGTCGTTTTCTCCCGATGTTTCATCCCGAAATTGGTGTTTGATTCCGTGATGTCGGGTCGCGCCAGGAGATGGTGGCTTCGCCGGTGAGGCG
>NZ_JBIVNO010000030.1:0-59677 GCF_044753645.1 Streptomyces sp. NPDC093261
GTGCGGCCGGGCTCGAACGAGGTGCGGCCCTCGTACATGTGCAGGTCCGAACCGCAGATGTTGGTGGTGGTGATCTTGACGATGATGTCGCAGGGATGTTCGATCTTCGCGTCCGGTACGTCCTTCACGGCGACCGTTCGCGGGCCTTCATATACCGCTGCCTTCATAATTGCTCCCTTGGGTGCCGCGCGGCATGACCGCAGCGCGGCGGTGATTGGAGACGGCGCGGAGAGCCTGGCTCCCGCGAGTCCGTGCGACGGGGTCCGTGGCTCCGGCATGGTGCTGTGGGCCGTTCACCCGGTTCAGCTCGGGTGGCTCCGCCGCCGGGCCGTCAGGCGGAGCCCGGCGCTCCGGAGGCGTGCCGTCCGAGTCCCCCTCGGCCCCGCCCCCGAAACGACGACGCACCGATCCGGACACCGATACGAGAAGCCCGGTATGCGGGGTGTGTCCCGTGCGCCTACCGTGGCTCGCATGGGTGATGCGGTGGAGCTGGAGGTGGCCGGTCGGACCGTACGGTTGTCCAGTCCGGGCAAGGTCTTCTTCCCGGAGCGCGGCTTCACCAAGCTGGACCTCGCGCAGTACTACCTGGCCGTCGGCCCCGGCATTCTGCGCGCGCTGCGTGACCGGCCCACCACGCTGGAGCGCTACCCGGACGGCGTGACCGGCGAATCCTTCTTCCAGAAGCGGGCGCCCAAGAACATGCCCGACTGGATCCCCACCGCCCACATCACCTTTCCGAGCGGCCGCAGCGCCGACGAGATGTGCCCCACCGAAGTCGCCGCCGTGGTGTGGGCCGCGCAGTACGGCACGCTCACCTTCCATCCGTGGCCGGTGCGCCGCGACGACGTCGACCACCCCGACGAACTCCGCATCGACCTCGACCCGCAGCCCGGCACCGACTACGCCGATGCGGTGCGCGCCGCCCATGAACTGCGCGCCGTCCTCGACGAGTTCGGCGGGCTGCGCGGCTGGCCCAAGACCTCCGGCGGCCGGGGGCTGCACGTTTTCGTGCCCATCGAACCGCGCTGGACCTTCACCGTGGTGCGCCGCGCCGCCATCGCCGTGGGGCGCGAGCTGGAGCGCCGGATGCCCCGGCACGTGACCATCGCCTGGTGGAAGGAGGAGCGGGGCCAGAAGATCTTTCTCGACTACAACCAGACGGCGCGCGACCGCACCATCGCCTCCGCCTATTCCGTACGCCCCCGGCCGCACGCCCCGGTGTCCGCGCCGCTGCGCTGGGAGGAGCTCCCCGACGCGGTGCCCGAGGACTTCGACCTGGCGACCATGCCGGAGCGGTTCGCGCGCCTCGGTGATGTCCACGCGGACATGGACGACCATGCCTTCTCCCTGGAGGCGCTCCTCGATCTGGCCCGCCAGGACGAACACGACCACGGCCTCGGTGATCTGCCCTATCCGCCGGAGTATCCGAAGATGCCGGGCGAGCCGAAGCGGGTCCAGCCGAGCCGGGCCCGGCGGGACGGCACCCAGCCGACATAGGACAAGTGCTGATATGCGGGAAATGCAAGGTATTTGTCCTCAATGAGGATAAGATCCCTTCATGCCGCTACCGTTCAGGTGTGTCCCGGCGGCTCTTCTCCGTGAAATCGGTACAGGATGGGGAGTCCGGCATGGACAGACGCAGCTTCAATCGCCGGATGCTGCTGGGTAGTGCGGCCGTTGCGACATCGCTCTCCGTGACCCCGGAGGCCGCCGGTACGCCGCTGCGTACGGCGTCCCCCGGAGGCAGGGTCAGGCACATCACGCTGTACGCCGAGAGGTTGCCCGACGGGCAGATGGGCTACGGCCTGCAACCGGGGAAGGCCACCATCCCCGGTCCGCTGATCGAGCTGATCGAGGGGGACACGCTGTACATCCACTTCGTGAACACGATGGATGTCTCGGTGAGCCTGCATGTGCACGGCCTGGACTACCAGATCTCCCAGGACGGAACCCGCTGGAGCCGGAGCGCGGTACGGCCGGGCGGCACCCGCACCTATGTCTGGCACACCCACACCCCCGGCCGCCGTGCGGACGGCTCCTGGCGGGAGGGCAGCGCGGGCTACTGGCACTACCACGACCACATCGTCGGCTCGGACCACGGCACCGGCGGTATCCGCAGGGGCCTGTACGGGCCGGTGATCGTGCGCCGCGCGGGCGACATCCTCCCCCTCAGGACGCATACGATCGTCTTCAACGAGACCATGATCAACAACCGCACCTCGCGCTCCGGCCCCGACTTCACGGCGACGCTCGGGGACCGCGTCGAGTTTGTGATGATCACGCACGGCGACGCCTTCCACACCTTCCATATGCACGGCCATCGTTGGGCACACAACCGCACCGGTCTGCTGAACGGACCCAACGATCCGAGCCCGATCATCGACAACAGGGCCGTGGGCCCCGGAGACTCGTTCGGCTTCCAGGTCATCGCGGGGGAGGGCGTCGGGCCGGGGGCGTGGATGTACCACTGCCACGTGCAGCACCACGCCGACAAGGGCATGGCCGGGCTGTTCCTGGTGAAGAACCCGGACGGAACGATTCCGACCTATGAGGAGCACCAGCACTAGAGGGCTCCGGAGGGCTGGGCGGTACCGGCCGTGCCCGGCGAAGAGCGCCCTCAGCGGGCGGAGCGGCGCGGGCTATCCTGATCCGCGACCGCCGAGGGAGGGGGCACCACGTGACCGAGTCCGCGCCGCGTCCCACCCTGGAGGCCGTGGCCGCCCGGGCCGGGGTCTCGCGGGCCACCGTGTCCCGGGTCGTCAACGGCGGGGACGGCGTGCGCCGGCCCCTCGTCGAGCGCGTGCGCCGGGCCGTCGAGGAACTCGGGTATGTTCCGAACCAGGCCGCGCGGAGCCTGGTGACCAGACGGCACGACGCGATCGCCGTCGTGATCGCCGAACCCGAGACCCGGGTCTTCGCCGACCCCTTCTTCGCCCTGCAACTGCGCGGTATCAGCAAGGAGCTGACGGCGCACGACTCCCAGCTCGTGCTGCTGCTGACCGAGGGACGCGCCGACCACGCCCGGGTCGGCCGGTATCTCGCCGGCGGCCATGTCGACGGCGCCCTCGTCTTCTCGCTGCATCTGGAGGACCCGCTGCCCGAGCTGGTCCGGCGTGCCGGGGTCCCGACGGTGTTCGGCGGGCGGCCCGGCTGGGGTGACGGCACGGGCGGCGCCGTGTACGTGGACAGTGACAACCGCGGCGGGGCCCGTGAGGCCGTACGCCATCTCGTGGGCCTCGGCCGACGCCGCATCGCCCACATCACCGGGGCGCTCGACCAGACGTCCGCGGTGGACCGGCTCGACGGGTTCCGGGACGTCATGGTCGACGCCGACCCGCGGCTGATCGCCGAAGGGGACTTCACCCCGGCCGGCGGCGAACGCGCCATGCGCCGGCTGCTGGAGGACTGCCCGGACCTGGACGCCGTGTTCGCCGCGAACGACCTGAGCGCGTCCGGCGCCCTCCGTGTGCTGCGCGCGCGGGGGCGGCGGGTGCCCGACGACGTCGCCGTCATCGGCTTCGACGACATGCTGCCGGTCGCGGAGCATTCCGACCCGCCCCTTACGACGATCCGTCAGGACACAGAGGGGATGGGGCGGCTGATGGCGCGGCTGCTGCTGTGCGCAGTGGACCGGCGCGGTGGCGCGCCGGACCCGGGCGGCGCGCCCGTCGAGGGGGAAACGCCGTCCAGTGTGGTGCTGCCGACGACCCTGGTACGGCGCGCGTCCGCGTGAGGGCGGGCCGGCATCGGCTTGCGGGGGCAGGACGGTTGCGAGCGGCGCGCGGATCGGGCGTCACGCGCCCACGGTCACCGTGAAGCGCCTCGGGTTGCCGTCGTACGCCGCCCCCGACACATCCGGCTGGCCGTCCGGGCGCACGTCGTCGTAGGGGAACGCGTATCCGATCGGAGTGTTCGCGTGCACGACCCGCGCCCAGTGGTTGGTCACCGGGCTCTGGTAGTAGTCGGCGGCGCTCACGCCGCCCGGCTGGTCGGGGTGAGTGAGCATGAGCGAGCGGTTGAAGCCGGCGGCGAGGCGGGCGAGCAGCGCCTTGCGGTCGTCCGGGTCGCCCGGGTTGTTGGCGAAGGGACCGTGATTGCAGGTGAAGATGTCACGCGAGGTGGGCTTGGCGAAGCTGTGCCCGCCGGTGAAGGTGAGGGTGTCCCCGCTGACCCGTCCGGTGAACACGCCCCTGCCGCCCTGCAGATCGATGCGCAGATCGGTGCCGCGGTACTTCTGCCAGACCTGGTCGACGTAGGCGGTCCACAGGTCGCGGAAGGGCATCCTGTCGGGCTGGTCGAAGTACGGCGCCATCAGGCTCTGCGGGGAGATGACCCGGAGCACCTTCCCGTCGGAGCCACGGACCACGAGCCGATCCCAGGGCTGTCCGTCCTTCGCGGCCTGGGCCGTCAGGTCCGAGGCGATCCGGTCCACCGCTCCGTTCGGCAGCGGTGCGACCGTGTGCGTGGCGTCGCCCTCCAGGGTGAGCCCGATCGGGAGCGCGGTGACCAGGTCGACATAGCTGATGTTGGCGTAGAGCTGGCTGGAGTTGAAGGTGAACTCGCAGAACGACCATGTCTTGCCGTAGTTGGGATCCGCGGGCGTCGCGAACGCCGGCTCGACCAGGGCGGGGCCCGGGTTGAGGAAGAAGGTGAGGGTGTCGTCGCGGACGAAGTAGATCCGGGCGCCGTACATCTGAGGCAGGGTCAGCACCTTCGGGGACGAGCCCGCGGGGCCCAGCGGGATGGCGCAGTCGACGGGCAGCGGGGTCCCGGGCGCGGGGGGCGAACTCGGGCGGTAGACACTGCCGTCCGCCCGAAGGAGCAGCCATCCGCCCGTCGACTGCTCGTGCCCGGTCACATAGGCGCGGACGGTGCCCGGCAACGAGGCGTTGCTCAGGGCGAGTTGGCAGGTGGCGGGGGCCGCCTGGGCGGCCTTGGAGGCGAGGACCCCGGAGGCCGCGGCTGTGGCGGCTCCGGTCAGAAACACTCGACGCGATATCACCGGTCGTCTCCCGGAGGTGTGGGGGTGAGGACCGCAGGGACGGTCGGGGGGAGGGGGTCCCTGCGGTGCGCTCCACTGTTCCCAGAGGACGTTGAGGCGTCAAGGGTTATGACTGAGAGCGCTCTCGAAAATTTTATGTGTTCAAGAAGTGATGGCAACTCCCGTGAAACACATGCGGCGTTGGGGCCCCGCCCGTCCCTGGCGCTTGGGCGGTGGTCCCGGGCGTTCACACCCGACCCGGCCCGCCCCGGCAGGATCAGCCCTGCTGTCGAGGGGCGCTCTTCAGCACCGCGAAGTGCGCTCCGTAGGGGTCGGTGAGCCTGGCGACACGGCCCACCCCTTCGAGGTCCGTCGCCGGCATCCGGACCGTGCCGCCGAGCTCCAGGGCCCTGCTCGCCGTCGCGTCCGCGTCCGTGACGGCGAAGTACGGCAGCCAGTGGGCGTCGGACCCCGCTTCCAGGGGATCGTCGGCCAGCGGTACGAGGCCGCCGAACATGGTGTCCGCGTCCGCGCCCTCGGGAGTGATGCAGGTGTAGGTGCCGCCGGGGAAGGGCACGCCCTCGGTCTCCCAGCCGAGCACCCGGTGGTAGAACGCGGCGGCGCGGGCGATGTCCGGGGTGTACAGCTCGACCCAGCACAGCGCCCCGGGGGAACCGGCCACCTCGATGCCCTTGGTCCGCGCCGGCTGCCAGATGCCGAAAGGCACGCCCGCGGGGTCGGCGAGAATGGCCATGTGGCCCTCGCCCATGACATCCATGGGCTGGACACGCACACTCCCACCGGCCTGCTCGGCCGCCTTCACCGTGGCCTCCGCGTCGGAGCTCTGGAAGTAGATGGTCCAGGAGGGCGGCCCCTGCTCCTCGGTGATCTCCATACCGCCGGCCGCCGTCCTGCCGGAGAGCTGGAAGAAGCCGTACTCCCCGGCCTCGGGGCCCGCCGACTCGAACTGCCAGCCGAAGAGGCCGCCGTAGAAGGAGACGGCGCCGTCGATGTCCGGGGTGCCGACATCCAGCCAGTTCGGGACGCCGTCGACGAAGCGGGTGGTGAGCATGACTGCCCTCCTTCGAGGGTCCCCGGTGCCTGCACTGCCGAGTCTTGCACCGCCCACTGACAATTGCCGCCGCAGTTGCGGGTTCGGTCCCGGTGACGGTCGGTGACCGGTAGAGTGGGTTTGCGTGGCGGCCCTTTGCTCGCGCACGATGCCGCGCGCCGCCGTGCGTCGCCCCCTTCGGCGAGGCCACCATGGGAGCCGTGGACGGGGCCCCGGGGACAAGCGTTGATCGCGCGTTGATCAGACGTTTTTCGCGGCGCGACACGCTCTCGGCCATGCACATCGAAGCGAGCACTGCGTCCGACATCGCCTGGCAGGAGCAGGCGCTGTGCGCGCAGACGGGGGCCGATTTCTTCTTCCCGGAGCCGGGCAGTTCGGTGCGGGAGGCCAAGCGGATCTGTGGACTGTGCGCGATCCGTTCCGCGTGTCTCGAGTACGCGCTCGCCCATGACGAGCGGTTCGGAGTCTGGGGCGGGCTGTCCGAGAAGGAGCGGCTGCATCTGCGGCGGGGGCGGGAGAACAACGGTTGAGGGCCGGCCGGACCGTCGTGGGAGACGGCGGACCGGCCCGCCGGGCGGCGCGCGGGTGCCGTCAGGTGCGACGGCGTGGGAGTGTCGTCGGATACGAGCGGCGGTCGTCGCCCGGGGCCCGTCCGGATGCGCGTCCGGGCGCGCGGGACGATGCTGGAGACATGTCCGGACGGGCTCCTGTCATCGTTCATCCACCGTCGGGCACCGGCGGCCGACGAGTGACCGCGCGCGGGGAGAGTCTGGGGCTGGCGTTCTCGGACGAGGACGTGATCGAGTTTCTGGGCCGGGCGGGCCTGCCCGATGCCGAGGACCTGCTCGACGATCCCGCATGGGTGAAGTGGCGCGGAGCGGAGGCGCACCACTACGAGGCCGTGTAGGGATCTTCACCAAGCCGTGCGGGACTCGCCGGCCACCGGTCCGCTAGTCCTCGCCGAGCGGAGTGAGTATCGCGAGCGTCTCGTAGGCCTCGCGCAGCGCCAGTCGCAGCAGGAGCGGCTGATGCAGGGACCCGCACGCGTCCGGGGGAACGATCCACTCCAGGGAGCGGGCCGTCCGGTGCGGCGGGGGCACCGCGACCCACGCCCCCCTGCCCACATGCCGGACCCCCTCCCCGGACCAGTGGCCGGCGGGATCCGGTGGCACGAGGAAGCCCACCCGCTGCGCCGCCGAGTCCACCAGCGTCGGACCGGGGGTGTGCACCGGGTCGTACCACAGGATGTCCAGGGTGATCAGGCCGAGTTGGCGGGGGACGCTCACCAGGTCCCAGTGGTGCCCGGCCTCCATCAGCACCGTTCCGTCACCCGAAAGCCACGCCCGCTCGTCCGCCCGAGGGTCCGGCGTGGCGGTCGCACGCCACTCCACGCCGTGTGTCCACATCGCATTCGTCATGAGCAGCTCCAGGGGCTCACCCGGCCCGACCAGGCGTAGTAAAGGACTGGGCCGGGGTGAATGCCCTCGGGAACACCAACCGGCATATTCATGCTGGGGGATGGTGCTCCCGGGCAAAAGGGTGGCGCGGCCTGGCGTTTGCCGCGGAAACGTCACGGCATCGTGAGCGGCGGGCGCCGGCCACCCGCGCTACGCCCCCGCGCGCGCCGCCATGCGAGCCTTGCGCGCCGCCAGCCGCTCGTCGAACTTCAGGGCCTCGGCGTTGAGCCCGTCCAGGTACAGGCCGAGTTCCTCCTGGGCCCGGCGGCCCTCGGGGCCGAGACCGTCGATCTCCAGCACCTTCAGAAAGCGCAGCACCGGCTGGAGCACGTCGTCGTGGTGGATGCGCAGGTTGTAGACCCCGCCGATCGCCATCTGCGCGGCGGCGCGCTCGAAGCCGGGGATGCCGTGGCCCGGCATGCGGAAGTTGACCACGACATCCCGGACGGCCTGCATGGTGGGGTCCGGCGCTATCTCGAACGCGGCCTTCACCAGGTTCCGGTAGAAGACCATGTGGAGGTTCTCGTCGGTCGCGATACGGGCGAGCATCCGGTCGCAGACCGGGTCGCCGGACTGGTGGCCGGTGTTGCGGTGCGAGATGCGGGTGGCCAGCTCCTGGAAGGCGACGTACGCGACGGAGTGCAGCATCGAGTGCCGGTTGTCCGACTCGAAGCCCTCGCTCATGTGCGCCATGCGGAACCGCTCCAGCTGGTCGGGATCGACCGCGCGCGAGGCGAGCAGATAGTCGCGCATCACGATGCCGTGCCGGCCCTCCTCGGCGGTCCAGCGGTGCACCCAGGTGCCCCAGGCCCCGTCACGTCCGAAGAGGGTGGCGATCTCGTGGTGGTAGCTGGGGAGGTTGTCCTCCGTCAGCAGATTGACGACCAGCGCGATCCGGCCGATGTCGGTGACCTTGGACTGCTCCTTCTCCCAGGCCGTGCCGTCCTCGAAGAGGCCGGGGAAGTTGCGGGCCTCGCTCCACGGCACATACTCGTGTGGCATCCAGTCCTTGGCGACCTGCAGATGGCGGTTCAACTCCTTTTCGACCACTTCCTCCAGGGCGTGCAGCAGCCGGGCGTCGGTCCAGGCGGACGGGCTGCCGAGGTCGGGGGAGGTGATCGTCACGGGAACTCCAGGGGACGCTGAACAATCCGGCGAGGGGCTGCCGGGAACCTACGGGATCGTAGGCTACGAGGCCGTAGGTTACGAACCCGTAGGTTAAGCGCGCTGTAAAATCGTGCTCCGGCGGGGGTCGTCATGAGGCGTCAGACGGGGAACGCGGCTGCCGACGGGCATGCCGGGGACCCGTGGGAGCGGGGACCGCGGGGCCGGGGAGACAGTCTGCTCGGCGGGTCAGCTGTACAACCCCCGCAGGCGTACCGAGAGGCATGTCACACAGCCCTCGAGCTTCTCGAACTCGCTGATGTCCACGAGGACCGGCTCGTGCCCGAGGTCGGCGAGCAACTCGGCCGTCCTCGGGGCGCTGTCCGCCATGAGCAGCTTGCCGCCGCCCAGCAGGACGACATGCGCACCGGACTCCTCCGGCACCGGCAGGAAGCGCGGGAACAGCGCCGGCTTGTCCACGAGCGGCACATGGCCGATGACGGTGCCGTCGGGCAGCGCGGTGACCGCCGACTTCAGGTGCAGCACCCGGGTGACCGGCACGGCGACCACCCGGGCGCCCAGCGGTTCGAAGACCGCGCGCGCCTGCTGGATCGCGGCCCCGTTGGTACGGCCGCTGCGGCCGACGTAGATCGTGTCGTCGACCTTGAGGATGTCGCCTCCGTCGAGGGTGCCCGGCTCCCAGATCCAGTTCACCGAGCAGCCGAGCCGGGCCACGGCCTCCTCGACGCCCGCCGTCTCCCCGCGCCGGGACTCGGCGCCGGGCCGGGCTATCAGTGCCACGTTCTTGTACATCACCACCGCGTCCTCGACGAACACCGAGTCCGGGCAGTCGTCCGCGGGTTCCACCTCCACGGTCTCCCAGCCGTGCGTGCGCAGAGCCTCCGTATACGCCTCCCACTGCTCCAGAGCACGGTCGACGTCGACCTTCTCCCGCTGGACGTGCGTGACCAGCCCCTCGGCGAGGCGGGGGCTCGGTCGGCGGACGAGGGCCTTCTTGCTCGGCACGTGGAACTCCGTCTCGGCTGATGGTGTCGCCCACCATCATGCGGGGCCGTTCCCCGGGCACAAAGCCCCCGGTTCGCACCTCCTCCTGCCCGGCACACCACCCGCACACGCATCGGCTACGCGCCTGCCCACGCGCCCGCGCGCCCTGTGGCGGTGCGTGGGAGGACTCGGAGCCCCGCACACGCCGGGGAGGACTCGGAGCCCCGCACATCCCGGGGAGGTGCGGAGCGCCGCACCCCCGGGGGCTGGGCCCCACGGCCCGGTGTCCCTGCGCACCCGGGCCCGGCGGCCCCGCCCCTACCCCGGTCGCCCGGCGGCCTCCGGCGTGGTCTCCGTGAGTTCGCCGTCGAGCAGCAGCCAGCGCGTGATGCCGATCGACTCCAGGAACGGCATGTCGTGCCCGGCCACGATCAGCGCCCCCTCGTACGACTCCAGGGCCGTGGTGAGCTGCCGCACGCTCGCCATGTCCAGGTTGTTGGTGGGCTCGTCCAGCATCAGCAGTTGCGGCGCCGGCTCGGCGAGCATCAGCGCGGCCAGGGCGGCACGGAAGCGTTCGCCGCCGGACAGGGTCCCGGCCGGCTGGTCGGCCCGCGCGCCACGGAACAGAAAGCGGGCCAGCCGGGCCCGGATCCGGTTGTCGGTGGCGCCCGGCGCGAACCGCGCCACGTTCTGCGCGACCGTCAGCCCGTCGTCGAGGACGTCCAGCCGCTGTGGCAGGAAGCGCAGCGGCACATGCGCCCTCACCTCGCCCGACATCGGCTCAAGCTCGCCGGCGATCGTCCGCAGCAGGGTGGTCTTGCCCGCGCCGTTGCGCCCGATCAGCGCGATCCGCTCGGGACCGTGCAGATCGAGGCTGCCGGCCACCCGCGCGCCGTACGTCAGTTCCAGATCCCTCAGCGTGAGCACCGACCGTCCCGGCGGGACCGCCGTGTACGGCAGGTCGACACGGATCTCGTCGTCGTCCCGTACCGCACCGGCCGCCTCGTCGAGGCGCTCCCTGGCCTCGGCGAGCCGGTCCTCGTGCAGGATGCGGTGCTTGCCCGCGGACTCCTGAGCCGCCCGCTTGCGCGCTCCCATGACGATCTTGGGTTCGCGTTTGCTGTCCCACATCCGCTGGCCGTACCGCTTGCGGCGGGCCAGCTTGACCTGTGCGTCGGCCAGTTCCCGCTTCTGCTTGCGGAAGTCCGCCTCGGCGACACGCACCATGCGCTCGGCCGCCTCCTGCTCGATCGCGAGCGCCTCCTCGTAGGCGGAGAAGGTGCCGCCGAACCAGACGATCTCTCCCGAGCGCAGGTCCGCGATCTGGTCGACCAGGTCCAGGAGTTCACGGTCGTGGCTGACCACGACCATCACCCCCGACCATGCCTCGACCGCCGCGTACAACCGTCGGCGCGCATACAGGTCGAGGTTGTTGGTGGGCTCGTCCAACAGGAGCACCTCGGGGCGGCGCAGCAGCAGCGCGGCCAGCCGCAACAGGACGGACTCGCCGCCGGAGACCTCTCCGATGGTCCGGTCCAGGCCGATGTGACCGAGACCGAGTTCGCCGAGCAGCGCCTCGGCGCGCTCCTCCACGTCCCAGTCGTCGCCTACGGCCGTGAAGTGTTCCTCAGCCACATCGCCCGCCTCGATGGCGTGCAGTGCGGCGCGCTTGGCGGCGATACCGAGCGCCTCGTCCACGCGCAGCGCGGTGTCGAGCGTGACGTTCTGAGGCAGACAGCCGACCTCGCCGGTGACGCGCACCGTGCCGCCGGAGGGGGCGAGTTCACCGGCGATCAGCTTCAGCAGGGTGGACTTGCCCGCTCCGTTGACGCCGACGAGCCCCGTGCGGCCGGAGCCGATGGTGAGCTGGAGGTCGTCGAAGACGGACGTGCCGTCGGGCCAGGAGAAGGACAGGGCGGTGCAGGTGATGGCAGGGGTGTGTGACATGCGGGCCTCGCGACTGCTCGAAGGGGGTGGGGCAACGCGTGTGAGACACCGCAGGGGGACGGCCCGTGGACACGGGAAGGGCCCCGCACCGGATGACGGGACGGCTCGTACGCCGAGGTCGCACGCGACGCACACGGGCGCGAACAGCGCTGTGTGACGCGGTGTCTCAGAACCTCAGACGAGCAACGTCCTTCTCCCATCGACGGCAACAGGACCGTGGTCCACGGTAGGAACGGGCCCCAGGGGTGTCAACGCATTAATGGCGGCCCCGCTCGCGTCCCGGCATTCGTAGGCGCGTCCGAACGGGGCACCCGTATTCCGCATCGAACCCGCGCGCAAGGAGGCCTCGTGTCCGACGGCTCCCCCTCGCTGCCCGCCCGCCTGTATCTGCTCGCCTGGGACCCCGGCCGGCGCAGGCCCGGCCGGGGTCCCGGGCTCGCCCCTGTGGTGCGGGCGGGCGCCCTCACCGAGCTGGCGTGGCGCGGGCTGCTCGTCGACGTGGACGGCGTGGCCACCCCGCGCGATCTCGACGCCCACAGCGGCGATCCCGTCCTGGACGGACTCCTCGAACTCGTCATGGAGTCCCGGCCCCGTCCCTGGGAGTCCTGGGTGACGTGCTACGCCGGCGTCACCCTCGACGCCGTCCCCGCGCAGCTCGCCGCCGCGGGCTTTCTGCGCGCCGACAGCAGGAGGGGGTTCGGGATTTTCCGGCCGGTGAACTACGCGCTGGAGCGGGCGCAGACGGTGGAGGCGCTGCAACGGCAGACGCGGCGGACGCTCACGGGCCCCGAACCCGTCGCCGAGGTCTCCCAGCGGGACGCGGCCCTCGTGGCCCTGGCCGCAGCGGCCGGAGTGCCGACGGTGGTGAGTCCCGCGGACCGCGAACGGCATGGGGAGCGGATCGCGGCCCTGACGCTGCGCGGGAGCGGCGCGGTGCCCGCGCTGGGGAAGGTCCTGCTCGGTGTGCGCACGGCTGGTGACGAGGCGGTCCGGTGGGATCGCGACGGGGTCGGCTCAGGGTGAAGGATCCGGCGCGGGCACGACGGGCCGTGACCGCCGGGACGGCTGTCTATCCGCGATCGGAGCTCGGCGTGGCGGTGCCGCCTGAGGTCGTTTGGGGTTTCGTGTAGAGGATGTCGCGGGCCTGCTCCGCGGCGCGGGCCATGCTCTCGGAGACGAAGTCGACGAAGCGGGCGATGTTCTCGAGGCGGGCGGCGGCCGGGGTGTCGGGGCCGAGGATGGAGACGCCCTGCCGCGCGGTCTCGGCGAGCTGGGCGTTGGACCGGGCGCTGGCGATCATTCCCTGGTACCAGACGTCGTTGTCGACGACGTAGCGCTCGCGGCGGCGCTCGTCGCGTTCCCGGCGGATGAGGCCCTGGCTTTCGAGGAACGTGATCGCCTTGGAGACGGACGCCGGGCTGACCTGGAGGTGCCGGACGAGTTCGGACGCGGTGAGGCTGCCCGCGTCGGTGGTGTAGAGGCAGGTCAGCACCCGGGACATCATCTTGGGCAGGCCCTGTTGCATGAGGAGGGTGGTGAACATCTCCTCGTACTCGCGCACGGCCTCGGCGTCGCGTCCGTGGGCCTGCGGGGGAGTCTGCGGGCCTCGGGGCGCGGCCCGTCTGCGCCGGTGTGCGCGGCGTTCGGTGGCGCGGTGGGCCAGGTCGGCACGGTAGGCGGTGGGCCCGCCGTTGCGCATCACCTCACGCGTGATCGTCGAGGTGGGGCGGTCGAGACGTCTGGCGATCTCCGCGTAGGCGAGCCCGTCGGCCACCCCCAGCGCGATCTGCTGGCGTTCCTGCTGGGTGAGCCTGCCTCCCGGCATCGCGATCTCCCTTCACGCTCCCTTGATGCGTCCAGCAT
Organism: Streptomyces sp. NPDC093261; assembly: GCF_044753645.1. Taxonomy (NCBI): domain Bacteria; kingdom Bacillati; phylum Actinomycetota; class Actinomycetes; order Kitasatosporales; family Streptomycetaceae; genus Streptomyces; species Streptomyces sp. NPDC093261. The sequence continues at coordinate 13,430 of NZ_JBIVNO010000030.1, forward strand.
AGCGTTCACTCCCAATCCAATGCAACGAACAGGGTGGCGGACGTTGCGTTGAAATCAAGTCTATTGCAATGAATGTTATGGCTCTACCTGCATCAACCTCAGTCGTGTGCAACGAGTTTGTTGCTGAATCCATGAATGCAACGTAGCGTTTCCCGGGTCAGAAACAAGCCGGACGGCTGGGGCCACCTGTACCGGTACGACCTGCGCACAGGCGCGCTGCTCGGGCAGGTCACCTCCGGGCAGTGGGCGGTGCGGCAGATCCTGCGTGTCGACGAGGCCGAGCGGGCGGTGTACTTCACCGCCTCCGGGCTGGTCGAAGAGGATCCGTACCGGCGTACGGTGTGCCGGGTCGGTCTGGACGGCTCCGGCTTCGTCAAGGTCACCGACGACGAGCTGGACCACGTCGTCACCATGCCGGACGACCCGGAGTACTTCATCGACTCCGCGTCCGCCGTCGACACCCCGCCGGTGACCCGAGTCCGTGACTGGGCCGGGCGGGTGCTGGTCGAGCTGGAGCGCGCCGACACCAGCAAGCTCACCGCCATCGGCTGGACACCGCCGGAACGCTTCCGCGTCAAGGCGGCCGACGGGGTGACGGACATCTACGGGGTGCTGTACCGGCCGCGGGGATTCGACCCCGCCCAGCGCTACCCGGTCGTGGACACCATCTACCCCGGCCCGCAGGTCAACCGGGTCGCCCCGTGCTTCGACCCCGGCGGCATGGGCCTTGACGCGGAACCCATCGCGGCACTGGGCTTCGTGGTGGTGGCGCTGGACGGGCGAGGCACCCCCGGGCGGAGCAAGTCCTTCCACGACGCCTCCTACGGCCGCCTGGCCGACGCGGGCTGCCTTGCCGACCACGCCGCGGCGCTGCGGCAGCTCGCCGAGACCCGGCCGTGGATGGACCTGGGCCGGGTGGGCGCGTTCGGCCATTCCGGAGGCGGGTTCGCCGCGGCACGGGCGATGCTGGACTTCCCCGAGGTGTACCAGGCCGGCGTCGCCCTGTCCGGATACCACGACGCCCGCTTCTTCAACCAGGCCTTCGTGGAGGCCTACGACGGCGCGGACAACCCCGAGGCCTGGGCCCGTACCTCCAACGTGGACATCGCGGACCGACTGGGGGGCAAGCTCCTGCTCATCCACGGCGAACTGGACGACCAGGTCCACCCGGCCCACACACTGCGGCTGGCCGACCGGCTCATCGCCGCCGACAAGGAATTCGAGCTGCTCATCGTGCCGGGGGCGGAGCACATGTTCATCGACTGCCTGGCCTACGTCCGCAAGCGCTGCTGGGATTTCCTGGTGCGCGAGCTGATGGGCGCGCAGCCACCCGCCTACCGCCCCACCCCCATCGCCCTCGGCCCCGAGTTGCTCGGCGAGCTGTTCGGCTGAGCGCGGCACCACGGCCTCACGCTGCTCGGTTACTTCCGGCCGGCCGTGAAGTCCAACCCGGCCCCGAAGTAACCACCAGGACGGCGCGGGCCGCCTCCCGCGCCTTGTCCCGCCCGAGGGCGGCGTACTCCGACACCGCGTCGGCGTACGCCGCTCCGTCGGCGTTCCCGGTCATCCGCCGGGCCGGCCCGCGGACGTCGTCGGCCAAAACTCCCCTGGCGCAGGCCGTCCATGGTCTCGTCCTCCGCGCCGCGCGGGAGCCGCCCGGCACGGGAACCTGCGGGACACCGGCCGGTGAACTCTCCTGCGACGAGCCGAACGAGCCGAAGGAACTGAACGAGCCGAAGGAACTGAACGAGCCGAACGAACTGGACGAACTGGACGAGCTGAACGACCTGCCGGGCACGTGCCGTTGAGCACCGTCCGCGGCACCTCTCCTGGGCGGCACGGGGCGCCCGGTACCGCCGCGGGGTGAGTTCACGCGTCCCGCATCAGTTCCGCCAGGTCGTGGTCCAGGTCCACCTGAAGATGCTCCAGACCGACCGGTACCAGCTCCGTGGTCCGCCGCAGGAAACGCCGGACCTCCTCGGAATGGACGTGCACCACGGCCGTGCCCTCCGGGGCGTGGAACTCCAGGACGGTGCGGTCGTAGCCGTAGGGCCGCACCCGGACGTCGCCGTGTCCCTCGGGGCCCTCCAGGCCGGCCGCGAGCAGCTCGCGGGCGAAGGTCCAGCAGACCTCGACGCCCTCCAGGGTGGCGGGGGCCGGGAAGGTCATACGGACGGCGAACGGGTCACGCCGGTCGTAGTGGAGCATGGCCGGAATGCTGGGCATCCTCGGCGCGGCGGCGACGAGACGGGCCTCCACGGGCTGCTCGATGAGGGTGGTCAACGCCTTGCTCCCTTGTGACGGCTGGACGGACTTGGGCGGATGGGGCCGGGCACCTGGAGAGACGATGGAATCGGCCAATCCGTGCACATGAATAGCGAGTGACCTCTGTCACCGAGACCATGCGCCTGAGGCGGGTGTTGTGATCGAGACGGTCCTGCGGTCCCCGGTACACCGGAAAGGACACCGGGCACGGATGCTCGGTTCCCCGGCGAGGCCATCTGGACGGCACCGGGCCGGTGGGCTAACTTCGCGCGCCATGACGGGCATGGGGAGCAGGGGACGTACGGGCCGGACGGTGGCCGCGGCAGTGTGTGTGTCGGCGCTCGCCGCGTTGTCGGCGGCACCCGCGCAGGCGCACGGGGCACGGCGGCCGGTGCCGCACTGGCAGCTCAAGGACACGGGCACGGACGTCCGCTTCCGCGGGCTGTCGGCGGTCAGCCGGGACACCGCCTGGCTTGCCGGGTCCAAGGGCACCGTGCTGCGCACCACGGACGGCGGCGCGCACTGGCAGAACGTCTCCCCGCCGGGCGGTGTGGATCTGGAGTTCCGTGACGTCGAGGCGTTCGACGCCCGGCACGCGGTGGTGCTGGCCATCGGCGAGGGCGAGGCCTCCCGGCTGCTGCGCACCGACGACGGCGGGCGGACCTGGACCGAGCCGTTCCGCAACACCGACGCCAAGGCCTTCTACGACTGCCTCGCCTTCTTCGACCGGCGCCACGGCCTCGCCGTGAGCGACCCGGTCGACGGCAGGTTCCGTCTCCTGTCCACCAGCGACGGCGGCCGCTCCTGGACGGTGCTGCCCGACGCGGGGATGCCCGCCGCCCAGGACGGCGAGGCCGGCTTCGCGGCCAGTGGCCAGTGTCTGGTCACCTCGGGGCCGCACGATGTGTGGCTCGCCACGGGCGGCGGTGAGCACGCGCGCGTGCTGCACTCCGCGGACCGCGGCGTGACCTGGACGGCCGCGGACACCCCGGTCCCGGCGGGCGATCCGGCACGCGGTGTGTTCGCCCTCGCCTTCCGCGACCGCACCCACGGCCTGGCGGTCGGCGGCGACTACCGCGCCGACCAGCCGTCACCGCGGTCAGCCGCGGTCAGCCGGGACGGCGGCCGCACCTGGACGCCCGCCGCCGAGCCCCCGCCGGCCTACCGCTCCGGTGTCACCTGGCTTCCGCACAGCCGCACGGCCGCGCTCGCCGTCGGCCCGTCCGGCACCGACCTCACCACGGACGGCGGCCGCACCTGGAGGACCGTCGACACGGGTTCGTACGACACGGTGAACTGCGCCGCCGACCGGGCCTGCTGGGCTTCCGGCGAGAAGGGCCGGGCCGCCCGTCTGGAGCCCAGCCCTGAACGGTGACCCCGCAGAACAGGGGTACTCGGCCGGCATCCGCACCGAGAGGAAGTGACCGGTCATGCCACGCGGCTCCAGCCCCAAGCGGGAACGTCAGTACGAGCACATCAAGGAGAGCGCGCTCGACCGGGGGGAGAGCAGAGATCGCGCCGAGGAGATCGCGGCGCGCACCGTGAACAAGGAACGCGCCCGCGCCGGCGAGTCCAAGACCGCGAGCCGCACGTCCCTCGAGGACATGTCGTCCGGCAGGCGAGGCGGACAGCGCTCCGGCCACGGCTCCCAGGGACCGACCTACGACCAGCTCTACGAGGAGGCCAAGCAGCGTAACATCCGAGGGCGTTCGGACATGAACAAGAGCGAACTGAAGCGTGCGCTGGGCAAGTGACACCGAGCCGCGACCGTACGCTCGACACCACCATGACGATCGTACGCATCCCCGCGGGATGGCCCGTGAGCGAAGAGGAAGCCCGGGCCGCACAGGACGAACTGCGCGGCCGGGTGGTCCTCGGCGAGCCGGGGCCGCCGCCCGGAACCGGCCGGGTGACCGGGGTCGATGTCGCCTACGACGACGAGCGCGGCGTCGTCGCGGCGGCGGCCGTCGTGCTGGACGCGGCCACGCTCGCCGTCCTCGCCGAGGCCACCGCCGTCGGCGAGGTCTCCTTCCCCTATGTGCCCGGCCTGCTCGCCTTCCGCGAGGTGCCCACCGTGCTGGCCGCCCTGGAGGCCCTCGACCAGGACCCCGGGCTGGTGGTGTGCGACGGCTACGGCCTCGCCCATCCGCGCCGCTTCGGACTGGCGAGCCACCTCGGCGTGCTCACCGGGCTGCCCACGATCGGCGTGGCCAAGAACCCCTTCGCCTTCACCTGCGAGGAGCCGGACGCGCCGCGCGGCAGCACGAGCCCCCTCCACGCCGGTGCGGAGGAGGTCGGCCGGGCCGTGCGCACCCAGGCGGGCGTCAAACCGGTGTTCGTCTCGGTCGGACACCGCGTCGGCCTCGACCACGCCTGCGCCCACACCCTCGCGCTGGCACCCAGGTACCGCCTCCCCGAGTCCACCCGGCGCGCGGACGCGCTGTGCCGCCGCGCCCTGAAGGAGACGGTGGGCCGAGCGGGCACGCCGGACTGATCGCGCCGCCGGGCTCCCGACGCTCCGGCGCTACTGTCGCGCCGCCACCCGGAAGGTGATGCCCGCCGCGCGGAGGCGCTCGATCAGGGTGTTGCCCAGGGCCTCGGCGGTCGTCACCTGGCCGGAGGTGGGCGGCAGATCGTCGAGCGCGAGCGACAGGGCCGACTCGGCGAACATCTTCGCCGTCTCGTCATAGCCCGGGTCCCCGCCCGCGACCTCCGTGAACACGCGCCGCCCCCCGCCCTCGCCCACGAACCGCACCGTGAACCAGCTCCTGGCCCGCTTCTCGGGATCCGGCCCGTCCCCGGGCCTCAGCCGGGTCGACAGCCACCGCCGGGCGGGCGGCAGCTGCGCGGCCGTGAACAGCGCGCCCACCGCCATGACCCCGCCCAGCGCGTAGGGGAGGGTCTCGACCGCCGCGTAGTGCCGGTAGCGGAAGTCGGGCCCGTACCGCTCCAGCACCCGGGCCGAGCGGCGCACCACCTGGGCGTCGACGGTGGGCAGCGGCAGCGCCCAGGCACCGACCTCCTTCGCGAACCGCGGTGCGCCGAGGGGAGCCTGCGCCCGCCGGCCCAGCAGCCGCGGCTCGTGGCGTCCGCGGTCCCGGGCCGCCGCCAGCAGCTGGGGCCCGCGCGCCATCTGGCCGAGCGCGGAGGCGAATGTGCCGCCCGAGAACATCGCCTCCGCGCGGACGAATCCGTCGACCCTCAGCGGCACCCCCTCGGGGAGTTGCTGGACGGTGAAGTACGCCCCCAGGTCGTGCGGAACGGAGTCGAACCCGCACGAGTGCACAAGGCGTGCCCCCGTCTCCCGCGCGCGTGCGTCGTGCCGCACATAGACGAGGTCGACGAACTCGGCCTCGCCGCTGAGGTCCAGATAGTCGGTGCCCGCGTCGGCGCAGGCGGCCACCAGTTCCTCGCCGTACTCCAGATAGGGCCCGACGGTGGTGGCGACCACGCGCGCGGAGCGGGCGAGTTCCCGCAGGGACTGAGGGTCCGCGACATCCGCCCGCAGCACTCCGGGCTCGGCCGACCCGGCCAGTCGCTCCCGCAGTCGCTCCAGTTTCCCGGTGCTGCGGCCCGCCAGGGCCCAGCGCAGCCCCTCCGGGGCGTGCGCGGCGAGGTAGTACGCGGTGAGCGTACCCACGAACCCCGTGGCGCCGAACAGCACGACGTCGTACGCGCGCTCCGTCTTCAGCCTGCCCATGACACCTCTCCGCCCGTGCCGTTGTCGGTGGCTGAGGCTAGCGTGAGAGCCGAGCCATCGAGCGACGAGGTCGGTGAGAGGCCCGCGACCAGGTGGTTCGCCCATCCGGGTGGCGGCCGGGGCGGCCGGCCGGAGGTTGCGTGATTCCATTCGACTAAGCGCTTGCTCGTCCAGGTATTGCCCGCACTGGAACACGTTCTTAACATCGGTGGTGTCACATCGGTGATGTCACGAGGCTGGGGGCCTGATGGCAGTGGCAGGATCGCCGGGGCAGGGGCCCCTGACCGGCGTGCGTGTCGTCGAGCTGGCGGGCATCGGCCCCGGCCCGTTCGCCGCCATGCTCCTGGCCGACCTCGGCGCGGATGTCGTACGGGTCGAGCGGCCGAACGGCTCGGGCCTCGCGATCAACCCCGACTTCGACGTCACCAACCGCAACAAGCGCTCGGTGATCGTCGACCTCAAATCCGGGCACGGCCGTGACAGCGTCCTCGACCTGGTGGAGCGCGCCGACGTCCTCATCGAGGGCTACCGCCCCGGCGTGGCCGAGCGCCTGGGCGTCGGACCCGAGACCTGCCACGCCCGCAACCCGAGACTCGTCTACGGGCGGATGACCGGCTGGGGCCAGGAGGGCCCACTGGCCCCGCGCGCCGGGCACGACATCGCGTACATCGCGGTCACCGGCACGCTCGGGCTGATCGGCGCCCCGGACGCGCCGCCCGCCATCCCCGCCAACCTCGTCGGTGACTACGCGGGCGGGTCGCTCTATCTGGTCGTCGGTGTCCTCGCCGCCCTCCACCACGCCCGCGCGACGGGCGCCGGACAGGTCGTGGACGCGGCGATCGTCGACGGGGCCGCGCATCTGGCCTCGATGATCCACGGCATGCTCGCGGCCGGTGGTTGGCAGGACCGCCGCGGCGTCAACCTCCTCGACGGCGGCTGCCCCTTCTACGGCACATACGAGACGGCCGACGGCCGGTACATGGCGGTGGGCGCCCTCGAGCCGCAGTTCTACGAGGAGTTCATGGATCTTCTGGGCCTCGGCGACCAGGCGCCGGCGCGCAAGGACGTGGCCCGCTGGGGCGCGCTGCGGGAGGCCGTCGCCGCCCGTTTCAAGACACGCACCCGTGACGAGTGGACCGCCCGCTTCGAGGGCTCCGACGCCTGTGTGGCGCCCGTCCTCTCCCTCCGCGAGGCCCCGGCCCACCCCCATCTCGCCGCCCGCGGCACCTTCACCGACCACGGCGGCATCACCCAGCCGGCGCCGGCACCCCGCTTCTCGGTCACCCCGACGGCGGTACGCGGCGGACCGGCACAGCCCGGCGCCGACACCGAGGAGGTCGCGCGGGACTGGGACGTACCCCGGCTCGTACGGGAGGCCGACGGATGACGCCCTGGAACGAGTCCCTGAGCGAGCCCCCGTACGAGCCCCTGAGTGAATTCCCGTACGAGCCCCTGAGCGAGCCCCCGGCCGGCACCGACGGCCGTATCCCGACCATCCACGACCGGATCACCGGGATCATGACGAGGACCTCCGGTCGTCCCACGCTCGGCCGACCCTCCCGAAAGGCGTACCAGTGAGCACCGAAGCGTATGTGTACGACGCGATCCGCACCCCGCGCGGACGCGGCAAGGCGAACGGCGCCCTGCACGGCACCAAGCCCATCGACCTGGTGACCGGACTCATCCACGAGGTCCGGCGGCGGTTCCCGGACCTCGATCCGGCCGCCATCGACGACATCGTGCTCGGAGTCGTGGGCCCGGTCGGCGACCAGGGCTCCGACATCGCCCGCATCGCCGCGATCGCCGCCGGGCTGCCCGACACCGTGGCCGGCGTCCAGGAGAACCGCTTCTGTGCGTCCGGCCTGGAGGCCGTCAACCTGGCCGCCGCCAAGATCCGCTCGGGCTGGGAGGACCTGGTGCTGGCGGGCGGCGTGGAGTCGATGTCGCGGGTGCCCATGGCCTCCGACGGCGGCGCCTGGTTCGCCGACCCGATGACCAACATGGCCACCAACTTCGTGCCGCAGGGCATCGGCGCCGACCTGATCGCCACCCTCGAGGGCTTCTCCCGGCGGGACGTCGACGAATACGCGGCGCTGTCCCAGGAGCGGGCCGCGGCCGCCTGGAAAGACGGGCGCTTCGAGAAGTCCGTGGTCCCGGTGACGGACCGCAGCGGCCTTGTCGTCCTCGACCACGACGAGCACATGCGGCCGGGCACGACGGCCGACTCGCTCGCCAAGCTGAAGCCGTCCTTCGCGGACATCGGCGAGCTCGGCGGCTTCGACGCGGTGGCGCTGCAGAAGTACCACTGGGTCGAGCAGATCGACCACGTCCACCACGCGGGCAACTCCTCGGGCATCGTGGACGGCGCGGCCCTCGTCGCCATCGGCTCGAAGGAGGTCGGCGAGCGCTACGGCCTGCGGCCCCGGGCCCGGATCGTCTCGGCGGCGGTGTCCGGCTCCGAGCCGACGATCATGCTGACCGGCCCCGCGCCCGCCACCCGCAAGGCGCTCGCCAGGGCCGGGCTGACGATCGACGACATCGACCTGGTCGAGATCAACGAGGCGTTCGCCGCGGTCGTGCTGCGCTTCGCGAAGGACATGGGCCTGTCCCTGGACAAGGTCAACGTCAACGGCGGCGCCATCGCCCTGGGACACCCGCTCGGCGCGACGGGCGCCATGATCCTCGGCACGCTGGTGGACGAGCTGGAGCGACAGGACAAGCGGTACGGGCTGGCCACGCTGTGCGTGGGCGGCGGCATGGGCATCGCCACCATCGTCGAGCGCGTCTGACCTTCCCCCAACGGATCGAACGGATCTTACGGAGCACCCCTGATGAGCACTGAGCCCACCACCATCCGCTGGGAGCAGGACGCCACCGGCGTCGTCACCCTCGTCCTCGACGACCCGAACCAGTCCGCGAACACCATGAACCAGGCGTTCAGGGAGTCGATCGCGGCGGTCGCCGAGCGCGCCGAGGCCGAGAAGGACTCCATCCGCGGCATCATCTACACCTCCGCGAAGAAGACCTTCTTCGCCGGCGGCGATCTCAAGGACATGATCAAGGCCGGCCCGGAGGACGCCCAGCAGGTCTTCGAGACCGGTCTGGCGATCAAGAGTTCCCTGCGCCGTATCGAGACCCTCGGCAAGCCGGTCGTCGCGGCGATCAACGGCGCGGCCCTGGGCGGCGGCTACGAGATCGCGCTCGCCTCCCACCACCGCATCGCCCTCGACGCCCCCGGCTCCAAGATCGGCCTGCCGGAGGTCACGCTCGGCCTGCTCCCGGCGGGCGGCGGCGTCACCCGCACGGTGCGCCTGATGGGTATCACCGACGCGCTGCTCAAGGTGCTGCTCCAGGGCACGCAGTACTCGCCCCGGCGCGCCCTGGAGAACGGGCTCGTCCACGAGGTGGCCGCCACCCCCGAGGAGATGCTGGACAGGGCCCGCGCCTTCATCGACGCCCACCCCGAGTCGCAGCAGCCCTGGGACAAGCCGGGCTACAGGATCCCGGGCGGTACGCCGTCCAACCCGAAGTTCGCCGCCAACCTGCCCGCCTTCCCGGCCAATCTGCGCAAGCAGCTGAACGGCGCCCCCTACCCGGCGCCGCGCAACATCCTCGCGGCGGCCGTCGAGGGATCCCAGGTCGACTTCGAGACCGCCCTGACCATCGAGGCGCGCTACTTCACCGAGCTGGTCACCGGGCAGACCGCCAAGAACATGATCCAGGCGTTCTTCTTCGACCTCCAGGCCGTCAACTCCGGCGCCAACCGCCCGCAGGGGATCGAGCCCCGCCAGGTCCGCAAGGTCGCCGTCCTCGGCGCCGGGATGATGGGCGCGGGCATCGCCTACTCGTGCGCCCGTGCCGGCATCGAGGTCGTCCTCAAGGACGTCTCCCAGGAGGCCGCCGCCAAGGGCAAGGGCTACTCCGAGAAGCTGTGCGCCAAGGCGGTCGCCAAGGGACGTACGACCCAGGAGAAGGCGGACGCCCTGCTCGCCCGGATCACGCCCACCGCCGAGGCAGCCGACCTCGCGGGCTGCGACGCCGTCATCGAGGCCGTGTTCGAGGACCCGGCGCTCAAGCACAAGGTGTTCCAGGAGATCGAGCACATCGTCGAGCCCGACGCGCTGCTGTGCTCCAACACCTCCACCCTGCCGATCACGGTGCTTGCCGAGGGCGTGGAGCGGCAGTCCGACTTCATCGGGCTGCACTTCTTCTCGCCCGTCGACAAGATGCCGCTCGTCGAGATCATCAAGGGCGAGCGGACCGGTGACGAGACGCTGGCTCGCGCCTTCGACCTGGTCCGGCAGATCAACAAGACGCCGATCGTCGTCAACGACTCACGCGGCTTCTTCACCTCCCGGGTCATCGGCCACTTCATCAACGAGGGCGTCGCGATGGTGGGCGAGGGCATCGAGCCCGCCTCCATCGAGCAGGCCGCCGCGCAGGCGGGCTATCCGGCCAAGGTGCTGTCCCTGATGGACGAGCTGACGCTCACCCTGCCGCGCAAGATCCGGGCCGAGTCGAAGCGGGCCGTCGAGGAGGCGGGCGGCACCTGGACCCCGCACCCGGCCGAGGCCGTCATCGACCGGATGGTCGACGAGTTCGGCCGCCCCGGCCGCAGCGGCGGCGCCGGCTTCTACGAGTACGGCGAGGACGGCAAGCGCGGCCGGCTGTGGCCGGGCCTGCGGGAGCACTTCACCAAGCCCGGGCACACGATCCCGTTCGAGGACATGCGGGAGCGCATGCTGTTCTCCGAGGCGCTGGACACGGTCCGGCTCCTGGAGGAGGGCGTGCTGACCTCCGTCGCCGACGCCAACATCGGCTCGATCTTCGGGATCGGCTTCCCCGGCTGGACGGGCGGTGTCCTTCAGTACATCAACGGCTACGAGGGCGGCCTGCCCGGCTTCGTAGCCCGCGCCCGGGAGCTGGCCGACCGCTACGGCGAGCGGTTCACGCCGCCCGCGCTGCTGGTGGAGAAGGCGGAGAGGGGCGAGCGCTTCACCGACGCGCGCTGAGCCGGCCAGGGGACTTCGGGGCCCGGTCGCTGCACCGGGCCCCGCCGTTCAGGACTCCCGCGCCTGCCCCTCGTCCGGGAGCCACTCGCGCAGCTCCTCCCGCAGGGAGCGCTGGAACGTGGTGAGCAGGGCCTCCACCACCAGCGGCTGCATATGGGCCGAGAGCGACTTCACCTCCCTGGAGTCGCGCTCGGCGACCGCGTCACGCAACAGCCGCGACAGCTCGCGCGCCGCCGTACGCGAGTGCTCCATCAGCACACTCCGGGCAGCGAGGACCGTGTCCAGACCGAGGGGCACGTCGAGCAGCTCGACACCGAGCCGCAGCAGCCCCGGATCCACGCGGTACGCGTCCTCGTCCTCGTCCTCATCCGGGACGGCGACGCTCATCGCCGCCAGCCGCTCCAGGTCCTCCTCGCCGAGCGGCCGCCCCGCCTGCCGCTGAAGCTCCTCACGTGTCATCGTCTCGACGGTGTCCGGCGCCCAGGACGCCACCACGGCTCGATGGATGGCGAGGTCCCGCGCGCTCAGGTCCACCGGCAGCCGCCGCAGATGTCGCTCGATCGCGGCCAGGGTCATGCCCTGGCGCTGGAGCTCCTCGATGAGCGCGAGCCGGGCCAGGTGCGTCTGCCCGTAGTGACCCACCCGCCGGGGGCCGATCACAGGCGGCGGAAGCAGCCCCTTGGCGCTGTAGAAGCGGACGGTGCGGACCGTGACGCCCGCACGCGCGGCCAGCTCGTCGACGGTGAGCGTCGGCTCCTCGGACTCGGTCGTCATGTGCAGCAGTATCGCTGTCCCACCACCGCTGTGACACCGGACCGGACACGGCATGGCCATGTGACGAACGGGCGACGGGAACGTGGCGATCATGTGAGAAGTGCCGCTATGTGATGTGCGCCATCGCAAACGGGGCGATCTCTGGGGGAAAGTGGCGCATTGGTCTGTGCCGCGTCAGCGGCGCCCCGGGCCGAGCCCCATCCGGACACCCGCCGCATCATCCCTGCGCCGGGGGCACCAGAGAGTAGATCCACTCGTGAGCAAGGACGCCGTGAACACGGCTGCGGTTGCATCCCACCAGGATGTGGCCCGGACGCCCGCGGACGCGGGCGATGCCGGCTACAGCAAGGACCTCAAGGCCCGCCACGTCAACATGATCGCGATCGGCGGAGCGATCGGTACCGGCCTCTTCCTGGGCGCCGGCGGCCGGCTGCACAACGCCGGGCCCGCCCTCGCGCTGGCCTACCTGGTGTGCGGCGTCTTCGCCTTCTTCGTCGTCCGTGCCCTCGGTGAGCTGGTGCTCTACCGGCCGTCCTCCGGGTCCTTCGTGTCGTACGCGCGCGAGTTCCTGGGCGAGAAGGGCGCCTACGTCGCCGGCTGGATGTACTTCCTCAACTGGTCGACGACCGGCATCGCGGACATCACCGCGATCGCGCTGTACACGCACTACTGGAGTTTCTTCACCTCCATCCCGCAGTGGATGCTCGCCCTGGTCGCCCTCGCGGTCGTGCTGGCCGTGAACCTGATCTCGGTGAAGATCTTCGGTGAGATGGAGTTCTGGTTCGCGATCATCAAGGTCGCCACGCTGGTGAGCTTCATGTTCGTCGGCATCTTCCTGCTGGCCACGCAGCACAAGGTCGACGGTCAGACGCCGGGTCTGAGCGTGATCAGCGACCACGGCGGTGTCTTCCCGCACGGCATGATGCCCGTCGTCCTCGTGATGCAGGGCGTGATCTTCGCCTACGCGGCACTCGAGCTGGTCGGTGTCGCCGCGGGTGAGACCGCCGAGCCGGAGAAGGTCGTCCCGCGCGCGGTGAACTCGATCATGTGGCGTGTGGGTCTCTTCTACGTCGGATCGGTGGTCCTGCTCGCGCTGCTGCTGCCGGGCTCGGTGTACTCCGGGGACGAGAGCCCCTTCGTCACCGTGCTGTCGAAGATCGGCGTCCAGGGCGCCGGCGACGTGATGAACCTGGTCGTCCTGACCGCCGCGATGTCCTCGCTGAACTCCGGCCTCTACTCCACCGGCCGCATCCTGCGCTCGATGGCCATGGCGGGTTCGGCGCCCAAGTTCACGGCGCGGATGAACCGCAGCCAGGTCCCGTACGGCGGCATCCTGCTCACCTGCGCGGTCTGTGTGCTCGGCGTCGGCCTGAACTACCTCGTGCCCAGCCAGGCCTTCGAGATCGTGCTGAACGTGGCGTCCCTCGGCATCATCAGCACCTGGGTCATCATCATGATCTGCCACCTGATCTTCGTCCGCCGCGCCAAGGCGGGCCTGGTCACCCGGCCGTCCTTCCGGCTGCCCGGCAGCCCTGTGACGGAGATCGTGACCGTGGCCTTCCTGGTGGCCGTGCTCGGCCTGATGTGGAACGACCCCGAGGTCGGCCGCAAGACGCTGCTGCTCATCCCGGTGGTGGCCGTGATGCTCGTCGGCGGCTGGTTCGCACTGCGCCGCAGGATCGAGACGGCCACGGACCAGGGGCTGGACAACCTGACGAAGTAGCGGCACGACGGCTGACGGTGCCCCACGGCTGCCCGGGGTCCGGCTCCGCAGGCGGTCGCGGAGCCGGAACCGCAGCGGGCGAGCCGGACCGCGGGGGTGGTCCGGACCGTGGGCGGTCCGGACCCGGTCCCCGGCGGACGCGGCTGATCAGCCCGCGTGGATGCCGTTCGTCGCCTCGATCTGCCTCCACGATCTGGGCCGGACGGGAGCGGTGGCCGTCTGAGGGACCGCCGCGGCGCGCGCCGCGCTCGCGGCCGGCTTGGACGGCTGGAACAGCCAGGTGTCGAAGAGCGCGGCCAGCGGCTTGCCGGACACCTTCTCCGCGTAGGCCTGGAAGTCGGCGACCGACGCGTTTCCGTACGCGTGCTCCTTCGGCCAGCCCTTCAGGATGGCGAAGAACGCGTCGTCACCGACCGCGTTGCGCAGCGCCTGGACGGCGAGCGCTCCCCGGTCGTAGACCGCGCTGTCGAACTGGTTGTCGGGGCCCGGGTCACCCGGCTTGACCGTCCAGAACGCGTCGTCGGCCGGGTGCGAGGCGTACACGTAGTCCGCCAGCTCCTGTGCCGTGCCCTCGCCCTCGTGCTCCGACCACAGCCACTGGGCGTACCGTGCGAAGCCCTCGTTGATCCAGATGTCCTTCCAGCCCTTCAGCGACACGTCGTCGCCGTACCACTGGTGGGCCAGCTCGTGCACGACGACCGACGTGTTCGAGCCGTTCGCGAACTGCTTGGGGCTGTAGTAGACACGGGTCTGCGTCTCCAGCGCGTACCCGGTGGTGGTGTTCGGCACGTATCCGCCGACCGAGTCGAACGGGTACGGCCCGAAATAGCCGGTCAGCCAGTCGACGATCTCCCCGGTCCGTTCCACGCTCGCCCGCGCCGCCCCGTCGTTGTCGCCGAGGTCCTTGCTGTACGCGTTGATGACCGGGACGCCGGCCGACGTCGTCCCGGTGGTGATGTCGAACTTCCCGATCGCGAGCGTGGCCAGATAGGTCGCCTGCGGCTTGGTTGACCGCCAGTTCCAGCGGGTCCAGCCGAGCTTCGAACTCGTCGACTGCAGTGTGCCGTTGGAGATCGCCTGGATGCCGTCCGGCACGGCCACCGACACGTCGTACGTCGCCTTGTCGAGCGGGTGGTCGTTACTCGGGAACCACCACCACGCCGACTCGGGCTCGTCCGCGGCGACCGCGCCGTCCGGGGTGCGGTGCCAGGTGGTGAAGCCGTACGCGCTCTTGGTGGACGGCACCCCGCTGTAGCGGACCACGACCGTGACGGGCGTGCCCTTCGGCAGGGGAGTGGCCGGGGTGATCGCCAGTTCGTGCTGGCCGGAGGTGGTGAAGGCAGCCTTCGCCCCGTTCACCCGCACCTCGCTGACATCGAGCAGGAAGTCCAGGTCGAACCGGGACAGATCCTGCGTCGTCCTCGCGAGGATCGTCGCCGTGCCCTCCAGTTCGTCCGACTGCGGCTGGTACTTCAGCCGCAGGTCGTAGTGGGAGACGTCGTATCCGCCGTTGCCGTAGTACGGGTAATAGGGGTCGCCGATCCCCGGAGCGCCGGGCTGGAAGCCGGCCGCCGATGCCGGGATCGCCAGCAACAGGGAGGCCGCCGCGAGTGCGCCCGGTGCGATGAGTCTGCGGTGCACGAGAGCTCCAAGTCGTAGGGGCACGAGATACGTTCGGAGCCTATTCAGTCCCTGTGCGCCCGAGCATGTCCATGGCACCGCCCGTCACACGATCGCCATCCGGCCGTCGTGAGCGACCCGGCCCCACCATGCATTCCCGGCCATCCTGTCCCGTGTGCCGCGCTGTCGTCAGTTGTGCTCTTCTGCACGGGAGTTGACCGCTGTAGCGTCCGCGCATGCCGAAACGCATGCGCTTCACGATCTGGAGACCGCTCGCGACGGCGGCCACGGCCGCCCTGCTGGCCGCCTTCCTCACCCCGGTGGCGGCCCACGGCGCGCCACGGGAGAGCCGGCCCGTCTACTCGTACGCCGACGCCATCCGCGAATCCGTCTGGGTGGACACCGGCCTGGACGGCGACGGTGACGGAAAGAGCGACCGCGTCGCCGTAGACATCGTGCGCCCGCGCGAACCCGCCGCGCAGGGGCGCCGCATACCCGTGATCATGGAGGCCAGCCCGTACTACTCCTGCTGCGGGCGGGGCAACGAGAGCCAGCTGAAGACCTATGACGCGAGCGGCCACGTGGTCCGGATGCCGCTCTTCTACGACAACTACTTCGTCCTCCGCGGCTATGCCTTCGTCGGGGTCGACCTGGCCGGAACCAATCGCTCCGACGGGTGTGCGGATGTCGGCGGCCGCTCCGACATCCAGTCGGCCAAGGCCGTCATCGACTGGCTGAACGGCCGGGCCAAGGGGTATACGACCCGCACCGGGGACGCACGCGCCAAGGCCACCTGGACCAATGGACGCACCGGCATGATCGGCAAGAGCTGGGACGGTACCATCGCCAACGGCGTCGCCGCCACCGGCGTCAAGGGCCTGAAGACCATCGTGCCGATCAGCGCCATCTCCTCCTGGTACGACTACTACTTCGCCAAGGGCGCGCCCCTGTACGACTCGGGCCCCGACTGGCTCTCCGACTACGTCGACAGCCCCGACGCCCGCGCCAAGTGCGCCGCCGTGCAGCACAAGCTCGTCGACGGGGCGCCGCGCACGGGCGACTGGACGCCGCTGTGGACCGACCGCGACTATGTGAAGGACGCGAGCAAGGTCCGCGCCAGCGTCTTCCTCATCCACGGCATGCAGGACCTCAACGTCCGCACCAAGCACTTCGGCCAGTGGTGGAACGCGCTCGCCAAGAACGGCGCGCACCGCAAGATCTGGCTCTCGCAGACCGGCCATGTCGACCCCTTCGACTACCGGCGCGCCCCGTGGGTGGACACGCTGCACCGCTGGTTCGACCACGAACTCCTCGGCTACGACAACGGCATCGACCGTGAGCCCATGGCCGACATCGAGCGCCACCCCGACCAGTGGGTCACCTCCACCCTCTGGCCGCCCCAGGGCACGGCCACGACCACGCTGCACCCGGGCCGCGGCACCCAGGCCGGCGTCGGCACCCTCGGCCTGCGCACGGGCACGGGCACCGAGACCTTCACCGACGACCCGCGGCTGAGCGAGACCGACTGGGCGGCGCACCTCGACGAGTCCACCGCGAGCAAGGCCGGATTCATCACCCCGCCCCTGTCCCGAGACCTGCGGGTGTCCGGTTCCTCCACGGTCACCGTCACCGTCACCCCGACCACCTCCACCGCCCACCTTTCCGCCGTGCTGGTCGACCTCGGCCCGGACACCATCCGCGACTACGCCGACTCCGGCGAGGGCATCACCACCCTCACCGACCGCACCTGCTGGGGCGCGAGCACGGCCGGCGACAGTGCCTGCTTCAAGATCACCCAGGCCACGAAGACCGACGTGAACGCCACCGTGTTCAGCCGGGGCTGGGGCGATCTCGGCCATTACGCCTCGGACCGGAAAGGCGTGCCGCTCACCCCGGGCACGGCGTACCGGATCACGCTCGACCTGGCCGCGACCGACCATGTCGTCCCGAAGGGCCACCGGCTCGCGCTGATCGTCGCCGGCACCGACAAGGACCTCATCGACCCTCCGTCGACCACCCCCACGCTGACGGCCGACCTGTCCCGTACGGCGGCTCATGTGCCGCTCGTGGGAGGGGCGGCCGCGTTCGCGCGCGCCCTGGCCGGCTCCCCGGCCGCCGCGCCCTCGGCGACCACGGCCGACGGCGTACGGATCCCGCACACCGTCGGCCGGGTGCCGGGGGAGGGCCGATGACGCCACCGCCCCTGCCGACCGCACAGACGACAGCCCCATGACGGCAGGGGGCCGGCAGGGCCGGAATTTCGGTAAAGCGATCCTCTTTGTGACCAAGCGTTCCGTCATGAAGCCCTGCCCAAGGCCCCGCACCCAGGGCCCCGCACCCATTGCCCCGCACCCAGGGCCCCGCACCCAGGGCCCCGCACCCAGGGCCCCGCGCCCAAGGCCCTGCCCGAGACCTCGCCCGGGGCCGGGGCCGTTCCTGTTGGGCCGGGGGTCGCGCGGTCGTTAGGATCGGCGGTCTGATGACTGCCACTCTCGTCGCCAAGGACCTCGCCGCCGGCCACGGCGACCGCTCGCTCTTCTCCGGGCTCGACCTCGTCGTCGCGCCCGGCGATGTGATCGGGCTCGTCGGCGCAAACGGCGCCGGCAAGTCCACCCTGCTGCGGATGCTCGCCGGACTGCTCGGCCCCGAGCAGGGCGAACTGCGCCTGTCGCCGCCGACCGCGACGGTCGGCCATCTGCCGCAGGAGCCGGAGCGCAGGCCCGGCGAGACCGTACGGCAGTTCCTGGCGCGCCGCACGGGTGTGGCCGAGGCACAGCGGCGGATGGACGAGGCCACCCAGGGGCTCGTCGACGGCGTGCCCGGTGCGGATGACGCGTACGCGGTGAGCCTGGAGCGCTGGCTCGGCCTCGGTGGCGCGGACCTCGACGAGCGTGCCGAGGAGGTCGCCGACTCCCTGGGACTGGGCGTCGGCCTGGACCAGCCCATGACGTCCCTGTCCGGCGGCCAGGCGGCCCGCGCGGGTCTCGCCTCGCTGCTGCTGTCGCGCTACGACGTGTTCCTGCTCGACGAGCCGACGAACGACCTTGACCTGGACGGCCTGGAGCGCCTGGAGCGCTTCGTCGGCGGACTGCGGGCCGGCACGGTGGTCGTCAGTCACGACCGGGAGTTCCTCACCCGCACGGTCACCAAGGTCCTCGAACTCGACCTGGCACAACGGCGGATCAACCTCTACGGCGGCGGCTACGAGGCCTATCTGGAGGAGCGCGAGCGGGCGCGCCTCCACGCCCGCGAGGAGTACGAGGAGTACGCCGACAAGAAGGCCGGCCTCCAGGAGCGGGCCCAGATGCAGCGCTCCTGGATGGACAAGGGCGTGAAGAACGCGCGCCGCAAGGCGGGCAACGACAACGACAAGATCGGCCGCAAGTTCCGCAGCGAGGCCAGCGAGAAGCAGGCCGCGAAGGCCCGGCAGACCCAGCGCATGATCGAGCGCCTCGAGGCCGTCGAGGAACCCCGCAAGGAGTGGGAACTGCGCATGGAGATCGCGTCGGCCCCGCGTTCGGGCGCGGTCGTCGCGACGCTCCGGGACGCCGAGGTGCGGCGCGGGGACTTCACCTTCGGACCGGTGTCGTTGCAGATCGACTGGGCGGACCGGGTGGCGGTGACCGGTGCGAACGGCGCGGGCAAGTCCACGCTGCTCGGCGCCCTGCTGGGCCGCACCCCCCTCGACGCGGGCCGGGCGACCCTCGGCTCGGGCGTCCTGATCGGCGAGGTCGACCAGGCCCGCGCCCTCTTCCACGGCTCGGAGACGCTGCTGGACGCGTTCTCCGCGGCGGTCCCGGACACGGAACCGGTCGAGATCCGCACCCTGCTGGCCAAGTTCGGTCTGAAGGCGGACCACGTCCTGCGTCCGGCGGTGACCCTCTCTCCGGGCGAGCGCACCAGGGCCGCCCTCGCCCTGCTCCAGGGCCGGGGCGTCAACCTCCTGGTGCTGGACGAGCCCACCAACCACCTCGACCTGCCGGCCATCGAACAGCTCGAAGCGGCCCTGGACTCCTACGAGGGCACGCTGCTCCTGGTCACCCACGACCGCCGGATGCTGGACGCGGTCCGCGTCACCCGCCGGCTGGAGGTGGCGGACGGCAAGGTGACGGAGCGCTAGAGGGTGAGGGGCTCGGGCGCTCGCGCGACGGGCTGACCACCACGTTGCACCTGGGCGTCGAGCAGGGGCGGAAGCCCATGTCCATCGTGATCACCGCGGGGCAGCGTGGGGACTCCCCGCAGTTCGAGGCCGGCCCGGGTCGCATCAGGACGCCCCGTCCGGGTCGTGCAGGCCGCGCACCCGACCGAGGCGGGTGCGGGCGAACAAGGCGTACACCTCCCGCGAGAATCGCGCCTACCTGCGGCGGCCCGGCATCCGCTGCACCATCCAGGACACGGCCGACCAGGCCCGCAACCGCAAGCGGTGGGGCGCGCGGGGGTCGTCCGCCGAAGTCAAACCCCGAGGTTCACAGGCCCCGGCTGTTCTCGGCCACCTGGACGAAGCTGCGGACCAGCGGGCTCCGCCCGGTCTTCGGCCAGGCCACGACGAGATCGCTCGGCGGACGATCGCTGAGCGGGACGGCGACCAGGCCGGCGGGCAGCGGCTGGTCGACCGGCGCAAGGGCCGACGTCCCGTTCCACAAGGCCGCTTGCAGGCACTCCTGGATCGTTCGCACGGCCGGCGACGCGCCGTCCTGCCCACCACCGTGCCCGCCGCCGGTCCAGTACGCGGTCCACGCGGGATCAGTGCCGTCCGGCAGCCGGACCCATCGGCGGCCGGAGAGTTCGGCCGAGGACACCGAAGCGCGACGGGCGAGCGGGTCGTCGTCACGCATGACCACGCCGACGGCTACCGAGCGCAGGACGTGCGTGCTGATGCCGGTGTCGTCGAAGGGAGTTCGCGTCATCGCCACGTCGACGAGCCCGGCGCCAAGGCCGGCCGTCGGGTCACTGAGGTCCGATTCGCGGATGGTGACGTTCACATGCGGATGTCGCTCCCGGAAGAGCGGGACCAGCCGACCGCCGACCTGTTCGGCCGTGTCCGCCAGCGTGCCGACGGCCAGGGTCGCCGCCCCCGCCGCGTCGGTCACTCGGCTGCGGATCCGGCCGGCCTGCCTCAGCAACGCACCCGTTTCGTCGTACAGGACCGTTCCGGCGGGCGTGAGGGCGACGCCCTTGGGGGTGCGCTCGAACAGGAGGACGCCGAGTTCGTCCTCAAGCTGCCGGATCGCGCGGCTGAGCGGGGGCTGTGTCATGTGCAGCCGCCTCGCCGCCCGGCCGATGTGGCGTTCCTCGGCGACGGCGACGAAGTAGCGGAGCGAACGAAAGTCCACGTCAACACGATACCCGTGCGGTATCGGACGTGCCGAGACGGTCTTGGACAGCAGGTCCGGCGACGGCCGAGGATGAGAAGCCGTAGGGCCGACGAGGAGTGATTTTCATGACCAGCCCCGCACTGACGGTCGGGTGCTTCCCATACGACACGACACGGTCGCTGTTCGACGGGAGCGTGAGCGCCGACGGCATCGACATCACGATGAAGACCGCTGCCACCCTGCCGGAGATCTTCGAGCGGCTGATCCGCGGAAACG
This sequence comes from Streptomyces sp. NPDC093261, assembly GCF_044753645.1. Classification (NCBI taxonomy): domain Bacteria; kingdom Bacillati; phylum Actinomycetota; class Actinomycetes; order Kitasatosporales; family Streptomycetaceae; genus Streptomyces; species Streptomyces sp. NPDC093261. The sequence goes on from NZ_JBIVNO010000030.1 coordinate 34,115, forward strand.
AGTTCGACGTCGCCGAACTCGGGCTCACGTTCTACCTGCGGCTGCTGGAGACCGGCCTGCCGTTCGTAGCGTTGCCCATCTTCCCGAATCGCGTGTTCCGGCACTCGTGCGTTTTCGTCAACATCCACAGCGGGATCACCGAGCCGGGTGACCTTGCGGGCAAGGCCATCGGCGAGTTCGGCACCTTCGGCCAGGACTCCGGTGTGTGGGCCAAAGGGATCCTGATGGACGAGTACGGGTTCAAGCCCGATGAGAGCCGTTGGGTGATCGGTGGCCTCGAACACCCCTCGGCCCCCTTCGACTTCATCCCGCATCCGCATCCGGCCGAAGTCGACGTGACCGTCGCGCCCGAGGGAAAGACACTGGGTGCGATGCTCGACGCGGGCGAGATCGACGCCCTGTTCTCGGCGAACGTCCCGCAGTGTGTGCTCGACGGCTCCCCGAACGTCGCCCGGCTGTTCCCCGACTTCGAGCCGCTGGAGCGCGACTACTACCGGCGAACCGGAATTTTCCCGATCATGCACACGATCGTCGTCCGGCGGGATCTCCTGCGGGACCGCCCCGGCCTCGCGCACCACATCTATCGCGCCTTCTCCCAAGCGAAGAACACCGCCGCCGACCGTTACCGCCAAAACCGCAGGCTGTACGAGGTCCCGACCATGATCCCGTGGATGAACGCCCTGGTCCAGCGCAACGACGCACTGTTCCCCGAGGATTGGTGGCCTTACGGCATCGCGGCCAACCGGGCCGCCCTCGACACCTACCTGCGCTACCACTGCGAACAGGGCCTGTCCACCCGGCAGTGGAGGATCGCGGACGTCTTCGCCCCGGAACTGCTCCATACCTAGACAGCGCTGACGGTGCGTCCGGGGACGCTGACAGGGCGCCCGCTCCCGGTGACCAGCACTTGAGAACACGCCCCAGGCGGTACGAGCCTCGCGGGCGCCAGGCCCCTGGACCAGCGGGTCCCGCCAGGCCCTTGGACGAACGGGTCGCCGGCCCCCTGGCCGAACGGGTCCGGCCCCCGTGGCACCACGGGGGCCGGACCCGGACGGTTCAGCGGCGGCCGTTCTTCGAGTCGAGCAGGCCGGCGCGGCGCAGGGCGTCGGCCATCGCGCTGTTGGCCGGCGCGGGCGCCTGGCGGGAGCCGCCGCCCTGCCGGGAGCCGCCGCCCTGGCGGCCCTGCCGCTGCTGCGGGGGCCGCCCGCCACGCTGCCGGCGGCCGCCACCGCCCTGCTCACCCTGGCCGGCGGCTTCGTCGTCCAGCCGCAGCGTCAGCGAGATCCGCTTGCGTGGGATGTCGACGTCCAGCACCTTGACCTTGACGATGTCGCCCGGCTTCACCACGTCGCGCGGGTCCTTGACGAACGTCTTGGACATCGCGGAGACATGCACCAGCCCATCCTGGTGGACGCCGACGTCCACGAAGGCGCCGAAGGCGGCGACATTCGTGACCACGCCCTCCAGGACCATTCCCGAGGACAGGTCGGAGATCTTCTCGACGCCCTCCTTGAAGGTGGCCGTCTTGAACGCGGGGCGCGGGTCGCGTCCCGGCTTCTCCAGCTCCTTCAGGATGTCGCTCACGGTCGGCAGACCGAACGTCTCGTCAACGAAGTCGGACGCCTTCAGTGAGCGCAGCACCGCCGTGTTGCCGATCAGCGAGGCCACCTCCTGGCCCGCGGTCTTCACCATGCGGCGCACCACCGGGTACGCCTCCGGGTGCACGCTGGAGGAGTCCAGCGGGTCGTCGCCGCCACGGATCCGTAGGAAGCCCGCGCACTGCTCGTATGCCTTGGGGCCGAGTCGTGCCACGTTCTTGAGCTGGGAGCGCGAGGTGAACGGGCCGTTGGAGTCGCGGTGGGCCACGATGTTCTCGGCGAGCCCGGAGGAGATGCCGGAGACCCGGGCGAGCAGCGGGGCCGACGCCGTGTTGACGTCCACGCCCACGCCGTTCACACAGTCCTCGACCACCGCGTCCAGGGAGCGCGACAGCTTCACCTCGGACAGGTCGTGCTGGTACTGGCCGACGCCGATGGACTTCGGGTCGATCTTCACCAGCTCGGCGAGCGGGTCCTGGAGCCGGCGGGCGATGGAGACCGCGCCGCGCAGCGACACATCCATGTCCGGCAGCTCCTGCGAGGCGAACGCCGAGGCGGAGTACACCGAGGCGCCCGCCTCGGACACCATCACCTTGGTGAGCTTCAGCTCCGGGTGCTTGGTGATCAGCTCGGCGGCGAGCTTGTCCGTCTCGCGCGACGCCGTGCCGTTGCCGATCGCCACCAGCTCGACCGCGTGCTCCTTGGCGAGGCGTGCCAGCTTGGCGATCGCCTCGTCCCACTTGTTGGCCGGCACATGCGGGTAGATGACATCCGTCGCGACGACCTTGCCGGTCGCGTCCACCACGGCCACCTTCACGCCCGTGCGGAACCCGGGGTCCAGGCCGAGCGTCGCGCGCGTACCGGCCGGGGCGGCGAGCAGCAGGTCGCGCAGGTTCGCCGCGAAGACCGCCACCGCCTCGTCCTCGGCCGCCGTGCGCAGCCGCAGCCGCAGATCGATGCCGAGGTGCACCAGCAGGCGGGTGCGCCAGGCCCAACGGACCGTGTCCACCAGCCACTTGTCGGCCGGGCGGCCCCGGTCGGCGATCCCGAAGCGGCTCGCCACGATGCCCTCGTACGACGACGGGCCCTCCGTGGGCTCCTCCGGCTCCAGGACCAGGTCGAGGACCTCCTCCTTCTCGCCGCGCAGCATGGCGAGGACCCGGTGGGAGGGCAGCTCGGTGAAGGGCTCGGCGAAGTCGAAGTAGTCGGCGAACTTGGCGCCCGCCTCCTCCTTGCCCTCGCGCACCTTGGCGGCGAGGCGCCCACGCACCCACATGCGCTCGCGCAGCTCGCCGATCAGGTCCGCGTCCTCCGAGAAGCGCTCGGTGAGGATCGCCCGTGCGCCGTCGAGAGCGGCCTGGGGGTCGGCCACTCCCTTGTCGGCGTCGACGAACGCGGCGGCCGCCGCGAGCGGCTCCACCGACGGGTCGTCGAGCAGCCCCTCGGCCAGCGGCTCCAGACCGGCCTCCCGTGCGATCTGCGCCTTGGTGCGCCGCTTCGGCTTGTACGGCAGATAGATGTCCTCCAGGCGCGCCTTGGTCTCCGCGCCCCGGATCTGGGCCTCCAGCTCCTCGGTGAGCTTGCCCTGCTCGCGCACCGACTCCAGGATCGCGGCGCGCCGCTCCTCCAGCTCCCGCAGATAGCGCAGCCGCTCCTCGATCGTGCGCAGCTGCGCGTCGTCGAGCATCTCGGTCGCTTCCTTGCGGTAGCGGGCGATGAAGGGCACTGTCGAGCCGCCGTCCAGCAGCTCGACCGCGGCCTTCACCTGCCGCTCCCGTACGCCGAGCTCCTCGGCGATCCTGCCTTCGATGGACCCTACTCCGAGGGACCCGGGTGTCGTCACGATCCCGTACCGCCTTCTTCACTGAGGTTGCGCGGCAATTGTGGCAGGTCGCACCGACAACACGGGGTCAGGGCAGGGGATCCGGAGGCCCCGGGGCGCTCTCCGGGCCCCACCGCCCCGGGGCACGGCCCGCCCGGGTCCGGGCGGGCGCCGCGCCGTACCGCGTCCGCCACTTGGCCGAAGCCCCTGGCCAGAGCACGGAACGGCTCGGTCCGCACCGTGGCGGCGGCCGCGCCGGCCGGGCGCGGCACCGCGACACGCGCACGGCAGGCGGCTGTTCCCCTTCGGCCGCCCCTCGGCGTGTCCGCCAGGGGAGGGGCGGATGCCTCATCCCTTGCCGATCATGTCCTCGGGGAAGGCGCCGGCCTCAAGGGCCCTGGTCAGCAGGGCGCCCGCCAGCTCCGTCAGGCGCGCGACGCCACCGGCGCCGAGGTGCTCGTAAGGGGCCAGGTCGAGGCGGTCTGTCTCCGCCTCGATGTCCCTGCGCAGAGCGGTGCCCGCCTCGGTCAACTCGCCGTCCGCGTCCAGCAGTCCCCGCTCGCGCAGCCGCCCGCACGCCGCGTCCCAGTCCGCCCGGCTCCAGCCGCGGGTGGCGAGGACCCACTTCGAGGACATGCCCTTGCCTGTCGCACCATGCGTCACCAGCGCCTCCATCGGGTCCAGCTCCGCGCGCAGGAGCACCGCGAGATGGCCGTCGCCGCGGTGCTCACGCAGCAGTGTGGCCGCGTGCCAGAGCGCCAGATGCGGTTCCTCCGGCACCGGCAGGTCGGCGTGGGCGGCGTACAGGGGGCGCGCGTGCCGGGTGCATGCCTCGGTGGCGCGCAGCGCCAGCTCCGCCGCCTCGGCCGTCTCCTTGGCGGCGACCGCCTCCTCGCCCAGCAGCCGCCGCAGGGTCGCGTCGACGGCACGCACGCGTGCCGCGAGCACCGCCGCGGGGGAGGCCGTCTCCCACACGCCGGGGACATGCCGTGCCACCAGCTCGGGGCTGAAGTTGTAGAACGTAGCCGTCACCACGCCCGCGCCCACCGCTCCCATCGCGGCGGCTCGCACCGCGAAGTAGCCGGCCCGCTGGTGGTCGATGCCCAAGGCGGCCATTTCCCGATGCAGATCCGGTGAGAAGTAGTGCATCGAGTGAAAAGGATTGATCAGGTTGTGGCAGCGCCGTGCGGCGCGCTCCGGGAGAGCAGTCGTCATGGACGGTACGTTACCGACTGGTTGGTACGTCGGGGCCCTTCGCCGGGGAATGGCAGAAAAGGTGGGCTGTTCGTCATTGCCGCCGCCGCCAGTGGCTACGGCACGCGCCCGAGGCGATGCGCCGCGCCTTCCTGAAGGCACTCGGCGCGGCCCCCGCCCGAGTACCGGCGCCGCTTCCGCCCCCCACCACCGACTGACCGCCGAAGGGAAACCCATGCGGATCGCGATCGTCCTCTTCGACCGTTTCACCGCCCTCGACGCCGTGGGCCCCTACGAGACCCTCGGGCGGCTCCCCGACGCGAGGACCGTGTTCGTCGCCGAGCGGACCGGACCCGTGCGCAGTGACACCGCAGCCCTCGCGCTCACCGCCGACAGGACCCTGGCCGAGGTGCCGGCGCCCGACATCGTGGTCGTGCAGGGGGCCCCGGCCAGACACCGCAGATGGAGAACCAGGTGCTCCTTGACTGGCTGCGCGCCGCCGACGCCACCAGCACCTGGACGACCTCCGTGTGCACCGGCTCGCTGCTGCCGGCCGCCGCCGGACCGCTCACCGGGCGCCGTGCCACCTCGCACTGGCCGGCCCTGGACTTCCTGGAGCGGTTCGGCGCCGAACCCACGGGCGAGCGCGTCGTGTTCGACGGCAAGTACGTCACCGCCGCCGGCGTCTCCTCCGGCATCGACATGGGCCTCACCCTCCTCGGCCGGATCGCGGGCGACGAACACGCGCAGGCCGTACAGCTCGGTATGGAGTACGACCCACAGCCGCCCTACGACGCCGGATCCCCGCACAAGGCGCCCGCGCACATCGTCGAGCGGCTCCGCGCGGCGAGCCGCTTCATCCTGACGTAGTCCAGGTGAACCGGGGCGGTCTGCGCTCCAGGAACGCGGCGACGCCCTCCGCGGTGTCGCCGCCGGCGCGCGCCTGCTCCGCCCAGTGGGCGTCCCGGTCCGTCCGTCCGTTCGCGAACTCCTTGGCCGCCGCCTGCGTCAGCTGGGAGCGCGCGACCAGCACGCGGGTGAACTCCGCCACCCGCTTGTCGAGTGCGCCCTCGGGCAGCACCTCGTCGACCATTCCCGTGCGCAGCGCCCGCTGCGAGTCGATCAACTCACCCGAGAACAGCAGGTACTTGGCGGCGCCGGGACCCACCAGCGCCACCAGCCGCCGGGTGGCGGAGGCCGGGTAGACGATCCCCAGCCTGGCCGGTGTCACCCCGAAGAGCGCGCCCTCTTGCGCGAACCGCAGATCGCAGGCCGCCGCGAGCTGCGCCCCGCCGCCCACGCAGTGGCCGCGGATCGCCGCCAGCGTCGGCTTCGGGAAGGCGGCCAGCGCCTCCTCGGCCAGCACGGCCAGGCTCTGGGCCCGCTCCGGCGACCCCACCAGTGTCGAGATGTCGGCCCCCGCGCAGAAGGTCCCGCCCTCGCCGGTGATCACCAGCGCCCGGACGGCGGGATCGGCGGCGAGTTCGCCGAGCAGCGGTGGCAGCGCCTCCCACATGCCGGCCGTCATGGCGTTCCGCTTGGCCGGGTGGTGGATGACGACGGTCGCGACCGAGTCGGTGACGCGGTGCAGCAGCTGCGGCTCCATGGAGCGGATGCTATCCGCGCCTCCCGGACGCCCGGTCACCGAGGGTCCGCGGCCGGCCGGCATCGCCGCCCGGGCCGGCCGGAGTCCCGCAGCCGGAACCCGTACAACCCGAAGAGTTCGGAAGTCGGTGCGGGGCAGGACAGGAGCGGTCACGCAAACGACCGTGTCATACGCCAACGGTCAAAATGTCGTCGATACCCGCTGACTTGTGTTCAGTCATTCGGGACGGACCAGCGCATTCCCAACACTCGACGCGTGGTGACAATCGAGCGCGAGGGTGGCGACCGGGCTATGGAGAACAGAGGGCGGGGGGCCGACCCGCGCCCTGACCGCGGCGCGAACGAGCCGGACGGTCCACGGCCGCCGGCGCCGCTGCCGTATGAGGGGGTCTGGCGGTTCACGGCAGCCGCCGTGGAGGCCTCGGTGCCACAGGCCAGGCACGCCGTCCGGGATCTGCTCGCCCGCCAGGGCGTGCCCGTCTCGGACGACACCGTGCACGCCCTGCTGCTGATCGTCTCCGAACTGGTCACCAACGCGGTACGGCACGCGGCGCTGCTGTCGCCGATGCTCGCCGTCGAGGTCGCCGTGGGCCCGGAGTGGGTGCGGGTCTCGGTGGAGGACGAGCACCCCTACCGCCCGAGCGCGCTGGAGGCCGACCACGGGCAGACAGGCGGCCGGGGGCTGCTCCTGGTCCGCGAGATCACCAGGGAGGCCGGCGGGGTGTGCGACGTCGAGCACACGGCGAGCGGCGGCAAGGTGATCTGGGCCGCGCTCCCCCTCAAACCCACACGGTTCCTGTGAGCCGCCACCTCGCCGCCACGGCTCCGTCCGCCCCGGGGTGCGCTTCCGCCCCGGGACGCGCTTCCGCCCCGGGGTGTCCGTCCGCCCCGGGATGTTCCGGGCGCGCGGGCCGGACGGCCCCTCGGGTCACCAGCCCGCGGACGGTCCCGTCAGCTCTCTGACCGCCGGCCGCGCCGCGTCCAGGACCGTCGGGAACCACGACGAGAACGGGTCCTCCGCGTGCCGCTGGGCAAGCTCCCCGGGGGTCACGAAGGCCGTTGCCCCGACCTCCTCCGGATCCGGGCGCACCGGGGACTGCACGAGCCCGACGAAGAGGTGGTTGTACTCCTGCTCCACCAGGCCGGAGTCCGGGTCCGGGTGGTTGTAGCGCACCGTGCCCGCCTCGGCCAGCAGCGACGGGGAGACCCCCAGCTCCTCGTACGTTCGCCGGGCCGCCGCCGCGAAGGGCGCCTCGTTCGGGTAGGGGTGGCCGCAGCAGGTGTTCGACCAGACACCGGGGGAGTGGTACTTGCCGAGGGCCCGCTGCTGGAGCAGCAGCCGGCCGCGCTCGTCGAAGAGGAACACCGAGAACGCGCGGTGCAGCTGCCCGGGCGGCTGATGGGCGGCGAGCTTCTCCGCCGTGCCGATCGTGGTGCCGTTCTCGTCGACCAGCTCCAGCAGGATCGCGTCAGCGGTGCCGTTCGACGAGCGGTGCGTCGCGGTGGCAGGTGTGATCGGCATACCCATCCTTCGCATTCGTTGTCCAGTCCCCAGTCTGCCGTACGAATCCGGCACTCCCGGCACTTCCCCGACTCCCCGCATGTCCCCACCGGCCCCTTTGGACGGGCCCTGCGGTGCCCATGGAAACAGACGCCGGACGGGGCCGGATGCCTGATCGTGATCGTGCCCGGTGCCACGGAGCGGGAACCGCCCCACCGTGCGCTCCGGGTGGCCGGCGCCCGGGTGCGCGCCGTACATCGGGCGCGCGCGCCCGCCCCGCGCGCGTGTGGCTCGCCTCACGGCTGCCTGCGCTCAGCCATGGCTCGCCGCACGGCGGGTGGCCGCCTGCGCTCAGCCGTGGCTCGCCGCACGGCGGATGGCCGCCTCAGCTCAGCCGCGGCCCGCCTCCGGGTGGTGCAGCAGCCAGCCCCGCCACGCCGACTCCACCATCTCCGGCACCCCCCGCCGGGCGCTCCAGCCCAGCTCCCGCTCGGCCAGCGCGGCCGACGCGACCGCGCGGGGCGCGTCACCGGGGCGGCGCGGGGCGACGACCGGCACCGTGGTGTCGCCCGTCACCTCGCCGATGAGCGTGACCAGCTCACGCACCGAGACCCCCTCACCGCGGCCGACGTTCACGGTCAGGTCGCCCGGCGCGCCCCCGGCCAGCCGCCGGGCCGCCGCCAGATGCGCGTCGGCGAGGTCGGCGACATGGATGTAGTCGCGTACGCAGGTGCCGTCCGGGGTCGGATAGTCGTCACCGAAGATCCGCGGCGCCTCGCCCCGGGTCAGCCGGTCGAAGACCATCGGCACGATGTTGAACACGCCCGTGTCGGCCAGTTCCGGCTCGGCCGCCCCGGCCACATTGAAGTAGCGCAGACACACGGTCGCCATGCCGTGCGCCCGGCCCGCCGCCCGCACCAGCCACTCGCCCGCGAGCTTTGTCTCGCCGTAGGGGCTCATCGGGGCGCAGGGCGTGTCCTCCGTGATGAGGTCCACATCGGGGTTGCCGTAGACGGCCGCCGACGAGGAGAACAGAAACCGCTTGATCCCCGCCTCGGCCACCGCCTCAAGCAGCGTCGCGAGACCGCCCACGTTCTCCTGGTAGTAGCGCGTCGGCTGGGCCACGGACTCCGCGACCTGCTTGCGCGCCGCCAGGTGCACCACACCGGTGACCGTGTGCTCGGCGAGGACCCGCTTCAGCAGCCGACCGTCCAGCGAGGAGCCCTGCACCAGCGAAATGCTCTCCGGGAGCCGCGCCGGCACACCGGTGGAGAGATCGTCCAGCACGAGGACGCGCTCGCCTTCCGCGGTCATCGCCCGCGCCACATGCGCCCCGATATAACCGGCTCCACCGGTGATCAGCCATGTCATGGGCCCTCACCCTATGCCTGCCCGGTGAACCCGCCCCATGCCCCGGTCATCGGGTGTGGTTGTATTCCGGGTAAAAGCGTCATGCGCTGTATGTCCGTATAAGGGGAGGATGTGATGCCGGGAATGGGAGGGTCTGTACCCGCGGTTTGTTGCGTGCCCCACCGATCCCCGATGATGATCGCGGCGGCGGGCATACAGACCGGGTTGATCAGCCCATGAACGGCCGGTGAACACGGGCTTCCAGGCATCCGATAGCCTCTGCCGACATGCCGTCCGGCCCCGCCCCGGGCGCCCCACACCACACACGACCGGCGCCCGTACGCGTCGGGCCTCAGGGAGTGAGTTCGTCTGTCGACCGCCATCCTCACCGGACAGCCGGTTCCCGGATCGTCGCTCGAGGGCGATCTGCGGTCCCTCGGCTTCGACGTGCGGGTCGCCACCGACGCCGGTGACGCCGAGACGCTCCTCGCCGCCGTGCCGGCGGACCAGCGGGTCGCGATCGTCGACAGCCGCTTCGTGGGTCATCTGCACGCGCTGCGGCTCGGTCTGACCGACCCCCGCTTCCCCGCCGCCGCCGTGCCCGGTGCCGTCACGGCACAGCCCGCCGCCCGGCAGGCGCTGACCCGAGCCCTCGCCCGTGAGAACTCCGCGGCGGCCGACGGCGCCTACTCCGCGGTGCCGGCTCCCGCCCCGCTCCCGGCGCCGTCCGCACAGGGGGACCTGCCCGAGCGGGGAGGCGCCCCCACCGTCACCGACAACCTCGCCGAGCGCCTCACCGAGGCCCTCGACTCCGAGGGCGTGCCGGTCCACCGCCCCGAGCTGGGCACGCTGGTCGCCGCCGTCCCCGTCGACCCGCAGACCCGCAATGAGGCACGGCAGGCCGTCGCCTCCGTCGATGACGAGGCCGTACGCCTGCGCAGCGCCGTCAAGGCCCGCGACGGCTTCTTCACCACGCACTTCATCAGCCCGTACTCGCGCCACCTCGCCCGCTGGTGCGCCCACCGGGGCCTGACCCCCAACCAGGTCACCACCGCCTCGCTGCTCACCGCCCTGATCGCGGCGGGCTGCGCGGCCACCGGCAGCCGCGGCGGCTTCGTCGCCGCGGGCATCCTGCTCATCCTGTCCTTCGTCCTCGACTGCACCGACGGCCAGCTCGCCCGCTACTCCCTGCAGTACTCCACGCTCGGCGCCTGGCTCGACGCCACCTTCGACCGCGCCAAGGAGTACGCCTACTACGCGGGCCTCGCCCTCGGCGCCGCCCGCGGCGGCGACGACGTATGGGCGCTGGCCCTCGGCGCGATGGTCCTGCAGACGTGCCGGCACGTCGTCGACTTCGCCTTCAACGAGGCGAACCACGACGCCACCGCCAACACCAGCCCCACCGCCGCCCTCTCGGACCGCCTCGACAGTGTCGGCTGGACGGTCTGGGTGCGCCGGATGATCGTCCTGCCGATCGGTGAGCGCTGGGCGCTGATCGCCGTCCTGACGGCGGCCACCACTCCCCGCACCACCTTCACCGTGCTGCTCATCGGCTGTGCCTTCGCCGCCACCTACACCACGGCGGGCCGGGTGCTGCGCTCGCTCACACGCAAGGCGAAGCGGACCGACCGGGCCGCGCGGGCGCTCGCCGACCTCGCCGACAGCGGCCCCCTCGTCGAACTGCTGGTGCGCTCCGCCCGCGGCGCCACCCACCGCGCGGCGCCGTACCTCGCCCTCGCCGGCGGGCTCCTGGCCGTGTGCCCGATCGCGCTGTGGGGTGCAGGCTGGCAGAGCGTCCTGGGCGCCGTCGGCTATGCGGTCATGTCCGCCCTCGCCGTGGTGCGGCCCCTCAAGGGCCCCCTCGACTGGCTGGTCCCGCCCCTCTTCCGGGCCGCCGAATACGGCACGGTCCTCATGCTGGCGGCCAAATCCGGGGTGAACGGCGTGCTACCGGCGGCTTTCGGGCTGGTGGCGGCCGTCGCCTACCATCACTACGACACGGTGTACCGCATCCGCGGCGACGCCGACGCGCCGCCGCGCCGGCTGGTCCGCGCGGTCGGGGGACACGAAGGCCGGACCCTGGTGGTCACGGTCCTGGCCGCGCTGCTCACCGCCGCGCAGTTCAAGGTCGCCCTCACGGTCCTCGCCGTCTATGTCGCCCTGGTGGTGCTCGTGGAGAGCATCCGCTTCTGGGTGGCCGCCCACAAGGGTGGCGCACCCGCCGTACACGATGAAGGAGAACCCGCATGATCGGCCTCGTGCTGGCGGCAGGCGCCGGACGGCGCCTGCGCCCCTACACCGACACCCTGCCCAAGGCTCTGGTGCCGGTGGGGCCCGCGGGCAGAGAGGACGGCCTCACGGTCCTCGACCTCACCCTCGGCAACTTCGCCGAGGTCGGCCTGACCGAGGCCGCGATCATCGTCGGCTACCGCAAGGAGGCCGTCTATGAGCGCAGGGAAGCCCTGGAGCGCAAGTACGGCCTGAAGCTCACCCTCATCGACAACGACAAGGCCGAGGAGTGGAACAACGCCTACTCCCTGTGGTGCGGCCGTGACGCCCTCAGCGACGGGGTGATCCTCGCCAACGGCGACACCGTCCATCCGGTCTCCGTCGAGAAGACGCTGCTCGCCGCCCGTGGCGAGGACAAGCGGATCATCCTCGCCCTCGACACGGTGAAGCAGCTCGCGGACGAGGAGATGAAGGTCGTCGTGGACCCCGACAAGGGCGTCCGCAAGATCACCAAGCTGATGGAGCCGTCCGAGGCGACCGGCGAGTACATCGGCGTCACCCTCATCGAGGGTGAGGCGGCCGGGGAGCTGGCCGACGCCCTGAAGACCGTGTGGGAGACCGACCCGCAGCAGTTCTACGAGCACGGCTACCAGGAACTGGTCAACCGCGGCTTCAAGATCGACGTGGCTCCGATCGGCGATGTGCCGTGGGTCGAGATCGACAACCACGACGACCTGGCCAGGGGGCGGGAGATCGCGTGCCGGTACTGACGAGGCTCATTCCCTCGCCCGTAGTCGTCGACATCCGCCCGGGTGCCCTCGACGACCTGGCGAGCGTGCTCGCGGACGAGCGGATCTCGCACTCGGGCAAGCTGGCCGTCGCCGTCAGCGACGGCTCCGGCGCCCGGCTGCGCGAGCGGCTCGCCCCCAGCCTGCCCGGCGCCACCTGGTACGAGGTCGGCGGCGGCACCCTCGACGACGCGGTCCGGCTGGCCGGCGACATGAAGGCGGGCCACTACGACGCGCTCGTGGGCCTGGGCGGCGGCAAGATCATCGACTGCGCCAAGTTCGCCGCGGCGCGTGTCGGCCTGCCACTGGTCGCCGTCCCCACGAACCTCGCCCACGACGGTCTGTGCTCGCCCGTCGCGACCCTCGACAACGACGCGGGCCGCGGCTCCTACGGCGTGCCGAACCCCATCGCGGTCGTCATCGACCTCCATGTGATCCGCGAGGCCCCGGTGCGCTTCGTGCGCGCGGGCATCGGCGACGCCGTGTCGAACATCTCCGCGATCGCGGACTGGGAGCTGGCCAACCGCGTCACGGGCGAGAAGATCGACGGCCTCGCCGCGGCGATGGCCCGGCAGGCCGGCGAGGCGGTGTTGCGCCACCCCGGCGGCATCGGCGAGAACGAATTCCTCCAGGTGCTGGCCGAGGCGCTGGTCCTCAGCGGTATCGCCATGTCGGTGTCGGGGGACTCCCGCCCGTCCTCCGGCGCGTGCCACGAGATCAACCACGCCTTCGACCTGCTGTACCCCCGGCGCGCCGCCGCCCACGGCGAGCAGTGCGGGCTGGGCGCGGCCTTCGCGATGTATCTGCGCGGGGCGCACGAGGAGTCGGCGTACATGGCCCAGGTGCTGCGCCGGCACGGGCTGCCCGTACTGCCGGACGAGATCGGCTTCACGGTGGACGAGTTCGTCCGGGTCGTGGAGTTCGCCCCGCAGACCCGGCCCGGCCGCTACACGATCCTCGAACACCTCGACCTGAAGACCGACCAGATCAAGGACATCTACGCCGACTATGTCAAGGCCATCGGTAGCTGAACTCCGGCCCGTCGTCCACCCCGCCGGGGTGAAGGACCGGCGCAGCGGTGAACACTGGGCGGGACGCCTCTACATGCGTGAGGTCTCGCTGCGGATCGACCGCTACCTGGTCAACACCAGGGTCACGCCCAACCAGCTGACCTACCTGATGACGGTCTTCGGCGTGCTCGCCGCTCCGGCGCTGCTGGTGCCGGGCATCGCGGGCGCCGTGCTCGGCGTGGTGATGGTCCAGCTCTACCTGCTCCTCGACTGCGTTGACGGCGAGATAGCGCGCTGGAAGAAGCAGTTCTCGCTCGGCGGGGTGTACCTGGACCGGGTCGGCGCGTATCTGTGCGACGCGGCGGTGCTGGTCGGCTTCGGCCTGCGTGCCGCCGATCCGTGGGGCCCGGGCCGGATCGACTGGCTGTGGGCCTTCCTCGGCACCCTCGCCGCCCTCGGCGCCGTCCTGATCAAGGCCGAGACCGACCTCGTCGGTGTCGCCCGGCACCAGGGTGGGCTGCCGCCGGTCAAGGAGGCCGCCGCCGAGCCGCGGTCGTCGGGCCTCGCGCTCGCCCGCCGGGCGGCCTCGGCGCTGAAGTTCCACCGCCTGGTCCTCGGGATCGAGGCGTCGCTGCTGATCCTGGTCCTGGCGATCGTGGACACGGTCAGGGGCGACCTGTTCTTCTCCCGGCTCGGCGTCGCCGTGCTGGCCGGCATCGCGCTTGTGCAGACCCTGCTGCATCTCGTGTCCATCCTCGCCTCCAGCAGGCTCAAGTGAGCGGCGGCATAAGGGTCGGGGCGGTCGTCATCACGATGGGCAACCGCCCCGCCGAGCTGCGCGCCCTCCTCGACTCGGTCGCCAAGCAGGACGGCGACCCGGTCGACGTGGTCGTGGTCGGCAACGGCTCGCCCGTTCCGGACGTCCCCGACGGCGTGCGCACCATCGAACTGCCCGAGAACCTCGGCATCCCCGGCGGCCGCAACGTCGGCATCGAGGCGTTCGGGCCCGCGGGCACCGATGTGGACGTCCTGCTCTTCCTTGACGACGACGGCCTGCTCGCCCGCCACGACACCGCCGCGCTGTGCCGCCAGGCCTTTGCCGCGGACCCGGACCTCGGCATCATCAGCTTCCGCATCGCCGACCCCGACACCGGTGAGACCCAGCGCCGCCACGTGCCGCGCCTGCGCGCCTCGGACCCGATGCGCTCCTCCCGGGTCACCACCTTCCTGGGCGGCGCCAACGCGGTCCGTACGAAGGTCTTCGCCGAGGTCGGCGGGCTGCCGGACGAGTTCTTCTACGCCCATGAGGAGACCGACCTGGCGTGGCGGGCCCTCGACGCGGGCTGGATGATCGACTACCGGTCGGACATGGTCCTGTACCACCCCACGACCGCGCCCTCCCGGCACGCGGTCTACCACCGGATGGTCGCCCGCAACCGGGTCTGGCTGGCCCGCCGCAACCTCCCCGCCGTCCTCGCCCCGGCCTACCTGGGCGTCTGGATGCTGCTGACGCTGCTGCGCCGGCCCTCGCGGGCCGCTCTGAGGGCGTGGTTCGGCGGCTTCTGGGAGGGCTGGACGACGCCGTGCGGTCCGCGGCGCCCCATGAAGTGGCGTACCGTGTGGCGGCTGACCCGATTGGGCCGGCCTCCGGTCATCTGACAGGCTCGACAGTCGGAAACAGCGGGTGGGACCCATGTCCAGGCTCCCACCCGTGCGCGGGCAGGCCGCGCATCCCGAAACGGAGAGTTCGCCTATCTGTGAGTGAGACAACGAATGACGGCGGTGTCGCGGTGAGCGACCGCCCGTCCCCAGATGACGGACTGACCCCGGCCGAGCTGGCCGCCAAGTACGGGCTCTCCGTCAGTGGCGCCCGGCCCGGACTCGTCAGTTACGTCCGCCAGCTGTGGGGACGGCGTCACTTCATCCTCGCCTTCTCGCAGGCGAAGCTCACCGCCCAGTACAGCCAGGCCAAGCTGGGTCAGCTGTGGCAGGTCGCCACCCCGCTGCTGAACGCGTTCGTGTACTACCTGATCTTCGGGCTGATCCTGAAGGCCAGCCGGGGCATGCCGCACGGCACGTACATCCCCTTCCTGGTGACCGGTGTCTTCGTCTTCACCTTCACCCAGAGCTCGATCATGGCCGGTGTCCGGGCGATCTCCGGCAATCTGGGCCTGGTGCGCGCCCTGCACTTCCCCCGCGCCTCGCTGCCCGTCTCCTTCGCGCTCCAGCAGCTCCAGCAGCTGCTCTTCTCGATGATCGTGCTGTTCGCCGTGGCCGTCGGATTCGGCAGCTATCCGAGCCTGTCCTGGCTGCTGATCGTCCCGGTCCTGGTGCTCCAGTTCCTCTTCAACACGGGCCTCGCGCTGATCGTGGCCCGGATGGGCGCCCAGACCCCGGACCTCGCCCAGCTGATGCCGTTCATCCTGCGCACGTGGATGTACATGTCCGGCGTCATGTTCTCCATCCACAACATGCTCGTCGGCCGCCCCGAATGGGTGATCCGCGCGTTGCAGGTCAACCCCGCCGCCGTCTTCATGGACCTGATGCGCTTCGCGCTCATCAGGAACTACGGTGCCGAGAACCTCCCGCCGCACGTCTGGGCCCTCGCGCTGTTCTGGGCGGTGGTCGTCTTCGCCGGCGGGTTCGTGTACTTCTGGAAGGCGGAGGAGCGGTACGGCCGTGGCTGAGCAGAACACCGGGGCCAGGATCCCCACCGTCATCGCGGACGAGCTGCACATCGTCTACCGCGTCAACGGCGCCAAGACCGGCAAGGGCAGCGCGACCGCCGCGCTCAGCCGCATCCTCGGACGAGGCTCCGACGACGCGGCGCGCGGGGTGCGCAAGGTGCACGCGGTCCGCGGTGTGTCGTTCGTCGCCTACCGCGGCGAGGCCATCGGGCTGATCGGGTCGAACGGCTCCGGCAAGTCCACCTTGCTGCGCGCCATCGCCGGACTGCTGCCCCCGGAGCGCGGGAAGGTCTACACCGACGGCCAGCCCTCCCTGCTCGGCGTGAACGCGGCTCTGATGAACGACCTGACGGGCGAGCGCAACGTGATCCTGGGCGGTCTCGCCATGGGCATGTCCCGCGAACAGATCAAGGAGCGCTACCAGGAGATCGTCGACTTCTCCGGCATCAACGAGAAGGGCGACTTCATCACGCTGCCGATGCGGACCTACTCCTCCGGCATGGCCGCCCGGCTGCGCTTCTCCATCGCGGCCGCCAAGGACCACGACGTCCTCATGATCGACGAGGCCCTGGCCACCGGGGACCGCAAGTTCCAGAAGCGCTCCGAGGACCGCATCCGGGAGCTGCGTAAGGAGGCGGGCACGGTGTTCCTGGTCAGTCACAACAACAAGTCGATCCGTGACACCTGCGACCGCGTCCTGTGGCTGGAGCGCGGCGAGCTGCGGATGGACGGCCCGACCGAAGAGGTCCTCAAGGAGTACGAGAAGTTCACGGGCAAGTAACCCCCGTGACCGAGGGCCCGGCCGGAATGCTCCGGCCGGGCCCCACGACTGCAAAGGAAAGGCCAACTCTGTTTGGCCTTAGGAATCTTGACGCCAATCGGTGTGTTGTTGTGATCTGCGGGACACCCCGCCGGAGCTCCGTTAGTTGTACAACGTAAGCTGTACCGGTGCTGATTCGCGGCAACTGGGGCGATAATGCCCTACACCCCCTACCTGCCGCGCTGCGTGGACAGCCGGGCGGCGTGTCCGAAATAGGATGTATTGGGTCGGCAGTGTAGAACGGGAGATGTGACGGCAATGGCTACGGAAAGTCTCCAGCTCCGCGAGGCATGTGCCGTCTCCGCGCCGGGCGGCGAGCGGTGACCGAAGCCGGGACGGCGCGCACCGGCGACCCGGAGCGCGCCACCCTAGACAAGGCCGCGGGCGAGAACTTCCCCGTGGCGCCGTTCTTCCTGCCCCGGGCCTGGCGCGCCGACCTGATGGCCGTCTACGGCTTCGCGCGCCTCGTCGACGACATCGGCGACGGCGATCTCGCCCCCGGCGGCGCCGACGCCCGTCTCCTCGGCGTGTCGCCCGAGGAGGCCGAGGACCGCCTCACCCTTCTGGACGCCTTCGAGGCCGATCTGCGCCGGGTCTTCGACTCGACCCCGCGCCATCCCCTGCTGCGCCGCCTCCAGCCGACGGTCCGGCGCGCCGGCCTCACCCCCGAGCCGTTCCTCGGCCTGATCGCCGCCAACCGCCAGGACCAGCTCGTCAAGCGGTACGAGACCTACGACGACCTCGTCGGCTACTGCGAACTGTCCGCCAATCCCGTCGGCCGGCTCGTTCTGGCCGTCACCGGAACCTCCACCCCCGAGCGCATCCGCCGCTCCGACGCGATCTGCACGGCTCTCCAGATCGTCGAGCACCTCCAGGACGTCGCCGAGGACCTCGACCGTGACCGGATCTATCTGCCCGCCGTGGACAGGAAGCGCTTTCATGTCCAGGAGGCGGATCTCGCCGGGAGCACGGCGAGCGCGTCTGTACGTGCACTGATCGCGTACGAGGCGGAACGCGCACGCGATCTCCTGAATGAAGGCGCCCCCCTCGTGGGTAGCGTGCACGGCAGGCTGAGGCTGCTGCTCGCGGGCTTCGTGGCGGGGGGAAGGGCGGCGATCGGCGCGATCGCCGCCGCCGAATACGACGTACTTTCCGGCCCGCCGAAGCCCGGCAAGCTCCGGTTGCTGCGTGAGGTGGGCGTGACTCTGCGAGGAGAGGGGTGATCCGGACTGTGGAGTCGGAACAGCACGTGTCCCCGCCGGTTCTCGCCGCGTACAGCTACTGCGAGGCCGTGACCGGGCAGCAGGCCCGGAACTTCGCCTACGGCATCCGGCTGCTGCCGACGCCCAAGCGCCGTGCGATGTCGGCGCTCTACGCGTTCTCCCGGCGTGTCGACGACATCGGCGACGGCGCGCTGGCGGCCGAGGTCAAGACCGCACGGCTGGAGGAGACCCGGGCGCTGCTGGACCGCATCCGGGACGGAAAGGTGGCCGAGGACGACACCGACCCGGTCGCCGTCGCCCTCACCCACTCCGCCTCGCACTTCCCGATCCCGCTCGGCGGTCTCGACGAGCTCATCGACGGCGTGCTCATGGACGTGCGCGGTGAGACCTATGAGACCTGGGACGATCTGAAGGTCTACTGCCGCTGTGTGGCGGGGGCCATCGGCCGCCTCTCGCTCGGTGTGTTCGGCACGGAGCCAGGGGCGCGCGGCGCCGAGCGCGCGCCGGAGTATGCCGACACGCTCGGGCTCGCGCTTCAACTCACCAACATCCTGCGGGACATCCGGGAGGACGCCGAGGGCGGGCGCGTCTACCTTCCCGCCGACGACCTCGCCAAGTTCGGCTGCTCGGCCGGCTTCTCCGGATCGACCCCGCCCGAGGGGGCCGACTTCGCCGGCCTCGTGCACTTCGAGGTGCGCCGGGCCCGTGCGCTCTTCGCCGAGGGCTACCGGCTGCTGCCCATGCTCGATCGGCGCAGCGGCGCCTGTGTCGCCGCCATGGCCGGCATCTACCGCAGGCTCCTCGACCGCATCGAGCGCGAGCCCGAGGCCGTGCTGCGCGGCCGGGTCTCGCTGCCCGGACGCGAGAAGGCGTACGTCGCCGTGCGCGGGCTCTCGGGCCTCGACGCCCGGAATGTCTCCCGGCGCACGGTCAGGAGGCGCGGCTGATGGGCGGTCCCCTCCACGGTGAGTCCACCGGCGAAAAACGGCAGGCAACCCTCCGGTGCGGTGTGGCGTCCCTGACTGAGACGGTCCGCCGTGCATCGTTCAAACAGCACGGCGAACCGGCAGGGGAGGAAGCACGATGAGCGACGGCACACAGCCGGAGGGCCCGGCCGCCGACATCCCGGGCCACCGCGGGACGCCGTCCGTCTCGGGTGCGTCCGCCGTGGTGGTCGGCGGGGGACTCGCCGGGATCACGGCCGCGCTGGCGCTCGCCGACGCCGGAGTGCGGGTCACCCTGCTGGAGGGACGGCCTCGGCTGGGCGGTCTCGCCTTCTCGTTCCACCGAGGCGAGCTGACCGTCGACAACGGCCAGCATGTCTATCTGCGCTGCTGCACCGCCTATCGCTGGTTCCTCGACCGCATCGACGCGTCCGCGCTGGCTCCGTTGCAGGATCGTCTCGACGTGCCCGTTCTCGACGCCGACGCCGCTCCGGGCCGACGGCTCGGCAGACTACGGCGCGACGCGCTGCCCGTGCCATTGCACCTCGGGCGCAGCCTGGCCACCTACCCCCATCTCTCGCTCGCCGAGCGCGCCAGAGTCGGGCGTGCCGCACTGGCGCTCCGCGCGCTCGACCTCGCGGATCCCGCGCTCGACACGCAGGACTTCGGCAGCTGGCTGACCGCGCACGGTCAGTCCGCGCGTGCCGTCGAGGCACTGTGGGACCTGGTCGGGGTCGCCACCCTCAACGCGGTGGCCGGCGATGCCTCGCTCGGACTCGCCGCGATGGTGTTCAAGACGGGTCTGCTGTCCGACCCGGGCGCGGCCGACATCGGCTGGGCACGCGTCCCGCTGGGCGAACTGCACGACCGGCTGGCCCGCAAGGCGCTCGACTCCGCGGGCGTCCGTACCGAGGTCCGTACACGCGTCACCTCCATCTCCCCTAACGAAAACGGCGGCTGGAGCGTTCAGGTTCCCGGCGAGCGCATCGAGACCGACACGGTGGTCCTCGCCGTACCGCAGCGCGAGGCGCACGACCTGTTGCCGGCCGGAGCCCTCGACGCCCCCGAACGGCTGCTCGACATCGGCACGGCGCCGATCCTCAACGTCCACGTCGTCTACGACCGCAAGGTGCTCGGCTGCCCCTTCTTCGCGGCGCTCGGCTCCCCGGTGCAGTGGGTCTTCGACCGCACCGAGGCCTCCGGGCTGCGGGAGGGCCAGTACCTCGCGCTGTCCCAGTCGGCCGCCCGCGACGAGATCGACGACCCGGTGTCGGTGCTGCGGGAGCGCTATCTCCCCGAACTCGAGCGACTGTTGCCGGCCGCGCGCGGCGCCGAGGTGAAGGACTTCTTCGTGACCCGGGAGCGCACGGCCACGTTCGCCCCCCGCCCCGGCGTCGGGCGGCTGCGGCCCGGCGCCCGCACCAAGGCCCCCGGCCTCTACCTGGCCGGAGCGTGGACCGCCACCGGGTGGCCCGCGACCATGGAGAGTGCGGTCCGCAGCGGTGTCAGCGCGGCGGGCGCCGCGCTGGACGCCCTGGGCCGGTCCGGCGCTCACCTCCCCGACCTCTTCGAGGAGGCGGCATAACCATGAGCGTCCCCACGCATACCACCGGTTCCCGCACCCCCGGTACCGCAACAAGAGGAGAGACTGTGCCCACTGTGCCCCCGGCCGAGACGGCTGCCGACGCGGTGGACGTGTCCGCGCTCCTGGAGCGCGGCCGGACCCTGGCCACCCCGGTGCTGCGGGAGGCAGTGGACCGCCTGGCACCGCCCATGGACACCGTCGCCGCCTACCACTTCGGCTGGATCGACGCCGAGGGCAACCCCGCGGACGGCGATGGCGGCAAGGCCGTGCGTCCGGCCCTCGCCCTGCTCTCCGCGCAGGCGGCGGGCCAGGCGCCCGAGGTCGGCGTGCCCGGCGCGGTCGCGGTGGAGCTGGTGCACAACTTCTCGCTCCTGCACGACGACCTGATGGACGGCGACGAACAGCGCCGCCACCGCGACACCGTGTGGAAGGTGCACGGCCCCGCCCAGGCCATCCTCGTCGGCGACGCCCTGTTCGCGCTGGCGAACGAGGTGCTGCTGGAGCTGGGCACCGTGGAGGCCGGACGCGCCGCCCGGCGTCTGACCACGGCCACCCGCGCCCTGATCGACGGTCAGGCGCAGGACATCTCCTACGAGCACCGCGAGCGCGTCAGCGTCCCGGAGTGCCTCGAGATGGAGGGCAACAAGACCGGCGCCCTGCTCGCCTGCGCCTCCTCCATCGGCGCGGTCCTCGGCGGCGCCGACGACGCGACCGCCGACACCCTGGAGAAGTACGGCTACCACCTCGGCCTCGCCTTCCAGGCCGTCGACGACCTTCTCGGCATCTGGGGCGACCCGGAGGCCACGGGAAAGCAGACCTGGAGCGATCTGCGCCAGCGCAAGAAGTCCCTGCCGGTCGTGGCCGCGCTGGCGGCCGGCGGCCCCGCCTCCGAGCGGCTCGGCCGGCTGCTCGCGGAGGACGCCAAGAGCAGCGACTTCGAGAACTTCTCCGAGGAGGAGTTCGCCGCGCGCGCCGCGCTCATCGAGGAGGCGGGCGGCCGCGAGTGGACCGCCCAGGAGGCGCGCCGCCAGCACACGATCGCGGTCGAGGCGCTTGCCTCGGTGCGGATGCCCCAGGAGGTGCGGGCCCAGTTCACGGCGCTCGCCGACTTCGTCGTCGTACGAAAGAGATGATCAGTATCGGTCGAATACACCTCGCGTAGTCGCCGGCCGGTGCCTTCCCTCACTCTCCACCTTCCCCCACTCCCGACTTCGCCCGGGCGGGGGGACGGCATGAGCGAGGGGACCCCCACCGCGTAGACCCACCGGCCGACGGCGGACCCACAGCAGCACGACTCGCACGACTGCACGAAGGGGAAGCCATGACAGCGACGACCGACGGAAGCACCGGAGCCCTGCCGCCCCGCGCTGCCTCGGCCAGCGACACCGACGTACCGCTCCCGGAGGCGGCCGGGACGGTCGGAATCCGAGACGCCGCCGAGCGCGCCATGCGGCGCGCGACCGACTTCCTGCTCGCGAGGCAGGACGCCGAGGGCTGGTGGAAGGGCGACCTCGAGACGAACGTCACGATGGACGCCGAGGACCTGCTGCTCCGTCAGTTCCTGGGCATCTCCGACGAGAAGACCACTCGAGCAGCCGCTTTGTTCATCCGCGGCGAGCAGCGCGAGGACGGCACCTGGGCCACCTTCTACGGCGGACCCGGCGAACTGTCCACCACCATAGAGGCGTATGTCGCCCTGCGCCTGGCCGGGGACGCGCCGGACGAACCCCATATGGCGAAGGCCGCCGCCTGGGTCCGCGCGCAGGGCGGCATCGCCGCCTCCCGCGTCTTCACCCGGATCTGGCTCGCCCTCTTCGGCTGGTGGAAGTGGGAGGACCTCCCGGAACTGCCGCCGGAACTCATCTACTTCCCCAAGTGGATGCCGCTCAACATCTACGACTTCGGATGCTGGGCCCGCCAGACCATCGTGCCGCTCACCATCGTCTCCGCGAAACGCCCGGTGCGGCCCGCGCCGTTCCCGCTCGACGAACTGCACACCGACCCCGACGACCCCAACCCGGCCCGGGATCTCGCCCCGGTGGTGAGCTGGGACGGCGTCTTCCAGCGGCTCGACAAGGCGCTCCACCGGTTCCGCAAGGTCGCCCCGCGCCGGCTGCGCAGGGCCGCGATGAACACCGCCGCCCGCTGGATCATCGAGCGGCAGGAGAACGACGGCTGCTGGGGCGGGATCCAGCCGCCCGCGGTGTACTCGATCATCGCCCTGCACCTGCTCGGCTACGACCTCCAGCACCCCGTGATGCGCGAGGGCCTCGCCTCACTGGACCGTTTCGCGGTGTGGCGCGAGGACGGGGCCCGGATGATCGAGGCGTGCCAGTCCCCGGTATGGGACACCTGCCTCGCGACCATCGCGCTCGCCGACGCGGGCCTGCCCGCCGACCATCCGCAGCTGGTGAAGGCCGCGGACTGGATGCTCGCCGAGCAGATCGTCCGGCCGGGCGACTGGTCGGTGCGGCGTCCGCAACTCCCCCCGGGGGGATGGGCGTTCGAGTTCCACAACGACAACTACCCGGACATCGACGACACCGCCGAGGTCGTCCTCGCGCTGCGCCGGGTCGGCCACCCCGAACCGGAACGGCTCGAGAAGGCCATCGGGCGGGGCGTGCGCTGGAACCTGGGCATGCAGTCGAAGAACGGGGCGTGGGGCGCCTTCGACGTCGACAACACCAGCCCGTTCCCCAACCGGCTGCCGTTCTGCGACTTCGGCGAGGTCATCGACCCCCCGTCGGCCGACGTCACCGCGCATGTCGTGGAGATGCTCGCGGTCGAGGGGCTCGCCCACGACCCGCGCACCCGGCGCGGCATCGAGTGGCTGCTGGCCGAACAGGAGCCGGACGGCTCCTGGTTCGGGCGCTGGGGCGTCAACTACGTCTACGGAACCGGCTCGGTGGTGCCCGCACTGGCGGCCGCGGGTCTGCCCGCGGCGCACCCGGCGATCCGCAGAGCAGTCGCCTGGCTGGAGCGGGTGCAGAACGACGACGGCGGCTGGGGCGAGGATCTGCGGTCGTACCACAACGCCCGGGAATGGAGCGGACGAGGCGCCTCCACCGCCTCGCAGACGGCGTGGGCGCTGCTCGCGCTGCTGGCCGCGGGAGAGGCGGAGGGCAAGGCCGCGCAACGCGGCATCGAGTTCCTCACCCGAACCCAGAACGAGGACGGCTCCTGGGACGAGCCGTACTTCACCGGCACCGGCTTCCCCTGGGACTTCTCCATCAACTACCACCTCTACCGGCAGGTCTTTCCGCTCACCGCGCTCGGCCGCTACGTCCACGGCGAGCCGTTCGCCGGGGCCAAGGGGAGCAGATGAGCCGGAAGCCCGACACGGCCCCGCTGCTGATCGCCTGCGCGCTCGGCATCGAGCACCTCGCCCTGCGCAGTGGTGACCGCACCGGGGCCGGCGGGCGCGTCACACTGCTCCGAACGGGTATGGGGCCCCGGGCGGCGGAACGCTCGGTCATCCGGGCGCTCGCCGACCCGGCCCACGCCGGGGCGGCCGTCCTCGCCACGGGCTTCTGCGCGGGCCTGGCCCCCGGTATGCACCCCGGTGACCTGGTCGTCGCCGAGGAGACCCGGCACCCGCGCGGCACCACCACCTGCGTCGGCCCCGAGCTGCTGGTCAAGGAGCTTGTCCGCTGCCTGCCCGGGCGCACGGTCCACACCGGACCACTCACCGGCTCGGACCATGTCGTCCGAGGTCAGGAGCGGTCGCACCTGCTCGCCACGGGCGCGATCGCGGTCGACATGGAGTCCGCGGCCACCCTCCACGGTGCCGTGCGCACGGGGTCGCGCCCGGTTGCGGCCGTCCGGGTGGTCGTGGACGCTCCAGAACATGAACTCGTCCGGATCGGCACGTTGCGCGGTGGAATATCGGCTTTCCGCGTCCTTCGTGCCGTCCTTCCCGCTTTTTTTGAATGGCACCGTTCCTTGTTGCTCCCCCGGAGGTGAGCCAGATGGCCATGCCGCTGCGCCAGTCCATCAAGGTGGCGACCTATCTCTTCGAACAGAAGTTGCGCAGGCGGGACAAGTTTCCGCTCATCGTCGAGCTTGAGCCCCTCTTCGCCTGCAATCTGAAATGCGAGGGCTGCGGCAAGATCCAGCACCCGGCGGGGGTGCTCAAGCAGCGCATGCCGGTGGCCCAGGCGGTCGGCGCGGTGCTGGAGTCCGGTGCGCCGATGGTGTCGATCGCCGGTGGCGAACCGTTGATGCATCCGCAGATCGACGAGATCGTGCGCCAGTTGGTGGCCCGCAGGAAGTACGTCTTCCTGTGCACCAACGCCATGCTGCTGCGCAAGAAGATGGACAAGTTCACGCCGTCGCCGTACTTCGCGTTCGCGGTGCACATCGACGGCCTGCGCGAGCGGCACGACGAGTCCGTGGCGAAGGAGGGTGTGTTCGACGAGGCGGTGGAGGCCATCAAGGAGGCCAAGCGGCGTGGCTTCCGGGTCACCACCAACTCGACCTTCTTCAACACCGACACCCCGCAGACCGTCATCGAGGTGCTCAACTTCCTCAACGACGACCTGAAGGTGGACGAGATGATGATCTCGCCCGCCTACGCCTACGAGAAGGCGCCCGACCAGGAGCACTTCCTGGGCGTGGAGCAGACCCGCGAGCTGTTCAAGAAGGCGTTCGCCGGCGGCAACCGGCGCCGCTGGCGGCTCAACCACTCGCCGCTGTTCCTCGACTTCCTCGAGGGCAAGGTCGACTTCCCGTGCACGGCCTGGGCGATCCCGAACTACTCGCTGTTCGGCTGGCAGCGGCCCTGCTACCTGATGAGCGACGGGTATGTGCCCACGTACCGGGAGCTGATCGAGAAGACCGACTGGGACAAGTACGGCCGGGGCAAGGACCCGCGCTGCGCCAACTGCATGGCGCACTGCGGCTATGAGCCCACCGCCGTGCTGGCCACCATGGGCTCCCTCAAGGAGTCCCTGCGGGCCATGCGCGAGACGGTCGCCCAGAGCCCCGGAAACGACGGGTGAGGCCGTGACCGCCGTTTCCTTGGGCGTCCCCGAGGTGCCGGCCCGGCCGATCGCGGAGCGACGCGTGTCGCGGCAGATCCAGGTCGGGCCGGTGGCGGTCGGGGGCGGGGCCCCGGTGTCGGTGCAGTCGATGACGACGACGCGTACGTCGGACATCGGTGCCACGTTGCAGCAGATCGCGGAGCTGACGGCGTCCGGCTGTCAGAT
>NZ_JBIVNO010000031.1:0-59113 GCF_044753645.1 Streptomyces sp. NPDC093261
CAGTGGGCCCGCGCCGTGCGGCCCATGGTCATGGTCTTCACCCTGATCGCCTTCCTCGTCACCTGGATCTTCGACGCCAACGTCGACGCCCAGGGCGGCGCCTACGCCACCGGTGTGCTGGTGCTGATCAGCTCCGCCGCGATCGCCGTGACCATCGCCGCCCGCAAGGCCCGCCAGCGGCGCTGGGCCCCCGCCTTCGCCGTCATCGCCACCGTCTTCCTCTACACCACCGTCGTCAACGTCATCGAACGGCCCGACGGTGTGAAGATCGGCGCCTGCTTCATCACCGGGATCATCCTCGTCTCACTGCTGTCCCGCCTCGCCCGGGCCTTCGAGCTGCGGGTGACCAGCGTGACCCTGGACGACCTGGCGGAACGATTCGTCCGGGACATCGCCAGCCGCCGGATCCGCTTCATCGCCAACGAGCCCGACGAGCGGGACGCCGCCGAGTACCGCCAGAAGATCGAGCAGATCCGCACCGACAACGAGCTGCCCCCGCAGGAGGACTTCGTCTTCGTGGAGGTGACCGTCACCGACCCCTCGGAGTTCGAGGCCGGCCTGACGGTACGCGGCGAGGTCCTGCACGGCCGCTACCGCGTGCTCACCCTGGAGTCGTCTTCCATCCCCAATGCCCTCGCCGCGCTGATGCTCCACGTCCGCGACACCACCGGCTGCATCCCGCACATCTACTTCGAGTGGACCGAGGGCAATCCGTTCGCCAACTTCCTGCGCTTCTTCCTCTTCGGCCAGGGAGAGGTCGCCCCCGTCACCCGGGAGGTGCTGCGCGAGGCGGAACCCGACCGCAAGCGCCGGCCGCGCGTCCATGTCGGCTGACCAACGCTACGAGGGCCTCACTCGCCCCCGGGCGCGGCTCCCCCGCCGACCGTGAACCCGATCACGGAGCCCCCGCCCTCACGCCGGTAGGCGAACGGCGCTCCCCCGTGCGAGGTCGCCACGTCCCGCACGATCGACAGGCCGAGACCCGAGCCGGGCAGGCTCCTGGCGTCCGCCGCACGATAGAAACGGTCGAAGACCCGCAGAAGGTCGCTCTCCTGGATGCCGGGCCCGCGGTCGAGGACCTCCACCCGCACGCTGCCCAGCGGCAGGCCGGTGTCCGGCTCGTCGGAGTCCTCGATCTGGGGCGGGTGCACCGGTCCGGTGACGGCGATCTCGATGGGCGCCTCACCGTCGCGGTCGAACTTGGCCGCGTTCTCCACCAGATTGGACACCGCCCGCTGGAGCGCCGTAGCGCGCCCGTCGACCGTGGTGTCACCCGTGACACGCACCACGACCTCCCGGCTCGTGCGGCGCCGGGCGAGCGTCGCCGCGTCCTCGGCGATGTCGGCGAGGGTCAGCCGCTGCACCGGTTCCGTGTCCGACTGGCCGGCCGCCAGGGCGACCAGCTCGTTCACCAGGTCGGTCAGCTCGCGGGACTCCTCGGCGAGGTCGGCGACCAGTTCCTCGCGGGCGGCGGGCGGCAGCTCGTCGATACGGCGCAGCAGCGAGATATTGGTCCGCAGGGACGTCAGCGGCGTCCGCAGCTCGTGGCCCGCGTCCTGCACCAGACGCCGCTGGTCCTCCTCCGACTGGGCGAGCCGCCCGAGCATACGGTCGAAGGAGCGGCCGAGCCGGGCCACCTCGTCGTTCCCGGTGAAGGGGACCTGGATGCCGACCCGCCGTGTGCGCGCCACGTCCTCGGCGGCACCGGCGAGCCGTACCAGCCGCCGGGTGATCCGCCGCGCCAGCCACCAGCCGAACAGGCCGGCCGCTATCACGACGCCGCCCATCAGCAGGGCGGTGCGCTGCTGAAGGCTGCGCAGCAGGTCCTCGGTGCTGCTCAGCTCCTGGGCGACCTGCACCGCGCCCTGGCGGCGGCCGAGCGCCACGGTCGCGACCCGGTAGACATCGCCGTCGACGCTGACGTTCGTATGCTCGACCAGCTTGCCCGCCTTGGCGGTCTCGGCGATCCGCCGGTCGCTGTCGTCGACGGGCAGCGCCGGATTGGAGTGGTCGACGACCATGCCACCGGGCCCGAGCACCTGCACCACCGTGCGGCTGGGCCGGATGATGTCGTCGCGGGGGGTGTCGTGGTCCTTGTCGGAGATCGCGAAGTCGTCCGGCATCAGCTGTTTCTGGCTGACCTGGTCCCGTAGATCCGCCACGACCTGCGCGAACACGGTCTGCTGGTCCACGCGCACCAGCCGGGCGGCGGCGTCGTAGCTGAGAAAGCCGACCAGGACGGTGACCCCTGCGGCCACGGCCGCGAAGGACAGGGTGAAGGTGGTCCGCAGCGACGACATCTGGCGCAGCCGGGACCGCAGGCGCAGCCGCCGGCGCAGTCCGACCGGCAGCCGCCGCCACGCACGCATCCCGAATCCGGCGTCGTCCTCGACAGCGGGGTGCGGTGGTGGAGGCACTAGTCCTCCCTCAGGACGTACCCCACGCCGCGCACCGTGTGGATGAGGGCCGGTGCCCCCGGCTCGTCGAGCTTGCGCCGCAGATAGCCCACGTAGACGGCGAGGTTCTTGGAGCCGGGGCCGAAGTCGTAACCCCAGATGCGGTCGTAGATGGTGGCGTGGTCGAGGACGATGCCGGCGTTGCGCGCGAGCAGTTCCAGCAGGTCGAACTCGGTCCGGGTGAGTTCCAGCTCCCGCTCGCCGCGCCAGGCGCGCCGTGCCTGAACATCCATGCGCAGACCGGCGACGGAGACCTGGCCGGTGGGGATCTTCTCCTCCTCCTTCGGTGCCTCGAAGGAGCCGCCGTTGGTCCGGCGCAGCAGGGCGCGCAGCCGGGCGAAGACCTCCTCGACGTCGAACGGCTTGACGACATAGTCGTCGGCGCCCGCGTCCAGTCCCGCGATCCGGTCGGCGGTCTCCACCAGGGCGGTGAGCATCAGGACCGGGGTACGGTCGCCCTCGGCACGCAGCACCCGGCACACCTGGAGGCCGTCGATGCCCGGCATCATCACATCGAGGACGAGCACATCGGGCCGGGTGCGGTGGGCCTGGGCGAGGGCCTCCACCCCATCGGCCACGGCGGTCACCTCGTACCCCTCCAGCGTCAGTGCGCGCTCCAGGGCATGACGGATGGCGCGGTCGTCCTCGGCGAGCAGCACTGTCTGGGTCACCCCACCAGTCTGCCAAGGCCAGCGCGGTGCACGACCGGGTGGACCGAGCCACGGGCGGGCTTCTTACCCGCCTCTCACCGGTGCGGGCGTGGCGGTTTACCTGGTGGGGCCACCGTGTCGGCTAGGTCACATCGCAGCGTCCTGTTCCGGGACGGGGGCGCCGGAGCCGACGAAGCCACGGAGGCGGGATCGGGCACGGCCGCGGTCATCGACGCCGCCGAACGGGTTGGGGCCCGTCGCCGGGCGCGCCGACCGCGCCCCCGGTCCCGCCGCGCCCTCGCCGGACGCCTTGCCCACCGGCTCCCCGCGTACGGCACGACAGGCGCCCTCCGCGAAGCCCACCCGGGTGCGCCGTCCCAGGGCGCGACCCGGGTGCGCCGGCCGGTCCGCAGGGGTCCACCGCGCGGAAGGGGTGGCCGGATCGGCGCGACGGCGGCGGCCCACCCCTCACCCAGGCTCGAGACCGCGGAAGACCGCGGCCGGCTGCCGCGTTCCGCTAGCTCCGCAGCGCGGCGAGCTGCTCCTCGAAGGGAACCACCCGGAATCCGTGCGCTCCGGCCCCGGACTGCTCGCCCGCCCCGCCCGCACGCTCGGGCCCGGCGGCCCTCGGTACGGAACCGGCGGCCTCGGGAAGCGAGCCGGCCACGGCCCGAGCGGGCTCGGGCACGGCCCCGGCGGAGTCCGACCCGGAACCGATGGGCTCCGCCACCGCGCCGCCCCGCTCCCGCGGGGCCCCCGCGGTCATCAGCAGGGCGAGTTCGCCCGCGGCCCGCTCGATCCGCTCGGGCAGACCCTCCGCGCCCCAGTCCTCCGAGGCCGCCTAGACACCGGTCGGGGAGACCACGGCTCGCAGATAGGAGAAGAGCGGACGCAGGGCGTGGTCCAGGACCAGCGAGTGCCGCGCGGTGCCGCCGGTCGCCGCGATCAGGACCGGCGTGCCCACGAGCGCGTCCTTGTCGAGCACGTCGAAGAACGACTTGAACAGCCCGCTGTACGACGCCGAGAACACCGGCGTCACCACGATCAGCCCGTCGGCCTCGGTCACCGCCTCCAGAGCGGCGGCGAGCGCACGCCCCGGGAAGCCGTTGGTGAAGTTGTGCGCGATCTCCACGGCGAGGTCGCGCAGCTCGATCGTCCGGACCTCGACGGGAGCCCGCCGCTCCACGGCGGCGGCCAGCCGTTCGGCCAGCAGCCGCGTGGAGGACGGGACGCTCAGGCCCGCCGAGACGACGACGAGCCTCATGCGGCGCTCACCTCTTCCGTGTCCTCCAAGGCCTTCGGCTCCTGCGCGGCGGCCAGCAGGGACTGGTGGGTCGGCGCCTCCGGCACACCGGCCGGACGGCCCTTGGCGAACTCCTCGCGCAGCACCGGCACGACCTCCTCGCCGAGCATGTCGATCTGCTCCAGGACGGTCCTCAGCGGCAGACCCGCGTGGTCCATCAGGAACAGCTGGCGCTGGTAGTCGCCGGCGTACTCGCGGAAGCTCAGCGTCTTCTCGATCACCTGCTGCGGCGAGCCGACGGTCAGCGGGGTCTGCTCGGTGAAGTCCTCCAGGGACGGCCCGTGCCCGTAGACCGGCGCGTTGTCGAAGTACGGCCGGAACTCGCGCACCGCGTCCTGGGAGTTCTTCCGCATGAACACCTGCCCGCCCAGGCCGACGATCGCCTGCTCCGGGGTGCCGTGCCCGTAGTGGGCGAACCGGCTCCGG
Source organism: Streptomyces sp. NPDC093261 (assembly GCF_044753645.1). Taxonomy (NCBI): domain Bacteria; kingdom Bacillati; phylum Actinomycetota; class Actinomycetes; order Kitasatosporales; family Streptomycetaceae; genus Streptomyces; species Streptomyces sp. NPDC093261. The sequence goes on from NZ_JBIVNO010000031.1 coordinate 4,836, forward strand.
TAGAACTCCACCATCCGCTTGGTGTGGTCGGCCGGCCAGAAGATGTTGTTGTGGAAGAAGCCGTCGCCGTAGTACGCGGCCTGCTCGGCGATCTCGGGCGACCGGATCGAGCCGTGCCAGACGAACGGCGGGACCCCGTCCATCGGCCGCGGGGTGGAGGTGAAGCCCTGGAGCGGGGTACGGAACTTGCCCTCCCAGTCCACCACGTCCTCGCGCCACAGCCGATGCAGCAGGGCGTAGTTCTCGATGGCGAGGTTGATGCCCTGGCGGATGTCCTGCCCGAACCAGGGGTAGACCGGGCCGGTGTTGCCGCGCCCCATCATCAGGTCCACCCTGCCGTCCGCGAGGTGCTGGAGCATCGCGTAGTCCTCGGCGATCTTCACCGGGTCGTTGGTGGTGATGAGGGTGGTGGAGGTGGAGAGGATCAGCTTCTGCGTCCTGGCCGCCACATAGCCGAGCATCGTGGTCGGCGAGGACGGCACGAACGGCGGGTTGTGGTGCTCGCCGGTCGCGAAGACGTCCAGGCCGACCTCCTCGGCCTTCAGCGCGATCGCGACCATGGCCTTGATCCGCTCGCGCTCGGTCGGGGTACGACCCGTGGTCGGGTCCGGAGTGACATCACCGACGCTGAAGATCCCGAACTGCATGCTCGCTCACACCCTCCAAGTGGTTTACGATTCAACTATACCCCTGAACGGCACCACCTCTCCCGGTATTCCGCACCCTGCAGACCGCGGCAGGGGCCGCCCACCAGGCCGGACGACCGGCACGGGCGACCGGCACGGGACGCCCAGAGCGGGACGCCCAGAGCGGGACGACCAGAGCGGGACCGGAGCGGGACCGGAGCGGGACGACCCGACGACCAGAGCGGGACCGGAGCGCGACGACCGGCAGGCGAGGGTCGCGGTGCGGGTCACAAGGCGGTGGACAGGACCTTCTCCACCAGGCGGGAGGTCTCCTCCCACCACACGCGCTGGACCTTCGCGCCCCGGCCGGGCGGCCAGCAGGTCAGCGGCCCGGCATCCTTGACCAAGAAGCAACCGACGCCGACGGTGACGAAGACGGGAACGATGGCCAGCCGGACGATGACGCCGGCGCCGCGCCGGGGGTCCCCGGCACCCATGCGGGTGAGCAGCTTCGCCAGGACGCCCGCCCGGGCAGGTCCCGCCCGAGACCGGTGGTGTTTGAAGCCGGGGTCGCAGGAGTTGGCCGTGACTCCGGTGCCCGCGAACCGCCGGGCGAGCTCCTCGCTGAACATGCGGACGCGATGGCGTGACGCAGTGCGTCGGCCTTCGCCCGGCTGTCGGAGCCCTCGACGACGAGCAGGCGTATCTCGCACACGCGCTCGATCCGATCGACAGAGCCGCCTGACTCCGAGGGCCCCCGGCTCACCCCGTCCCCAGCCCGGCGTACGCCTCCGCATGGCGAACCGCCCGGCCTCGGCGCCCCCCCTGGAACGCGAAGGCATCGCCTGGAACGCGAAGGCATCGCCGGCCGGACCGCCACCCCGTCCGTGCCGGTGCGCGCCGACTACGCGCTCATCCTCCTGACGACGCCCGGGCCGCACTCAGAAGGCGTATCGGTCCCCCGTTCCCAGGGCCAGCACCTGCTGGCTGCCCGGGGTGCGGTCCACCGCGCCGCTCCACGGGGAGTCGATCTCCAGCCGCACCTCGTCCGTCGACGTGTCGGCGAGGTGCACCCGCAGATGGATCTCCCTGCCCTCACCCATCGGTGCGACCACCCCCGTGCGACACAGCACCGTGCTCGTGTCGTACCGCGCACAGCCTCCCGGCAACAGCTGCTCTTCCGCCAGCGGCTTGGACCAGCGCAGCCGCACGGTGGCGTCCTGCACACCGGACGGTCCGCGGTTCCACGGGGTGAGCCGTACGTTGACCTCACCGCGGCCCATCGTCACGTATCCGTGATAGGTGAGGTCGGCCTCTCCACCCAGCGCCACGGCGGGCAGGGTCCCGCCCACCACCACGGCCGCACCCAATGCGCCGGCAATCCACTTTCTCATTGTCACTTTCCTCCATATACGGCCCGACATCACCGGATATATCCCACGTGCACGACGTGACAGGCACCGCCGGGCAGGTGACCTGCGAGCCCCGTCCGGCGCGCCGGAGCCCCCGTGCGAAGGTGACCGCATGCTGATCCTTCGCTCCGCGGCGCTCTTCGTGGTCGCCGCCCTCTTCGAGATCGGCGGCGCCTGGCTCGTCTGGCAGGGCGTGCGCGAACACCGCGGCTGGCTGTGGATCGGCGCGGGCGTCATGGCGCTCGGGGTCTACGGCTTCGTCGCGACCCTCCAACCGGACGCGAACTTCGGCCGCATCCTCGCCGCGTACGGCGGCATCTTCGTGGGCGGTTCCCTCGCCTGGGGCATGGTCGCGGACGGCTATCGCCCGGACCGCTGGGACGTCACCGGCGCGCTGATCTGCCTCGCCGGGATGGCCGTCATCATGTGGGCGCCCCGGGGCCACTGACCGCGGGCGCCCCGGGGCCACCGACCGCGGGCGGGCCGGGCCCACTGGACGCGGGCGGACCGGGGCCACCGGACGCGGGCACCCCCGCGGCACCGGCCATCCGCCGGGCACTCCGGCCGGCCGGCCACCCCGCGACCTATCCTGGGCGCACGCCGCCCCGCACCCCCGTGTGCGGCGCCGCACGCCCGAGCCCGCCGTCCGAGGAGCCTCGCCATGACCGCCGCAGCACCCTCCGCCGCCTCCCGCATCGCCGTCGTCACGGGCGCGAGCAGCGGCATCGGCGCCGCGACGGCCCGGCAGCTCGCGGCCGCCGGCTACCGCGTCGTCCTCACCGCCCGCCGCAAGGACCGGATCGAGGCGCTCGCGGAGGAACTGACCACGGCGGGCCACTCGGCGACGGCGTACACGCTGGACGTCACGGACCGGGCCGCGGTCGACGAGTTCGCGACCGCCTTCCGGACGATCGGCGTCCTGGTGAACAACGCGGGCGGCGCGCTCGGCGCCGACCCGGTCGCCACCGGGGACCCCGAGGACTGGCGCCGGATGTACGAGACGAACGTGCTGGGCACCCTCAACATCACCCAGGCCCTGCTCCCCGCGCTGACCGCGAGCGGCGACGGCACCGTGGTGGTCCTCTCCTCCACCGCCGGCCACGGCACCTACGAGGGCGGCGCGGGCTATGTCGCCGCGAAGCACGCCGAGCACGTCCTCGCCGAGACCCTCCGCCTGGAGATCGTCGGCACGCCGGTGCGGGTGATCGAGATCGCCCCCGGCATGGTGCGCACGGAGGAGTTCGCGCTGACCCGCTTCGGCGGCGACACGGCGAAGGCGGCGAAGGTCTACGAGGGCGTCGCCGAGCCGCTGACGGCGGACGACGTGGCCGACACGATCACCTGGGCGGTGACCCGCCCGAGCCACGTCAACGTCGACCTCCTGGTGGTCCGGCCCCGGGCCCAGGCCTCCAACACCAAGGTCCACCGCGAGCTGTGATGACCGACCCGGACCCGGACCGCACCGCGGAACGCGAACGCCTGACCCTGGAGAAGAAGCGCGAACGCTACGTCTGGTACTACCTGGCGTACTTCCTCTTCGGCATCCACATCGTGGCGTTCGTCATGATCTACGCGGTACGGCACGCCAAGTGAGTCCATGGGCGACCGGGGCCCCGGCTCTCGGCCGGGGCCCCTCACGTCAGCCCGTCTGTCGGAACCTGGGGGTGTCTCTTCCCGTAAATCGGTTGAGTGGGTGTCTCGCGCAGAGACCCACTGCGGCGTGCTGCCGTCGCCCCTCTGAGGTGACGAAAGTGTCTCCCGGCAGCGTCCCGGCGTAAGGCTGAGCTGAGAAATGTCCTCTGGTGTACCGGGGAACCTGCTCGGCGCCGATCGACACCACGAGACGGTGGTTCCACTCCGCCAGGCGTGACCCGGGGCACGCGGTGTCAGAACGGGGGCTCGGGGGAGAACGCGCCGGTCTGAACGGGCGTGATCGGCTCGGTTCTGTGCCTCTGAAGAAGCGATATGGCGTCCTCGACGCGGCCGAGGTCGATGAGGTGGCGGGCCAGCTGCTGGCTGTTGGCGGGTGCACACGGTTCGAGTACGGTGACGGCCTCTTCGACCCGACCGGCTCCGGCGAGCAGGTCAGAGATCGCCCAGGCCGCGTACCGGGTGTCACCCTGAGGGTGCGCCTGTGCCTGCTCGATCGCTTCGTCAAGCAGACCGCAGTCGGCCATGAGGGGAAGCCGCAGCCTGAAGAACTCCCATTCCTCTTCGCCGTCATGGCGCGCCTTGAGGGCGTCGAGATAGGCCAAGCCTTCCTGGGCGCGGCCGTGTTGGGCGTAGAGGGTGCACAGCGTGTCGATGATCCAGTCCTCCGCACCGCCGGGTGAGTCCGCGAGCGTGCGCATCACCTCGATCGCCTCGTCACCGCGACCGTGCCGGGTCAGAAGCTGAGCCAGTTGCACCGCACTGTGATGGTGGTGGACTGACGAGTCGTCCGTCTGTCGGTACACGGCGATCGCGCCTTCCACGTCACCGTGCTCCTCCAGCACCTCGGCGAGGCGTTGTGCGGCGTGCCCGAGGTCCTCGGACGCCGCGTACGAGCGGAGTTCCTCGATCCGCTCGTGCCGCGCCAACAGATCGGCCAGCTGGTCGTGGTTGTTGACGGAGGTGATGTTCCGGGTGTGCAGCAGGGCGATCGCTTCGTCGATGCGGCCCTGGCGGTCACGGACCGTGGCGAGCAGGCCGATGGCCGTGTCGGGGTCGAGGCCACTGCAGCACCACGGGCTGTCGCATTGGTGCCCGGCGGGGATCCTGGCGGCCAGCAGCGCGGCGATGTCCTCGTCGCGGCCCATTCCCTCGGTGATGTCGACCAGGGCGGTGGCAAGGAGCCAGTCCTCGATTCCGGCGCTCAGCAAGGTGACCGCTTCGTCCTTGCGTTCGTGCCGGGCCAGCAGGCGCGCGAAGAACTCCAGCGCGGTCCCTCCGACCGCTGCGTACGGCCGGGCCAGCGTTATTGCCTCCGCCGCCCGACCCCAGCTCTCCAGCAGTTCCGCCTGGGCCCGGGCGGCCGGCCACCAACCAGTGGCGACGTATGGAGCGAGCACGTCCAATGCCTGCGCTTGTTGTCCCTGAGCACCGAGCAGCCGCGCCCACTCCCGCGCACAGAACCATTCCCCGCGGCCTGCGTGGAACTCCACCTCTTTGCCGTGCCCTAGCTCAAGAAGCCGGGAGACCAGCGGTGGAGGAATGCAGCCAGACAACGTCCGGGCCCTGTAGTCAAGGTCAGCAGCGTCCATGACAGCGCACCCTAGCCACTGCCCCCCGACATCGGCTTGCGGCCCCTGAGGGAGTGGTCGAACTGCGCCACGCCGCCACGGGCCCTGGTTGACCACTGGCCGTCTTCCCAGGTCAGAGGGCACTCAGCGCATCGGACAGGGACTGAAGCGACTGGAATTTAGACATTCCAATTCGAAGCGATTCGGCATCACCGGGGGGAGTACCGCCACCTACATGACGCGAGCTGTCTGCACCGGGGCTGCCCATCGGCGCTGATCCTGCTCCATTACGGCTCAGTCGCCAGGTAGTGGCCGTAGCGGCAACACCCGTGCGTCGGCGAGGGTGCTGGGGTCCGCGACCGTGCGCAGTCGCTCGTGCAGGGCGATGGCATACGCCTGTGCATGGTGGTTCAGCTCGGCTAAGGTCGCGATCTCCTTGCGCAGGTCGGCGATGGTTTGGTCGCGCTGTGCCAGGGCATCCCGCATCCGGGCGGCCGCTGCCGGGTCGACCGGGTCGCTCGTCATGTCAGCGACGATGTGCGGCATCTTCGTCAGCAGTACGTCAAGGAGGCCGGCGTAGTGGGTGGCGGCGCTCCCGTGGGAGTAGCCGGCGACCTTGCTCATGCCGAGGCGGGTGGGGGCCGCCCCGCGCGAGCACATGACCACGGACGTGATGACGGACCGCCCGCTGCCGACCGGAACCACCGTGAGGTCCAAGTCGAGCAATGGCTTCACCACTGCGACAGTCCGAGACCCATCCGGATCCGGACCCCTGAGAGCCGCCAAAGCCTCGAACAAGGGCCTCACGTTCTCCCATCCCGGCCCCGGCGCGAAGCGCGCCAAAAAGAACGGCTGGTCACAGCCGTACTCACTCAGCTCACCGAGCAAGATGTCACCCTGCAGTAGCTGCCACTGCGTCACGACCTGCCCCCGTCCTCGACCGCTCAGTCGCGAAGGCATCCTCGCAGCGCACAACCACTCGGCCAAACGTCATTCTGAAACGATCAGTAAGCAGCTAGCCTCGCCAGCATGGATGCGAGCCCGTTCGAACCGAGCGAGTCAGAGGAGATCGCCAAGCACTTCGTGCAGGTGTGGGCGGAGGCTGTCATGCGCCAAGCCGAGCGCGCGCGAGCCATCCGCAAGAAGGCCGCGATCGACTCGCGCAACTACGACCGCAATGAGGAGTGGAGCCCTGACGAGCACCAGCTCACGGCCAACTACCGTGTCTGGTGGGCCGAGGAGCACACGCTCGTGTGGTCTGCGTATCAACTGGAGCAGTGGCGTGCTCGTCTGGCGACGGAGCGAGGAGAGCCGGCGCCTGCGGAGAACCGGGATCTCAAACTCGCTCGCGATGCTCTGGAGCATCTCAGCGAAGCTCGCCTCGATGAAGATGCCGCCACACCTCCCTCCGACAAGGGTTATTCGGGAAGGGCGCTGCGGAGTTTCCCGGACAAGATGCTGCGCCTTTCACTTGGTGGCAGGAAGCTCTTCGAGCTTCTCGATCCCCTGCAACTGGACGAGGAAGCCCTCAAGGTCGTGAAGTCGATCGAGGACGAGCTCGACGACCGGGCCCAGGCCGCATACGAGGAGCTGATGAGGGGCCGATGACCTCCCTCTGACCAACTCCAGAGCCGCTCAAGGTTCGATGAGATCGGTGAACCTTCGATGCGACAGGGCAGGGGAACAGTGCTTCGCCAGCGCTTCACAGATGTCCTGTCTCGAAGGATCTGGTTTCCGTCTCAAGTGACCTGGTCTGACTCGTCGTTGATCTCAGTTGATCTGGTTCGTCATCCTGATCGCTGCATTACTCTGTCGAGCCATGAACGCGGACCGCTGGTTGGCAGACACCCGGACCTCCTACGACACGGTCGCGGTCAGCTATGCCGACCAACTACGCGAGGCTCTGGCCGGGGCGCCGTATCTTCGGGCGGCCCTGGCGTTGTTCGCCGACTTGGTGCACGCCGCTGGCGGTGGGCCGGTGGCGGACGTGGGCTGCGGACCTGGACACGTCACCGCTCACCTGCACGAGCTGGGTGTGGACGCTTTCGGCATCGACCTTTCACCTGTGATGATCGACGTGGCTCGGCGTGACCACCCCCGCCTGCGGTTCGAGGTGGGCTCGATGACCGACCTCGACCTCGCCGATGCTTCAGTCGTCGGCCTGTTCGCCTTCTGGTCGTTGATTCACGTCCCCGACGAAGCCGTACCCACGGTCTTCGGCCACTTCCGGCGCGTGTTGCGTCCCGGCGGACCACTGCTGCTCGGCTTTCACGTCGGCGACGGGTCGAGGCTGAAGACGCAGGGCTACGGCGGCCACCCGATGAACGTCCACGTTCACCGCCGCCAGCCTGACCAAGTGGCGGCCTGGCTACGCGATGCCGGGTTCACCGTCGAGGCCCAAATGCTGATCGCCCCGGACGAAAGCGTTCCAGGTGCGATCCTCTTCGCACGCCGCCAGTCCTAGCTTCGCCAGCGGTCCGGTTGCGGCCGACGGCACAGCGAAGTCGGACCACATCAACTGAGACAGCCTCCGGCATCCGCTCGTCCAAGACCACATCACTTGAGATTCCTGGCTCCCCACGTCTCCACTGAACTGGTCGCCGCAGGTCAGCGACCCGACTCGGAACCAGATCATTTGAGACCGGACAACAGACGGAACAGGCAACTGGCCCTGACGTCCCAAGTTCCGGTAGCACCGGAACTGCCGCGAGGTGGCCGTCGGCGCACAGGTAGCGTTCTGGCGCTCCTCGTGGTAATCCCCTGGTGCCCTACAAATGCGCAGCATCAGAACAGTCAGCGGCGCGACCATGCGTCGGTCCAGTGCAGCTTGACCACCCCACGAGCGCCCGCCGGCTTACACCGGGCGTCTCCTGGCGTAAGCCACGGGGTGGATGTCTACCTCTTGCGAGTCGATACAGCATTCGCCTGTATCGACTTCTTCGGGTTCCGAGAAGTGCCAGCTGACGACGAACGAGAACGTACCCAAGACCACTGCGTCACCCTGCAGATCGTCGAGCGCGCTACCGTCGGGGCTGCTTTGGACCAGGGAGGTGGACAGACTCTCCTCGAAGTTGCCCTTGAGGGTGAACTCGACCGACTCCCCGGTGTTCGCGTAGTCGATCGAGTCGACGTCGACCCTTGTGAACACGCTTGTCGGCCAGGCCGCGGTGACCGGCCCAGATGGCCCGTAGCCAGCTTCGAACCTTGCCCGGACGTCCTCACGGATCATGTGCAGCAGCTCTGGGATCCGCTCTTGGAGAATGCCATCGAGTTCGCAGCCGCATAGATCCTTGAGAACGGACACCGCCGTACGCCCTCGGGCGTTGAGCGAGACACCTACATCAAGGAAATCCGCACCGCCGCCCAGCATGACCTCGACCGTCCGAAAAGACGCGACGTCAATTCCTGATACGTCCAACAGCGCCAACTTCTGCGCAACTGCAGGTGCGTACTGCTCGAATGCCTGTCTAATGTTCTTGTCCTTGAGGTCTGCCCTGCCCACTGCCAGCAGGTGCCCAGCGACCGTCATCGAGTTGCCGAAGTTCTGAACCTGCTTGATCACCATCGGCCGGAGCCTGCGAGCCCGCTTCAGTAGGGTGAGCAGGCGAGGGACGGGTCCGTACTCGTCGTTGCCTTTACCTCGTGGTCCATTGCATCCAGAGCAGCACGGGGCGAGGTTCTGCGGGTCGTTGATGTCGAAGTCCGCGGGCAGGCCGTAGACGATCTTGAGCTCTTCCAAGCGCTTCGCGCCGGCGTCCTTCGGAAGGATGTGGTCGATCTGGATAATGTTGAAGTCCGCGGGCCGCCCACACCAGTAGCACCGCTGCTTCCACAGGTTGAACAGGACCCAGCACAAGACTGCGTTGTCCCCGCTGCCGTACCTAACGCCGCTGGCCATCGCGCGCCCCCTCTTCAATCCGCCCCGACAGTTCTACAGCAGAGCGGAGACAAGCCACCACTGGCCGATATCAGAGCTCGACCGGTCCCTTATTAGAGGCATACTCGTCTCTGCTCGTCGCTGAAGCTCGACCGAGCGAGGCTGCCCGCCTCGCCGCAAGGTCGATTACCTGACCGCTCTATCCCGGCTCACTGTCGGCACGAATCGGACGTTGCGACCGTTGCGGTACCCTCCGGCCGGGAATAACGGGGCAAGATGCGCATCTCCTCATACTATTCCATTCTTCAGTCCCTTCAGTCCCTCCCCGCTGCGGCATATCGGCCTTGAGCTGGGAAGATGCGGAGGGACCGAGTGACGGTACCCGAGCCAGACGAGCCGCCACGGCAACCTACAGGCCACCCGGGATTAGTCGACCGAAGAAGCGAAGATGGCCGTGCACCTCGCCGCTTCATTGGTGGAGTGGTCCTGCACCGGAGCTGTCCGTCGTCGCTGATCCCGCTCCCCGGTCACACGGCGGCCCACGTAGCAAGGACGACTGGCCATTGCGGCTGACGCCGTCGACTGTAGGCGGCACGAGTCCATTGCTCGGCTGAGATGCCCACGTCATGACCGCACGCTGGCTGAAGTCCAGCTCAGAGGCTTTGGGGCACTGTTGTCAGTGGGTGGCTCTAGCGTGGTCTCGTGTCGAGAGTTGAGTGGACCCGCCTGAGCGGTGAAGAGGTAGAAGAGGTCGTTGCCGTCCTGCTGTCCCGACGGCATCCGGACTGCGTCCGCATCAGGCCTTCACGAGGGGACGGCGGAATTGACCTCCTGCTCCCGCAGTCGGACGGCAGCCACCACGTCCTGCAAGTCAAAAAGTTCGCTGAGAACCTCAAGGCCAGCCAGAAGACGCAGATCGAGAAGTCACTGAAACGCCTGACCACATACGCTCAAGCGCAGGGGGTCCGGGTCTCCCGATGGGACCTCGTGACTCCACTAGATCCGACGAAGGAGAACCTGCAGTGGCTGCAAGGTCTGCCTACCCTGCCCGACGTGACGGTGGGCTGGCGCGGCCTCATCTTCGTAGAAGGGCTCGTCTCCGAGTTCCCTGACGTCGTCGACTACTACCTGCGGGGCGGCAAAGAACGCCTTCAGGCCGCGGTCGCCGACCTCACCGCGCTCGTTCGTCAGCAGAGCGGGGCAACCGACGGGGCCGAACCGCTCAGCGCAGCCGACGCAGGCAAGACGCTGACCACCTTGTCGAAGCAGATCAACGGCTACGATCCGCACTATTCATACGACTTGCACGTGACAGAGCGGCCACTCGAGCCCAACGCATTCGACCCTGAGCGCCTCATGCTCGTATGCCAGGCGCTCGACACAAACCCCTCGGTGGCCATCGCCGTGCGCGCCCGCTTCGCCGACGCTCCGAGTGTCCGCCCCATTCCGTTGTCCCTGAACATCCACGTACCCCAGGGTAGTGATCTTGAGCAGGACGTGCTCGACTTCCGCGACTACGGAACCGACCTTGTCCTGCCGGCTGAGAACTTTGACCTGACCGCCGACCTTCCCGGCGGCCTCTCCCCATCTCCCGGCACATCAGCGCTGCTCAAGATCACTGCTAATCCAAAGCCGAGCACGGCCCCCCAGGAAGTTCAGTTCACCATCACTGCGCCGGATGGGGAGGAACTGGCGAGCACACTCGTCGTACTGACGTCCAGCACAACCGGGGCGACCGGGGTCGGTGCCGTACTGCATGGCGTCGAGATCGGTGAGGTATTCGACGTCACCTTGCGACTCAACCTCACGACACAGAAGATCAACATCACGACCAGCACCCGCGACCTGGCTGGCAAGCGGTTGGAGAGCGTGCGTGCAGGGGCGGAATTCGTGGCTCACTTCCATGCGCCGAACCGGCTTACGGTCCATAACCCCTACCGGCCCCAGCCTACTCAGGGACCGATGCCGATCGATCATGCCCGCGACCTCGGTGCTGTGCTCCAGCGCGACATCGTCGAAGCACTGCTGGAGATCCAGCGAGCTGCAGGCCGCACTATCCGTGTCCCGCCCCTGCTTGGGCGGCCAGTCGAAGAGTTTGAGACATGGCTGGAGGCTGCGCATCTGCTGCGGGGAGAGGAGTTGCGCGTGCCGTGGAGTGAATTGGCGTTTACGACCGACCAGGAACCGCCACAGGATCTCTTGGCTAACCTGCCGGGTGCCTTCATCGTCCATCAACCGCTGACGGTGTCCATCGGCGGTGAAGTGCTCGACCTCGGGTTGCGACAGTTCTACTCACCCGGCGTGCAACTGAAGGCGGACTCGGAGCGGCAAGCGGACCCAGGAAGTCAGGTGGTGCTGGTGCCTGTGGAGGATCCGATAGCCATTTTCCGCTGGATTCCGCCTGAAGCATCCTGACGGGCTCAGTACCGTCCGCCGTGCCCGAGGCGGCCCGGCCGAGTGCGGCTGCATCTGTGGCTCAGTCGTCAGGTAGCGGCCGCAGCGACAGCACCCGCGCCTCGGCGAGGGTGCTGGGGTCCGCGACCATGCGCAGTCGCTCGTGCAGGGCGATGGCATAGGACTGTACGTGGTGGTTCAGCTCGGCCAGGGTCGCGATCTCCTTGCGTAGGTCGGCGATGGTTTGGTCACGCTGTGCCAGGGCGTCCCGCATCCGGGCGGCCGCTGCCGGGTCGATCGGGTCGCTCGTCATGTCAGCGACGATGTGCGGCATCTTCGCCAGCAGTACGTCAAGGAGGCCGGCGTAGTGGGTGGCGGCGCTGCCGTGGGAGTAGCCAGCAATCTTGCTCATGCCGAGGCGGGTCGGTGCCGTCCCGCGCGAGCACATGACCACTGACGCGATGACCGCTTGAAGCGGCACTGGTAGGGAGTCTCCGTCGAGGGCTTCCCGAAGGGCTTCTGCGAGTTTGCCGCTGGTCACGGTGTCTCCCCGGGCTCGTCTGCCTTGTCGGTGGCGTCGGAGGCGGCTCCTCGGGCGGCGGAGGCGTACCGCGTGGGGAGCGTGTCCAACAGCAGGTGGCGCAGGGCGGCGTCGTCGAGGTGAGCAAACTCTGCCGCGAGGCCTGGATTGTCCTGCTCGATCTTTCGGCGGGCCCGGTCGAACACGCCCGGTCGGGACCAAGCTCGGCGCCGCAGTTCCATGCGGGCCCGGTGGGCGACGGATGTGGCCGAGTTGCCGCATGCACCGGGGCGGCAGAGGGTGAAGTCCGCCTCTGCCTCGCTGCCGCACAGGCCCCCCGGGCCGAAGACGCAGAAGGTGAGCTCGCCGACGAAGATCTTGCCCTGGCTCTCCCTTGCGAGGGCCGTGACCTGCTTCTGGGTGACCGGGCCTGTCGCAAGGGAAGTGGCACCGGAGTCGTCGAGGAACTGGGAGAGGCGGTGTGCGCCCTTGCCGGCGAAGGCGTCGGGGTCGGTCTGGAGATCGGCGGCCGCCTCGAGCAGGGCGGTGACACGGGCCTGATCGCCCGCCTCGGCGATCGCGCCCGGGTCAGCGAGGAAGACATTGCGGGGTAGGTGAGCGAGATAGCCCTCGGCAACGCGGCGGCTGGACCAGTGGGCTTGGCGTGCGGCCAGCGCGTCGCCGTACTCCCGACTGGCGTATGCGTCGATGGCCGTAATGCGGAGCGTTCGGTGTGCCAGCCAGGCCGGCAAGTCCGGCAATGCTGGGACGAGTCCCCGACTGGCAAGATGCGCGCCCGAAGCTCTGAACCAGCGCAGCCACCCGTAGGCGAGCGTGAGTGTCTCGGCCTTCTTGTCGCCGGTCAGGCTCCGACCGAGGCCGGGGTGCAGCAGCACCTCAGTGCCAGTGAGGGGGTGGAGCCGCGGCTCGAGTCGGAGTGCGGTCTTGAGACGGTGCAGCACATGGACGGCGCGCACGACGTCGTCGGCGACGACCCACGTGGCGGGCTGCGGCTCGTCCCGGTTCTTGACCAAGTAGCCGCGCATGTATGTCACGGGCACCTTGATGTCACCTCGGTCGTAGCTGCCCTGGCGCAGGCAGTCATGGGGCAGCGCAGCGAGTTCGCGTTCCCGGACAGTGGTCAGCATGGTGATGACCAGGGCACAGGCGTAGGCGAGTGCCGAGGACCAGTGGTCGAGTCCGAGTTTGAACTTGGTCGGCGGCAAGGAGTCCACCCAGCGGACACGCTCGCCGTCGAGTGTCGGGACGGTGGCGATGGGCAGCGCGAAGCCGTCCTCGGCCGCGTCGACAGCGCGGGTTCTTTTGAGTCGCTCCCACACCGGTGCAGCGGTGAACTTTGGGTTGGAGCACAGTGCGCGGTCCACGCCAGCGAGCCGAGTGAAGACGGCCCAGCCCGGCGCGAGGCCACCCCCGCGGAGGTGGGGCATGCCGGGCAGCGGGCGCCCGGTCTCCTCGTATTGCAGCAGCAGGTCCCGGACCGCTGCATATTGCTCCTCGCGTGGTAGTCCGCTGCGGTCAGGGACGGTGGCAAGCACCTCCAGGCGGGCAATCACGTCGTCGGCGATGTGGTCAAGCATCCACAGCGACAAGCCGAGCAGCGGGCCACAGAGGCCGGCGTCGGGGCCGACACGATTGGCCAGTCGGTCGGGAACGCCGAACAGCGACTCGACGGTCTGGCCATCGAACGGACGGCCGCCGAAGAGGTCCTGCGGCAATCGGAGGAGTCCCCGGTAGCGCCATACCGAGGTGAGCGGCCGGGCGTATCCGGCCAGACTACTGGCGGTCGCCTTTGGCCAGGACACGCGTAGCCGCTGCGCGAAGGTCTGCCAGTAGTCCGGACGCAGGTGCGGGGGCAGGCCGTCCAGCACGCGCAGGCTCTCGCCCAGGCCATGCACATAGGCCATGCCACTGGGAACTCGCAGCCTCCGCTCGGCCGCGGCCGAATCGGCCATGACGTCTGTGGTGTCAAGCCCGGACTCACCTGTGCGGGCCAGGATGGGGTTGAGTCGTAGCAACAGCCAGTCCTGGACTGTGTATAGCCAGCGGGCGGGCACCGCTGAGAAGTCGATGTAACGGACGGTCTGGTTGACCAGCGGGTAGCCCTCGAACTCCCAGCGCCGATCCCCGTAGCGAATGGGGTGGGAGACCTGGTCGCACTCGGGGATGAGCGACCGCAGGTCAGTACCCAGCGGCAGCGTCGGAACAGCTCCCTGTACCGGCAATGTCCGTACAGTGGCGTCAGTCACGGCGGCGACCCTCCAGGTAGACACAGGCGATGAGCGCTCGGGCGTTGTCGACGTCCGTTTGGCTGGCAGCGGCGACGAGTGGGCGGGGGAACTGGAGGAGGGCCTCGCTGGCAAGCCGGTGCAACACGGGAGCCTCGCCAGCCAGCCACTCCTGTGGCGAGTGCTGCTTGATGCCGTCGGTGAATTGCACGGCGGCCAGCAGGCCTGGGATGGTCTCGGGCGTTCGGTAGCCGTTAGGGCAGACGAAGCAGGCCACGGGTCCCAGTCCGCACGGCTTTGCCGGGTCGGTCGGCGACTGCCCGTTCGTGGTGCAGGCGGCGACACCAACGTCGAGGACGGCGGGCGCACGGCGAAGTTCTTCCGCGGCTTCCAGCTCATCTGGGGTCGGGATGTGCACTGTCTGCCCGCGCCAGTACTCAGTCACACTGTTCTGCACGTCCAGCAGCCCGGGAATGAGCAAGACGTCAGGCAAGGCATCGGCCAAATACAGCCGAGCGGTGCGCTGGGACTGCCCGACAATCGGCAGGCCGAGTTCCCGTCGGCTACGCAGCAGCGCGGCCTTGCGTAGCCGTTGAAAATGGAGTCGCCGAGGGCGCGGCACAGCGGGGTCAGGCCAGGCCCTGTCAGTCGTATCCCACCAGGCTCGAACGTGTTCAGAGTCGATCACACGCCTACCTTCGGTGGGCACGAAAAGTAAGCGGGCGAAGTCGCTGCCGTCGTCGCGCAGGTGCCGTGCGACGCGCGTCGCCGCAGTGACAAACTCCAAGAGCCCGCCGTAGGAAAAGAGTCCGCCGGCCGGGGCGGGGCTGCGCTGCACTCGCCGATTGCGCGCCTTGACGCCAGTAGCGAAAGCGGCATCGTCACCGGCACGCTCCACCGAATCGGCGGTGTAGGAGACGATGACCGACCAGTTCGGCCCCTTGTTGTCGATCAGGCTGAGCAGGGCGGCTGCCGCCGCGAGATCGGCGCTGCCGACCACAAAGGCCGACTCCTTCCCACTCACCAAGAGTTCGGTGGCGGATCGGTGCAGCCAGTCCCGGGGCAATCCACCGAGCGCCTGACGCACCGCGGCTCGGTGGCGCTGGTACCAGTCCCCGATACGTCGCCGAGCCACCTTTTCGATGGCGTTGGCGACCTGTGGGGCGTAGCCCTGGACGTCCGCGACTTCGACGGGCAGGGCTCGGCCGTACAACGCGGAGGCGAAGACCTCGCCGTCAGGTCGGAGCAACTTGAGCGTGTCGGCGAGAAAGCTGCGGAAGTTGCGCTGTCGGATGGGACGCCGGTTGCTGGCTAGTACTCCTTGCCATGCGTCGGCGGGGGTGAAGTCCGGACTGGCCAAGTCGTCAACGCCGCTGTGGCTTCCCAACCAGTCGAGGAAACGCCGCGCGGCGTGCACCTGATTCTCCAGCGTCTGGGATGAGGTCCACGTGCCGCCGTGCACGTGGAGGCGGTCCAGGGCGGCTTGGGTCAGTTGACGTCCGGCCTCTCCGGGCAGGGGCGAGAAGATGCACGGATCTACGCTGCCGCGCGTACGGACGGTGATGCGACCTTGATCGTCGGTGGTCGCCTCGGTGATGAAGTGCACGTGTACGCCGCCGTCGCCGGCGGTCCGGCGACGTGGTACGTGCCGGTCGGAGCGCGTGGGCATTAAGTCCGTCCCAGGAAGTCGCTGGTGGTGTACCCGGCTGCGACCATGAGGCCGACCTGTTGGATGTACAGGTGCGTCGTGGCCTCGTCGAGGTGCCCCAGACCTACGCTTGCCATCTTGACGGCCGAGGCGACGTCTAGGCGGGGGCGCTCGCCGTGAAGGTCACGGCCGGCGGTGACGTCGCCGAGCAGGAACACGGCCGCCAGATGAGTCGCGTAGGTGTGCCGGAGATCGTGGGTGTGGACGTGTGGGAACCAGCGTTCGTCCTGTTCGGCCACGGCCTCTGCTCGGCGTGAGACATCGGCTGTGATCTCCCCGACGCTGGTCGCGGCCATCGGCCCGCCGCTGGTCGCGGACAGGAACAGCGTCGCCGGCTCGCCGCCAGGGGTGAGTAACCTGCGCCGGTCGTCGTTGGTCATGTCGTTGAAGGGCAGGAATCGGCCATCGCTCGTGGTGACCCCTGCGGCTGAACGGCTGCCTGGCGGGGTCGCATGGACGACCTGGATCGGGTCGGCCGGGCGCCATCGGCGGAGCAGGGCACGACGTGAGCCGCGCTGCGGATTGGCGTAGTCCCAGACATGCTTCAGGTGGGTGCGGAAGGCGGGGAGGCGGACCTCGCGCCGGTTCTTGTTGACCAGCGCCGGGACTCGCATCTCGATGAGGTCGCCCTGCTGATTCGGGTCTGGGACTTCCCAGATAGTCAGGTGCGCGAGGACGTTGGCGCGGGCTCCGCAGGCCAGGCCGAGGCCGATGACGGCCGCGTCTCGAGGCGCGGTGAGGCTGTCACCGATGACGCCGCCGAGGCCGAGTCGCCAGGCAGCGG
Organism: Streptomyces sp. NPDC093261; assembly: GCF_044753645.1. Classification (NCBI taxonomy): domain Bacteria; kingdom Bacillati; phylum Actinomycetota; class Actinomycetes; order Kitasatosporales; family Streptomycetaceae; genus Streptomyces; species Streptomyces sp. NPDC093261. The sequence continues at coordinate 21,624 of NZ_JBIVNO010000031.1, forward strand.
CGAGCAGGTAGGGAATCTGGGCGGGCGTGAGCGGGGTGCCCGCCGCAGCCACACGGGCGACGTTGCGCCCCTCACGCATGGACTCCACGCTGCCTCGAGCGGTGGGGATCCGGTCGAGGGTGAACGGCAAGGCGATGCCGTGGGTCTCGCGCAGCCACAAGTAGAACTGCTTGATCGCGCGCCGGTCGATCTGCCAGGTATTGCCCGACACGCGTGTCGCGGCGTCCACGGTCCGGTGGTTCACGTAGGCGACCACGTGCTCGCGGATTGCCCCGCGCAGCGTGGCATTGCGGTCCAGAAGGAAATCGGCGAAGCCTCTGAGCGCCTCGGCGTACGTCGGCGCGGTCTTGGTCCCGCCGGTGCGACCCCAGACCTCCGCTAGCCACTGTGAGGCGTCCGGTTCGACACGGCCGTCGATGAGCAGGACCGGTGACATGACGGACTCCGCGGGAAGCGGGTCAACCCCGAGGGCCCGCTGCACGACCTCAGCGTTCCAGCCGTGCTTGGACTGCCAGACCCGAACCCGGTTCACCCCGCCCACTGCCCGAGAGTGGTACGGGTTGGGGCGAGAGGCATCTCGCCTCTCCCCCCAACCCATCGCATGTTCGGCACCACGTTCTTGCCTCCAGTCTCCTCCGACGGCGCCGCTGCACAGCAGCGGCTACCAACTCGGAGAACGACCGCGAAGGAGACAGGTTTCGCTCCATTCCTATGGCCTTCGGCATGCCGGAAGAGCCACCAGGTTGGAGACACCTCAAGGTTCCGAGAATTCAGCCCTTCACGCACACGAACTGCTTCAGCTTCGCCACCACCTCGACGAGGTCGCTCTGCTGCTGCATCACCTGGTCGATGTCCTTGTAGGCACCCGGGATCTCGTCCAGCACACCGGAGTCCTTGCGGCACTCCACGCCCCTCGTCTGCCGCTCCAGGTCCTGGACCGTGAAGCGGCGCTTCGCCGCGTTGCGGCTCATGCGCCGACCCGCGCCGTGCGACGCCGAGTTGAACGCCCTCTCGTTACCGAGGCCCTTCACGATGTACGAGCTGGTGCCCATGGAGCCGGGGATGATCCCGAAGTCGCCGGCCCCCGCACGGATGGCGCCCTTGCGGGTCACCAGCAGATCCATGCCCTCGTACCGCTCCTCGGCAACGTAGTTGTGATGGCAGGAGATCTCCGGCTCGAAGGCCGGCCTCGCCTTCTTGAACTCCTTGCGGACCACGTCCTTCAGGAGCGCCATCATGATCATGCGGTTGTACCGGGCGTACTCCTGAGCCCAGTACAGGTCGTTCCGGTAGGCCGCCATCTGGGGGGTGTCCGCCACGAAGACGGCGAGGTCGCGGTCGACCAGCCCCTGGTTGTGCGGAAGCCTCTGGGCCACGCCGATGTGGTGTTCGGCCAGCTCCTTGCCGATGTTCCGGGACCCGGAGTGCAGCATCAGCCAGACCGACCCCGCCTCGTCGAGGCAGAGCTCGATCATGTGGTTTCCGCTGCCCAGGGTCCCCATCTGCCTGGTGGCGCGCTCCTCGCGGAATCTGACCGCCTCCGCCACCCCGTCGAACCGCCCCCAGAAGTCGTCCCACCCGGCGGTGGCCAGTCCGTGGAGGCGCCACGGGTCCACGGCGTCGTCGTGCATACCGCGTCCCACCGGGATCGCCTGCTCGATCTTCGAGCGCAGACGGGTGAGGTCACCGGGGAGGTCGTTCACCGTCAGGGACGTCTTCACCGCCGACATGCCGCAGCCGATGTCCACGCCCACCGCCGCCGGGCACACCGCGTCCCGCATCGCGATCACCGAGCCGACCGTCGCGCCCTTGCCGAAGTGGACGTCCGGCATCACCGCGAGGCCCTCGATCCACGGCAGCGTCGCCACGTTCCGCAGCTGCTGCATCGCGGCGTCCTCGACCGTCGCCGGATCCGTCCACATACGGATCGGGACCTTGGCGCCCGGCACCTCTACATACGACATATCAGCCTCTTTCCCCCGGATTTGAACATAAGTCTCTGATCGCAAAACCGGCGCCAAGGTCGACGTATGGGACAACGGACCGGCGTCCACGGCAGCGCGTGCGATAGACATTGTCTCCAGGGAGCCGCCGAGGGCGGCAACCGATTAACCAGGGGCCCCGCACGCCCACGGAACCGTCGAGAGGACCCTCACCGTGCAGCGGAAGGCGTACGTACCGGGCGCCGCCGTGCTCCTCGCGGCCCTGCTGAGCGCCTGCACCTCGGGCTCCGGGAGCGGTGGCGCGGCGAAGGACTCCAAGGCGGGCGACTCCACCGCGAGCGCCACCGCCGCCCAGCCCGGCAAGTACCGCTCCCTCTCCGACGCCTGCGGCGCGGTGAGCCACAACACCCTCGACTCGCTGCTGCCGGGCATCCGGCAGATAGCGGACCAGGGGCAGCGTGACAACGCCTACCAGGGCGACGCCGCGCTGACGTACAACAACGACCGCCGCTCCGGCTGCCGCTGGAAGTCGGAGTCGGCGACCGCCACGGACCATCTGTTCGTCGACTTCGAGCGGGTGGTGTCGTACGACAACACGGTCAGCGACGACGACCGCGCCCATGAGGTCTACGACTCCAAGCAGCGGGCCGCAGGGCTCCCTGAGGCCGGTTCCGCTTCCGGTTCGGCCTCTGGTTCCGCTCCCGCCTCTGGCTCCGGTTCCGCTTCCGGTTCAGCCTCCGGCTCCGCGTCCGCTTCCGCTTCCGGCTCTCCTTCCGCCTCCCCGAGCGGCGGCAGCAGCCCGCACGCCGGTGGGCCCCCCTCCGCCTCCGCGCCCGTCTCCGGGAGCCCGTCCGCCGACGAGACCGAGGCCGATCTCCAGCCCCGCACGCTCGACAACCTCGGCGACGAGGCGTTCCTCGACGACCAGCTCAGCACCTCCCAGCAGCGCACGGTGACTGTGGTGTTCCGCACGTCCAACGTCATCGTCACCATCGAGTACGACGAGCAGCCGGCCGCTGCCGGAATCGCCCCGAGCAGCGAGGACATGCAGGACAAGGCCCGGAAACTGGCCCAGCAGCTGGCCGGTTCCCTCGGCTGAGGCACCCCCGTCGCCCGCCCCCGCGGGGGAACCGAATCCCGCACCGCATGCGTCCCCACCGCGTACCGTGGCCCCTCGGACCCGATCCGACCGCACGAACCACGAGCGTCATTGAGTGAAGGAACCATGCACCGACCTGCACAGCGAGACATGGGGGTACCTCCCACACCGTTCAGGCAGCGGGGGAGAGAGCAGCACGATGAGGGCGTTCAGCGCGTTCAGAACGTTCAGGGCGGCAGTGGGACGGGCGCACGCCTGCGCCGCCTCCTCGTCTGCGCGGCGGCCGTTCCGGCGGTGCTCGTCGCCGCCGGCTGCTCCTCGGACTCCGGTTCCGGCTCGGGCGGCGACGCCAAGCCGCAGGCGCAGGAGCAGCACACCGCCGACGCCAAGCCCTCGCAGAGCGCCTCGGGGAACGCGGTGCAGCCCGCCGCGTACACCACGTTGCCGAAGCCGTGTGCCGTGCTGTCCGACAAGACCCTGGGCGACCTTGTGCCCAAGGGGGTCAAGTCCGGCAAGCAGGGCACGTCGGATGCCGCGGGGACGCGTTCGAGCTGCTCGTGGAGCAGCCTCCAGAACAACGGCGTCAAGGGCTCCCAGTTCCGCTGGCTGAACGTCTCCCTGCTGCGCTTCGCGTCGGACGCCGCACGCGGCACGGGCAACAAGCTCGCCGAGGAGTACTACGGCCGGCAGGTGCAGGACGCGCAGTCCGTGGACGGCGCGAAGAACACCAAGTCGGCGCCGGTCGCCGGGGCGGGCGACCAGGCGACGGCGGTGCGCTACGACCTGACGAAGAAGGAAGGCGCCTTCAGGCAGGAGACGATCGTGGCGCGGGTGGAGAACGTCGTCATCACCGTCGACTACAACGGCGCCGGACTGGCCGGTGACAAGACCCCGGACGCCGACGACCTGGCGAAGGCGGCGGAGAAGGCCGTCAAGGAGGCCGTGTCCTCGGTGGCGGCGGCGAACCACGACGGTGCGAGGTCGGGCTCGTCCCCGGCGCAGGGCGCCTCGAAGAGCCCCTCGCCGTCGAAGAGCGCGTCCGCGAGCCCGTCGAAGAGCGCCTCCCCATCCGCGTCGGCCTCGAAGAAGAGCTGACCCGGACGGCGCCGCAACTGCCCGCGCCACCAGGGATGTCGCGGTAGCCCGGTCCCGTGCGGACCGGGCTACCGCCACACCGGCCGCCCGAGCGCCGCGGGCGTGTGCCACCCTGTTGCGCGCAACAACACGCAACGGGAGGGGAATACAGTGGCCGGGCCACTGCAGCTGACACGGATGCACCGGGTTCTGATCGGCGTGGTCGTCAGCGGTGCCGTCATCATCGCCGGGATCGGCTTCGCGGGCTCGTACGCGGCCGTCCGTGCGCTGGCCCTCAAGAAGGGCTTCGGGAACTTCAGTTATGTCTTCCCGGTCGGTATCGACGCGGGCATCTGTGTCCTGCTGGCCCTGGACCTGTTGCTGACCTGGATCCGCATCCCCTTCCCGCTGCTGCGCCAGACGGCGTGGCTGCTGACGGCGGCGACGATCGCGTTCAACGGCGCGGCGGCCTGGCCGGACCCGCTGGGCGTGGGCATGCACGCGGTGATCCCGATCCTGTTCGTGGTCGCGGTCGAGGCGGCGCGCCACGCGATCGGCCGGATCGCGGACATCACGGCGGACAAGCACATGGAGGGCGTGCGGCTGACCCGCTGGCTGCTCTCCCCGGTTCCCACGTTCCTGCTGTGGCGCCGGATGAAGCTGTGGGAACTGCGGTCCTACGACCAGGTCATCAAGCTGGAGCAGGAACGTCTCGTCTACCAGGCCCGCCTGCGCTCCCGCTTCGGTCGAGCCTGGCGCCGCAAGGCCCCGGTGGAGTCGCTGATGCCGCTGCGGCTCGCCCGCTATGGCGTACCGCTGGCCCAGACGGCCGGGGCGGGGCTCGCGGCGGCGGGCATAGAACCGGCGCTGATACCCCCGGCGCCGCCGCTCCAGGCGGCCGCCGGCACTGCCGCCGCCGGTGCCGCCCAGGCACCGGGACGGGCGCCCGCCGGCGAGCAGCGCCCCCAGCTCGAGGGCAACCGGAACCCCGGGCAGCCGGTCCCCGAGCCGGACCCCGAGCAGAGCCCTTGGTTCACCACCCCCTCGCAGGCGGAATACCACGGCGGCTATGACCCCTCGTTCGAACCGGAGCCTTCCTACGAGCCCGAGGAAGAGCACTGGCAGTGGTACGAGGAGCAGCAGCCGCAGCAGTACCAGGCCCCGTACCCGGACCAGCCGCAGCAGTACCAGGCCCCCGTCCCGGAGCAGTCCCAGGGGCCCTCTTCGGAGGAGACCGGCAGCTTCCCCATCCCGGTCACCGGCAACCGCACCCGTGAGCTGGGGGAGGGCGGGGGAACCCCGGAGCCGGACGAGGAGTCGTACTACCAGGTCTTCAAGCAGTCGATCAACGGCAGCTACCCGACCCCGCGCGAGTTCAGCGACAACGTCGAGGCCGAGTTCCGCATCACCCTCCCCGCGGAGGATGCCAAGCGCATGGTCAACCGGTTCACCAACCGCCACACGGCGGAACTGGAGGAGGACCACATCGCGTAGACGGCCCGGCGGCGACCGCACACGAAGGGGGCGCCCGGTGGTCACCGGGCGCCCCCTTCGTGTGCGCGGACTCCTAGCTCGCGTGCGCGGAACTACTCGCTCGCGTGCGCGGAACTACTCGCCGAGCAGCCTCCGCACCCGGTCCTGCCCCACCGCGAGCAGCAGGGTGGGCAGACGCGGGCCGGTGTCACGGCCGACGAGCAGGTGGTAGAGGAGCGCGAAGAACGACCGCTGGGCGGTCTTGATCTCCGGGGGCAGCTCCTTGGGGGTCGCGTCCGCGGAGAACCCGGCCTGGACCTTGGGCACTCCGTAGACCAGGTGGGTGAGCCCGTCCAGCGACCAGTTCTCCTCCAGGCCGTCCAGCAGCAGCCGCAGCGACTGCTGCGCCTGCTCGTCGAGGGACTTCAGCAGCTCGGCGTCCGGCTCGTCGCGCACGATGGTGCGCTGGTCCGCCGGGACCTGGGTGTTGATCCAGGCCTCGGCCCGGTCGTACCGCGGCCGGACCTCGTCGAGCGAGGCGAGCGGGTTGGCCGGGTCGAGGTCGGACAGGATCCGCACCGCCTGGTCCTGGTGGCCGGCGGTGATGTCGGCGACGGACGCGAGGGTCCGGTAGGGCAGCGGGCGCGGGGTGCTCGGCAGCTCGGCGGCGGCGGTGCCGACGGCCCGGGTGTACGCGGCCACGTCGCCCGGCAGGGCCGACCCGTCGGCGACCTTGCCCGCCAGCTTGTCCCACTCGTCGTAGAGCCGCTGGATCTCCTGGTCGAAGGCGATCTTGAAGGACTGGTTGGGCCTGCGGCGGGCGTAGAGCCAGCGCAGCAGCTGCGGCTCCATGATCTGGAGCGCGTCGGCCGGGGTCGGAACCCCGCCCTTGCTGCTGGACATCTTGGCCATGCCGCTGATGCCCACGAAGGCGTACATCGGGCCGATGGGCTGCTTGCCGCCGAAGATCCCGACGATCTGCCCGCCGACCTGGAAGCTGGAGCCCGGGGAGGAGTGGTCGACGCCGGAGGGCTCGAAGACCACACCCTCGTAGGCCCAGCGCATCGGCCAGTCGACCTTCCAGACCAGCTTGCCGCGGTTGAACTCACTCAGCCGCACCGTCTCAAAGAACCCGCAGGCCGAGCACGAGTACGTCATCTCGGTGGTGTCGTCGTCGTACGCGGTGACGGTGGTGAAGTCCTTGCCGCACCGACCGCAGTAGGGCTTGTACGGGTAGTACCCCGCGGAGCCGGAGCTGCCGTCGTCCTCGGCGGCGGCGCCGGAGCCCTCCTCGGCCTCCAGCTCGGCCTCGTCGACGGGCTTGTTCTGCTGCTTCTTCCCGGCGGCCTTCGGCTTGGTCCGGTACTGGGCGAGGACCGCGTCGATCTCCCCGCGGTGCTTCATCGCGAACAGGACCTGCTCGCGGTAGACGCCGGAGGTGTACTGCTCCGTCTGGCTGATGCCGTCGTACTCGACGCCCAGCTCGGCCAGCGACTCGATCATCGCGGCCTTGAAGTGCTCCGCCCAGTTCGGGTACGCGGAGCCCTTCGGGGCGGGCACGGAGGTCAGCGGCTTGCCGATGTGCTCGGCCCAGGACTCGTCGACGCCCGGCACACCGAAGGGGACCTTGCGGTACCGGTCGTAGTCGTCCCAGGACAGCACGTGGCGCACCGTGTACCCGCGCCGCCGGATCTCGTCGGCGACGAGGTGGGGCGTCATGACCTCGCGCAGGTTGCCCAGGTGGATGGGCCCGGAGGGGGAGAGCCCGGACGCGACGACGACCGGTTTGCCCGGGGCCCGGCGCTCCGACTCCTCGATGACCTCATCCGCGAAACGGGAGACCCAGTCGGTGGTCTCGGTGCTCTGAGCCACGATCGGCACGTCCTCTTTTTCTGGGGGTTCCTCAGGATCAGCCGCGCGGTCACACGGCTGTCCGATCCATTGTCCCTGCCGAAACCGCATCCACGAAAACCGCTTTTCAAGCTCTTACCCGCGCGTCACCGCCCACGCCGCGCCGCTCACGCGCGGCCGCACCCGGAAAAACCGCTTTACCCCCATGGGATACTGGCCACATCCATCCGCACGCACGAGGAGAACGGCACCCACCTCATGGCCTCGGTCACGTCCCTCACCGCCTCCGTCCACCAGCACCTCGCGAACGCCCTCTCGGCCACCCTGCCGGAGGCCGCCGCCGCGGACCCGCTGCTGCGACGAAGCGACCGGGCGGACTTCCAGGCCAACGGGATCCTGGCGCTCGCGAAGAAGGCGAAGGCGAACCCGCGGGAGCTGGCGACCCAGGTCGTCTCCCATGTCGTCACCGGTGACGTGATCAAGGACGTCGAGGTCTCCGGACCCGGCTTTCTCAACATCACGGTCACCGACAAGGCGATCACCGAGAACCTCGCCGCCCGCGCCGCCGACCCCGAGGGCCGCCTCGGCGTGCCGTACGCGGAGAACCCGGGCACCACGGTCATCGACTACGCCCAGCCGAACGTGGCGAAGGAGATGCACGTCGGCCATCTGCGCTCCGCGGTGATCGGCGACTCCGTGGTCAAGCTGCTGGAGTTCACCGGCGAGAAGGTGATCCGCCGCCACCACATCGGCGACTGGGGCACCCAGTTCGGCATGCTCATCCAGTATCTGGACGAGCACCCGCACGAGCTGGACCACAAGGCCGCCGAGGTCACGGGCGAGGAGGCGATGTCGAACCTCGACCGCCTCTACAAGGCCGCGCGCAAGCTCTTCGACTCCGACGAGGAGTTCAAGACGCGCGCTCGGCGCCGGGTGGTCGACCTCCAGGCCGGCGACCCGCACACCCTCGGCATCTGGCAGAAGTTCGTGGACGAGTCGAAGATCTACTTCTTCTCCGTCTTCGAGAAGCTGGACATGGAGATCCGGGACCCCGACATCGTCGGCGAGTCGGGCTACAACGACATGCTCCAGGAGACGTGCCGGCTGCTGGAGGAGTCCGGCGTCGCGGTCCGCTCCGAGGGCGCCCTGTGCGTCTTCTTCGACGACGTCAAGGGCCCGGACGGCAACCCGGTCCCGCTGATCGTGCAGAAGTCCGACGGCGGCTTCGGCTACGCGGCCACGGACCTCTCCGCGATCCGCGACCGTGTCTTCAACCTCAAGGCGAACTCGATCATCTACGTCGTGGACGCCCGCCAGTCGCTGCACTTCAAGATGGTCTTCGAGACCGCGCGGCGGGCCGGCTGGCTGAACGACGACGTGACGGCGTACCAGCTCGCCTTCGGCACGGTCCTCGGCAAGGACGGCAAGCCGTTCAAGACCCGTGAGGGCGAGACGGTCCGGCTGGTCGACCTCCTCGACGAGGCGATCGACCGCGCCTCCGCCGTCGTACGGGAGAAGGCACAGGACCTGTCCGAGGAGGAGATCGCCGAGCGCGGCGCCCAGGTGGGCGTCGGCGCGGTGAAGTACGCGGACCTGTCGACGTCGGCGAACCGCGACTACAAGTTCGACCTGGACCAGATGGTGTCGCTGAACGGCGACACGTCCGTGTACCTCCAGTACGCGTACGCCCGTATCCAGTCGATCCTGCGCAAGGCCGGCGAGGTGCGCCCGGCCGCGCACCCCGAGCTGGAACTGACCGACGCCGAACGCGCCCTGGGCCTGCACGCGGACCAGTTCGCGGAGACGGTCGCGGAGGCGGCGGCGGAGTACGCCCCGCACAAGCTGGCCGCGTACCTGTACCAGCTTGCGTCCCTGTACACGTCGTTCTACGACAAGTGCCCGGTCCTGAAGGCCGAGACCCCCGAGCAGGTCGAGAACCGCCTCTTCCTGTGCGACGTCACGGCCCGCACGCTGCACGAGGGCATGGCCCTGCTGGGCATCAGGACGCCTGAGCGGCTCTGACGCCGCGCCACCGTCGCGAAGAGCCCCGCACCCCGGGCCGGTTCCCGGGGTGCGGGGCTCTCGCGCGTCAGGCGACCGGCCGGGTGATCCACTCCGCGCCGCCGAGCGGGAAGTCATAGCCCGGCCGCCCCGTGTTTCCGCTCGTCCGGAACGGCCTGCCGTGGTCGTCGATCCGCACGGTGCCGTGCCGCGCGCCGCTGGACCACTCCAGTTCCAGGTACCAGCGCACATCGTGCGCGGCGGTTCGGGCCCGGACCTGGAAGACCTCCGGGTCGGACTCACTCACCTTGAACGGGAAGTCGCGCTGTCCCTGGGCGGGCGCCGCCGACGGGCGCCCCGCGTCCAGGTCGACGTCGAACCCGTTGGTCTCCACACCGCCGCCGCAGCCCACGCCCATGGCGTAGTCGCTCCAGGCCAGGGGTGTGTCGGACGAGATCACCCGGACCCTCAGGTCCTCCAGGACCACGGTCGACGCGCCGGTGCCCTGCACCGTGAGCACCACGTACTGCTCCCCGGACGACACCGCGCCGAGCGCCGACACCCAGCCCGGTGCGTCCTGTTCGGCGGGCGGCGGCGGTACCCGCTGCGGCGCCCGGTCGATCAGGTAGTGCTGGCTGCACGGGTCCTCAAAGGCGTACGGACGGGTGTTGACCGTCAGCGGTACGGCGGGGACGGCGGCCGGGGACGTGGCCGGACCGGTGCTCGGGGCCCCGGGCCCGGCGCTCGGCCCCGGGTCCCGCTTCCCGTCGGCCTTCTCGCCCGCGCCCTGACCGGACCGCGACGGCGAGGGGCCCGCGGGGCGTGCCGTGCCGCCCCCGTCCACGGTTCGCCGCACGCCGGACGACGCCCCCGTGGGGCTCTTGGCGTGGTCCCCTCCGAGGCCGAAGGAGGGGGCCCACGCCAGTACGGCGGCGCCCAGCACCGCGAGTGCGCCGACCGGGACGAGCACCGCGGATCGGACGCGCCGACGGCCGCCGGGAGTTGCCGGGGCGCTCGCCCCCACAGAGACGGTCTCCGGACCGGGCTCCGGCTCCCCGGTGCCACCGGACTCCGGTTCCGTCCTGCCGCCGGGCTCCGATCCTTCCGTGTCACCAGGCCGTACGGCGGCCGCCTTGCCCTTCCTCTCCCGCACCGCGTCGGCCAGCACCCATCGCCGGTGCAGCTCGACCAGTTCCTCGGGTGACGCCTTGCAGAGCCGGGCCAGCCGCTCCACGGGCGCGTAGTCCGTCGGTACGACGTCCCCGGTGCAGTACCGGTGCAGCGTCGACGTACTCAAGTGGAGCCGCCTGGCCAGCGTTCCGTAGCTCAGCCCGGACCGCTCCTTCAGTTCCCTCAGCAACTGCCCGAACGCGCCTGCCGCATCCGCCCCCGACACCGTTCCTCCACCCCCCGTGTCCCTGCGCGCGTCCCAGGAACAGCACGTTTCCCCAGCTCAGAGCAGTGCGGGCGTCCCAGCGTCCCTGAAGGTGCGCCGGTCGTGGCGGCTGGGACGGATCACCCCGCAGGCTCCTTGCCATCCAAGCACGCCGCCCCGCCGACCGGCCCGGCGGCACGCACCGACCGGATCCGCGAAGAGGTTTCCCTTCATGCGCACCTTCCGCACCGCCCGCTCCCGCACCGGGCTGCTCACCACCACCGTCGCCCTCGCGGCCCTGTCCCTCACGGCGTGCCAGAGCGGCACGGGCACGCAGGACGAGGGGGCGTCGGCGCCCGCCGCACAGAGCGCCCAGGCCTCGCATACCGCCTCCGACTCCCGCTCCGGCTCGTCGGCCGCGCAGGGCACGGACACGGCGTCCCACACCGGCACGACGGCCGGCAAGGGCACCGGCATGTCCACGGGCCGCGCCTCCGGCTCCGGTTCGGGCCATGGGGCGACGTCCTCGACTCCCGTCCTCTGCAACGGCGCCAACACCCGGGTCACCGCCCAGCAGGTGTCCCGCCCCCTGAACCACATGCTGCTCACCGTCAAGAACACCGGCTCCCGGCCGTGCGACCTGACGTACTTCCCCTATCTGCGGTTCGACGAGATGCAGTGGGCGCCCGGGGCGTTCGAGGAGAGCCGGCCGCAAGCCGTGGTCACGCTCGCCCCCGGCGAGTCGGGCTACGCGGGCGTGCGCCTCTCCGCCGCCGACGGCAGCGGAGAGAACGGAACCACCGGCCACAGTCTGAGCGTCATCTTCCAGGGACGCACCCCGCGCAGCGACGCAGGCCCCACGGCCACCGTGACGCTGCCGGCCAAGGGCGTGTACTACGACAGCAAGCTGACCGCGACGTACTGGCAGTCCAGCGCGGCCGACGCCCTCACCTGGTGACGCCTCCGGGTGGTGCGGTGGCGAACTCGCACCACACCACCTTGCCGGGGTCCCGCTCGTCGACACCCCACTTGTCGGCGAGCGCGGCGACCAGCAGCAGACCGCGCCCGCCCTCGTCCGCCTGCTCCGGGATACGCGGCTCACCGCCACCGCTGTCGTGCACCTCGACGCGCAGCACGGCACCGTCGTACCGCAGGAACACCCGGAACTGGCGGCCGGGCGGCACCCCGTGCACCAGCGCGTTGGTCGCCAGCTCGCTCACGCACAGCAGCACGTCGTCGCCGCGGCCTGCTTCCGCCAGGCCCCAGCCGGCCAGCGTCTCCCGGGCGAACCGCCGGGCGGCGGGGACGGCTCGGCGCTCGCGCCGGAAGAACCTCTCGCGCAACGGCGGGAGTTGAATCGTTTCGTTCACGAGACGAGTGTTGCGGAGAGTGACTAGCGTGGATCACCGAGTGAGCCCGTACAAATTATTTGTACGGGTTCGTTCGGGGTCGCGTACGGGCACGTCTGGGGAGTTGGTCCAGCATGAACTCCAGGAAGCTTTACCCCCCAGGAGTCGAAGCGCCTGCTGGACCGTCTGCTAGGAGAGCAATGAGCACCGCACTTCAGTGGTTCAAGTCGTCCTACAGCGGCAGCGAAGGCGGCGAATGTCTCGAAGTCGCCTATACGTGGCGCAAGTCCAGCTACAGCGGTGACGAAGGCGGCCAGTGCCTCGAAGTCGCCACCTGCCCCCACACCGTCCACGTCCGCGACTCCAAGAACCCCATCGGCCCCACCTTCACCGTCTCGCCGGAGGCCTGGGCCGCGTTCACCGAGTACGCGGCCCGCTAAGGGCGTTGTCAGTGACTGGCCCTACAGTCACTGCCATGGCGACACTTCCCAATCCGCTGCCCAAGTTGGCGGCAGATCCGAGCGGGCGCGCGCTCGGGCTCGAACTCCCCCCGGGGAGCCTGATCGACGCGACGGACGAGGGTCCGTGGCACGAGCCGCTGCTGTGGCATGCCGGGCGCCCCGCGTCCTCCGGGAACTGGGCGCGGCTGGGCGCGCCCGGCGCGCGGGTGGGGCTGCTTCCGGTGCTCGTCGACGTCGGCGGGGAGGGGGGCGCGCCGCAGGAGTGGCTTCTGACGCCCGGCAGCATGTCGTATCCCGGCGATCACGACGCCGAGGAGGTGCTGGCCGAGCTCTGGGACGAGTACGTGGCCGACGCACCCGACGAGGACGAGGACGACGACCTCGCCGAGACGCTCGCGCCCCACGGCCCCGACTGGCCCGGCCTCGCCGAGGCGCCCCGGCTGGAGGCCGACCCCGACAGCCGCGCCGCCGAGGTCGCCGACCGTCTTCTGGACGACGGCTCCTGGTTCAAGGAGCCGCGCCTCGCCCTGGTCCCGGCCCGCCGTTCCGCCGACCTCCCCGCCGCCATCGGCTGGACCGGCCCGGTCAACTACGAGAACGACACGGCCGTCCTCTGCGCCGTGCTCCGCTCCTGGGAGGACCGCTTCGGCATACGGGTCGTCGCCCTCACCTACGACCGGCTGTTCCTGTCGGTCGCGGCGCCGCCCACCACCCAGGCCGAAGCCGAGGCTGTGGCCGCCGAGCACTTCGCCTTCTGTCCGGACAACATCACGCAGGGGTACCGCGAGACCCTGCGGGAGTACGCCGAGCACGAGGTCCTGGGACAGCGGGTGTGGTCCTTCTGGTGGGACTGACCGTCGCCCGTCCCTGCGGTGGAGCCGGCCCACAGCTCGGTGCTGTGGGCCCGGACGAGAGCGCCGGCGCGGAAATCCCGTTTCGTCCTGCGGACGGCCCCGGCGGGGCCTAGCATGCGGCGCATGCTGCCCACCGTGGACACGTACGAGGAGCTGGAAGCGATCGTCTCGGACGAGACGGTGCTGCGTCCGGCGGCCCTGGACCTGTGCGATCAAATGGGTCTGGTAGGGCTTGCGCTGCGGCGCTTCGACGACGGAACCCTGCCGGTGTACGCACTCGGCGGCGACATGGTGCTGAAGCTGTATCCGCGGATCAGGACGGCCGAGGCCATACGCGAGGCACGGGTGCTGAGCCATCTGTGGGGCCAACTGCCCTTGCCGACGCCCCGATTGATCGCCACCGACGAGTATGTGAACGGCTGGCGGTTCGTGCTGATGTCCCGGCTGCCCGGCAGGAGCGTCGCCGAGGCCTGGCCGATGCTCACGCCGGCCGACCAGGACCGGATCGTGACCGAGTCGGCCGAGGCGCTGGCGGCGCTGCACGCGATGGCGTGGAAGCCGCTGACGGACATCGTGGGCCCCTCGGAATGGTCCTCGTTCCTGCGCCGCCAGCGCGCGTGCGTGCTCGAAAGACACCGTGGCACCGGTGTCACCGAGCCCTGGCTCGGCCGCATCACCGGCTTCCTGGACTCGGTGCCTCTGCCCGCCTCCACCGAACTCGCGCTGCTGCACACCGAGTTCATGCTGGAGCATCTGACCATCGACATGCGGGGCGGCCGCCGTCTGACCGGTCTGTTCGACTTCGAACCGGCGATGATCGGCGACCCGGCCTACGACTTCGCGAGCGTCGGCCTGTTCGTCACCCGCGGCGACCCGCGCCAGTTGCGGCGCTTCTACGAGGCCTACGGGCGCGCCCCGCACGACCCGGACCAGCTCCTCGCGTACACGCTGCTGCACGTGTACAGCGATCTGCCCTTCTATCTGCGTGAGCTGCCGGTACCGCCCGAGCCCCGGCTCGACGCGCTGGCCGAGCTGTGGTTCGGCACGAAGGGCTGACGCCCGGAGGCCGGTCACGGCCTCCGGAACCAGGTGAACGGTGGCCGTGGGCTACGCCTTCCTGCCGGTGGCCGCGTACACGTTGATGTCGGCGTCGGTGACGTCGTTGATGTCGTGGTAGCGGACCTTCTCGATGTCGTCGAGGCCGGCGATACGGGCCGGGTCCACCCTCTCCGGGGCGGGCGCCGCGCCGTCCTGGTGCCAGTGGTGGACCGGGACGACCCCCGGCTCGTCGAGCGTCAGGCCCGGGGTCCCGGTGAAGAACCGGGCGACCTCGTCCTGGGAGCGCAGCACGAAGGTGAAGCCGCGCTCGGTGTAGGTGCGCTGGACGGCGCGGATGTTGTGGGGGTTGAGGTCCTCGGTGAGGTGGGAGAGCACGACCCGGCTGCCGGCGGGCAGCGCCTCCACCAGTTCGCGCACGATCGGGTACGCCTCCTCGTCCTCGACGAAGTGCAGGACAGCCACCAGCACGAGGGCGACCGGCTCGGCGAAGTCGAGTGTCCTGGCGGCCTGTTCGAGGATCTGCGCGGGGTCCTTGAGGTCGGCGTCGATGTAGTCCGTACGTCCCTCGGGGCCGCTGGTGAGCAGGGCCCGGGCGTGGGCGAGGACCACGGGGTCGTTGTCGACGTAGACCACGCGTGAGGCGGGGGTGATCCGCTGGGCGATCTGGTGGACGTTCTCCGCGGTCGGCAGGCCGGTGCCGATGTCGAGGAACTGGCGGATGCCGTCCTCGTGGGCCAGCCGGGTCACCGCGCGGCGCAGGAAGTCGCGGTTGTGCCGGACGTCGAGGTATCCGCGCGGGTTGGCGGCGAGCGCGGCGGCGGCGGCCTCCCGGTCGACCGGGTAGTTGTCCTTGCCGCCGAGGAAGACGTCGTAGACACGCGCCGGGTGGGCCTTGGTGGTGTCGATCCGCTTTCTCAGCTCGGCCGGGTCGCGGCTGAGGGCATCGCCGGGCATGGGACTCTCCCTGAAGGTCGGCGTAAGGAGTCGGTCAATCAACGAGCAACCGGTGGTCAACACCGTAACTTCCGAGGCGAGTTGGACGTGCCCACTTCGGCCTCGGGAGATCGCGCGAACCGTCGTCCGCGTCCCGGAGACCGTTCCCGGGGGACGGCGTCTGCCCAGCTCAGCCACCGTCCCCCGATCCCGGCGTCCCGAAAACGGCGGTGGATGTGGCGCCCGGGGCGGCGTTCCGTTCAAGCTGTGACCATCGAGACGTCCGCTCCCGCCCACCGGTCGAGCGGCGGCACCCCCCAGCTCCGCATGTCGAAGGACCGTCCCATGACCGCTGTCACCGCCGTCCGTACCCGTCTGCTCGCCGCCACCACGGTCGCGCTCGCCGCGCTCGCGCTCACGGCCTGCCGGAACGGCGAGGGCGTACGGGACGAGGGGCCCTCGACGGCAGCGTCCTCCGCCTCCCCCCGGCACACGGCGGCGCCCGCGGCCGCCCCCTGCTCGGGCAGCCGTACGAGAACGACGGCGACGGAGGTGAGCCGCCCCGTGAACCACCTGCTGCTGCGGCTGACCAACACGGGGACCGCGAACTGCGCCCTCACCGGCTACCCGAGGGTCCGCTTCGGCGAGGGGCCCTCCGTCGTGCGGCCCGCCGAGGAGACCAAACCGCGCACCGCCCTCACCCTCTCCCCCGGGGAGTCCGCCTACGCGGGTGTGCTCCTGTCGTCGGCGGACGGCGGCGCGGCGCACGCCCGCACGGCACGCACCCTCACTCTCACCCTCCCCGCGGGCCCCGCCGCCCACCCGTCCCTCCCGGCGCGGGGCGTCCGTGTCGACGACGCCGTGACGGTGACGTACTGGCTCTCCAACGGGGAGGCGGCCCTGATGTACTGAGGCACACACACGGGCGCGAGGGGAGGACGACGGCGGAACGCGAGGAGTACACCCGGCTGTCCGCCCGGCGGATCGCCGCACGGGTTCTGGCCGGGGAGGTGTCGGCCCGCGAGACGGCGCACGCGGCCCTGGAGCACATCGCCCGTCTCGACGGCGCGGTGCGGGCGTTCACCGAGCTCTGGCCCGAGCGGGCCGTGGCCCACGCCGCCGGCGTCGACCGCCGGGTCCGGGCCGGCGAGCGGCTTCCGCTGGCCGGGGTGCCGCTCGCGGTCAAGGCCACCGAGGGGCTCGGCGCCCGCCAGACGGCCCGTCTGCTGGCCGCCGGCTGTGTCCCCGTCGGCGCCACCGCCACACCGGGCCGCGGTACCGCCTGGCAGACTTGGGGCGCCACCGACCGCGGCCCCACACTCAACCCCTACGACCCGCGCTGGAGCCCCGGCGGCTCCTCGGCCGGCTCGGCCGCCGCGGTGGCCTGCGGGATGGTGCCCCTGGCCACCGGAAGCGACGGCGCCGGATCGGTACGCATCCCGGCGGCCTGGTGCGGGGTCATCGGCCTGAAGCCGACGAACGGCCTTGTGCCCGCCCGCGATCGCGCCGGCCTGAACGTATCCGGCCCGCTCGCCCGCACCGCCGAGGACGCCGCCGCCTGCCTCGACGCCATCGCCGGCACCGCGACCCTGCCCGGCCTCGCGCCTCCCCGGCGGCCGCTGCGGACGGCCTGGTCGGCCACGCTGGGCTTCGCCGACACGGCCCGGCGGATCGCCGCCACCGCCCGTGCCCACCTGGACGATCTCGCGGACGCGGACGCCGTCGCCCCGAGGGACGTCCCGCTGCGCCTGCCCGACCCGGCACCCTGCTGGACCGCGCTGCGCGGCGGCGGGAACAGCGGCAAGGACGCGGCGAACGCGACGGAGACCCGAACCGCCCTGCTGCACGCGCTGGAGGGACTCTTCGCCGGGTACGACCTTCTCGCCACGCCCACCACGCCCAACCCCCCGCACCCTCACCAGGGGCCGGGAACCACCCTGAGCGTCGCTCTGACATGGGCCTTCAACATCACGGGACACCCCGCCATCAGCATTCCGGCGGGGCGGACCGAGCAAGGCGAGCCCGTCGGCCTCCAGCTGATCGCCCCGCCGGGCCGGGAGTCCGACCTCCTGGCCGTCGCCCTCCGCGCCGAGGCGCTCCGTCGATCCCCTGGCGCCGGTCCGTAGCCCCGCTCCCTGGCGCCGATCCCGAAGCGCCGGTCCCGTGGCCCGCTCCGTAGCGCCGCGAGGCCGTACGGCCTAGCGCAGCTTCCGCGCGGCCTCGACGGCCCAGTACGTCAGGATGGTGCGGGCGCCGGCCCGCTTGATGCCGGTCAGCGTCTCCAGGATGGCCCGGTCCCGGTCGACCCAGCCCTTCTCGGCGGCGGCCTCGACCATCGAGTACTCGCCGGAGATCTGGTACGCCGCCACGGGCACCTCGACCGCGTCCGCGACCCTGGCCAGGATGTCGAGGTAGGGCCCGGCCGGCTTGACCATCACCATGTCGGCCCCCTCCTCCAGGTCCAGGGCCAGCTCCCGCAGGGACTCGCGCCAGTTGGCGGGGTCCTGCTGGTAGGTCTTCCGGTCGCCCTGGAGCGAGGACCCGACGGCCTCGCGGAAGGGCCCGTAGAAGGCGGAGGAGTACTTGACGGTGTAGGCGAGGACGGCGACGTCCTCCCGCCCGATCTGGTCGAGGGCGTCCCGGACGACCCCGATCTGACCGTCCATCATGCCGCTGGGCCCGACCACATGGGCGCCCGCTTCGGCCTGGACCTGGGCCATCTCGGCGTACCGCTCCAGGGTGGCGTCGTTGTCGACCCGGCCCTTCGCGTCGAGCACCCCGCAGTGCCCGTGGTCGGTGAACTCGTCCAGGCACAGGTCGGACATGACGAGCAGCTCGTCCCCGACCTCGGCCCGCACATCCCGGAGGGCGACCTGGAGAATCCCGTCCGGGTCCGTGCCGGCGGTGCCGAGCGCGTCCTTCTTCGACTCCTCAGGCACGCCGAAGAGCATGATCCCGGAGATCCCGGCCTCGACGGCCTCCGCCGCCGCCTTCTTCAGGCTGTCCCGGGTGTGCTGGACGACACCGGGCATGGCCGCGAGCGGCACCGGCTCGCCGACGCCCTCCCGCACGAACGCGGGGAGGATGAGGTCGGCCGGGTGCAGACGGGTCTCGGCGACCATGCGCCGCATGACAGGCGTCGTCCGCAGCCGACGGGGACGCGTACCGGGGAAGGAACCGTACTTCGTCATGACTTCTACGCTACGCCTGCCTGACGAGCGCCTTTGCCGACGCCCTGTCGGCCTGGGGCCACCGGATGTCCTGGCCGGGGCAGAGCGGCAGAGCCCCGGCCACGGGGCGCGGAAGGCACGGCCAGAGCGATGACAGACGGTCCCGAACGCGTCTCCAGGCACCGACGTCTCGGCTAGCCGACCAGTACGGCACGAGAGAGTTCACACGATCGTCGTCAGGGCGGAACTGCCCTGCTGACTGCGGCGGAGCCTCCGTGGGTGTTGCATGGCCGACAGCAACCAGATCGGTCCGTTCGACGGCTGAACGCCGTCCAAGCAGCGGGGTCACTTACGAATGAGCGTTGCGGAGTGCTCCGGTAGGGAGCACTCCGCCATACCTCAGGTAGTCGTCCGGCGGCGCCGCGCCCCCGGCCGCCGCTCGCTCGGGCGGGTCGCCGGGTCCCCGGCCTCCAGGGCGGCGGCGCGGCGCTTGAGGCCGAAGTCCGCCAGGGCCTCCGCCAGCTTGTGCACCGACGGCTCCGGGGCCATCACATCCACTCGCAGGCCGTGCTCCTCCGCGGTCTTCGCGGTGGCGGGGCCGATGCAGGCGATCACCGTCACGTTGTGCGGCTTGCCCGCGATGCCCACCAGGTTCCGGACCGTCGAGGACGACGTGAACAGGACCGCGTCGAAGCCGCCACCCTTGATCGCCTCGCGGGTCTCGGCCGGCGGAGGCGAGGCGCGGACCGTCCGGTAGGCCGTCACGTCGTCGACCTCCCAGCCGAGTTCGATCAGGCCGGCGACCAGGGTCTCCGTGGCGATGTCCGCGCGCGGCAGGAACACCCGGTCGATCGGGTCGAAGACCGGGTCGTAGGGGGGCCAGTCCTCCAGCAGGCCGGCGGCGGACTGCTCCCCGCTCGGCACCAGGTCCGGCTTCACACCGAAGGCGACCAGCGCCTTGGCCGTCTGCTCGCCGACCGCGGCCACCTTGATGCCCGCGAAGGCCCGCGCGTCGAGGCCGTACTCCTCGAACTTCTCCCGGACCGCCTTCACCGCGTTGACCGACGTGAACGCGATCCACTCGTAGCGGCCCGTCACCAGGCCCTTGACCGCCCGCTCCATCTGCTGGGGCGTGCGCGGCGGCTCGACGGCGATCGTCGGCACCTCGTGCGGCACGGCCCCGTACGACCGCAGCTGGTCGGAGAGCGACGCCGCCTGCTCCTTCGTCCGCGGGACGAGAACCCTCCAGCCGAACAGCGGCTTGTTCTCGAACCAGGACAGCTGGTCGCGCTGGGCGGCGGCGGAACGCTCACCGACCACGGCTATGACCGGCCGCCAGCCGTCGGGGGACGGCAGGACCTTCGCCTGCTTGAGCGTCTGCGCGATGGAGCCGAGCGTCGCGCTCCAGGTGCGCTGCCGGGTCGTCGTGCCGCCGACGGTCACCGTCAGCGGCGTGTCCGGCTTGCGGCCCGCGGCCACCAGCTCCCCGGCGGCGGCCGCGACCGAGTCCAACGTCGTGGAGACCACGACCGTGCCGTCGGAGGCGCCGACCTCGGTCCAGCAGCGGTCCGAGGCGGTCCGCGCGTCCACGAACCGTACGTCCGCGCCCTGCGCGTCCCGCAGCGGCACACCCGCGTACGCGGGCACGCCGACGGCGGTCGCGATACCGGGCACGACCTCGAAGGGAACGCCCGCGGCGGCGCACGCCAGCATCTCCTCGGCGGCGTACGCGTCCAGGCCGGGGTCGCCGGTCACCGCACGGACGACCCGCTTGCCGCCCCGCGCAGCCTCCATGACAAGATGTGCGGGATCCCTCAACGCAGGGACACCAGCGGCTGTTGACTCGCCGTCAACGGCCGCGAGCTGAGCCGTGCCCGTGCCCGGATACGTGCCCGCAGAGGGGTCCGGACCCGTGTTCAGGACGGCGACGCCCGCTCTGGCGTGCGTGCGTACCACGTCGAGCACCTCGTGCTCGCCGACGAGGACGTCCGCGTTCGCCAGCGCCTCGACGGCGCGCAGTGTGAGAAGTCCCGGATCCCCGGGTCCGGCACCGAGGAAGGTGACGTGCCCGTGGTCAAGGCCGGCGGGAAGGGTGGTGGGGCTCAATGTGCTCGCTCCCCCATCAGACCGGCCGCGCCCTTGGCGAGCATCTCGGCGGCGAGTTCGCGACCGAGCGCCATTGCCTGGTCGTGCGTCTCGGGCACGGGACCGGTGGTGGACAGCTGCACCAGCGTCCGGCCGTCGGCCGTGCCGACGACGCCGCGCAGGCGCATTTCCTTGACAATCTGCTCGTCGGCCTGGGGGTCCCACCGCTCGAGCGGAGCCGAGAGTGGGGGAAGGTCGGCCAGCGCGCCCACAGGGGCGCTGCAACCGGCCTCCAGGGCGGCGAGCAGGGACCGCTCGGCGGTCACGGCGGCCCGGGTGAACGGGTCGTCGAGCTCGGCGAGCGCGGCGATGAGGGCAGTGTCTTGGGCGGTGTTCCCCGCCCTGCACTCGATCGCGAGGGCCCCCTGGCCGGGGGCGGGCAAAACCGTGTCGGCCGACAGGAAGTCGGTCACTTCGTCGATCCGGCCCATCCGGTTCAGTCCGGCCGCCGCGAGGACCACGGCGTCCAGCTCGCCACTGCGGACGTATCCGATCCGGGTGTCGACGTTGCCCCGGATCGGGACCGTCTCGATCTCCAGGCCGTGACTGCGCGCGTACGCGTTCAGCTGCGCCATGCGGCGTGGCGCGCCGGTGCCTATCCGGGCCCCGCGGGGCAGGTCGGCGAACTTCAGGGCGTCCCGCGCCACGATCACGTCCCGCGGGTCCTCGCGCTCGGGCACGGCGGCCAGCACCAGGTCCTCGGGCTGCGTGGTCGGCAGGTCCTTCAGGGAGTGCACCGCGAAGTCGACCTCGCCGCGCAGCAGCGCGTCGCGCAGCGCCGTCACGAACACACCGGTGCCGCCGATCTGGGCGAGGTGCTCGCGCGAGACATCGCCGTACGTCGTGATCTCCACGAGCTCCACGGGCCGTCCCGTCACGCGGCGCACGGCGTCCGCGACCAGCCCGGACTGGGCCATGGCCAGCTTGCTGCGCCTGGTACCGAGCCTCAGTGCCCCTTCTTCTCGGGGGGCGCGCCCCTTCGGCTCACGTGGCTCACTCATGCTCGCCCTCGGTTCTCGGCGTTCTCGGGGTTCTCGGGGTTCTCGTCGGCCCGGGAGACGGAGGCGACCGTCTCGGGGTCCAGATCGAACAGGGTGCGCAGCGCGTCCGCGTATCCGGCGCCGCCGGGCTCGGCGGCGAGCTGCTTGATCCGTACGGTCGGCGCGTGCAGCAGCTTGTCGACGACACGCCGCACGGTCTGTGTGATCTCCGCGCGGTGCTTGTCGTCCAGCCCCGGCAGCCGTCCCTCCAGGCGCGCGATCTCGTTCGCGACCACGTCGGCGGCCATGGAGCGCAGCGCGACCACGGTCGGCGTGATGTGCGCGGCGCGCAGGGCCGCGCCGAACGCGGCGACCTCGTCGGAGACGATGCCCCGCACCTGATCGACGTCGGCTGCCATGGGCGCGTCCGCGGACGCCTCGGCGAGGGACTCGATGTCGACGAGCCGCACGCCGGGCAGCCGGTGCACGGCCGCGTCCACGTCCCGCGGCATCGCGAGGTCGAGCAGCGACAGAACGGGCTCGGGCCGGGGAGCCGGCACGACCGCCTCGGGGCGGCGGCGCTCGGGGATACGGCCGACGGTGGCCACGGTCGCGGCGAGCGCCGTGATGACCTCGGCCTCGGCCTCGGGGTCCGGTACGACACCGCCGGCCGGGCGGGCCGTGCGCTCCGCGGCGCCCTTGTCCACCCACGCCGCGTGCTGCTCCAGCTCGGCGGCGTCCATCCCGGCCACGGCCGCCTCGCCCAGCACCGAGAAACCGGCCGTGCCCTGCACGGCCGACAGGTCCAGCGGGCAGTCGTCGTCGGTGCCGGCGCCGAGGAGCGCGAGACCGTCGCGTACGACGGCCGATGCGGTCGTACGCGGGGACTCCGCGTCGTCCGTACGGCGGGGCCCGGCTCCTGCGGGCCTCGGGAGCGAGGGAGCCACGGGGCCCTCCACGCGTCCCTCCAGGGCCTGGGCGACCGCCTCGGCGGTCAGCACCAGGCCGGTGGCGCCGGTGCAGGACACGGCGACGTGGGCACGTGTCAGCTCGTACGGGACCGACTCCATCGGTACCGCACGGGCCACCACGTCCGTGTCGTCGGCCTCCGTCAGGACGCGCGCGAGGCGCTCGGCGCGCTCGAGGGTGCGGTTGGCGATCACGACCTCGGCAACCCCGGCGCGCGCGAGGGTCGCGGCGGCCAGCGAGGACATGGAACCGGCGCCGATCACGAGGGCGCGCTTGCCCGCGGCCCAGGTCGCGACCGGCGTACCGGCCGCGAGCTGCTCCAGGCCGAAGGTCACCAGCGACTGCCCGGCGCGGTCGATGCCGGTCTCGGAGTGGGCGCGCTTGCCGACCCGCAGCGACTGCTGGAACAGGTCGTTCAGCAGCCGTCCCGCGGTGTGCAGCTCCTGCGAGGTGGCCAGGGAGTCCTTGATCTGACCGAGGATCTGGCCCTCGCCCACGACCATCGAGTCCAGCCCGCAGGCCACCGAGAAGAGGTGGTGGACGGCCCGGTCCTCGTAGTGCACGTAGAGGTAGGGGGTCAGCTCGTCCAGGCCGACCCCGCTGTGCTGGGCGAGGAGGGTGGACAGCTCGGCGACGCCCGCGTGGAACTTGTCCACGTCGGCGTACAGCTCGATGCGATTGCAGGTGGCGAGCACCGCGGCCTCGGTGGCCGGCTCGGCGGCGACCGTGTCCTGGAGCAGCTTGGCCTGGGTGTCCGCGGTCAGCGCGGCCCGCTCCAGGATGCTCACAGGAGCACTGCGGTGGCTCAGTCCGACGACGAGGAGGCTCATGCCGGCATCACGGCGGGGACGTCCCCGTCAGGCCCCTGGTCGGCGGAACCCTTGGCCGCGGCGGCGGCCGGCAGGCCTTCGGCGATGGCCTCCATGGCTTCCTCGCCGGCCTTGCGCTGCTCGTGGAAGGCGAGGATCTGCAGCTCGATGGAGAGGTCGACCTTGCGCACGTCCACGCCGTCCGGCACGGACAGCACGGTCGGCGCGAAGTTCAGGATGGAGGTCACGCCCGCGGCCACGAGCCGGTCGCAGACCTGCTGGGCGGCGCCCGCGGGGGTGGCGATGACACCGATGGAGACCCCGTTGTCCTGGATGATCTTCTCCAGGTCGTCGGTGTGCTGGACCGGGATGCCCGCGACGGGCTTTCCGGCCATCGCCGGGTCGGCGTCGATGAGCGCGGCGACCCGGAAGCCACGGGACGCGAACCCGCCGTAGTTGGCCAGCGCCGCGCCGAGGTTGCCGATACCGACGATCACAACCGGCCAGTCCTGGGTCAGGCCCAGCTCACGGGAGATCTGGTACACGAGATACTCGACGTCGTAGCCCACGCCCCGGGTGCCGTAGGAGCCGAGGTAGGAGAAGTCCTTGCGCAACTTCGCGGAGTTGACCCCCGCGGCGGCGGCCAGCTCCTCGGAGGAGACCGTGGGTACCGAGCGCTCCGACAGTGCGGTCAGGGCTCGGAGGTACAGCGGAAGCCGGGCGACGGTGGCCTCGGGAATCCCTCGGCTGCGGGTCGCCGGTCGGTGAGTTCGGCCAGTTGCCACGGTGCTCCTGCGGGTAGCGCGGGGCTGCAGGCGGTCACACGTCCCCAGACCGCCCCGTCGAATGCAGGCTATGTCTTTGTGAACGCGTGCACAAAGATGGTGTCCGATTTGCCCGGCCAACGTGACCGGGGTCACGCGCCTCCGGCGCACCGGAGGGGAACCGGCGCACGGACCCAGCCGTTCCTTTTCTCCTGGGGGCAAAGCCGCCCACTCTCCTCGACAATCCACGCCCCCGAGACCAATCGCCGACGATCCTAAGCGACTCTCCGCCTCAGTTGGACTGATCAGTCAGTTCGGTGGGGCCGCTCAGCCGGCCGCCGTCAGGGCTTTGCGCAGGCGTTCTTCGTTCACACGCCAGAACGTGTGCTGGGCGCCGTCGACCAGCACGACCGGGATCTGCTCCCAGTACCGGCGATGCAGCTCCTCGTCCTCGGTGATGTCCTTCCGCTCCCAGGGGACCCCCAGTTCGCCGCAGACCTTCTCGATGACGGTCTGTGCGTCGTCACACAGATGACAGCCGGGCTTCCGGATGAGGGTGACGAGACGGTCCTGGGGGTCGCGGCCCTGGGTGCTGTTGCGCCGAAAGATGGGACTCATGTCGGCCATTTTCACTCCGGAAGACCCCTGCGCGAGCCCCCCGCCCCTAACGTGCGACCGCCGGTGACCACCACGCCGCCACGCCGACCGGCCCACTCCTTTAACGGCGCGGTCGCACAGAGTTCACAGCCTCCCAACCTCTCGACTCCGGAACCACCGAACAAACTGGCTATGCTCGCGTCATGGCCGCTCTCGGATGGCTCACTCCCCGTAGGCGCTCCGCCACGGCGCGGAGCGTGTTGGCAGGCGAGGCCTCGGCGGAGGCAGCGCGCAAGACCTCGCAGGACGCCGTCGCCCAGGACGTCACCAGGGAACCGGAATTCCCGGTCCTCGGCGATGAGAAGGCCGCGGCGTTCTTCGACCTGGACAACACCGTGATGCAGGGCGCCGCGCTGTTCCACTTCGGCCGCGGTCTGTACAAGCGGAAGTTCTTCGAGACGCGCGACCTGGCGAGGTTCGCCTGGCAGCAGGCGTGGTTCCGGCTGGCCGGGGTGGAGGATCCCGAGCACATGCAGGACGCCCGGGACTCCGCGCTGTCGATCGTGAAGGGCCACCGGGTCTCCGAGCTGATGTCGATCGGCGAGGAGATCTACGACGAGTACATGGCCGAGCGGATCTGGCCGGGTACGCGGGCGCTGGCACAGGCACACCTGGACGCGGGCCAGAGGGTGTGGCTGGTCACGGCGGCGCCGGTGGAGATCGCCACGGTGATCGCCCGCAGGCTGGGCCTGACCGGAGCCCTCGGCACGGTGGCGGAGTCCATCGACGGCGTCTACACCGGCCGCCTCGTGGGCGAGCCCCTGCACGGCCCGGCCAAGGCGGAGGCGGTGCGCGCGCTCGCGGCGGCGGAGGGCCTGGACCTGCCCCGCTGCGCGGCGTACAGCGACTCCCACAACGACATCCCGATGCTGTCGCTGGTGGGTCACCCCTACGCGATCAACCCGGACACCAAGCTCCGCAAGCACGCCCGCGCCCAGGACTGGCGCCTGCGTGACTACCGCACGGCCCGCAAGGCCGCCAAGGTCGGCCTCCCGGCAGCGGCCGGGGTGGGTGCGGTCGCGGGCGGCACGGCAGCGGCCATCGCCCTGCACCGCCGCCGCCGCTGAGACGCCGCCGAAACCGCCGCCGGCGCCGGGCCGCCACCACCGCCCGATCACCACCAGCCGCCTGCCACTGTCACGGCCGGATCATCGCCACCGCCGGATCATCGCCACCGCCGCCCAATCCCAACGCCGGGCCGCCACCACCGCCCGATCGCCATCAACGGCCTGCCACTTGTCACGGCCGGATCATCGCCACCGCCGGATCATCGCCACCGCCGGACCGCGCCGCCGCTGACGCGCCCGACAGGGCACCCGCGCCGGGCGAGGCGTCCGCATGGCCATCACACTCCGTGACCACCCCCGCCTTCCCTCGTACGGATCACGGGTGGACCGCCGGCGGACCGCGTACGGATCACGGGCCGACCGCCGGCGAAGCGACCGCGAAGCGCGCTCAAAGCCGCGCTCGAACCGTTTCGCCCCCGGAGGACACCCGCATTCGCCGCGTTCTACCCCACACCCCTCCCCACCACTCCCCTCGCGCGCACCCGGCCACAACACGCCCCGCAACCAGACGGAAGACGAACTCATTCGAGCAACAAACGGTCATCGTGCGGCACTTGAGCGGGCGTCAACCGGTTACAGAAGCGACGTAATCGATGATTTGAGCAACTGGGTGTAGTGCTGCCTGTACTAAGCGTTATTCTCCTCAGACGCAAACCGGTACCCCTCCGTCGCTACGACGGGTGAACGGTCCCGTACTGCACGTGATGGAAGCTCTGCCTCTGGGAGTCCCGTGTACCCACACGTCGGGGTTGACGCCTCGGGCCTGGCTACGCTGCGCGCGACGGTCCACGACCTGTTGCGCGGCTTCGTCCCCACCGCGTACGCCGTCCCCGCCTTCGCCACCGCCGCGCCCGTCGGCCCGTGCTACGCACTGGCGGACGGCAGCGCCGCCGTCGGCGGCAGACGGGGTCGTTCCGGTCCGGCGACCACCGCACGCCGCCCGGCTGCGGACAGTGACAGCGCCCGCATGATGGACCTCGTGGAGCGCGCCCAGGCCGGCGAGGCCGAGGCTTTCGGGCGCCTGTACGACCAGTACAGCGACACCGTGTACCGCTACATCTACTACCGGGTGGGAGGCCGGGCGACAGCCGAGGACCTCACCAGCGAGACCTTTCTGCGTGCCCTGCGGCGGATCGGCACCTTCACCTGGCAGGGGCGCGACTTCGGCGCCTGGCTCGTCACGATCGCCCGCAACCTCGTCGCCGACCACTTCAAGTCCAGCCGCTTCCGGCTCGAGGTCACCACCGGTGAGATGCTCGACGCCAACGAGGTCGAGCGCTCCCCCGAGGACTCCGTCCTCGAGTCCCTCTCCAACGCCGCCCTCCTCGATGCCGTACGGCGGCTCAACCCCCAGCAGCAGGAGTGCGTGACGCTCCGCTTCCTCCAGGGCCTCTCCGTCGCCGAGACCGCGCGCGTGATGGGCAAGAACGAGGGGGCGATCAAGACCCTCCAGTACCGGGCCGTGCGCACCCTGGCCCGGCTCCTGCCCGAAGACGCCCGCTGAGTCCCGCCGACCGCATCCCACGGGACCGCACCCCGGGCCCGTCCAGCCGCCCCCGTCCCCCACGCCGCCCCACACCGACCCCGGCACCATCCCCCACCGAGCCGTCCCACCACCGCGCCGCCCCTCCGCCGCGCCCCCTTTCCGTCCCTCCACCGAGCCGCCCCGCGGCTGTGTCCGCCGCACCGCCGTACACACACCGCCACCGCCAACTCACCTTCCGTACAGGTGCGTTGAGTTCGCGGTCCGATCATCCGTCGTCCGTAACCCAAGTGCCGAGCCGCTCGTTGTGCGGGATACAGGCTCCCTGTGGTCACCCCTGGCCGCCTCCGATCACACGATCGTGTGTATGCGGTCAGCGCGTGCAACCCTCAGGACCCCCTGGGGAGTCGACCGTCATGACGAGAGGAGGTGCCGCCAGTGATCGCGAACGTATCGGCACACCGGCGGGCGAACGCCTTCGCCCAGGCCCTGGAGGAGCAGTCCGACGACCGGGGTACGGCGGCCGGGCAGCCCGACGGATCGGCCCCGGCTGCCGCGGAACAGACCGAGTACGCCCGCCTGTTGGCCCTCGCGACCGGCCTCGGCGAGCTGCCCGGGCCCGTGCTGGACCCCGAGGTCAAGGTCGTCCAGCGCGCGCGGCTGGTGGCCGCGATGGAGGCCATGCTCCAGGACGGCGCGCGAGGCGAGGCGGCGGATCCTTCCGTGCCCGAGCAGCGCAGCCACCGGGCCCGGGGCGCTCACCGGGCGCGCCCGCTGGGGAAACTGCGCCCGCGTACCCGGCTCACCAAGGGCCTCGCCGCGGGCGGGCTCAGCGTCGGTGTGGCCGCGGCCTCCTTCGGAGGAGTGGCCGCCGCCAGTTCCGACGCCCTGCCCGGTGACTCCCTCTACGGCCTCAAACGCGGCATCGAGGACGTCCGGCTCGGCATGGCCGACGGGGACAACGAGCGCGGGCAGCTCTACCTGGACCAGGCCTCCGCCCGGCTGAACGAGGCCCGTCGGCTGATGGAGCGCGACCGCGCCGGCCACCTCGACCACGAGTCCATCGGAGAGATCCGGCGCACCCTGTCCGGCGTCCAGCACGACGCGTCCGAAGGTCACCGCCTGCTGCACGCGGCCTACGAGCGGGACGGCTCCCTCGCCCCCATCCAGGCCCTCTCCGCCTTCTCCGCGTCCCACCGCACGGCCTGGGGCGCCCTGCGCGACCGACTGCCGGTCCAGCTCGGCGACGTCAGCCGCCAGGTCTCGTCGGTCTTCGACGCCATAGACCAGGAGGTCGCCCCGTTGCAGTCGCTGCTGCCGCAGCCCCCGTCCAAGGGCGGCTCCAGCACGCACCGGAGCTCCGGTTCGACCCCCACCGGCTCCGACGGTACGGGCGGCGTGGCACCCAGCACCCCCGGCGGCTCCGCCGGCACCAGCCGGTCCGGCAGCGGCACGCCCGAGCCGTCCGCGTCCCAGAGCGGCGGTGAGGGTCTGCTCGGCGACAGCACCGGTGGCCTGCTGGACCCGCCGAAGAACTCCGCCGGCAGTTCACCGTCGTCGAGCAAGAGCCCGTCGACGGAACCGAACGTGACCCTGCCCCCGCTTCTCCCGGGCCTGCTGCCGGGCCTCGGCATCGAGGGCGAAGAGAACAGATAGGGCACACAGGGCCCGTACGACGACGGGGGCGCCCCTTGCGAGGCGCCCCCGTTGTCGTACCGAAGTTCCCTTCGCGCCGCCGGAAGAACGTTTCACGTCCGAGGCGGGACGGGTCCCGCGTCAGAAGAAGACCGACCTGCGCTGCACCAGCAGCTTGTACAGGGTGTGCTGGATCTGCTCCCTGACCTGGTCCGTCAGGTTGAACATCAGCATCGGGTCCTCGGCGGCCTCCGGCGGATAGCCGTCCGTCCGGATCGGCTCACCGAACTGGATCGTCCACTTCGTCGGCAGCGGGATCGCGCCCAGCGGCCCCAGCCACGGAAACGTCGGGGTGATCGGGAAGTACGGGAACCCCAGCAGCCGGGCCAGGGTCTTCGCATTGCCGATCATCGGGTAGATCTCCTCGGCCCCGACGATCGAGCACGGAACGATCGGCGCCCCCTGACGCAGCGCGGTGGAGACGAACCCGCCCCGGCCGAAGCGCTGGAGCTTGTAGCGCTCGCTGAAGGGCTTGCCGATGCCTTTGAAGCCCTCCGGCATCACCCCGACCAGCTCGCCCTGCGCGAGAAGCCGTTCGGCGTCCTCGGCACAGGCGAGGGTGTGACCGAGCTTGCGGGCCAGTTCGTTGACCACCGGCAGCACGAAGACCAAGTCGGCCGCGAGCAGCCGCAGATGGCGGTCCGCCGGGTGGTTGTCGTGTACGGCGACCTGCATCATCAGGCCGTCCAGCGGCAACGTGCCGGAGTGGTTGGCGACGATCAGCGCCCCGCCCTTGGACGGGATGTTGTCGATGCCCTTGACCTCGACCCGGAAGTACTTCTCGTACATCGGCCGCAGCAGCGACATCAGGACCTGGTCCGTGAGCTGCTCGTCGTAACCGAAGTCGTCGACCTCGTAGTCGCCCGTCAGCCGGCGCCGCAGAAAGGCCAGGCCCCCGGCGAGACGCTGCTCCAGACCCCCGCCCTGGCGCCGGTCGGGCAGTTCCTCCTCATGCGCCGCAGGAACGTCACCCAGGGGATCCTGTGGACTCTGAGGGGCCGGACGGTCCTGTGGAGCCTGAGGGTCCTGTGGAGCCTGAGGGTCCTGCGGCGGGCTGCTGCCGGGCAGCGGCTGCACCTCCCGGACCGCCGCGGGCTCGCCCTTGCGCCGGTTCCCCGTGCTCCGGCGCCGCTGCGGCCGCTGCACGGCAGCCCCGCGGGACCGGTCGTCGTCGAACGGAATGACCTTGGCGTCCGCCATCGTTGATGCGCTCCTCAGTTGGCGCTCTGCGTCGGGGGGTGGCCACCGCCCAGGGCGGGCAGTGCGGCGATCCGGTCCACGGCCTCCGCGAGGGCCTCCGGCGGCAGCAGTCCGGGCCCGCGGCTGCGCGCGAAGTCCGCGAACGTCTCGGCGGTCGTGTACTTCGGCTCGTATCCCAGTGTCTCGCGCATCTGGTCCGTCGACACCACCCGGCCATGGGTGAGCAGCCGGATCTGCTCGGGCGAGAAGTCCGTCATGCCCAGGGTGCGCATCGCCGAGCCGAC
This sequence comes from Streptomyces sp. NPDC093261, assembly GCF_044753645.1. NCBI lineage: Bacteria > Bacillati > Actinomycetota > Actinomycetes > Kitasatosporales > Streptomycetaceae > Streptomyces > Streptomyces sp. NPDC093261. The sequence goes on from NZ_JBIVNO010000031.1 coordinate 52,319, forward strand.
CCAGGTGACCGCGGGCAGCAGCAGGGGCACGGTCGGCCGGCCCAGACGCCGTGCGCACTGCGACAGCAGCAGCACACCGTCTCCGGCCACGTTGAAGGTGCCGCTGTTGAGCGTGCCGCGCTGCGGCTCGTGCGAGCCGATCCGAAGCACCTCGATCACATCGTCCTCGTGCACGAACTGCAACCGCGGGTCGTAGCCGAGGACGGTGGGCAGCACCGGCAGCGAGAAGTACGACGCGAGGGGCGAGTCGGCGTTCGGACCGAGGATGTTGGCGAAGCGCAGCACACAGACCGCCACGTCCGGACGGCGCCGCGCGAAGCCCCGTACGTACCCCTCGACCTCGACGGCGTCCTTGGCGAAGCCCCCGCTGGGCAGGGACTTGGGCGGGGTCGTCTCGGTGAAGACGGCCGGGTCGCGGGGCGCCGACCCGTAGACGTTGGTGCTGGACTTCACCACCAGCCGCTTGACCGACGGGGACTTCTGGCAGGCACCGAGCAGTTGCATGGTGCCGATGACGTTCGTCTCCTTGACCGTGGCCCGGCTGCCGCTGCCCAGCGGGGTGCCGGTCACGTCCATGTGGACGACCGTGTCGACGGCGTGCTCGGCGAGCACGCGGGCGATGGTGGGCTGGCGGATGTCGGCCCGGACGAAGTCGGCGCCGCCCAGATGATGCTCGGGCGGCACCACGTCCACCGCGACCACCCGATCGACCTCCGGGTCACGCTGGATCCGTCGTACGAACCGGCCGCCCAGCCGGCGGGCCACCCCGGTCACGAGCACGACCTTGCCCAAGATCAGCGCCTCTCTTCCCGTCCCGTCCAGTCCTGGACGTAGCTCTGCCCTCAGCCTGCCGCGTTCCCCGTGTGCGGCCAACTTAGCCGGTCGGTGTTGCGCTGTGATGACCGCCTGATGCACGAAGTGACGACACCCCCGTTCGTACGACCAGACCCAGCCATTCGGCCCCAGGCATACGCACAGCGGCTTCCGGCCAGGAGAACGCCCGGCGTCCGGCAGACGGCCTCTGCCCGGCGTCCGGCAGACGGCGTCCGGCAGACGGCGACGACCCGGGAACGGCACCCGGAAAAGGCAGAGGCCCCCCACCGTTGGTGGGGGGCCACAACGCGCGTGCGCGCAGAAGAGGCAAGGGCGCCCCTTGCGGGGCCGCGCCTTACTTCTTGTTGCGACGCTGAACGCGAGTGCGCTTGAGCAGCTTGCGGTGCTTCTTCTTCGCCATCCGCTTGCGCCGCTTCTTGATAACAGAGCCCACGACTACCCTCGCTCACTTCTCATCACTCGGTGCTGGGCGCCATGGGCCCACACGACCTACGAGGGGCTAGCCTACCCGCCCGAGGGCTGAGGTCGTAATCGAGGTGACCCGGCAGGCCCCAACGGGCCCCACCGGGCCGCCGTCAGGCCGTCTCCACCCCCACATAGCTCTCGCGGAGGTACTCGTGAACCGCTTGCTCCGGCACCCGGAAGGACCTCCCCACCCGGATCGCCGGCAGATGACCGCTGTGCACCAGCCGGTACACGGTCATCTTCGACACGCGCATCACCGAGGCGACTTCCGCCACGGTCAGGAACTGAACCTCGTTCAGAGGCCTCTCGCCAGCTGCAGCCATGACACACCTGAACCTTCCGCACTCGACGGCCACCGGCTTCCCCTTCCGGTGACTCTTCGTCGTTGCGTGCTCACTCCCCAGACTAGGTGCGGGTGATGCAAGTGGGGAAGAGGGGATGCCATCCGCGGCCTACTGTGACAGACACGCTCGATTGAGTACATAGCGAGTAAGCGGCCGGTAGTAATCAGACCGCACAGCGTCATCGAGTGGAACGACGACGGACACGCGCCCCTCCGCCTCCCCGACGAAGAGCGCCGGATCGTCCGTGTCGGCCAGCCCGATCGCCTCGAACCCCAGCTGACCTGCCCCGCAGACCCAGCCGTGGTCCCCGATCACCAGGTCCGGCAGCGGCCCGCCGGCCTCCGCCGCGGCGGCCAGCGCGATACGAACCGGCAGCGGAGAATGCGTGTGTGCGCCGGGCTCACAACCGGCTCGTCCGTGATCCTGTTTCCGCACGAGGGCGACTCCCCGTACGTAATCAAGGTTGTACGTGCGTAGGCCGAACCGGGTCAATATGTCGACACAGCGGCCCTTCGCCGGTGTGAGGACGGCACATCCCGCCGCCGACAGGGCATGGGCGAGCTCGGCGTAGAAACCGGTCAGCCGGTGCGGATGGCCGGTGCCGAGCAGCACCCTTTCCCCGCGCCGCGCGGCCCCGCCGACCCGGTCGGCGAAGGCGTCCAGGGCCTCCAGCGTGCGCTCCGGGTCAATCACATCATGGCCGGAGGTATGACGAGGATCGGCCGAAACCCCGCACTTGTCCGCCATCAATTCGATCAGGTCTCTGGCGCCCCATGTCCATTCGGGATCGAGTCCGATCAGTACGCGGGGATCGCGAGCGGCGAAAAGCCGATAGCTGCGCAGGCTGTCCTCGCGCGACGTGGCCACGGGTCCGGCCAGCCGGGCGGCCAGCAGATGCGCACGCAGTGCTCCGGTGCTCAACACTCCAGCGATGCTGGCCCAACCACCCGCCCCGCATGACCGGAATGCGGAAAACACCCCACAGTCGGCCTAATGGTGCGATCCTGCCGACGGCTGGGACGCTGCCCGGGCGCGGCCCGCTCCCCGCCTCGGGGCGACGCCGTCGCGCGACGCCCCGCTCGTGCGGCCCGCTAGGGCAGCAGGCCACGCAGCGGATACACCGCCTTGCGGGTCGCGAGCACCGCCTGGTCCAGCCGGTCCGCCGGGTCGTACCCCGCCTCCCAGTCCGCGTACCCCACCGGCCACCGCCCGTCCGTCATCCGGGCCGGCGCCAACTGCCGGGTACGGGCGAAGACTTCCCTCCGCCAGCTCTCCGGAACCACGGTCTCAGGCTCGATCGGCCGCCCCGCCGCGATGGCGACCAGATGCGTCCATGAGCGCGGTACGACCTCCACCACCGCGTACCCGCCGCCGCCCAGCGCGACCCAGCGCCCCTCGGCGTACTGGTGCGCCAGGTCGTGACACGCCATCTGCACGGCTCGCTGGGCGTCCAGCGACACGGCGAGGTGCGCGAGCGGGTCCTCGAAGTGGGTGTCGGCACCGTGCTGGGTGACGAGCACCTGCGGCCGGAAGTCGGCGATCAGCTCCGGGACGACGGCGTGGAAGGCCCGCACCCACCCCGTGTCCCCCGTCCCGGCCGGCAGCGCCACGTTCACCGCGCTGCCCTCGGCATCCGCCGCGCCCGTCTCCTGCGGCCACCCCGTCTGCGGGAAGAGGGTCCGCGGATGTTCGTGGAGCGAGACGGTGAGGACTCGGGGGTCCTCCCAGAACGCGGCCTGCACCCCGTCCCCGTGGTGCACGTCCACATCCACATACACGATCCGCTCGGCACCCAGCTCCAGCAGCCGGGCGATGGCGAGGGCGGCGTCGTTGTAGATGCAGAACCCGGAGGCACCGCCCGGCATCGCGTGGTGCAGCCCCCCGGCGAAGTTCACGGCGTGCAGGGCGTCCCCGCGCCACACGGCCTCGGCCGCGCCGACCGACTGCCCGGCGATCAGGGCGGACACCTCGTGCATCCCGGCGAAGGCGGGGTCGTCCACGGTCCCGAGTCCGTACGACCCGTCGGCCGACCGCGGGTCCGCGGACGCGGCCTTCACCGCCTGCACGTAGTCCTCGCGGTGCACCAGCCTGAGCGTCGAGTCGCCCGCGGGCTTCGCCCCGACCACCCGGATGTCCTTCTCCAGCCCGAAGGCGTCGACCAGCTTCCTGGTCAGCGCGAGCCGGACCGGATCCATCGGATGGTCCGGGCCGAAGTCATAGCCCGTTACTGCCTCGTCCCACATCAGTTGTGCGCGGCCGCTCATGCCCGCCACCGTATCGGTCCGCGGCGGGCGCGAACGAACGGGCGTACACCAGCGTCACCAGGACCAACACCATCGGAACAAGCATGGCTCCCCGGTAGCTCCAGGCGTCGCCGAGCGCGCCCACCAAGGGCGAACCGATCAGAAAACCGACGTAGTTGAAGATGTTGAGGCGGGCGACGGCCGCGTCCGAGGCCCCGGGGAACAGCCGCCCGGCGGCCGCGAACGTCTGCGGCACGAGCACACACAGTCCAAGGCCCAGCAGAGTGAACCCCAGCATGCCCACCCAGGCGCCGGGCGCCCCGGCCACCACCGCGAACCCGAGTGCCGCGACCAGCGCACCGGCGCGGACGACTCCCGCGGCCCCGAACCGCCGCACCCCGAAGTCACCGATCGACCGCCCGAGCAGCGTGGTGACCATGTAGACGTTGTACGGAACGGTCGCCAGCTGCTCCGAGCTGCCGAGGGTGTCCTGCAGATACTTGGCGCTCCAGTTGGAGACGGTCGAGTCCCCGATGTACGCGAAGGTCATCACCAGACACAGCGGCAGCAGCAGCCTGAAGACGACACTGCCGGTGCCGGCCCCGCCCGGCTCCTCCTGCGCAGCCGGCCCCGCACCGTCGACGTACCACCTGCTCCCCACCAGAGTGGCCGGCAGCAGCACCGCCACGACGGGCAGATACGACACCCACAGCGCGAGATGCCAGTGCGCGCCCGCCCAGGCCAGCGAGGCGCCGAGGATCCCTCCGAGGCTGTACGCGGCATGGAAACCGAGCATGATGCTGCGTCCGTAGGCCCGTTGCAGGCTCACCCCGAGCATGTTCATGGAGGCGTCGAGCGCCCCCACCGTCAGCCCGAACGCGCCCAGCGCGGCGGCCAGCTCGGCCGTACGGTCCCCGGAGCCGACGCCGAGGAGGGCCAACAGCACCACGGGCTGAGACCAGCGCAGCAGCCGACTGGGCCGGGCACGCTTGACGAGTTGCTCGGTGATGACACTGCCGACACCCGCGAGGATGGGCACCGCGGCGAGGAAGACGGGCAGCAGCGCGTCGGAGATCCCGTACCGGTCCTGGATGGCCGGGATCCTCGTCACCAGAAGTGCGAAGGTGACGCCCTGGGCGAAGAAGCTGAACGCCACAGAGGCCCTACCGCGCCGCAGCACATCTGTCATGGCGGCGAGCGTAGGGCCCCTGGTTACCGCTGAATAGATCCAGCCGAAGTTGATTTCTGTTCAGCTTTGCCGTTCAGCCGGGGGTTGAGCCTCACCGGGCGAGGACCGGCGCGGAGGGGGTCGCCCGGGTCTCGCCCGCCTTGCCCTCCGGAGCGAACGTCCCGGCGCCCGCCTGCACTTCGGCGGCGAGCATTCCCGCCATGGGACCGGCGGCGAGGGCACCGCTGACGAGGAAGCCCAGGGCCATCGCGGCGATGAAGATGACGCTCCCGAGCCAGACCATGGTGTCCACCGGCAGCGTGTACGCGCCCACGATCCGCACGACGCATTCGCCGAGCAGTACCACGCCCCACACGACGGAGAAGACCCGCTCGGCCCGCCGGAAGGCCGGGGACCCGCTCCGCAGCCGCTCCCACGCGGCCTCCTTCTCGGCGTCGCCCTTCACGAGCCAGGGCTTCATACCGGCCGTCATCATCGGCTTCCCGAGGGCTACGGAGACCAGGATCCCGATCCCGACCGCGCTGCTGATCCCGCTGTCCTTGGCGAGCATCAGCCTCGGGTCGCCGGAGACGAAGCTGAGCATCAGCCCGACCACGTTCACGAACAGGATGAGTCCGGCGAGGGCGTTGACCTTCCGCTCCCGGACCGCGCTCCAGGCGACCCGCCCGGCGGACACGAGGCTGCTGAGCCCGAGAGCCATGAGGGTGCTCGTGCCGAGCCCGTCCTTGAACAGGTAGTAGGACCCGACCGGCACCGCCACGTCCATGATCAGCGGCGCGAACGTGTTCTTCCTGCTCTGGCCCTGAGGAACCGTGTTCGTCGTCATACCCCTAGATTCGCGGAGACCAGGGGTGCGCCAGTAGAAACGATCGTCCGGAGCTCGGCATGACAAATGTCAGTGCCCATCCGGTAGCCGGGGTCATGACCTCGGACGTATCAGCAGGTCGGGCAACTCACCCATGCTCGCGAAGAGTCGGGTGGCACCCGTGAGCCGGTCGCCGGGCGTCATGGCGGTGAACCCGTAGACGTCCATGTGCGCGGCCACCGCGGCCTGCACACCGAGGGGACTGTCCTCCACGACCACGCACCGCTCGGGGGCGACCCCCATCCGCTCGGCCGCGTACAGGAAGAGGTCGGGCGCCGGCTTCCCGCGCCCCACGTCCTGCGAGCTGAAGATCCGGTCGTCGGCGAACCACCGGTCGAGCCCGGTCGTGCGGTGTCCCACCCGGATCCGCTCATGGCTTCCGGACGACGCCACGCAGTACGGGACCCCGTCGGCGCTCAGCTTCTCCAGGACGTCCACGACGCCGGTCACGGGCTTCAACTCCCGTGCGAACGCGGCGAAGACACGGGCGTGGAAGACATCGTCGAAGTCGTCAGGCAGCCGCTGTCCCGTCCGTTCGAGCACGAGGTCGTGGACGCGGTGCATCGCCGATCCCATGTAGTCCCGGATGGAGTCTTCGTACGTGGTCCGGTGGCCCAACTCGGTGAGGTAGGCGGCCAGGAGCCGGTTGGAGATGGGCTCGCTGTCGACGAGCACGCCGTCGTTGTCGAAGATGACGAGGTCATAGCGCATGACTCGACCCTAAACGCAGAAAACCCCCGTGCTGAAAAGCACGGGGGTTTCCCTCACATTTTGTTCGGCGGCGTCCTACTCTCCCACAGGGTCCCCCCTGCAGTACCATCGGCGCTGTAAGGCTTAGCTTCCGGGTTCGGAATG
>NZ_JBIVNO010000032.1:0-50470 GCF_044753645.1 Streptomyces sp. NPDC093261
ACCGCAGCCGACTGGCCGCTGTCACCGCCCAGACTGCAATCTGAAACGAACGACGCCTCACGTGGCGAAACGTGAACTCAAGACCAGATCACTAGTGCTGTGACCGCACAGGTTCCCGGGTTGCGGGGGCATGCTCGGAGAGCACGCCGAGCAGCGAGAGGGGGCCGATGATAAGCGGTACGCGTGTGGAGATCAGAATGACGTCATGGAGCCAACCAGCCAGATCATCGTCGCTTTGGACTGTGACAACCGCGCGGCCGCTCAAGACATCGTCGATCAGCTGGGCGACGGGTGCCGCTTCTACAAGGTCGGACTGGAGCTCCTCACAGCGGCTGGGCCTGAGTTCATCAAGCACCTCGTCGCCCAGGGCAAAGAGGTGTTCCTGGACCTCAAGCTCTTCGAGATCCCGAACTCCGTCGCCGGTGCCGTCCGTGCGGCAGGAGCCCTCGGCGTCTCCATGGTGACCGTGCACAGCATGGGAGGCACGGGCATCATGGCTGCCGCTGTTGATGCGGCTCGCGATTTCCCGGAGCTTCGCGTCCTCGCTCTGACCGTCGTCACCAGCATGACCGACTCCGACCTCGCGGACATCGGTGTCGGTGTTTCCGCCGAGAGTCAGGTACTCCGGTTGGCCGGCCTGGCTCAGCAAGCTGGATGCCATGGCGTGATCGCCTCGCCGCAGGAAGTCTCCGCCTTGCGAGGACTGCTGGGTGGCGGTGCTTTGATTGTCACGCCTGGGGTTGCTCTGCCCGGTGGCTCTCCCGGTGAGCATGCCCGTCCTGGCACGCCACGGGCTGCCATTGCCGCGGGCGCCTCACATGTCGTCGTGGGACGGACGGTCACACGCGCCATGGACCCGGCATCCGCACTTCGCCTTGTCCACGGCAACCTACAGCTGCAGTAGAGGAACTTTCTGACCACGGTTGGTCAGGCTGCGGCTTCCAGGGGGCGTCTGCCCCAGCGGATGCCCTTCACACTGCGGATGCGGGCGCGTTCACGGCGTTGGGCGGCCAGGACGTCGAGGTGGCGGGCGTTGGCGTGGCGCCGGCGCAGGTAGCGGTGCAGGGCCTGGGCCTGCGCGGGGTGGCTGCGGTGGTGGGAGTTGGCCAGGGTGAACTGCCGCAGCGGACCGAAGTGCGCCTCGATGGGGCTGGCCCAGGAGGCGTAGGTCGGGGTGAAGCACAGCTCGGCCTTGTTCTTCTTCGCCCAGCGGCGGATGGCTGAGCCGGTGTGGGCGGAGAGGTTGTCCAGGATGATGTGGATAGGGGCGCCGTCGGGGCGGGCGGCGCGGATCGACTTCAGTGCGGCCAGGCTGTTGACGGTGCTTTTGCGGCGGCGGTTGACGCCCCACAGGCTGTCGTCGCCGATGGAGTAGCAGCCGTGAAGTAGGTGACGCCGTGGGTGCGGCGGTAGGTCGCCGGTAGTCGGTTGGGCTTGCCCTGCTTCGCCCAGCAGGAGCCTGCGGTGGGCCGGATGCCCAACGGGCCGAACTCGTCGAAGGCGAAGACCCGGTCCGGAAAGCGGTCCAGTACCTGCTCGATGCGGTCGAGTTTGGTGGCGCGCTCGGGGTCGGGGGATTCCTTCCACGTCTTGGTGCGCTGGAAGGTGATGCCTCGGCGCAGGAGCAGGCACCGTAAAGCCTCACGGCCGATGCGGATGACGCGGCCGTGCACGCGGCGCAGGTAGGCGGCGAGTTTGCGGATCGACCACCGGGTGAAGGGCTGGCCGAGCTTGGTGGGGCGGGTGATGGCCGTCTGGGTGACGAAGTCCTCGTCGTCAGGCATGAGCAGACACCCCATGACATTCGAGGTCAAGCGGCCTGGAGGGGGGCGTGGTGCGACCAGGCGGTTGCTTCGTCCTAGAGGGTACGGGATGGAGACAGCCGTGGAGGATGCCGCCGAGCCGGTTCCCGCCGGCGGACGTCGGCAGCATCATCGCCCGGCGATAGCGCACCGAGCTCGTACGGCCCCGGCGCACTATCTGCTGCAGCTTCTGCCCCTCCGGATCGGTCGGTCTGCGCACCCGCGCAGGCGGCCACCACACCTCCAGCGATCGAAACGAACGTCACCGCCCATCCAACTGCTTCAACCGCCAACCCGGGGAACCTGTGCGGTCACAGCACCAGTCGAGCCAACTGCACCCACCCCGCAGCGCGCCCCGGCTCCGTCTGAGCCGGCGGTAGGGATTTCCCGCTCAACCGTGACTGACGCGTGCTCACTGATACGAAGTCGGCACATCGCACTCCAGTGATGAGAGCGGCTGGTTTCAAACGGTCTGGCCGCACCTATCGCGTCGTCGCGGATTGTTCGCCGAGTAGGGCCGGATTGCCGGGCGTGGCTGTCTGCGGGCGTGGTCGGTCTGACGGCGGTGGGGCCGGTGGTGCTGCCATCGTTCGTGGCGCGGCCGCGGTGCGATGGGGGCGTGTTGTCGACATCGGTCGTGGTTTGTGTACGCCTTTGCGGCTCAGAGCGTGATGTCGGCTATGCTCGCCTGGTGCCCACCGTGTCTGTTATGTCGGCTTCTTTGGTTCCCGCCGGGATCGATGTGGTGACGCGGTATCTCGACCTTGCCGGTGTCTGCTCGTGTGCGCTGCTGGGTGGTGCTGTGGCTCGCACGGCGGGCCTGGACCTGTTCGGGTTCTTGGTGGTCGGCGTCATCTCCGGCCTGGGCGGAGGTGTGATCAGGGATGTGCTGCTACAGCACGGCACACCGGTGGCGCTGACCGACTACGCCTACCTGGCGGTCGCCTTCGCCGGTGCCGCGGTCGCTTTTGTGATCCGGGTCAGTGAACAGTCCTGGATCCGGCTTTTCACTGTGCTCGATGCCGCGGTGATCGGGTTCTGGGCGGTCGCGGGTGCCAACAAGACCTTGGCGGTCGGCCTGGGCTGGCTCCCGGCCGTCATGCTGGGCACCCTCACCGCTGTGGGCGGTGGCGCCCTGCGTGATGTCATCCTCGGCCGGGTGCCTGCCGTGTTCGGCGGCAATGGCCTGTATGCCACTGTCGCCCTGGTGGTCGCCGCGGTCACGGTGCTCTGCTCGTACCTGGGGATTCCAGGGGTCGGCATCGGCCTGGGCGTCGCCGTGGCCTTGGTCTTCCGGCTCACTGCCGTGCACTTCGGCTGGAACCTGCCCAGCGGCCTGGACTGGCAGCCCCGTTCCCAACTGGCCTCGCTGATGCGGCGCCGCTCTCGTCCCGCCACCGGCCCTGGGGGCAAGTCGTCGCGCAAGGAGGAACCGTGAGCGACAGTGCCCGCACGGTGCTGGCCGGCCTGGAGTCCATCCGCTCCGATCTGGAGGACCTCTACAAGGACCTGCACAGACACCCCGAACTCGGCCTGCGCGAGCACCGCACGGCCAAGAAGGCGTCCGCTGCCTTGCGGGGCTTCGGTTACGAGGTCACCGGCGGCATCGGCGGGACGGGGGTGATCGGGGTTCTGGCCAACGGCGAGGGGCCGGTTGTCATGGTCCGTGCCGACATGGATGCCCTGCCGGTACGTGAGCAGACAGGTCTGCCCTACGCTTCCACCCTCACCGTCACCGGCGAGGACGGCACCGAGCAGCCCGTGATGCACGCCTGCGGACATGATGTGCATGTGGCCTGCCTGATCGGCTGTGCACGGCTGATGGCTCAGGCCAAAGACGCCTGGCGGGGCACTTTCGTGGCGCTCTTCCAGCCCTCGGAGGAGAACGGCGACGGCGCCCACGCCATGATCAACGATGGTCTGACGTCCAAGACACCCCGACCCGACGTGGTCCTCGCCCAGCACGTCCTGCCCTATCCGGCCGGTTACGTCGGCACCCGCTGCGGACCGTTCCTGTCGGCCGCGGACAGCCTGCGCATCACCGTCCACGGCCGGGGAGCACACGGCTCCATGCCCCAAGCCGCGGTGGACCCGGTGGTGACGGCCGCCATGATCGTCGTGCGCCTGCAGACCATCGTTTCCCGGGAACTGGCCGCCACCACCCCCGCCGTCGTCACCGTAGGCAGCATCCATGCCGGCACCGGCCCCAACGTCATCCCCGACACCGCCGTCATCCAGGTCAACGTCCGCACCTACGACGACGCCTCGCGCACCCACGTCCTCAACGCCATCGAGCGGATCGTCAACGCCGAGTGCCAGGCCTCCCAGTCGCCCAAGGCACCCCGGATCGAAAAGATCACCTCCTTCCCGCCCACGGTCAACGACGAAGCCCCGACCCGGCGCGTCGCCAACGCATTCGCCGCCCACTTCGGCGACGACGCACACACCATCGACCTGCAGACCGCCAGCGAGGACATGAGCGAGATCCCCAAAGCGTTCGGTGCGCCGTTCACCTACTGGGGCATCGGCGGCACCGACCCCGACCAGTACGCCCAGGCCGCCGAAAACGGCACGATCGCCCAGGACATCCCGGTCAACCACAGCCCCACCTTCGCCCCCGTCACCCAACCCACCCTGGACACCGGCGTCAGCGCCCTGACCGTCGCAGCCCTCGCCTGGCTCGGCACCTGACACCACACGCAGTTCTCCCCGTCCCGCCGCTCACTGCGCCCTGGCGAATCCGTCTCGTAGGTCACTTCCGCTGGTAAGCCCTCGGCCATGACGCGCACCGACTGTGGGTCTTGGCCAAGGCTTCTCCCGCAGCCGGGGCAGACGATCGCCGTCTGCATGGGGTACATACCCATCTCGCTTCTCCTTTGGCCGGCGCCGAGTCACAAGCGCCGCAGCGAGATCGTCAACGCCCTCACCCGGACTGCGGCGCGCGCCGCCGTCTACGGCCTCACCACCGTCGGCCTGATCGCCTTCGGCATCGCCGTCCCGCTACTCGCCCTCGGTAACCTGCCCGCCGCGCTCGCTCTCTTCACCGCGGCCGGCGCCGCCTGGGGCCTGGCCCGCGTCTTTGTTCTCCGCCCCTGACGCCTTCCGCCCCATACCCCCGCCCCCGTCCCGGCCCAATCGCCGAGGGCACGGGGGCACTGCTGTGCGGGCCCCTACAGGGAGATGGCGATCTGATCCACGTCGGTGAACTCCACGCCCAGGCCGCGCACGCGAGTGTTGTTGGCGCGGAAGTACATCCGTGCGAAGTCCTCGGCCGTGATCTGGTCGAACTGCTACTAGATGGCGTCCGGCTCCCGGTCGGACGGCGTAGACCTGGTGGAGCACCTGGATCGTGTTGCGCTTACGTCCAGCTCGGTGACGGCCCGTGAGGGTCCCCGTACGGCACTGGTCGGCCGGTGAAGGCATCCAGGAGGAGGCGGTCACCGAGCGGCTTCGACAGCTCGACCTTCACGCTCTGTTCGGTCATGCTGGCGGGGCAGGGGCCGTCCTTTTCCCCCGCTATGGAGGCGTACAGTACTACGCTCTCGCTCGTCTCCAGCGCTTTGACGACGGGTCCGTCGTCGCAGGATCCACGAGTGGCTTTCACCGTTATGGAGCGACCACCTGCCGATGTCCCGGCCAGCCGGGCGACGCTCCTTAGACCGCCGGCAGCCCCTTGCCGAGCTTGCCCGATCGGCGACTTGGGAAGCTTTGAGGGGGTGACGGCGATCCGCTTGAGCGGGGTGTCGTAGCTCTCCAGTGTGAACAGCCATGCGGGTACGGTCGCGGTGCCGCGGCTCGTCACGATCGTCGCTGTACCGAGCCGAGCCCCAGTCACGGTCAGCCGGGGTCCGTCACTGCGGTTGAGGGCGAACGACTGGTACGCCTTCTTTGCCCCGATCAGTGGGCGGGTGAGAGTCTTCCCGTTCCCCCAGTCCACCGTGCCGAGCACGGGGGCAGTGCTGGGCAGATCGCCACTCAGGACGAAGTTCTTTGTCTCGTAGGCTCTCTCGTCCGCCTTGCTGCGCCAGCCGGATGCCGGCTTCTGCACCGCGTCGGCCATCGGGTAGTAGCCCTGCATCCAAGCAGTGGCGGCCGCAGACGCCCGCCAGGAATCGGCTACTTGACGGGCGCGCTCCTCCTGTATACGCAGCGACTGATCGTTCGCATGACCATCGCCGGCGCGCTGATCATTGCCGCAACCACCAAGGAAGCCAATGCTCAGGAGCGATACCAGCAGCAGGCTGAAAGAGCGCTTCACGTGCGTATGCATGGAGTCCTCTGCGGCGGTCGACGACGGATTGGCTACTGAAAACTAGGGTGCGGAGATACATCAGCGCTGGACGCTGATCCCACTCCACACCTTCGACGTGCAGGGGGGCGTCCGGGTTCACTCACAGCCCTTCTCGCCGCCTGCTGCATCCGCGTTCGCGCCGCAGACGGCGAGAGATGGTCTGTGGCCGAGGGGCTGTCCCGCAACTCGGGGCGACGCTTGCCGGTGTCCAATTCGAACCGACTGGGTGGTTTGCTGCCGAGCCGGACCAGGGCCGGATAAGTCGGTCCGGCGGCGGTGACCCGCTGGCCTCTTCGTCGAGTTACGGAACAACTCTTAGTAGACCTTCAGGCCTTCCCAGGAGAGCACCTTGTATACCGGCTCGTAAAAGCTGGAGCGGTCAGTCTGGCCGTCGGAATCCCCGCAGGGCTGGTCGGCATAGCTGCCGCCCGACAGGATGCCCAGAGCCGTCTCATCGCTGAAGAGGGGCCCGCCGCTGTCACCATGCACCGAGCAGTTACTCGCCTCGATCATGTGGCGGAGCGTGGTGCCGTCGGTATAGGTCACCGTCGCGTCCGTCGCCAGCACCATGCCCACCAGGTCCTGGCTCACGGTCCCCACGCGCTTCACCTTCTCCCCCTCGAACGCAGAGGCGGAACGCGAGATCTGCCCTTCAGAGCCGTCTTTGTACTGGATCGTCCCATTGGGTGTGACGTCGCTGTTGGTGTACTCCACCACCCCGTAGTCGGACTGATCCGTGTCGTTCCCGTAGACCCAGTTGATGGCTCGCCCGAGGGGAATGTCCCCGCTCCTGCGATGCCAGGTGACGGCGCCGCCCCCCATGCAGTGGCCGGCGGTGAGCATGTACTTCTTACCGCTGGCGTTCTGCACGTTGAACCCGGCGGTGCAGGTGGTGACCCAGTTCGTCCCACCGGAGGTATATTCCGATGTTACGCCCAGGCCGCCGCGCATAGCGTAGGCGGTCGATTTCGATCTTGCCAGAGTGTTCGGTTATTTTGACCGCGTCTCCGTACCTGGAAACCGCCTTCTCAATTCGAGACCTGTCGGCGTCGGAAACCCCGTCGTAGATCTGTACGTTCACCCGGTTGCTGATCTGGTCGGTGCTCCAGGCAGTGTCGCGTATCCCTGCCAGTTGATCCAGCTGCGCCTTGGCAGAGCCGAGCTCGGCCGTGCTGTGTGGGACGACCTCCGCTACCGCCCCAGCACTTCGCACGGTTTCTGCCGCGGCCTGATCGGTGACGGCGACAACAAGTCGTTCGTTCCGGTAGTAGATGCCGACTGTGCGCTTATTGCCCAGCTGATCGGCGATCGCTGCCGCCTTGGCAGGATCGGTGAGTGGTGCCGGGGCTGCCTGGGCGGCGGTCAGGGTGGTGAGTGTGAGTATTCCGCTGGCCGCCGCCGCGGCTTCCCCCGGTACGCGTGATGACGTCTTCGCACGTAAGCCCCCTGCTTTCCGAAGTCGGAATGCGTTCCTGGCGATCAACGCTCCAGGCGAGGCTGGTCAGCGGATTAACAATTGATGAATTGGACATGGCAATTCCGCTTATCAGTGAATGTTGGCCTGAATTCACGAGCTGCGGCCGGAAAAGGCCCCATCAATAAAACGTCTCGGTCCACGGACGGCGAGTGAGACGCTACTGAACATGATTGAGTGATGTCGGGGCCCGCCGCAGGGTGGTAGGGCCGGCTCGCGCCTTCCCGGTGTGGCCGGAGGACGAGGATGCTCGCGTGATCCGAGACTTCCCGCCGTTGCCGGTGCCCCAGTACGCCGTGGTCCGTATCGGCTGCTCCTCAGGCCTTGCCATGCGGGTGGCCTGGTCGATCTCGGGTGGTCCGGCGAAGGACTGGCCGGCGAGGGCAGTCTTGCGGAAGATGCGCCACCAGCCTTCCTGGAGGTTGAGCCAGCAGGCGCCGACGGGGATGATCCACCTATCTGGTGTCCCCGGGCCTGTATCCGGAACGCGGATCCGGCTCGGATTCGTCACGCTGCGTCGAAGTCCGACCGGGGCCGTACCTCCACAATGAAGTCCGGCTCCTCGGTGCTGTCCTCCTCGTCGTGCCAGAGGAAGACCCGCACGTGCATCGCGTGGCGGAGGCCGATGCTCTCCCACTCGGTCATCAGGTCGCCGACGATCCGGCCGATGGCTAGCTTGGCTCCCTCGGCCGAGTCGGGTGCGGTGATCGCTCCATGCCAACGCTCGGCGTCGCCGTAGGGGCGCCATCCCTCGGAGCCGTGCGGCTCGAACACTCGGTACACCCAGTCCGTCTCGGTGCCCATGCGTCGATCCTGTCACCATCCACTACCATGCTCAGCAGCCGATCCATCGCTGGCTGCGACTGCCGCAACGGTGGTAACGCCCAAGATCACCCATTGGCCGCGTCTATGGCGGGATTCTTCGGGTCATCGGGCCGGTGACTGGTAGGAGCGCAAGGGCGAGGCGGCTTATGAAGCAGGCTGCTGACGGCGAGGGTTGGGCGCTGTCTGATGAGTCGATCTCGGTGTCTGCCGCGTTCGAGGGCACGGAGGCGATCGCTGAGGCCCGCGCTTACGCCCGATCGTTTCTGCAAGATCTTCAGGCCGTGCACGGGGTCCCGGTGTCAGGGCGGGCGATGGGCAATGTGCAGCTGGTGGTGAGCGAGCTTGTGACCAACACCCAGAAGTACGCCCCGGGGCCGTATCTCCTGACGTTAGAGGCCGATGAAGGCGCCGTCGGGGTGACTGTGTGGGACAGCGAACCCCGGCTACCCATGATCCAAGGCCTCGATCCGGTCCGGGTGGGTCAGCACGGTCTCGAGATCGTCGTGGCGCTCTGCCGGAGCTTTGAGGTGCACCGCGAACCGGTGGGCAAGCGCATCAGGGCAACAGTCGATCTCGTCGGGGACCCCATCGGAGACGTGGCCGACCGCGCGTTGTGACCAGGTCGCCGCCATCTCGGGGCGGCAATCGGTCCGGCGAGGCCGCCGCGATCCTGCCGCGCGACACTGATCTTGGACAGCAGCTTCAGCGCGATCCTTCCGTTCTGTCCGCTTGCCGCTCACCAAACCGAGCGGCTGGCTCGGCGCTGACGCCATACCCGGCTGACCAGCCGTAACGCACGCCGCGGGGCCGATCGGCGCCCGCCTGGAGACTTGCCCTTTCTGGTACGGCAGTGCTCGGCGGTGCACCACGTCATCCGAGTTGGTGCACCGCTTCCTATTGCGCGTCATGGCTCGCCGTGAAGGCGGTCACCGGGAGTTCGGGTGACCGCCTTCACGGCAGCGTGTCCCCTCCAGCCCGGGCGACGTTGGCAGATCGGCCCGGGGCTGCCAGACGTAGCGGACGTCCGGCTCTCGCTCATCGTTGCGCCGCCCGTCCGTTCGCTCGACCTCGACGAAGCCGTGCCGTTCGTAGAACCGCTGCGCCGCTTTGTTCACCTGGAACGTCCACAGCGCCGGCCCGTCTGGCCGGCGCTGCTTGGCCAGATACATGAACCGATCGCCCAGTCCTCGCCCGCGCCACGCTGGATCAAGGTAGAGCTGCTTCAGCTCCGCGGCGCTGAGCGCCATGACTCCCCCCCCACGCTGTTCTCGGTGACCGCCACCCAGGTCTCGTACTGCGGCACCAGCACGCGTGCGTAAGAACCAGTCCCGCACCTCGGCTTCCTCGACAGCGCACTGCCCTTCGCGGCCGACGGCTATCCAGTGGAGCTCGTCGTCCTGGCCGTACGCGCAGCCGACAGCCGTCTCGCCACCGCCCTGCGTTACGCCCGGGCGCTGCAGATCGGGGGTACAGGCCGGTTCACCATGCGCTCCGGGCACGACACCTGCTTCCACGCGCTTACGGATATCGTCGCCGCCGCCGAGCGGCACCCGCAGATCGCGGCCATCACCGTGATCCGCTGTGACAGGCAGGCCTTGCTGCGCCACGAAGCCGACGGCTCCGGCCGGGCATCGTGGGCGCTGGCCGCGGAACGGATGCGCCCGTACACCGAGCAGGAAGCCATGGCATTCCTCCAGCTCCACCAGGCGCTGCGCCGGGCGCTTCCCCGGCACCGGGGCGAACTGGACGACATCGCCGCGCTCGCTCGGCCTCTGATGCCGCCTCGCATGCAGCCGGCCCGCATCGACCGGCCGCATCCGTCCGTGGGGGCCCTGCCCGTACGGCGGCAGACCGCTGGCTACGACTCCTTGAGCTCTCTCAGCCGGGCCGCGTAGACGACAGCGATCCGGGCCGCCTCCTCCGGATCGGCGGTCGCCAGCTGCGCCTGGTCAGCGAGCGCAGCCTCACGGCCCGCCTTCAGCGCCTCGATCCGTTCATCGTCGGGCACGGGTGCACGGCGTTCCGCGACGAGCTGAGCGCTGTACCAGCCCACCACCTCCCGCACGATGTCGTCCGCCTGCTGATCCTCGCCCCCGCCCACGCCGGAGAAGTCGGGCTCCTCTGGTGTGCCGACCATGGCACCCCCTTCGAAATCTGATCTTGAACGAGGGGCCATTGTCCTCCCGGCCCACTCCCCCGACTCCGTACCATCCCGGCCTCCCGGGCCATGGACAGGCCTGAAACCACCGCCACCCAACCGGGCCACGCCCCCGGGAGCGACTCCCCAAAATCCCCCAGGACGGGCATAGGTTGAACTCCCAGTGATCATCTATCGGGGGTGGACGTGACCGGCGGCCGTGATCTGAGGGCCCTGTTCAGTACGAACGACCGCACGGTGAGCGCTGAAGAGGCGTTCGCCAACCGGCAGGCGCAGTGGAATCTGGTAGCCGATGCGCTCGCTGAGCACCTGCAGCGGATCTCCTCCCCCGGTTTCGACCTCGAAGACCTCGAAGCGCCGCGGAACAACGTGATCGTCCTGCACGGCGTCGGCGGAATCGGCAAGAACACCCCTGTCCCGCAAGCTCGAGGCATCACTCGCCGACGCCGGACAGCGCCCGCCTCAGTGGGGTGAGCCCGGCTGGCCGGACGGACGGATCCTGCCCGTCCGGATCGACCTCGCCCGCTCCGGCCGGCACCGACTTCGAGCAACTGGTCCTCACGATCCGGCTCGCCCTCGCCGACCGCGTCGGACGCCCACTGCCCGCCTTCGACCTGGCCCTGCGCCGGTACTGGGAGGCGAACCACCCCGGCGATGGGAGGCGAACCACCCCGGCGAGCCGATCGAGGAATACCTGCGCCGCGGCGGACTGGCCGCACGATTCGGGCAGTCCCTGCCCGAACAGATGCAGTCCGCGCTCGGGGAAGCCGCAGCCCGGCCCCGGAGCCGGGCAGGGCGAGCGGGCGTGGACCAGGGCGGCTGGGAGCCCGAGCCGGCACGGAGCCGCCAGAGGGGATGGCCTCGGGCGGCGGGCCGGAAAACGCGGGTGGTGCACCGTGCAGCCGCTGCGTCGACGGGCGGTCACAGCGTGTGCGGGTGTGACGATAGCCCCGCTGATTGATGATTGGGACGGCCATACCGGGAAACGCGGATGTCGACGCTCCTGAGCGCCGCTGATGGACGGAGGCCACCCGTGAACACCGATCCGATGGCCGACGACGTCTACCAGCCGACCGAGAACGACGTACGCGAAGAGGACGCCGCACGGCTGGACGACCTGGAGGACGCGGTCGAGGAACCGAGCTATGACGAACTCCTCGACGAGGGGTACTCCCCGCCCGAGAAGCCGCTCGGCGTCACCAAGTACGGCACGACCGCGGCCGAGCAGCGGGCGGGCGAGAGCCTCGACCAGCGGTTGGCCCAGGAGGAGCCGGATGTACGGGAGCCGGAGGGTGACGGGGTGGGCGACCTGCCCGGCGGTGACGGCGAGCTCATCGACCCGGAGGCGGGTGAGGCGCGCGCCGGCCGCCTGGTGGCCCCGGACGAGGGCGCACATCCCGACACCGAGAAGGACGAGGTCGCCTACGACGTGGGAATCGACGGGGGAGCGGCCAGTGCCGAGGAGGCCGCGGCCCACGTCACCGACGACGACTTCTCACTGCCCGACGACGACCCCATCCCTCCGGACGATCCCCTGCTGTACCAGCGCCCCCGGCGTCGGCACCGGCAGGGCTGAGGAGTCAGTCCCGCAGACGGTCGGTCTGCCGCAGCTTGTTCGTCGCGTCCAGGGCGGCGACCTTGTACGACTCCGCGAGCGTCGGATAGTTGAACACGGCGTCGACGAGGTAGTCGACGATGCCGCCGCAGCCCATCAGGGGGGCATGAGCGGGTTCCTTCGCTCGGCGGGAAGGCTTGGGGCCGGGCCGGGCCGCGCGCTGCGGCGAGGGTGACGGTGCGGGGCGTAGTGCGGCCGTGACCGGTCGCTCACGGGACACGAGAGGAAGTCGTGGGGCGCGTTCCCGGCTGTCCTGACCGTCACGGATGGCGGGGTAAGCGGCGGGGGAAGCGGCACAACCCCCACTCCCCCGGCTCAGGCAGCGGCACGGCAGGCATGGCATGGCCTGGCCTCCGCAGGACGGTGACCACCCGTCGCGGTGGATGCGGCCAGGTCACAGCGACGGCGGTGAGGGCGGGGCGCCGGAGCGCCTGAGGAGCCGCCGCGTGGCCGAGGCGGCCCGTCAGGGGGTGGCCGGTCAGGATTCAGGCGTGGCGCCCACGCTGTTGCCGGTCCCGTTCTCCGCGTCTGCGCTCTTGGTGTCCGTAAGCGTGCTGCGGAAGGCATGCCAGGCGCAGGCCTCGATGCCGGCGAGTACGGCCAGCGCCCCGTAGAGGCTGGTCCAGATCCATGAGTCGTGCCGGGGAATATCGCCGTCGGTCACACTGCGGCCGACGGCGTTGACGAGCTCAGGCCTCGCTGAAGAAGGCGCTCATGCCTTCGACGTCCGACAGGTAGCTGTCGATGGCGGTGATGCGGCCGCATTGGGTGGTCAGCACGGTCGCGAGGTGTTCGTCGAGCCTGCGTCCGTCGGGGGCAGTTGCCGTGTTGCGGAGCGAGAGGGCGGCGCCATGTGCGCCGACGAGCACGTGCAACAACTCGGTGTGCAGTCCCTGCCCAGCGATGTGCCGGGCTCTGCCCACGACCGCATCCTTGCCACGGATAGTGCCTGAGATGGTGCCGGTTCCCGGCATGGTCCAGGTGACGTCGTCGGCCAGCAGGCCGCTCAGCCTCTCCCAGTCCCGGGCCTGGAACTCGGCCAGGAAGCGATCGGCGACCGTCAGGTCGGCACTGTTCTCGGACATGATCTCCCCTTCTTCAGCGGCCGTCGTCAATCCCCCATCGACCCTAAGTGGTGCGACACCGCAGCACGCGCCCGCAGCCTGGTGCTCTCACTACCCGCACTGTTTATGCGGTCAAGGAACAGGAGACGGCCCACCACCACATGCTCATCACGACGACGGATGGCACATCGACTGTCCGGCGACATTCGTCTCTGACCGGGGATCCGCATGCGGGCCGGGCGGCGGCCGTCGCCGAGGACGACGTGGCGCAGGTAGTAGCGGTACAACTGCCCGGCAGTGATCAGCTCGATATCCATCGTCATGCAGACCACGCCCCACGGTCCTGACCCACAAGAAAATCCGCTGCCGGGCCAGCCACTTTCCGATGTCCATGCCGTGGACGGTGATGCCGGGTGTGACGATCGTGGGGTCGCTTTCCTCGCGTACGAGTTCGCGTAGTGCGGCGTAGTGGCGTTGCCAGTCCGCCGGCCATGAGGGGTTCCAGTCCTGGTCCACGGCCTCCAGCGCGGTCTTCCGTTCGGGGTGGACGTGGAGGGCGGGGCGGCGGGGGTTGGACAGTCACTGGCCGATCGGCCTGCCCGTCCGTCAGGGCCTGCCAGACGTCGGCGAACGCCTGGAACAACTCGGCCTCACGCCGCCGGCCCCGGAGCCTGCGGAGCCCGCAAAGCCGTCCACGACGCCCGCAGGAGCCATCGAGCGGGACGTCGCGGCCCTGGCCCCCAGTACAAGGGCACGCACCGGCTCCGTGACAGCCCCGCGACGCGGACCGCGGGGACCAGGAGGAGCGGGACCTCCGGCTCGGGGCATGGATCGGGAACCAGCGCAGCAGGGCCTCAACGCTCACGCCCGAACGCATCGCTGTCCGCCATCGGCATGCGATGGGCGTAGCCATACAGACGGGCAGCGGGGCCGGACAAACGGTGTTCCGGGTTGGCCCGGGCGTTGGTCGCGCCGAGGGAACACCAGTGCTTCCGGGGCGGCCTACCGGGGTCTGTCCTAGCATTAGCTGGCTGAGTTCCGGCTACTTCAGGAGCCGGAAACCGGGCTGTTGGGCCCACGCTCGGAGGAATTCCGCCGAGCCGCACGCGGCGGGCCACGGATCGGTCATCGTTGCGATGATGCCGGGAAGGCCGGCCACGATTGAAACCTGATCTTCTCGCAGTTCGGCGTTGGCGACACCACCGATCACATCCATGACGGCGGCGGTCAGCAGGGCCGTGACGAGGTGGTCGACAGGACGGTTGCAGAACGCGATGACGTCGACCGCGTGGGTGGGGGTGAAGCCGATGAGGGGTTTTTGATCGACTTCGTCGGCCTGCTCGGCCTCGAAGATTGCTTCGTCACCGATCCCAGACCCCATGAGAGAGACCAGGACAGGCCGACGTCCGTCTACGTCCCCGGCATCCGCAATCCCGAGGCTCTCCGCGTGAATGTTCAGGTCGTACTCGCCGACCCGCTTCTCCTCAAACCGTGCCGAGGCGCCAAGCAGGAACTCGCGGAGCCGCTGGATCGCCACGCGAGGGACGGCCTCCGCCAACTCGATCACCAACACCGGTCCGCTCATGGCCCGGAGCCTAACCAGCCGGGAATGTGACCCCCCAACCGATTACTCAGCGTGGCCGCGTCGCTGAGTAGGTCCGGAGCGCGGTGCCGGGATTGCTCCCGGTCCGTTTCTCCGGACCTCTCGCCGAACCCGCCGTGCGTCTCTCAACGCAACGGGCTCTCCGCGGTTTCTGCCGTCAGACGCGGTTCGCAGGCTGCCATGGGTTGGGGATCGTGTTGGCCCGGTATCGGTAACGGCTGACTGTGACCGATGCGATGGGAAACAGTTCGATCCCGTTCGCCGCGGTGGGTCGCCACCGCCCGGTGGGGGTGGTGAACCGGCGGCGGACGTCGCCCCAGCTCCATCGGTGGCGTGTCCGCAGCATGCGGATCAGGCGCCACCACACGAAGGCGTCGAGCTTGGAGAAGACATGCTTGGCGACTGCGTGCTTGAAGTAGTTGGCCCAACCGCGCATGATCTGGGTGAGTCTGATCAGCACGGTGGCGAGATCCTGCTGCGATGTCCTGCCTGTCAGGGCACGAATCTTCGCCTTCAGCGACCGGATGGGCCGGTCGGCGATGAAGGTGTAGACGTGCCACTTGTTCGTGCCTCCTTTGCGTTTCCACTGGATGCGGAAGCCCAGGAAGTCGAACCCGTCGCTCATGTGCACGATCCGGGTCTTGGTCTGCGACAGACTCAAGCCGAGAGGTTCGAGCACGTCGGCGATCTCTTCGCGCAGTGCCGCGGTGTCGGCCTCGGCGCCGTGCACCAGGACGACAAAGTCGTCCGCGTAGCGGACGACCCGCCACGTCGGACGACCTCTGCGGCGCCGGTAGGCGCGTTTGCCTTCGGTCGACATCGTCCCGCCCGGCTCCCATGGCCCGTGCAGATGCTCGTCGAGCACCGACAGGGCGATGTTCGCCAGCAGCGGGGACAGGATGCCGCCTTGCGGGGTGCCGGTGAGCGTCTCCTTGCTCTCACCGAGTTCCGTGAGGACCCCCGCTTTGAGGAAGGCTTTGACCAGCACCAGGACGCGCTTGTCCTTCACCCGGTGCCGCACCCGGTCCATGAGGGCCGTGTGGTCGATCGAGTCGAAGCACGCTTCGATGTCCGCATCCAGCACCCAGCGGTAGCCTCGGGTGCCGAGGTAGTGGATCTCAGCGATCGCGTCCTGGGCCCGCCGTTGGGGCCGGAACCCGTAGGAGACCGACTTGAAGTCAGCCTCGAAGATCGGTTCCAGCACCAGCTTCAGCGCCGCCTGAACGACCCTGTCCGCGATCGTCGGAATCCCGAGCTTACGGACCTTTCCCGAGCCTCCCGGCTTGGGGATACTGCGTTCCCGCACCGGCAGAGGACGCAACGAGCCGTCCTTGAGGGCGGTTCGCACGTCGTTCAGGAACCCGGGAACACCGATCGACTCCTCGACATCCGTGGCCGTCAGGCCATCGACGCCGGGAGTCCGGGCTCCCCGGTTGCCCGCGACCCGGTCGAACGCCACCAACAGCGTCGCCGGGTCGTGCACGAAGTTGAACAGGTCATCGAACCGGCGGCCGGGATCGGCCACCGTCCAACGGTGAAGCTTGGTCTGCACCTCCAGTACCCGGGCCCGAGGGCCCAGAGCTCCGCCATTCGGCGGGGCATCTTCCGGCATTGCAGCATCCGTCCCTTCTCGATACCGCTGCCGCCCTTCCCCATGCGGCCGGCTCTCCCGGCCTCGGAGTACTACGACGGCTCCGCCCCGTCCCCAACCGATCAGCGGTCGATGCGCTCAGCCCCGGGCAACCTGCTGGACACAGGTGGCAGGGCGAGGTTCGGGACGGTTCCCGTGTTCACTGTGGTTCGCTCGATGAAGGAGGAGCCCGACTGTGTCCCTGCGGCATCGCCACGAGTACGCCGCAGACCTTCCTCATGGCCTCCAGGGCGGCTTCCATAGACCACCCCGGAGTTCTCCAAATCACCCGAAAGGATGACTCGGATACGCACCGCTTCCGGCCCTGATCCGCCAGGTTCGAGCCGGTGTCCCTTTGAGAGACGTAAAACGCCGGTTCCTCGCGTACTCCTCTCCATCACGCTTGCCGGACCCGCCCCATCTGGCAGTTCTGGGTACGTCCCGGCTTTGTCAGGGCCGCTCTCGCCCTCCCCGGCATCACCCGGACCAGGCTGCCCTCAGCTTCAACCCCACTGCTGCGACAGCGGGTTGGTGCAGGTCTTCCACCTCCACTCGAACCAACAGCGCCTCACGGCGCAAACAGAAGTTGAGCCAGAGCCCCTCCTCGCGTACGGAGCCATCGGGCCCATGGCGGATCAGGTCTCACGGACATGGTCGTTTGGGTGCGCGGTCACGATCATTAGTCCAGCAGGGAGAAGTCCATGTCGACGATGACGTCGTGGAAGGAGGGGTCTTCGCGAGTGACGATGTGGTGGCGCAGGGCACCGAAGAAGTCGTAGCCGTGGAGCAGGTCGTTGTGGTCTTGGATGGCATCCCGGACAACAATGCGCTCTGGTCGGTACCCGGGGTCGTCGTACTCAAGTGGCTGCAGGTGGGCGAGCCACAGCCCATCAAGTTGGCGGACGAGTTCGCGGACCTGTGCCTTCGAGGTGGTTCCTCGCGCCGCAGCCTCGGCGATGCTGAGTTCGCCGCCCTCCTGCAAGACCCGGCACAGCAACTGGCCGGCCGCCAGGGTGGTACGTCCCAGCTGGGCGGCGATCTTATTGACGGACTCTGCGGTGCCGCGCCGTTCTTCCTCATCGAGCTGTCCGCCATGCATGCGTTCCAAGGTGGAGCAGTACGAAGCGCGCGGGTTCGCGGATTCTTCAGAGTGCTGAGGCCGGAACCCGCCTGCCACTTTGCCGTTCTGGCCGCTGCGGGGAGCGGGTTCCGGTTGGATCGAGGTCGGCCTGTTGAGTGTCTGTGCGGCCGAGGTTGATCGATCCGGCCATATGGTCTCGACGTGCCGCCGCCAACCATGCATGGACTCATTCGACGAGGGCGCAGAAGACTTCGTGGCTGCTGGTTCACCTGTGCGCTATCCACCAGAACAGCAGGCTGACGATGCCTCCGCCTGTTGCTTGAGAGGCGCCGCGTACCAGGGCGAAGCCGATGGCGCGGCGGAGCCGGCTGGCGGTGGTGTGGTTTCGTGGCGACCGCTTGGGACGGCGGGGCTTGAGGGTGCTGATGCCTGTCATGACCGCTAGCCAAGCGGCAATGATGATGTGTGGGGCAGGCATTCCGGATCAAGCCGTATCGTGGGGCGCCAGGCTGCTGGTCAGCAGGGGCCTGGGGCTGATCTGTTCCGGATCCGGCCTGCGATCACGTCGGCGGGAGTTGGCGAGTCATGCGAAGGCACCAGCCGTTCAGGCCGCCGGGGGAACCCTCCTTGGTGTTGGCGGAGTTAGCACGGCTATGGGATCAGGCCACCGTCCATCGTCCCGGCCAGGTGACGCAGAAAGAGCTCGCCGAGGCCTCGGGTGTGCCACTTACGACGGTGAACGGCTGGGCGACGGGCAAAGCGGCCCCGCGTGATTTGGACCAGCTGGCCAAGGTGGGGCACACGTTGGCCGGCTGGGCCGGGGAACTCCCCTTGGCGCCACGCGCTTGGTCGCGGTTGATGGCCATCGACCGCGCCCGCCCGCAGGAGACCGCGGGCGCTGACAGTGCCCTTGAGGAACTAGTCGAGGGTGTGAACCAGCCGATCATGGTGTTCCTCGCGAACTTCGAGGTCTACCTGGAGCATGTGGGAGACATACGGGCCCAGCTGGATCTCATCCCGCAGGGCATGTGGCCGATCATCGACACCATCGCCTACCACAAGGCCGACGAGTTCCTCGAACTCGCCGGGCTGAGGGATGTTCAGCCCTTGTCCGAAGCCAGCGGACCACTTGACATCCGCGAGGCGCTCGCATTCCTGCTGAAGGTCGCCTGGGAGCGCGGCTATTTCATGACCCACTTCCACCGCCTGGAGTACATTCCCCGGCCCCGTCACCGGGTCAATCACATGGAAATCATGGACGAGATCTGCGGTGGACCGCTGGTGGCGGGCATCGAGGTCACCCTCCAGCGGGCCGTCTCGCTGAGCACTGCGCCGGGCCCAACCATAAAGAGTCTACGGTTAATTGATGAGCAATTGGCCCAGATCGTCCGGCCCCATCTCGACCAGTGGTGCGACACCATGCGCACCGCATTCGGCTATGGAATCCTCGCGGCTAAAGCCGAGGTCAAGGTCAATTCGGATGGCTCACGGCCCCCGGAAGACTGACGGCGCCTGAAACGCCCGGTCTGTCCTGCAGGATCCGCTGGGCCAGAACCCTGACCAACTCGATTCCGTCCGCCGTGCGCAGTGAATCCATCAGCCGGGCACTTGACCATCGTCGGCCGCTTGGGCACAGAGGTCGCGTGGCTCACTCACATGCGCGGGTCAGGAACACATGTTGTTGATGCAGGCCGCGCAGCGACCATTACGTCGCGGGAACGGCCGTCAGCGATGCATTGGGCCGGTGCCATGTCTTCGAGTTGAGTTTTCATCCCGATCATCCAGGCTCTGGCGATGTGACGCTTTCGGCTTGCTGGATGACGTTGAAGATCTGAATGGCGTCACGCAGTCGCGCCTCTGCGGCGGACGGTCGCGGACCGGGCCGCCCGGCAAGCAGGCAGCCGATGCCTGCCTCGCCGCCCGGATACGGGCCGTGCACCGCGAGTCGGGCGGCACCTACGGCGTCCCGAGGATCACCGCCGAACTCCGCGAGACGGGCGAGCGCATCAACCACAAGCGGATCGCCCGGGTGATGCGGAGCATCGGCCTGGCCGGAGTGCGGCTGCGGCGCAGGCACCGCACAACGACAGCGGACCCGGCCGCGGCCAAGGCCCCGGTGATCGGCCGCGACTTCACCGTCAGCGAACCGAACACCAAGTACGTCGGCGACATCACCTACCTGCCGCTGGAGAGCGGGAAGTTCCTCTGCCTGGCCACCGTCATTGACCTCGCCTCGCGCCGTCTGGCCGGCTGGGCGATCGAGGATCACACGCGCACCGATCTCGTCACCGACGCCTTGGCCGCCGCCGAACGCACCCACGGCAGCCTCGCCGGAGCTGTCATGCACACCGACCACGGAGCCCGGTACACCAGCCGGGCCTTCGCCGAAGCCTGCCGTCTGGCCGGCGTCCGCCAGTCGATGAGCGCGATCGGCTCGAGCGCGGACAACGCACTCGCCGAGTCCTTCAACGCGACGTTCAAACGCGAGACGCTCCAGGGCCGCAAGCACTGGTCCAGCGAGCGTGACGCCCCCCCTCGACGCGTTCGGCTGGCTGCACCGCTATAACACCCGTCGCCGTCACTCCCCCCTCGGACACCGCAGCCCGATCGCCTACGAAACAGCGTCCCGCACAACATCAACTACGCTGACACCAGCCGCATAACCCGTGTCCAGGATCCGGGGTCAAGGCCCGACGCCGGGAAGTTAGGGCGCGTCCTCGAACCGCACGCGGGTCTACGCCCCAGTAGTGCCGCCCTCGACATTCCCTTCGTGAGATGTCACCGCAGGCCAGCCGCTCGTAGCACACGCCGCAGCTGAGGAACCGGAATCGACGTGTTATTGATCTGCAGGCCCTAACTTCCCGGCCTTGGGTCAAGGCCCCTCGTCCGCAAACCGAAATTCTCGGTCACACCGCCGACCGGGTGCGATCAACCCGGCCGGCGTTCACTCCCCGCCCACTCCGGTCAGTGTGCGCAGCTCGGCCTCTTCGTCGCGGCGGGCATCCGGCCCGGTGCGGTGCCGGACACTGCCGAACCAGCCCAGCACGAAGCCGAGGGGGATCGTGACGAGCCCGGGCATCCGCAGCGGAAACCAGGCGAAGTCCCGATGCGGGAAAAGCGAGTCGGGTGTGCCCGAGACCAGCGGGGAGAACAGGGTCAGGGCCGTGACGACGGCGATACCGCCGTACAGGCACCACAGCATCCCGCGCTCGGTGTAGCGGTTCCAGAACAGGGTGTGGACGAGCACCGGCAGCACCACGGAGGCCGCGAGGGTCAGTGCCAGGTAGATGAGCGACAACAGGTTCCAGTCCCTCGACCACACCGCGAGAAGGATCGCAAGTGCTCCGACCACGGCTGTCGCGCCGCGGGCGAGCACCACTTCGCGCTTCGGTGACACGCGTGCGCGCAGCAGCGCTTGGGTGAGGACGTCGTGAGCGACCGAAGACGCCGCGGCCAGGAGCAGACCCGTGACGGCGGCCAGCGCGGTGGCGAAGACCGCGCACCCCATGGCGGCGACCAGCACGCCCGAGCCGTCGCCGAGCGCCCGGGAGAGCAGCAGCACGCTGGTCGTCCCGTTCAGGTCCGAGGCGCCGATCGTCGCCGAGCCGACGACGGCGGCGGCGCCGAGTCCCAGCACCACGGCCGCTGCGCAGAAGACGCCGGTCAGGCTCACGGCCCAGCGCATGGACACGCGGGCCGCCCTCGCGCTGCGGGCTCCGTACAGCCGCATGGTGACGTGCGGCATGGTCGCGGCGCCGAGGACGATGGTGAGCTGGAAGCCGAGGAAGTCGAGTCGACCGGTGGACGAGTCGCCGAACTCGAGGCCGGGACGGAGATAACCCTCGCCCCTGCCGCTGCCGGCCACCGCCGCGTCGAGGAGCCTGCCGGGGTTCCACCCGAATCGGTTCAGGACGATGCAGGTCACCACCGTCACGGTGGCGAACAGCACCACGGTCTTCACCATCTGCACCGCGGCCGTGCCCCTCATCCCGCCGAGCGCCGCGTAGCAGACCATGAGCACGCCGATGATGACGGTGCAAAGGGGCTTCGCCTCGTTGCCGGTGAACCCGAGCAGGAACGTCACCATCGCGCCGGCACCGGAGAGCTGCACCGTCAGATAGGGCAGGGTGACCGCGAGGGTGACGACGCCGACCGCGATCCGCACCCTGCGGCCGGTCAGCCGGCCGGCGATGGCGTCGCCCATGGTGTAGCGACCGGAGTTGCGCAGGGGTTCGGCGAGGAGGATCGCCGTCAGCAGCAGTGACATCACGGTGGCGCATGCCACCAGCATGCCGTCGTAGCCGGCCAGCGCGATGACGCCGGTGGTGCTGAGCACCGTGGCCGCGGAAATGTAGTCGCCCGCAATGGCCAGCCCGTTCTGAAAGGACGTCAGTGCGCCGGTGCCGCTGTTGCCGGTGTAGAACTCGGCCGGATCGTCCTTCTCGGGGCCGGCCAGCACGCACAGCAGCAGGCACAGAGCGACGAAGACCATGAAGACCACGAGGGTGGTGCCCGGCGAGGCGGAGGACGGGCCGCTCATGCCGTCGCTCCCTTCGTCGCGGCGCTGCGCCGTTGCGCGAGATAGGACCGGAGCCGGTCGGCGAGCGGATCGATGCGCTCTGTCGTATGCCGGGCGTGCCGGACGAGGACGGTGGCGACGAGACCCATCTCCCCGAGGCCGAGAGCCATCCCGAGGGTCAAGTGGCCCGTTGTCCGCGCTCCGATCAGGGAGGGGGCGAGGCAGGACAGCGCCGCGTACGACAGATGGCCGCCGAGTACGAGTCCGACGGTGCTGCGCCGCAGCGAGCGGTGCGCCCGGCGCAGCGCCGCCGCGTCGGCCCGTACGTATGCCAGGGGGTCGCCCGTGACGGTCACGGTGGGACCGGCCCGGTGGCTACGCGGAATCCAGGGCTCTTGAAAATCGTCCGATGCTGTCACGAGCTGCCTTTCCGGATGCGCTGATCAGGGGGCGAGGCGAGGGTCTGCGCGAGGTTGGGCGCGGAGCCGTTTTCTGTGTGCCGCGGCCAACCCGTTGCCGTGGGCGAACATCCTGACCGCCGGGCGCGGGCCCACCCATGGACCCGCGAACAACGCTGGGCCGACATGACTGTTCCGTGTGACAAAGCCGGTTCGGGGCTGCCGGCGGTACCGCGGGCAGCGGGCCTCGACGGTCCGGCGCACCGCATTGACAGCGGGGGCCGCCCGCAACGCACCGCGGGCGCCCGGGGATCCCGCGAGCACCGGGGGATCCCGCGAGCACCCCGAGGGCGGGCCTATCGCAGGCCGGGGATGATCCGGGCGGTCTGCAGCGCGGTGGCCAGGTCCGCGACGTCCCGGGGGTTATGCAGTGAGCGTCCGGTGAGTGTCTCGAGTCGGCGGAGCCGGTAGCGCACGGTGTTGGGGTGGCAGTACATGGCCTGTGCGGTGTCCGCGACCGAGCCCCCCGCGGTGAACCATGCGTCGAGCGTGCTGATGAGCAGCGAGCAGTCCTCGGTGGGCAGTTCGCGCAGGGGGCCGAGGATCGTCGAGACGACCCGCTCGGCTTCCGCGGGCGCCGCCGCGACGAGTACCGCGAGCGGCGCGGTGTCCTCGAACCGCGCGAGACCGGCCTCACCGGCGGGCAGTGTCCCCCGGGCGAGGCGGGCGAACTGCAGGGCCTGCGGAGTTTCCCGCAGTGAGGTGAACGGCCGGCTGACGCCGATGCGCGAGACCGCTTGTCGGCCCAGTACCTGCAGAGCCCGTTCCCGCATCCGCACACTGCGCGAGGACACCACGCCGATCTGCTCGTGGGGCAGCAGCCGCCAGGCCGACCTGACCGCCTCCGCCTCGAGCCGCGATTCGATGTCGGCAAGGGCCTGGCGCCCGATCGCGGGAGTCTCCGCGGCCACCACGACGAAGTCGCCCTCCAGCGGCAGCCGCAGGATCTCGGCGGTCTCCCAGAGGGTCCGTTGCCCGTCGAT
Source organism: Streptomyces sp. NPDC093261 (assembly GCF_044753645.1). NCBI lineage: Bacteria > Bacillati > Actinomycetota > Actinomycetes > Kitasatosporales > Streptomycetaceae > Streptomyces > Streptomyces sp. NPDC093261. The sequence continues at coordinate 23,504 of NZ_JBIVNO010000032.1, forward strand.
GAAACCGGCGAACAGCGCCTCGACGAGGACGGAACGCTCGTGCTCGCGCTGCAGCATCAGTTGGGCGGAGGCCTCGCGGTAGCCGCTCACCATCGTGTCCGCGTACTCACCGCTCATCCGCCAAATGTCGGCTGCGAGGTCGACCAGTTGGGAGTCGCCGAGCCGGCTGCCGGCGCGGGCGAGGGCGACCAGTTCCTCCCAGAAGCAGCCGAAGCCGATTCTGTAGGCACTGAGTACCTCGGGAAGCGGGGCGCCCTGCAGGGCCCGTTCCCGGCCGGTCGCCCGTGGCGCCTGAAGGGCGGCGGCGAGGCCGCCGCCCGCGAACTGCTGCAGGACTCGCATGACGTTGTCGTGGACCGACTGCCGCAGCGCGTCACGCGACACCGAGCCCCCGGCCAGGTAGAAGCCGACTTCGGCCCGGATGCGGTCGACGATCGTGTCGGTGAGCCGATCCGCCCCGGCGAACAGGGAGTCGACGACTGCGGGATCGAGCTCTGCGTGCACGTCGGCACTCTAGTGCGGCCCCTTCCCGCCGCACAGAGCCCGGCAGACATGCGTCCGGCCACCCGAGCGCTTCGTCGCACAGATACTTGGTCGCACAGCGCTTCGTCGCCAGTTGCTTCGTCACGCACGTCGAGTCGTCGCCCGGCTCTCCGTGTCCGGGGTCTCCGTGTCCCGGGCCTCGGTGCCCCAGGCCGCGGTGTCCGGGCCTCGGTGTTTCGAGCGGAGCCGGTGAACCGCCACAGTCGTCCGAACCCGCCGGCTACCGGGAGGCCTGGCGGCACACCGTCACCGCGGCGTCGCCCGGCACGCCGGACTGGGGCAGGCCGCTGCCAGGCCGGCGAGAACACTGGGGATACGAGCCGAGAGACGCATGAGGATGCACCTGCTCGACGTCCAGCGGATCAGCTCCCGCGGCACACCAGCGACGTCATGACCGGTCGGCGGCCAGCGGTGACGGTGCGCGGCTCGGAGGCCAGCCCCAGAGCCTCGCACGCCTCAGCCATCACGACTTCGTCGTAGAGCGCCGAGGCGGCCACCGCGTGCTCGTAGAGGGCCTCGGAGTGCACCGAGCCCCAGATGCCTTCCCCGTTCTTGTCCTTCTGCGGGCGCTGAGCTTTGACGGACAGAAGGAGATGGTCATGCAGGAGCGGCATCCCGGAACGCGCCTCGTAGTGACGGAACCTCGCGGCGACCAGACCATGCGCCGGGCGAACCTGATAGACCCCCTTGGCGCCGAAGCGAAGGATCGCGGCCTCGTCCTCGATCCAGGCGAGCACGGCAGCAATCGGACACTCGTGCGCGGCCTCGTTCACAGCCCGCGTCTCCTCATCCCCGAGCGCCCACAGCAGGGTGAGGGTCGGCTGTGGTCGGAAGACCAGATCGAACCCAGTGACCTTCACCCGCCGACCGAGCGCCCCGGTCCGGCGCGCGGCCGCGGGCTTCTTCCCAGCGGCGAGCTGGTCGGCCTCAATCCGGTCAGCGTGCGGGTGCCGGCCTTCGCCGAAGAGGTTGCGCAGCTGCGCTTCGGTGACGACGTCGCCCGCCGCCAGGCCGAGGACGGCAAGGCCCCGTCCCATCCATCGCCCGGCCGGGACACCGACCTCTTCCTGAGCCCTGGCGAGTGGTGTGCGGGCCGGACGCCGGCCGTCGCCAACGACGACCTGACGCAGGTAGTAGCGGTACATCTGCCCGGGGGTGTGGTCGGGGCCTGTGTGCTGGGCGGGGTGACGGGTGGGGCGGGATGTGGCTTGTTCCTAGGTAGAAGCCCTTCAGGCAGGCCGCTGCGGTCTTCAACGCGCTGTGCCCGTACGGGCGTTTTCCCTCCCGCAACGGCAACCCGAAAGGCCCCGGATAATCCGGTCTGAGTGGGCCGCGAGCGAGTGCTGCAGTTCTGCGTGGCGGAATTGGTAGGCGGGACCCGAGTAGCACATGAAGCCGACCGAGCAAGCCCAGTCCAAGAAGCGCCCCATCCGGAAAGGCAGTTGTCGGCGCGAGCACAGCAGGAAGACCAGGTAGCGTCGCACGGCGCCAACCGCGATCACGCACGTCTTCGGGCCCGGCGAACGCGCCTTCGCTCGCCTCAAATCCTGGCGACTGCTGCGACAAGCATGCTGCTCGACCAACCGCATCGACCGGACCGTGGCAGCCGTTCACACCTTCTTGACCTGCCAATACTCAGGATGAAGGAGGTTCACTCGGACACAGTTCTCGTTCTGCCGCTCCGCTTCGGGCGTGACCCTGCCGATGCGTTCGCTGTTGAGGACCGCCTCATACGATGCGGAGAGGACACGGAGAAATGATGCGATTAGCCAGTCCAGCAATACACCTGTACCTGCTCACCAATTTCCCGTTTCTGGATGATTAGTTCTGCCAACCCATGAAGAATGGTGAAGGCGATAGGCTGATCGATTGTCATGCCGTCATTTGCTTTCTCGGCCACCCACCACCGCACCAATTCTTCGATCTGGTGATTGGAGGCAGAACCGAGTGCGTCTGCGAGCGCATCAGAAACGGCGAAGATTGCAGGACCTTCCTCGATCTCCGCGATCACTTCGGGAAGGTCATCCTCGACAAGCTCCTCAAAGGAACGGCCGCAAAGGCGAGCCTCCCAATCCAGAAGAGCTTCCTCGGCGTCAAAATTCCCAAACCAGGCCATAGGGAATTGCACACCGGGACCTGCCTCCAGTGCGCCAATCGCATCCTCTCTCGACGCCACGAAAAACTTCACCGTGTTACTCACGACTTTTATCCTTCTATTTCCTTGGCAACTAGACGCCCAGACGCTGCTGGGTCGCCCACAGTTCGATGCGGGCGACCCAGTTGACGAGTAAGCCGACATTATGACTCATCGGCGAATAGCTCTGACATCACTGCCAGAGAATTCCCACCCCCGGACCATACCGGGGGCTGTAATCGTACACATGCTGGCCCCACATCACCTCAGTCGTCAGATCGTACCAGCCAATGCCCGGCACACTTGTACCTGTGTTGACCCAGTCCGGCCCTGGCATGCCGCTGGGAGTCGAGAAAAGTTCACCAAGCGCCGGATCATTATCAGTCAACTCCTTCACCCGACGATCGAGAATGTTTCCCTTGATCGTGTTGGCCCGGGATGGCCTTCGAGCAATCCTTGCTAGATCTTTCGCGGAGTACCCAATGATTCCCGAATCCCACTCAGAAAGTGCCTGATTCGTGTACTTGAGCAGACGCGAGGCCAGTACATCTGGATTGTCAATCTTCTTTCCGCCTACGTCGACTACACGAGCCCCGCAGTCGGCGCAGGCTGCACCTTGGGCGGAATCGTCCCCAGCGGCACTCGTAAGCGGCTCTCCCACGGCGGGAAGCGACATACAGGTATTGCCGGCGGTCCAGTCGGCGGCGGGGTTGCAGTAGGCGACGCCGGTGCCGGGGTCGAGGAGGTTGCCGCCGCCGGTGCACTGGAAGCCGAGGAGGCCTCCGGTGCAGCCGTTGCTGTTGTCCAGGGCGCTGCCGTTGTCCGGGGAGCTGCCGTCGCCCGTGGGCCGGTAGGCGGTCGGATCGGTGACCTTGCCGGGCGCCGCGCCCTTCGAGTGGACCGGCTTGGCGTCCGACGGTCCCGTGCCGGGCCCGTCGGTGCCGTTCTGGCGCGGACTCTCGTGCCCCTTGGGCTGGCCGGTCGGCCGCTTGCCCGGGCTCTCCCGCAGGCCGTCCTTGGCGTTCGGCGGGGGCGGCGGAGGCGGCGGCGTCGCACGGACGTCACAGTTGCTGTAGCCGGCGGCGAGGACGAAGATGCCGAGTTCGGCGCCCTCCTCCGCACCGCCCCAGGACAAGCCCGATCCCAAGGAGCCCAACAGGCTGGCGCCTCCGCCCAACCAGCCCCAGAAGCTTCCCGAACCGCCGTGATGGCCACCGCCACCACCGCCTCCGCCACCACCGGAGAAGCTGAAGAGATTCGCCTCCCTTCCCACTTCGGCGGCTATCTCGCGCTGTGCCGCGGCGATTTCGTCGCTGTAGTCCCGGCTGGGGCTGCGGCGGGGCCGGGGGTACGAGTAATCAGGGTGGTAGCTGCTGGAGTAGGTCGGGTGATAGCTGCTGTAGCCGGGGTGTCCGCCCGACGTGCTGCAGGCGTTGTCGCCCGACGGGTCGGCGTTACTCAGCGGGTCGTCGTCGCCGTAGGCGTATGCGTTGGCGTTGACGGACGGAATCGGGGGCTGGCTGGTCGCGTCGTGGCTGGTGAAGTCACCGTTCGACGGGTCGTACCAGCGGCTGGCGGTGGCCACCCGGTGGGAGCCCGGATCGGTCCAGCCGCCCTGGTAGCCGAGGTCCTGCTGGGTGCCGCTGGTGGCGGTGGTCTTGCCGTAGGGGTCGTAGGCGGTGGAGCCGGCGAGGGTAGTACCGGTCGCCGTGAACGTGGCGGTCAGGTCGCCGTGCTGGTTGGTATAGGCGAGTGCCGCGCCGCCGGGGCCGTTGACGCCGAGGAGGTCGCCGGCTGGTCCGCGGCCGAACGTTTCGGTTCCGTCGGAGACCACCTGGTCGTCGGTGCCGTCGTAGGCGAAGGTGCTGCTGCCCGCGGCGGCCAGGCGGCCGAGGTCGTCGTGGGTGTAGGTGGTGCTGCCGTCCTTGGTCAGCTGGTCGAAGGCGTCGTAGGTGAGGGCCTCGGTGCCCGAGGCGCCGCTTACGGAGGCCATGGTGCCGCGGGCCGTGTAGGCGTACGTCGTGGAGGACGAACCGGCGGTGGTGCCAGTGAGCTGGTTGCGGGCGTTGTAGCTCGCGGTCGTCGTGGTGGATCCGTTGGTGACGCTGGTGCGGTTGCCGGCGCCGTCGTAGCCGTAAGTCGTGCTGGTCGAGCCGTTGTTCCACGAGGTCAGGCGGCCCGCCTTGTCGTAGCCGTAGGTGTTGGAGGCGGCGCCGGCGGTGCCGGTGGTGGCCTGCGACGTGAGATGTCCCGCGTTGTCGTAGCCGTAGGAGGTGGATGCCTCGGTCGCACCGCCCGGGGCCGTCAGCTGGTCACTGGTGAGCCGGTGCTGGGCGTCGTAGCCGAGGCTTCGGGAGGCGTTGCCGCTGCCGCCGTAGGCGATGCCGGTGACCTGGCCGCCGGAGTTGTAGGTGTAGCTGAGGACCGTGCCGGTGGCCGGGTCGGTGGCCGTGTCGACCTGACCGTCCGGGTTGTAGGTGAAGGTGGCCGTGCCCGTCTTGTCGGTGCGGGAGGTCAGCAGGCCGTCGGAGTTGTAGCTGTAGGAGGCGTTGCCGGACGGGCCGGAGGCGGAGAGGATCGCGCCGCGGTCGTCGTAGGTGTAGGTGTCGGTACCGCCGGGAGTCCCGGTGGAGGTGAGGCGGCCGTCGGCGTCGTAGCCGAAAACGCGGTCCGCGGTGCCTGCTTCCGCGCCCGTGCCGGTGGTTCCGGTCAGGCGGCCGTCGGCGTCATACGTGTTCGTGAGGGTGACGCCACCGGGGCGGGTGGTGGTGACCGGGTTGCCGTTGGCGTCGTAAGCGACGGTCGTGGTGCGGTCTGCGGTGTCGGGGAACGCGCTGGTGCTGGGTTCGATGGCTGACTCGGGTTGGCCGAGCGTGTTGTAGGTGGTGATGGTGGCGTTGTCGTCGCCATTGGTGTAGCGGGTGCGGTTACCGGCGGCGTCGTAGCCGAAGCTGGTGGTGATCGTCGAGGTGGAGCTGACCGGTTCGGTCTGCTGGGTCAGTGCGTCGCTGGCGTCGTAGGTGTAGGTGGTGGTGTTGTTGTCGGCGTCGGTGACCGAGGTGGGATTGCCGGCCGGGTCGTAGCCGTACGACGTACCGCTCAGCGTTGTGCCGGAGGCGTCCAGTTTCGCTGTCGCGGTCAGGCGGCCCGCGGCGTCGTAGGTCTGGGTCGCGGCGGTTCCATCAGGCAGGGTGGTCCTGGTCAGCCGGCCGTCGAGGTCGTACGTGTAGCGGGTGGTGTTGTTGCGGGCGTCCGTGGTGGTGAGCTGGTTGCCCGCGTCGTCGTAGGTGGCTGTGGTGTGCTCGCCACCGGGCAGGGTGACGGAGTTCGGGTTGCCTGCCGCGTCGTAGCCGAAGCTGGTGGTGTCGGTGGTGACGGTCGGCTGGCGGACGATGACGCTGGAGGTGACCGGGCGGCCGAGGTCGTCGTAGGTCTCCTGGACGACCGCGCCGGTGGGGTCGGTGGAAGACAGCGGCTCGCTGTCGGCGTCGTACGTGGTGTGGCTGGTGGGCGTGGTGCCGCCGGCGGCCGGCTGTTGGATCAGCGCCGCATCGCCGAGCTGGTCGTAGGTGTAGTGGGTGGTGTTGTTGTCGGCGTCGGTGGCAGCGGTGAGGTGGCCGTCCGCATCGTAGGTGGCGGTGGTCGTCGGTGTGAGGGACGTGCTGGAGCCCGGCGGGGTGTAGGCGGCGTCGGAGACCGCGACCTGCTCGCCGTCGGCGTCGTAGGTGTAGGTGGTGATGTTGCCGTCGGGGTCGTCGACGGCAGTCTGGTCGCCGAAGGTGTCGTAGCCGTACAGGGTGATGGGGTGGACCGCCTGCGGCGTGCCGCCGTTGGTTTCGGCGTTCACCGTCGGTGCGGTGACCTGGGTGACCTGGCCGGCCTGGTCGTTGGTGTAGGCGGTGGTGTAGTTGGCGGGGGTGGCGCCGGAGACGTTGCCGCGCGGGTCGGTAGTGGAGGTGAGCAGGCCGCGCTGGTCGTAGGTGTGGGTGGTGAGCAGGTTGGTGGAGCCGTCGTGGACGGTCTGGGAGGTGACGTCGCCGATGGTGTCGTAGGCGTAGTCGGTCTGTTCGGTGGTGCCGCCCTGGGTGACGGACTCGGAGGTGAGGTCGCCGTCGGCGTCGTAGCTGTCCGACGTGGTGGTCTTGTTCTGGCCGTAGGGGTCGAAGACGGATGCGGTGACCAGGCCAGCGGGGTCGACGGTGTAGTCGGTCTCGATCAGGGCTGCGGTGTTCTGCTGCTCGGTCAGGTGGCCGGCGGCGTCATAGGCGTCCTGCTGGAGGATCTTGGTGGTGGTGGAGCCGTCCGGGTTGTGGAAGTTGGCCAGGTAGCTCTGGATGAGCAGGTGGTTCCAGTTGTAGTAGTAGTCGGTCGTCCGGCCCATCGCGTCGGTGTCGGACGCGAGCCAGCCGGCCGGGTCGTAGGCGCGTGAGTCCAGCACCAGAGAGATGGGCGAGGAGGGGTTCTCCGGGTCTCCGGTGTAGTTGGTCAGAGTGGTGCTGAGCAGTTCACCGGTGGGTGAGTAGGCGTACGCGTAGGCGTTGCCGTCCGCGTCGGTCTCCGCGTTGCGGTTGCCGTAGGCGTCGTAGCCGTAGGTGGTCTTGCGAGTCGCGGCGTCGGTTACGGAGGCGAGCTGGTCGTAGGAGTTGTAGGACCAGGTGGTGGTACGGGTGGTGTCGCCGCCCGTGGTGTCGGCGACGGCTTCGGCGGTGGTGTTGCCGTCGTCGTCGTAGGTGTAGGTGGTCTGCGGGGTGTGGGTGCTGCCCTTGACGGCGTCCGTGGTGGCCGGTCCGGTGGCGGTGACGACGCGGTCCTGGCCGTCGTAGGTGTAGCTGGTGGTCACGCCGGCCGGGTAGGTGTCGGAGGTCTCGGTGCGGGTGAGGCGCCGGCCGAGGTTGTCGTAGGTGTAGGTGGTCTTCAGCCCTGAGGGTGAGGTCACCTGGGCCACGTCGCCGGCACGGTCGTAGGCGTAGGTGGTGGTGTTGCCCTTCGGGTCCTTGCTGGACGCCAGGAGGCCGGCTGGTTCGGTGCCGCCGCCGATGGCGGCCTCGGTGCCCGCCGTGTACGTCTTGGTTACGGCGTGCTGGTCGGGATCCGTGGAGGTGAGCAGGTGCCCGTAGGAGTCGTAGGCGTAGTCGGTGGCGTAGGTGGTGTCGGTGGCACTGACGGAGCGCGGGTCGGCGTAGGAGGTGGGCTCGTCGTTGCGCGGGTCGGTGACGCCGTACGTGCCGGAAGCGGGGTAGGTGGCGTAACTCGTGGTGGTGTCGCCGTGCATGTCGCTGGTGGTGCGCGACAGTGCGTCGCCACGCGTGTTGTACGTGGTGGTGGTGAAGTTGCCGTCCGGGTCGGTGACCGTGGCCAGGAAGCCGCCGGAGTCGTAGGAGTAGGAGGTGGTGTGGCCGAGCGCGTCGGTGACCGAGATCAGGCGGGAGCTGTTGGCCGGGTCGTAGCGGTAGCTGAGGGTCTTGCCGGTGGGGTCGGTCACGGTCGCTGTGGTGACCGGGGTGGCACCGTTGGAGGTACCACGCGCGGCGTACTGGGCGGCCACCGTCTGGGTGCTCAACGCCTGGTTGAAGGTGGAGACCTCGGCGATGGAGCCGTTGAAGTAGCCTTGGGGGTTGTTCGAGGGCAGGGAGGGCCAGGATCCGGACAGGTAGCCCGCACCGATGGAGACGACATTCTCGCCGGTGAAGTCGAGTTGCTGGCCGGTGCGGGTGTCGGCCTGCTGGCCGTCCAGGTTGAGGGTCTGCTCACCGTCGGTGTTCACCGTGAGCACGGCCTGGTGCCACTGTCCGTCGTTCACGGGGTCCGGGGACTCCATGGGCGAGAGCAGGTGGTCCCACCACTGTCCGTACAGGTGGCCGTCGGCGCCCACGTACAGGGCGGGGGTGTAGTTGGCCGACAGGGTGGTGCCGATGGGGCCGCTCTGGTAGCTGAACAGGGTTTCGCCGGAAGCGCTGGTCTTGAACCACAGCTCGATGGAGAAGTTCGCCGAGACCTTGCCGCCGTAGATCGTGGTGGAGGGCAGGGACACGTAGGAGCTGGTGCCGTTGAAGGACGCAGAGGTCTCCGGGCTGCCGGTGAACAGTCCGGGAGCGCCCAGGGTGACGTTGTTGTAGGTGGCGGGGCCCGAGGACCACCAGTTGGAGGCGGTGGTTCCGGCGACCTCGTTGGCGGCCTGGTTGCCGGACGTGTCCTCCAGGCGCCAGTAGTTGGGGGCGGCCTGGGAGATGACCGCGTCGCGGTAGTAGGCGCCGGAGCCAGTGGTGGTGGCCTGGCCGAGCTTCCAGGTGCCGCCGTCGGCGTCGGTGATCTGGGTGGCCTGGTCACGGGAGGCGTCGTAGGCGGCGGCCAGCGCGGTCTTGCCCGAGGGCAGGGTGATGCCGGTCAGCTCACTCGCGGCGTGGGTGCCTGCGGTGTACTCCTGCTGGACGGCCGGGAGGCCGAGCGCGTGCGTGTAGAAGGCGGCCTCGGCGACCGAGCCGTTGAAGAAGGTGCGGTAGCCGGTGTTGCTGGAAGTGCTGTAGTGCGGCTCGTCGGGCCAGTGTCCGCCGATGAATCCGGTGCCGATGGCGTCCACCGGCTGGCCGGTCACCGACACCTGCCCGGAGAGGGTGCCGACAAGGTTCCCGTCCAGGTACAGCGACTGCGTGTTCCCGGCGGCGGACAGCGCGGCGTAGTGCCATCTGCCGTCGGCGACCGAGGACGAGGTGGAGATCGGCGAGACGCTGCCCGCCCAGAACTCCCCGTAGAGCTTGCCGGAGGTGCCGACGTACAGCGCCGGCGTGTAGTTGCCGGGCGTGGAGCTGCCCGTCAGCGCATCCTTCTGGTAGGAGAACAGCACACCGGAGGCCGTGGTCTTGAACCACATGCCGACGGAGACGTAACTCGCCGAGGTCAACAGGCTGTTGGGCAGCGAGACATAGCCGCTGGAACCGTCGAAGGTGGCGGCGGTGGTCGGCGAGCCGGGCAGCGGTCCGGCCGTGCCGTGGGTCACGCCGCCGGTGTAGGTGCCGTCGTCATTGCCCTCGTTGATCGCGACCTCGCTGGCCGCGGAGGTGCCGGAGGACTCGGCGAGGCGCCAGTACGAGGAGGGGTTGGCGTCCAGTACGGCCGTGCGGTAGTGCGAGCCGGAGGACGACCCCGAGGTGTAGGAGTAGGCAGTGCACGCCGTGGTGGAGGTGGGCGGGCACACCCGGGTCAGATCGTCGCCGCTGTAGGAGTACGTCCAGGTCTCGGCCGCGCCGCCGGAGGTGGCCGGGTCGGTGGCCACCTGGGTGACATGGCCGCCGCTGAAGGTGAAGTGCAGCGAGCGGCTGCTGGTCGTGTTGGTGACCGTGGCCAGGGTGCCGTCGGCGTTGTAGGAGAGTGTCTCGCTCCGCCCGGACGCGTCCGTGATGGTCTGCAGCTTCCAGGCCGAGCCGACCTGCTCACCGAACGTGTAGACGGTACCCGACTTGTCGGTGAGGGTGTAGCCACCGCCACTGACCGTCTGCAGCGTGGCGTAGGTGCCCTGCGGCGACGTGAACGTCGTTCCGTCGGCGTTCAGACCGAACCGCACCGCCTGGCCGTTGGCCATGGTGACCACGACCGCGCCGGAGCCGTCACCGTCCGGCAGCGCCGACATGTCGTACAGCGTCGACCAGCCCGCGCCGAACAGGGTGGTGCCGGTGCGCGGGTCGAGCGAGTTGTAGGAGCGCTTCACCGACAGCGCCGGTCCCGCCACGGACACGTCCGCGTCGGTCGTGGCGGTGGTGTAGTTCCCGACCCTGGGGGTGAAGGTCCGGCCTGCCGGGCCCTGTGCCGCCGCGCCGAGATGAGAGGTGATCAGCGGCTGGGGGACGGTGGTGGAGAAGTACGAGGGGTCCGCCCAGGCGCTCTGGGCGTCGCCGTCGCTGTCCGACACGATCCAGTAGTACGACTGGTTCCAGCCCAGTTTGGCGGCCGGGACGGTCCACTGGGTCTTGCTGACCGAGCCGGAGTCCGCCACGAGGGACGGCTTGCCGGACGTCGGGTTGGTGTAGACCTGGAAGTCGTAGGTGAGGGCGCTGCCCGGGTAGTTGTCCGGGTCGCTGCCGCTCGCGAACAGCTGCGGCGTGAGGGAGCCCGCCACGACGTTGGAGGGCGGCGAGGTCGAGTCGATCTGCGGCGGGGTGTCCGCGGAGGTGAACTCGGCGCAGGTCTGCGGCACGTTGTAGGTGGAGTAGAACGAAGTGCCGCTGGTCAGCATGTCCCAGCACACGTAGTACTGGCCGGGTGGCTCCGCCGGGAGCGTCCCGGTCATCGTCAGCGAGGAGTTGGGGCTCACCGAACTCGTCACGTACGTCTTGGTGGCGTTGGTGCTCAGCTTCGTCCACGACGTGTTGTAGATGTCGGTGGCCAGCTGAGTGCTCGACGTCGACCAGGAGGCGGTGCCCCGGTTGGTGAGCGACACCTTCATCGAGCCGGTGGTGGTCGCCGTGGGCTCGGTGTACGTCTGCTTGGGGATCGAGTAGTCGGCGCCGTAGCTGCTGTAGGTGACCGACAGGTAGGGCGGGTAGGAGGAGTTGACGCTGGCGAACTGCTTCCACGCCGCGACGACGGAGTTGTTCGCGGTCAGTGCCAGGCCGTTGTTGTAGACGGTGCCGTGGGCCCAGCCCTCCAGCAGTTTCACGCCGGCCGCGCTGGGGTTGTCGCCGATGTCGATGCCGTGCCAGGAGGAACCGCCGCAGCTCGCCCCGGCCTCGAAGCTGGAGGAGCCGATCGTCGAGCCGTACGACAGACCTGGATAGTTGGCGATGGTGCCGACGTTCCAGGAGCTGGTGATGCCGTGGACGTAGACGGGTTCGGCGGTGCAGCCGCCGGACCACACGTCGTCCAGGTACAGCGACGCCTGCTCGATGTAGTCGTTCTTGAACGTCGAACCGAACGACCAGTTCAGGACATAGCTGTTGGCCTTGTGGCTGCCACCGTCGTACGAGCCGACCTTCAGCACCGAATCCGTGGAGAAGTTGATGTCGTACGGCGTCTCCACATAGGTGCTGGAGGAGGCGTTCAGGTTCGTCGGGTCGACCTTGACCGGGAACACGCGGGCCTTGTCGTGCAGCCAGGACTTATCCAGCGCCACCCGCAGCGCCGGAGCGCCGTCCACGGTGGTCAGGCTGTAGGACACCCCGGTGGACGTCGCGCCCTCGCCGGACACCTTGCCGATGTTCGCGTCCTCCATGTAGCCGTGCGGGATCGTCACCCGCACAGCGCCCTTGGAATCCTTGAACACCACGCTGCCGTCCGAGGTGAGGGACGGTGCCAGCCCGGTCAGGTGGAGGGGAAACACCCAGGTCGTCGGGGCCGAAGCGTCATGCAGGAGGAGGGTCTCCTTCACCCCGCTCGAGGTGACCGAGTACTTCAGGTCCGAGGAGGTAGCGATCTGGGGATAGGTGATCGCGTTGCCCGATGCCTGCCCCGTCACCGCGGATGCGCCCTGCAGTGAATAACCGACCTGTTCACTCGCCGACGGCCCGTATGAGACCAGGAGCGAATCGTTTCCGCTCGCAGCGAAGTCGGCCGGCGCGGAGTCGGCACGTTCTGTCCAGTGACCGTCCGAACCCTGCACCAGAGTGCTGTCGATGTCGGCCCAAGTGCCCTTCGCGGTGCGGTAGTGCACCGGGCGGCTGTAGACCCGCGCGGTCAGGGTGCCGTCCGCGTTCCGGAACACCGACGTGTTCCCGGTGCGGTCCTTGACCACCTCCACGCCGCCGGCCTTCGGCCCGGGTATGTGCGGGTCGCCCTGCTGCGCCGACGGGCCGGCACCAGCTGCCTTGGCCGCCTTTCGCTGAGACTCCTTCAGCAAGGCCGCCCGTATCCGGGCCGGGGGCGAGACGCGCTTCGGCGCAAGCTGCCCCTGCGGACGGAACGAACCGCGCTCCTTCGCCCTCGGTACATGAGTCGAGGACGGCGGAAGCGCACCGTGCACCGGCTTGGCCTTCGGGCTGGAGGCGCTGCCTTTCGTCCGTAGCGCCGCCGACTTCACCTGATGCGGCAGCCCGGCCGCCGAACCCGTCCGCTGATGGGGCAGCACCGCGGACCCCGATGTCAGGGCGTGCGCATCGATGACCGCCTGGGCCGACTGCGTCCCCAGCGCCACGAGCAGTACGCCACTGACCGCGAGCGCGATCCCCCGCAGCCAGCGCCGCTGCACACCGCCGGCCAGGTGGGCGGTGACGGACGCCAACCTTCTGCCCGCACCAGACGACACGCGGAACTGACGGTGACTCATCGCACAACCCCCACAGGCAGGACACATCAAGGCCTCACCCATGGAGGCGCAAGCGGAAGTTGTAGCGGGCACCTGGAGGGTTGATCAACAACTCGACGATACTTTCCCGCCACGACTTGGCGTGATCAGGACCCCTTGCGCCGGATTTGCCCCTGCGATCTTGGGCAAAGCTTGGCCCGTCGATGCTCGGCCTTGACCAGCATTCCAGGCCCCCGGTCACCGCCCCACGCAATGTGGTAGAACCTGGCTGGCTCCGTGCGCTCCCCGTGCATGCCGTACGGGAGGCCCCACACAGATTGGAGCTGTTCGTGCTGTTCCCGATCACGCGAAGACGGTCCGGCAGGAAATGCGGGCCCGCCGCGCTGCCGACCTTTTGCCGATTCCTTGCCGGCACCGCACTTGCGGGGCTCTTGGCATTCGCGGCCGACGCTCCCGCAGAAGCGATCGTCATTCGCCAGTCCGAGTGGCCGCTCACGCAGTTCCAAGCGGACGGGATCTGGCGCATATCCCAGGGCCAGGGCGTCACCGTCGCCGTCATCGACAGCGGAGTCGACGCCGCTCATCCGGACCTCAAGGGCCAGGTCCTCCAGGGGGCAGGATTCATCGGAGACTCGCGGGACAACGGTCAGACCGATATCTCGAGCGACTCGCACGGAACAGCCATCGCCGGCATCATCGCCGGCACGGGGAAAGCGAACGGCGGCACCGGAATGACCGGACTCGCACCGAAGTCCAAAGTGCTTCCCGTCCGCGTGTCTACCAACGTGACTGCGGATCCCACCGCTATCGCGCAGGGCATCAAATACGCCGCCGATCACCACGCACAGGTCATCAACGTATCCTCCGGCACGGCCACACCCGACCCACTGCTGCGCGAAGCCGTCAACTACGCACTCGGCAAGGACGCAGTCGTCGTCGCCTCCGCCGGAAACGACGGCGAGAACGGCAACCCGGCCAGGTACCCGGCTGATTTCCCCGGCGTCATCGACGTCACAGGAACCGACTCCAGCCGTCATTTCTGGCCGGTGAGCGAATCCGGCCCCACATCGACACTCGCCGCGCCGGCCGCCGGCATCTACTCCGCAGGCGACCGCGGCCAGTATGTGCGGGCGGACGGCACGAGCTACGCGGCCGGCTATGTCTCCGCAGCGGCAGCGCTGGTCCGTTCCGCCTTCCCTCGCCTGAGTGCGGGCCAGACGATCCGCCGTCTGATCATCACCGCCCAACGGCCCGGCGGCAGCGGCCACGACGACCAGTACGGCTACGGTCTCATCGACCCCCTGGCGGCCCTCCGCGCGCCCGCCGCCGTCGACGGCTCAGCCGCCAACCCACTTCTGTCCGCCGACCCGCTGGGCAAGCACACGAACATCGGTGTCGGGTGGGGCACCGTGATCGCACTGGGCGGGGCGGCGGTGGCACTGATCTCCGTGTCGTCGTGGATCGTCGTCCGGCGCCGCACGAGCCGTTCCGCCAAGAAGGCAGACACGCCTCCGACGCCGTCACGCGGCACCTCGCGTCCCGCCGCCAATTCAGGCAAGAAGAACCAGAAAAGACGAGCCTGACGTATTCGGCTCGCCCTCACCGGTCGGGCAGCAGGCCATCTTCGAGACCAATTCCGGAGCACGTCACGTGAACCTTCCCTTCAGCCTTCAGCGTCGCCCTCGAAGGGCCCGGCTCATGGCTGCCGTCGGCGCACTGGTGGCCGCCGGTCTGCTGGTATGGCTTGCCGTCGCTTTGCTGACGGGCCCCGGGACACCGAAGATCGTAGCCAACAACATCTCAAGGAATTTTCGCGCCTGCCTCATCAATGGACAGCAGGACGCGTCGATGGCCCAGCCTGTCTGGTCATCCCTGCAGAAGGCCGCTTCGGGTGCCGCCGTCAACGCGCAGCACATTCAGGTCCCGAAAGGCAGCACGGCAGCGTCCCTGCCCTATGTCAACAGCCTTGTGCAGCGCAGGTGCGGACTGATCATCTCCGTGGGTCCCGAACTTCACGATGCTGTGGCCACGGCCGCCCGGCACAACCCCCATCAGCGATTCATCACCATGGGCCCAGCGGTCAAGCTGCCCAACGTCCGCAATTTTTCACCGGTGGACCGGCCGGCTGTCATCAGCGCGGTACAGCAGGCCGCGAACCCGCGGCCATCACGCCGAGCCTGAGTTGCGACCCCCGCCGGCACGGCGGCTGCAGAAGCGCCACACACCTTCTTCTCACCCAGTTCTTTCGATACTGACGCCTACCTCGCCCCAATACCCCCTCCCCTGTGGGTGGTTACGGCGCACAAAAGCAAAGGGATTGCAAACGTTGCCTCAAGGACGGAATAGACACCGCAGATCGCACGTGCGGTTGTCACTGGGGATCGCCGGCGTGCTGGCGGTCGCAGCGGCGGGCGTCACAGCACTGGCGCAGGCGCAGCAGCCCCGTGGACCGCAGCCGTACGCGTTGCAGCACGAATTCGCCGCAGCCGCCCGGGAGTTCCACGTGCCGCAGAGCGTGCTGATGGCGGTGGCGTATCAGCAGAGCCGGTGGGACAGCCACGACGGCAGCCCCAGCACCACCGGCAACTACAACGTGATGGGCCTGACCCAGGTCGGCCCGGACACACTGAAGCGGCCTTCGGCCAAGGACCGGACGGCCGAACTCGACATGCGCGGTGACGACCACCGGGGCAGGTTCCACCCGGACGCGCGGCTTCTGGCGGACGTGGGCGCGGTGCGGACGTCCGCTCCGGCGCTGCACACCCTCGACCAGGCCGCGAAGCTGATCGGCAAGCCGGCCGGTGCCCTGCGCGGAGACATGGAGCAGAGCGTGCGCGGTGGGGCCGCGTTGCTCGCACGGTATGAGAAGGAGGCCACCGGCGCTCTTCCGGTGGATCCGGCACGGTGGTATCCGGCGGTGGAGCGGTTCAGCCAGTCTCCGGACTCCGCGGGCGCCGCGCAGTTCGCACAGCGGGTCTACGCCCACATACGTACCGGGCTGAGCCGCACCACGGCCAACGGGCAACAGGTCACCGTATCCGCGCAGCCCACGTTGCGGCCGCGCATCACGAGTGCAGGCTACCGGCCGGCCGACTACTGGACCCAGGGCGGAACCAACACCGGATATGCCGCGGCCGGCTACGCCGTACCGGCGGACGGAACCACGACGCCGACACCCGAGTGCCCGTCCGGCCTGGTCTGCAACTTCGTGGCGGCCGCATACGCGCAGAACGACCCCAACGACAAGAGCAACTACGGCAACTACGACACCGCCAACCGCCCGGCGGACGGCGACACGATCCGCAATATCGTCATCCACGACACCGAATCGGACTACGCCACGGCGGTCAGCCAATTCCAGGACCCGACCGCCTATGCGAGCGCCCACTACGTGATCCGCTCCTCCGACGGGCTGGTCACCCAGATGGTGCCCGACGAGGACATCGCCTGGCACTCGGGCAACAAGTACGTCAACATGCACTCCATCGGGATCGAGCACGAGGGCTACGCCATCTCCGGCGCGTCCTGGTACACCGAGTCGGAGTACGAGTCCTCGGCGGCGCTGGTGAAGTACCTGGCCACCAAGTACGGCATCCCCCTCGACCGCCAACACATCTTCGGACACGACAACGTCCCCGGACCGCTGGACGCCTACGTCGCCGGAATGCACTGGGATCCCGGCCCCTTCTGGGACTGGACCCACTACCTGCAACTCCTGGGCGCACCGATCGGCTCCAACCAGGTCGGAGACCCGCTGCAGGCCGGTGAACTGGTCACCATCGCCCCGCCGTTCACCACGGCCAACGAACCCCCGGTCGACAACGCCTCCGCGCAGCCGGCCAACTTCGTCTACCTGCGCACCGGCCCCTCCACCAGCGACCCGCTGATCGCCGACCCCTACCTGCACGCCTCCGGATCCGGCACCACCGCCGGATTCGACTGGGGCGACAAGGCCATGGCCGGGCAACGGTTCGTCGTCGCCGCCCAGCAGGGCGACTGGACGGCGATCTGGTACGGCGGGCAGAAGGCCTGGTTCGACAACCCGGGCGGCAGGTGGACCATCCCGTCCGGCGACAGCAGCCAGACCCTCATCACCACCAAGGACAGCACCTCCCCGATCCCCGTCTACGGCCGCGCCTACCCCGAGGCCGGCGCCTACCCCGCCGCCATCACCGCACAACCCGTCACGCCCCTGTCGAAGTACACCATCGCGGCCGGCCAGCTCTACCTCGCCCAGCCCGCGGTGAAGGGCGACTTCGACAACTCGGTGAACATCGACGGCAGCGCCCCCGACGACCGCACCCTCGTCACCGGGACGTCCACCTACTATCCGATCCAGTACAACGGCCGCCTCGCCTTCGTCGACTCCGCCGACGTCAAGACCGTCACGCCCGTCGCACCGACGGCCACCGGCACCAGCATGCAGCCGGGGCAGTTCCTCACCCCCGGCCACAGCCTGTCCACCACCAGCATGACGCTGACCATGCAGAACGACGGCAACCTCGTCGCCTACCTCAAGACCGGAGGCAGCGGGAACGGCCCGGCGGTGTGGTCCAGCGGCACGAGTGGCCACACCGGCGCGTACGCCTTCATGCAGAGCGACGGAAACCTCGTCGTCTACCACAGCGGCGGTGGACCCGGCATCGGCGGTGCCCTGTGGTCCAGCCACACCTCGGGCCACTCCGGCGCGAACGCCACCCTGCAAGCCGACGGCAACCTCGTCGTCTACAGCGGCACCGGCAGCGCACTGTGGTCCACCGGCACCTACAAGCGCGGGCAGACCATCGCCTCCGGCCAGAAGATCTGGTCCGGCTGGTGGACGAAGGCCCAGTACACCCGGCTGGTCATGCAGCCCGACGGCAACCTGGTGATGTACCGCAACAGTGACGGCAAGGCCATCTGGTCCAGCAACACCTCGGGCCACACCGGCGCCTACGCGTACATGCAGAGTGACGGAAACCTCGTCGTCTACAAGAGCGGCGGCGGTCCGAGCAGTGGCGGCGCCCTATGGTCCACCGGCACCTGGGGCCACTCCGGCGCCTACGCGGCCATGCAGAACGACGGCAACCTCATCGTCTACAAGAGCGGCGGTGGCGCGACCACCGGCGGCGCACTCTGGTCCACCGGCACCTACAAGGACGTGCCATGACGTTGCTGACCGCGCGTAACTGAAACCTGACGGCTGCTCTGCCCGGCTGCGGCCGGGCAGAGCAGCCCCGTCCCAAGGAGGAATGGGTGGCCCAGCACACCCTGGGGAGCGGATGTTTCGCGGTTGCCGCGGCATGCGCCCTCGCTTCGGGGGCCCTGCCCCTGACCGTGGCGACGGCCGCGGCCGACACGCCCGGCGAGACGGTCATACCGGCCGCGCTGCTGAACAACCCGCCCAAAGACATAGTGGTCTTCGCGGGCCCGGGCGGTTTCCTGCATCAGTCCGATAACCAGTCCGCCTTCGTCTGGACGAAGTACGCAGGCGGAGCGGACATCCCGGTACGGCAGGTCACGGCCAATACGGCGCCCGGGTACTGGGGGGCGGGTGCCGACGTGGTGGCGACACCGTCGGCCGACGGCTACCAGCTGCACGACATGGACTCGGATACCACCACGACCATCAAGCCCGGCGCCGGTCAGAGTTACGTCGGAACGTTCGGCTCGCGTCTGTTGACGGTCACCAAGGCCGCTGACGGAACCGTGACGGGCTTTCACGTGCTCGGTACCGCGGACGGGCAGCAGACCGACACACCGGTCACCGGCTGGCCGGCGGGCGCCACGCCCCAGACCCCGGTGCCGGCCGGGGACGCCGCCTCGGTGGTACTGCGCTACACCGACAGCAGCAACGGCACCACGGAGAACCGACTGGCGCTGGTAGACCTGGCGACTGGTGCCGTCACGCCTATCATGGGGCCGCCGGTCTCCGGCGCCCGCGTCGTGCTGTCCAGCGCGTACATCGCCTGGTATTCGTCGTACGGTGCCGACGGGACCACCTCAGGCGGGCAGGTCCACGTCGTGTCCCGTTCCGCCCCCGGTGGAACGGAGAACACCATCCAGGTCCCGCCGGCACCGCTGGGCAGCACGTACGACAGCACCCTCTACCAAGTGGGCATCGCGGGCGACTCCCTGCTGATCACGTACTCGGCGTCGCACACCGGCCCGTCCAGTCCGGACGACGCGATCGGTTACCCCCTCTACGCGCTGCCGCTGTCCGGCTCGACCGCTTTGAGCCCGGTTCTGGACCACGTCATCTCCAGCTCTCTCAGGCAGGAGCCGGGCGGGGCCGTCGTCGTGGGCGGCTCGTCGGTCACCGACTGGGCGGCCCGCCGGTTCACCGCCGGGTCGGACGGCACCCCGACGGGAACCCCTGTGGACTCCGACCCCGGCATGCCCGCCCCCATCGACGGGCTGACCCTCGCAGGCGGGAAGCTGTTCATGGTCCGGCGTACGTCAGCCGGTGGGGACCTCGCCTACGACCGCAGTGTCCAGCCGGGCTCGCCACCCTCCTACGGCCCCGAGCAGAACTTCGGCCGGCCCTTCGCCCCCACCCACTGCGATACCACGGCCACCTGCAACCCACCCATCGCCACCGGCGACGGCAACGTCTCGCAGCTGTGGCCGAACGCCACCGCCCAGGGCGACGCCGTCACCATGCAGAGTCCCGGCGACAGCGCGGTGCTCGTCACCCCCGGCGCCACGAGCGGCACCCTCGTCGACGCCGAGGGCCCCTACGTGGTCTACAACGGCGGGTCCACGAAGAAGCAGTACATCGGCGACGCCGACGCGGGCGGCAACAGCCACGTGCTCTTCACCCGCCCCGCCTCCGCCGCCGCGCTGTCCGGCTCCACGGTGTGGGTCCCCGGATCCACCGCGGGGACCCTGGTCCAGATCGACCTCACCACCCAGCGCACCGTCCAGACCGTGACGACCGACGCCCCCTGCACGCCCAGCGAGCTTCAAGCAGCCGCCCAGCACTGGGTGTACTGGTCCTGCGGACCGTCGGGCCCGGCCGGGGTACACGACCTGGCCACCGGCAAGGACGTACCCGTACCCGCCCATCCCGCCCAGCTCGGTGACGGGTTCATCGTCGAGCACGACACGACGGCAGGCAAACTGGCCCTCACCGACGTGCACACCGACACCGCAACCATCACCGACCTGGCCGACCTGCCCGCCGGGCCGGTCGCCGACGACCGCCGGGTGACCTGGGCCGTCGACAAGGACCAGGGCACCATCGCCTACCTCGACAGCGAGAAGAACGTCCACCTCGTCGACCCACACATCCCCGCCTCCACCCCCGCACCCGCCGCAGGCGCCTTCATCTACCCCGGCCAGCACCTGCTCCCGGGACACAGCCTGAACAGCTCCACCATGACCCTGACCATGCAGACGGACGGCAACCTCGTCGCCCGCCTGAACACCGGCAAGGGTGCCGGTCAGGTGGTCTGGTCGAGCGGGACGAGCGGCAACTCGGGTGGGTACGCGGTGTTGCAGACAGACGGCAATCTGGTCGTCTATACGAGCACCGGCGGTGCAGGCAGGGGCGGCGCTCTGTGGTCGAGCCACACCTACGGACAACCAGGCGCGTACGCCACCGTGCAGGACGACGGCGACGTCGTCGTATACGCGAAGGCCAGCCACAGCCCCCTGTGGTCGAGCGGCACCTACGCCCGGTCGCAGACCGCCTATTCCGGCACCACCCTCCAGCCCGGCTGGTGGACCCAAGGCACCTACACCCGCCTGGTCATGCAGACCGACGGCAACCTTGTGATGTACCGCCGACGCGACGGCGCCGCCATCTGGTCCACCCACACCTCCGGCCACCCAGGCGGCTACGCCCTGATGCAGAACGACGGCAACCTCGTCGTCTACAAGAGCACCGGAGGCCCCGGCAAGGGCGGCGCCCTCTGGGCCACCAACACCAGCCACCACTCCGGCGCCTACCTGATGATGCAGAACGACGGCAACCTCGTCGTCTACAGGAACACCGGAGGCCCCGGCAAGGGCGGCGCCCTCTGGGCCACCAACACCAACACAACCGCACGATGACCAGCCCCTGAGGATCGGGGTGTGCCCGGCCGGTAGAACCGGCCGGGCGGGCCAACTCAAGCCGGAACAACCCCCGAACGCTCCCGTACGCCCCGATGGTGGGGCCAGTTCGGACCGGAAAAGTGGGGCCACTTCAGAGCGTTGATGCCAGAGGAGTTCGCCGTGGGCGACTCTCAGTGCTTTGCGGAGTTCGGCCACCTATTGGTGGTGTGTGCGGCGGGCGTCGGTGAGTTGTGGGCTCAGTCGGCGGATCAGGGTGCTGGAGGCCGCCTCGATGTCGGAGGCGTTGGACTGTGCGGATGGTGCGGCCCTGCGGGCTCGGCGTAGTGTTTCCACCTGAGCCCTGAGTACGGGGTGCCGGTAGATGAAGTCGGTGGAGACGCCGGCTGCGGCGGCCAGGCCGGTCACGGTGACGGGCTTGCTGTCCTTGCGGGCCTTGCGGCCCGCCACCCGGTCCTGATCGAGCAGAACTACGCCGTCGCCCAGTAGGAGGTGGACGAGGGCGCGTCCCACGGTCTGGACTGCTCCCGGCCGACCGTGTCCGGGGACTCGGCCGGGCGGCAGCATGACCGCTGCGCTCACCCTGATGGCCAAGGAACGCGGCGGACCCGCGCCGGCACAGCAGGTGCTGTCTGCCCGTTCACCGACGCGAATTTCGACACCGGTTCCCGCCGCCAGTTCACCGAGGGCTACTTCCTGCGCCGGGACGGCATGCAACGGCTCTGGGACCAGTACACGACCGACGAGGCGACCTGCCACCGGCGCTGAAGGCCCTGCGCGGCACCCACGCGGCGGAGGCCGGCATCACCCTGGCCAGCCGCACGCCGCCCTGCACATCTCAGAGGAGCACTGCGGGCCCGTGCCGACCGACCGACACCCTGGACGCTACGGCTGCAGACCGAGCGTCTGGGGTCGATTGAACAAGTCAGGAGTTAGGTCAAGACGGGTGGACGATCCGGGGACCGTAGGGCGGGCAACCGCCGCTCGGGCTGGGCAGTTGACGGCTACTGGCATTGCTCCCAGTCAGTCGACCATTCGGGGGTGTCGGCAGGTGAGCGGGTCGACGGCGCTGTCCGGGAGTTCGTGGGGGGTGTCGTCGGAAGGGTGGGGCCGGTTGGCGTGTCGGTCATGGTGTCACCAGCTGTCGGCGGCTGCCAACAGCTCGCCATAATCGCGGGTCCGCGATGCCTGCTCCAGGTCCGACTCGACCATCTTCTGCATCAGTTCCTCGAACTTCACCGTGGGCGCCCAGTCCAGCGCGGCTCGGGCCATGCTGGAGTCGGCGCACAGCGTCTCCACTTCAGCCGGGCGGACCAGCGATGGGTCGATCACGACGTGGTCCTCCCAGTTGAGGTCCACGGCGCCGAAGGCGGTCTGCACCGCGTCGCGGACCGAGTGCATGACGCCGGTCCCGATCACGTAGTCCCCCGGCTCTTCCTGCTGGAGCATCAGGTGCATCGCCTTGACATAGTCGCCGGCGAAGCCCCAGTCACGCACCGCGTCCAGGTTGCCCAGCGCCAGCTTGTCCTGCAGTCCCAGCCTGATCCGAGCGACGGCCAGCGAGATCTTCCTGGTCACGAACTCGGCACCACGGCGCGGGGACTCGTGGTTGAACAGGATGCCGGAGACGCCGTACATATCGAACGACTCACGGTAGTTACGCGTGATGAAATGGCCATAGGCCTTGGCCACCCCGTACGGGCTACGGGGGTGGAACCGGGTCGACTCCCGCTGCGGAGTCTCCGCGACCTTCCCGAACATCTCGGAGGACGACGCCTGGTAGAACCGGATCCGACCGGAGCGGGTCGATCTGGATGTGTTCAGCCCACTGACCATGCGAATGGCCTCCAGCATTCGGAGCACACCGGCGCCGTTGACTTCGGTCACCAGTTCCGGCTGTTGCCAGGACATCGGCACGAACGAGACGGCTCCGAGGTTGTACACCTCGTCAGGCTGGACGTGGTCCAGCGCCGAGACCAGGCTGGCCTGGTCCGTGAGGTCACCGTGCACAAAGGAGAGATCGGATGCAAGGCGGCTGACCCGTGACTTTCGCGGGTTGGCCTGGCCCCGTATCAGACCCCATACCTGGTAGCCCTGTGCCAGCAGGTGTTCTGCGAGGTACGAGCCGTCCTGACCGGTGACCCCAGTGATGAGAGCACGCTTGGACACGACATTCCCTTCTGCCGCGACGGAAAAATGACCGCTACGCGCTGTGAGCTTTCGCGGGAGCAGTCCTGGTAGTGACACTCACAGCCGCAAGTCCGCAGTGTCAACGAAAGTCGGGGCACCCTAGTGCATCACTGGGAATTGGCACGATCATTTCCCGGAACTGGGGATTCTCCGGTCGGGAATGGGACCTACTCGCCTGTG
This sequence comes from Streptomyces sp. NPDC093261, assembly GCF_044753645.1. Lineage (NCBI taxonomy): Bacteria > Bacillati > Actinomycetota > Actinomycetes > Kitasatosporales > Streptomycetaceae > Streptomyces > Streptomyces sp. NPDC093261. The sequence goes on from NZ_JBIVNO010000032.1 coordinate 46,819, forward strand.
ACGACTGCCCCGAGGAGACCTCATGCCCATCCCCGGCACCGACGCGGAGCGCTGGCTGCGCCGCTTCCGGCCCGACGCCAGTACCCGCGTACGGCTCGTCTGCTTCCCGCATGCGGGCGGCTCCGCGAGCTTCTACCACCCCGTCGCGATGACCCACGCAGCCGCCGCCGACGTCGTGGTCCTCCAGTACCCCGGCCGCCAGGACCGCAGACATGAGCCACTGGTGCTCAGCGTCGCGGAGTACGTCGCTCGCATCGGGCCGGTACTCGAGCAGGAAAGGCCGCTGCCGACTGTCTACTTCGGACACAGCATGGGTGCGGTGCTCGCGTTCGAGACAGCCCTCGCACTCGCTGACACGCCCGCCGCGCCCCGAGCGATCGTGGCATCCGGTCGGCGCGCGCCGGCCACACACCGCGACGAGCGCGTGCACCTGCGGGACGACGACGGCCTGCTCGACGAGTTGCGGAAGCTCAACGGCACCCAGGCGGACCTACTGGGCGACGAGGAGATCGTGAGGATGGCCTTGCCGGCGGTGCGCGGCGACTACCGGGTCATCGAGACCTACCAGGCCGTGCCGGGCAGCACGGTCGACTGCCCGATCACCGTACTGGTGGGGGATGACGACCCGAAGACAACCGTCGCGGAGGCCGACCAATGGCGCGAACACACCACCGCCGGCTTTCGCCTCCGCACGTTCCCCGGCGGCCACTTCTACCTGGCCGAGCACCAGGCCGAGGTGAACGCCGAGTTGGCGGCCGCGCTGTCCGCCGTCTCCGACTGGGCCGCCATCAGGTAGTCGTTCCGGGGCCGGGTACGGCTGTGAGGCCGTCGCTACCGAGCGTTCGGCGGTGAGGGCCGGGCGATCACGCCCGGCCCTCACCGCTCACGAATGCCCGGACGGGCACCCGCTGCCACGACGCGCTCCCTTGTCCTCAGTTCGGGCCCAGCTCGTCATCGAGCATGCGGAACATGTCGTCGTCGGTGGCCGACTCGACATCGAAGCCGTCTTCTTCCTGTCGATCTGCCGCCCACCTGCTGCGGAGCACTTCCAGCCGGCCGGCGATCTGCCGATGCAGGCGCTCGTCGTCCACCGTGGTCTCGTCCAGCGCGCGCTCCAGCCGATCCAGATCCGCCAGCAGCGCGGCCGGCCCGGTGGGTTCGTCGGCGACGAGCCTGGGCAGCAGGTGGTCGACCAGGTCACCCGGGGTCGGGTAATCGAACAGCAGTGCTGCGGGCAGCCGTTGTTCGATCTCCGCACCGATCCTGTTGCGGAACTCCACAGCGATCAGCGAGTCGAACCCGAGGTCCTGGAACCGCCGGTCCGGTGAGAGCTCCGCCGCGTCGCCGTGCCCGAGGACGGCGGCGGCGTGCCTGCGGATCAGCTCGAGCACCAGCTCCGGCCGGTCGGCGGGCGCGGCCGCGCCAAGTGCCGCGACGATCCCGTCGCCAGCGTGCGCGGTGGCCGCCGTACGGCGGGCCGGGGTGCGGACGAGGCGGCGCAGCAGTGGCGGTACTTCACCGGAGGTTCGCAGTCCCGCCAGGTCCAGCTTCACCGGCACGGTCGCCGGGTCAGTCGCGGCGTCGAACAGGGCCAGACCCTCGGTGGAACCCAACGGCAGCACACCCAAACGCCGCATACGCGCCACGTCCGCCCCTGTCAGCTCGCTGGTCATGCCCGCACTCCGCTCCCACGGACCCCACGCAAGCGACACACCCGACCAACCGCGAGCACGACGATGAGCCGCCAGCGCATCCAGAAACGCATTGGCAGCCGCATAGTTCGCCTGACCCGCAGCCCCGAACACACCCGCCACCGACGAGAACATCACGAACTGATCCACATCCCCCACCAGTTCATGCAAATGCCACGCCGCATCCGCCTTCGGCCCCAGCACCCGATCCAGCCGCTGCGGTGTCAGCGCCTCCAGCACACCATCGTCCAGCACCCCAGCCGCGTGCACCACACCCGTCACCACACGCTCGCGGAGGACCTTCGCCAACGCCGCCCGGTCCGCCACATCACACGCCACGACCTCAGCGTCCGCCCCCAGCCGCGCCAACTCAGCCACCAGCTCCGACACACCCTCCGCAGCCGGACCACGCCGACTCAGCAGAAGCAGCCTGCGCACACCCTGCTCAGCCACATGCCGCGCCACCAACGCACCCAGACCACCCGTACCACCAGTGATCAACACCGTCCCCTCACCGCCCCAGGACCGACCCTCACCCCCCTCAGCCCGAACCAGCCGAGCCGCGAACGCCTCACCCCCACGCACCACCACCTCAGGCTCATCCGTGACAACCGGCTCACCCCCACCCTCCACATCCACCAGCCAGAACCGACCCGGCAACTCCCTCTGCGCCGAACGCACCAGACCCCACACCACAGCAGCAGCCGGATCCGCACCACTGACCACACCCCGGGTCACGAACACCACCCGGGAATCCGGCTCCCGCACCAGCTCCAGCGCCCGAACCGCCAACGCACGCGCCGACGCCACCACATCAACGCCACCCACCAACTCCACGAACCGCACATCACCCACCTCAACCGCCGGCACCGACGTCACCCACTCCACCCGATACAAGGAATCGACCTGGCCGAACTGATCCGGCGTGACGGTACGAAGCGTGAGCGCATCGGCGGAGAGCACGAGAGTGCCCGCCGGGTCGACCGCGGTCAGCGACGCGGTGTCGCCGTCGGCGGCCAGCCGGACCCGCAGTGCTGTGGCGCCGGTCGCGTGCAGGGACACGCCCTCCCAGGAGAACGGCACCCGGCTCGGCTCGCCGTGTGCGGTCGTGCCGAGGGTGTGCAGGGCGGCGTCGAACAGCGCCGGGTGCAAGCCGTACTGTCCCGACATGCGTTCGGGCAGTTCGACCTCGGCGAACAACGCGCCGTCGGCGGCGTGCCAGACCGACCGCAGACCCTGGAACGCCGGTCCGTAGTCGAAACCGAGCTCCAGCACGCGTTCGTAGAACCCGTCGAGCGACACGGGTTCCGCACCCGCCGGTGGCCACGCGCCGAGGTCGGCGGCGGGCCTGGCGGCCTGGCCCAGGGTGCCGGTGGCATGCTGCGTCCACGGGCCGTCCGTGCCGTCGGGCCGGGAGAAGACACCGATCCGGCCGGTCCCGTCGACCGACACCTGAAGGGCGACGCTGCCCTTCTCCGGCAGCACCAGCGGCGCCGCCATGGTCAGTTCCTCGATCTGCTGGAGGCCGAGTTCGTCCCCGGCGCGCAGCGCCAGCTCGACGAAACCGGTGCCGGGGAACAGGACCCGGCCGTGTACGACGTGATCCGCCAGCCACGGCTGTGTCCGCAGCGACAGCCGGCCGGTGAGGACCACGCCGTCACCGTCGGCCAGTGGCACAACGGAGTGGATAAGCGGGTGGCCGGCCGTCGAGGGCGCTGCTTCCGACGGCTGCGGCCAGAACCGTTCGTGCTGGAAGGCGTAGGTCGGCAGATCGACCCGGCGGGCGCCCGTGCCGGCGAAGAACGCCTCCCAGTCCACCCTGACACCATGGGCGTGCAGCACCGCCAGCGCCGTCACCGCAGCCGTCTCCTCGTCCCGGTCTCGGCGCAGTGCGGGAACCGTGGTGACGGCCGCGGTCTCCTGGATCATCGCCGACAGCGTCCCGTCCGGCCCCAGCTCCA
>NZ_JBIVNO010000033.1:0-48091 GCF_044753645.1 Streptomyces sp. NPDC093261
ACAGGCCCGCCCCTTCAAGTGGACCAAGACCGCAGACCAGATCATCGACCGCATCTGCCGCTACTGCGACAGGATCTCCGGACCGGCTCACTAGCCGATCAGGCGCACTACTCACTACTGCGGCCTGCGGAAGCTGCGAGCATCCTCCTTCAGCCGGCGCAGCCCGCCCTCCGGCGCCGGCCACATGTCGATGCGGTGCTGCTCCGTCAGCTCGTGTCCGTCCTGCGCGTACGCCACCGACAGAGAGTCGTCGGCGCCTTTCACCGACAGCCTCACCCGCCAGTTGCTCTCATCGCCGTAACCGGGCCACGGCAGGTCGAGCTCCTGCAGCTGCCCGTCCAGGTTGCTCAGCTGAACGTACGACACTGCGTGAAGGTCGCCCTGCGCGATCTCGTCCCAGCCCTCCGCGTCCAGCTCCGGTTCGCTCTCGTGGACCCGCACCAGGGCCGGAATGTCACCGTGCTGGACACCTGTCCTGATGACGAGCCCGGGATGCTCCTCGCTGGCTTCCAGCACCGCCGCCCGCCCGTTCTCCCGCTGCTGCCCCGCCCCCCTGGGAGCCTCTCCCGGCTCGGGCTCGCTTCCCGTGATCCAGTAGTGCAGGTGGGCGGCGTGGAGTGTCGTCTCTTGCTGCATCGCAGGCATCCCGGAATCGTCGGCAGGAGGTGTGACCAACGTACCGGCCCCCACGCGGGTGCGCGGGGGCCGGCTTCAGCGTCGTCGGGTCAGCGGACGATCGCGACCTGGAACGGGTCCTTGTTCAAGATCCGGTGGACTGTGGAGAACCTGTTCAGGTCCCGCCCGGCGTCCGTGTTCTGCGTCTCGTTCACCATGCGGCGGCTGAACCTGCCCAGCAGCGCACCGCCCTGGTAGGTGCTCGCGAAGGCGTACTCGTCACACGTCTTTGCGGCCGGACGCGGAAGGCTGTCCGGGCACGACGTGCGCCTGTTCCGCCGGATCTGCGTGTCGTCATACAGCCGCTGAAGCACCGTCCGGCCGCCGTAGGCGCCGGGAAGCCCGGACGCCTGGGCGTCCTCGATGTGCTTCGCGATCTCCTTTACGTACCCGGACAGGGAGTACTGGATCACGTTTCTCGACTGCGGGAAGACGCACCCGTACGACCGCGGGTGGCCCTTCAGTGCGTTGTCGCAGCGCACCACCGGAGCCGGGAACGACACCGGGTTGCTCGGCGTCGCACCCGGCACCTGCCCGCTCCCACCTCGCCGACTCAGCCCGGATCACCGAGGACCGCCGCCAGGCCCTCAACCAACTCCTGGAACCCTTCGGTCACCAGGTCGGCCCCGAAGAGCACACCCTCCTCATCGGGCCGGTGATGTTCCGTCGCTTCCTCGACCGCCACCCCATCACCGACGCCTACCTGGACGCCGTGGTCGCCCACTGGCTCAGCACCACAACTCCGGGTGTACGCCGTCACGCTTCGCGCTCGCAGAAATGACCGGTTGCGAGGGTTCTGCGAGAGCCCTGGAGTCGATCGCGAATTCGCAGGTCGCGATTCGTAGAAGTCCTCTCGAAACCTGCACGTTGCGCGAGACAGTTCCGACAGACTTCCGGGGTAGATCTGCCGCCTGATCAAGCCGCAATTGCGGGAGAATGAAACGACTGTCCGAAGTGTGAAGCCGTGGCGGGAAGTTCCTGCCGCATCCGCGGCGGGAAGACCGCGACGAAGTACCACACCGCGCGCTTCGTCCTCGTGCCCGCGCTCCGGGAGGAGCTGGAGGTGCCGGTGCCCGAAGACCGCGGTCCGGGGCGGCCGTGGAAGCAGGGCCCGCCCGTCGAGGCGGCGTCGGCCGCCGCGGCGGCCAGGCCGATTCGGATCGGGTACGCCCGCTGCTCGACCGCGCAGCGGGAGTTGCAGAGCCGGCTCGATGTGCTCGAACCGGTCTGCAAGTGGATCTTCTCCGAGAAGATCAGCACACGCGTGAAGACGCGGCCGGAGCTGGAGGAGGCGCTGAAGCTGGCGTGCGGCATCAGGGAAGCTGCCCCGACCAGGAGGTCATCCTCACCCTCCACGAGCTCAAGCGCCTGGCCCGCGACGCCGCGAGCTGATGGCCCTGTCCGGCCGGCTCCAGGCCGCCGGCGTGCAGCTCGAACTCCTCACCGGCCCGCTCAGCGGCAGCTACGACCCAGGCGGCATGGGCGGGATGTTCTTCGCCGTCCTGGCCGCCGCCGCCCAGATCGAGCGCAACTGGGCCAGGTCACCGCCGCGGCCAAGGGCAATTACGGCGGACGGCCCGAGGTCATCGACGACGACGTGCTCGTCTTCGCCCGCGCGCTGAAGGACCGTGGCGTCCCCGTCCCGGAGATCGCGAAGAAGTTGACGATCAAGACGGGCAGGAACGCAGGGCGCCACCCGTCGGTCGCCTCGCTGTACCGGGCGCTCGCCGAAGCCGGGCAGGCCGACGCACCGGCCGGGCCGGAGATCATCGCCCCGCGCCGGCCCGGCCCGCGTGGACCTCACCGGGCCGGGCAGCGGAACGGACCTTCGAACTGAGGGAACGGCTCACCCGGCACGTTCTCGACGGCACGGGTGAGGAGGTGACCGATGCGCTCGCTGGGCAGAGCGAGGACGAGGCGAAGGACGTCGTGGCCCAGCTGCTGACGCAGGCCCGCAAGGGTGGGGACGGTGGGTGGTCCCCGGGCGATGCGCCCTGGTTCGGCGGAGAGCGTGGGCAGCGCCTGGCTCGTTGGGCGGGTGTGGAGGACGAGCGGGGGGTTGTGGCCCGGTGGGCGTACGGGGCGGGGCGGCTGCGCCGCGCGCTAAGATTCCGCGTCGAGGCTGCCCTCGCCGTGCGTCTGGGGGCACTGCCCGAGCCGTCGCGGTGGCCCGACCCGGCGAGCGCCGGCGGGACCAGGTCGTGCGAGGGCTGGTGCCGGGTTCTAGGCTGCGGGCCATGAGCGAGATCAAGACTCCGACGCCCCGCGACGCCTTCGAGCTGCTGCTGGCCGGTAACCAGCGCTTCGTCGCCGGCACTCCCGAGCACCCCAACCAGGACGCCACCCGCCGCGCCGAGATCGCACCGTCCCAGCAGCCCTTCGCCGTGCTGTTCGGGTGCTCCGACTCCCGCCTGGCCGCCGAGATCATCTTCGACCGCGGTCTGGGCGACCTGTTCGTGGTGCGTACCGCGGGCCACGTCATGGGCCCGGAGGTGCTGGGCAGCATCGAGTACGGCGTGGACGTCCTGGGCTGCCCGCTGGTCGTGGTCCTCGGCCACGACTCGTGTGGCGCGGTCGGCGCGGCCTGCGCCGCCCTGGAGAACGGCATGGCACCGGCCGGGTACGTCCGTGACGTTGTGGAACGGGTGACCCCCAGTGTGCTGGCGGCGCGGGCCGCCGGACGGGTCGAGCCCGAGGAGGTCCTCGCCGAGCACATAAGGCACACCGTCGACCTGCTGCTGGACCGCTCCCGGGTTCTCGCCGAGAAGGTCGCCGCCGGCCGGGCCGCCGTGGTGGGCCTGTGCTACCGCCTGGCCGACGGCAGCGCACAGCTCGTCGCGGCCCGCGGTATCGATGCGGCGGTCCCCGACGCATCCTGACGGCTCCCGGCCGTGGCTGATCAGCGGGACGGGCTCGCGGTTGACGGCGGTGTGTCCAGCCTGTCGTGGTGAGGGTGGAGGAGGCGAAACGGCGCTGGTGTGTCGGCGGCCCCTGAGGGTGCACCGGCGTCGGGCCGGGGGCCGCAAGAAGGCGAAAGCCGCTGCCTTCGGAGCAAGGATGGCCGCTCAACGCGACATGCCGTCGCGTCGCGGACGCGGATCGACGTCACCTTTCGGCAGAATGCACTGGTGCAGCAGCTGCCGCTTCCCTGCCCCGCTCACCTCATCCCGGACGCCACCGGCACCAACGCCTTCCACGACGCCTACCGCCGTGCCATGGCGCACAACGCTGTGTTCGTCGCCATCGAATGCGAAGGTCAGCAGTGGACCGTGAAGGCGGACACCCTCACCGCCGGCTCCGGCCACACGGTCTCCGATGCCGTCAACGATGCCATCCGGGGCGCGATCCTCCGCCTGGTCGACCATCACGAGGTCGATTTCGGCGCCTACACGGGACCGATCTATTTCATGATGCACGGCGTGCGGCGCGAAGAACGAGCCCGCGAACTGGCCGCCGCACTCCACGCCGCCCTCTACGGAGACCTCGAACCTCTGGCCCGGGCCGTTCCTCCCGCACCCTGACACTCAACGGACTACCGAGGCCGCCGGCATCTCCTGCATCTTGGCGGCCGTGTGCAGCCGCGGTCGGGAAACAGCTTCTTGAAAGCAGGGCGCCGGTGCTGGTTACACCGTGGGCCGGGGCCCTGCGGCGCGGCGGAGCCGGTTGGCGATCGCCAGTCCCAGCCCCTCCTCCTGCGGCAAGGAGGCGACGATGAGGTCGCACCCCTGCTGGTCGAGTGCGCGCAGGAACCCGTACAGCCCCCGTGCGTAAGCGGACAGCGAGGCGGGGACCGCCACCACGGCGTGGGCCTTCACCGGGGCGTCGGCGAAGGAGGCGGGCACAAAGACGCCCACCTGGTGCCCCAGCTCCTGAGCGAGTTCCGCTTCGGCGATGACCTTCTCGGGCTCGACAAGGACGACCCGCGCCCGCGGGGCGTAGTGGGACGGATGCTGGCCCGGCACCCGAACGTGGCTCGTCGAGGGCACCGCGAGCGGGAACCCCAGCACCGCTTCGAGTTCCTCGCGCGTCACACCGCCGGGCCGCAGGATGCTCGGCGCATCGCCGGTGACGTCGACGATGGTCGACTCGACGCCGACCTCGCAGGGGCCACCGTCCAGCACGAGGTCGACGGCGTCGCCGAGCTCGGCACGGACGTCCGTCGCCGTGGTGGGACTGACCTGGCCGAAGCGGTTGGCGGACGGGGCCGTGACACCGCCACCGAAGGCCGCCAGCAGCGCGAGCGCGACGGGGTGGTCGGGCACGCGCACGGCGACCGTCTCCAGTCCGCCGGTCGCTTCGAGGGGCACGCGGGGACCGCGCCGCAGGACCAGCGTGAGCGGCCCCGGCCAGAAGTGTTCGGCCAGCAGGCGGGCCGCCTGGGGCACGTCCTGGACCCATTCGTCCAGATGCTCCGCACCGCCGATGTGGACGATCAGAGGGTGGGAGGGCGGACGTCCCTTGACCTGGAAGATGCGCGCGACGGCGGCGGGGTCCTCGGCGTTGGCGCCCAGTCCGTAGACCGTCTCGGTCGGGAGGGCCACCAGGCCGCCGGCGCGCAGCACACCGGCCGCCTTCTCGATGTCACTGGTTCTTGCCGTCATACTCGCAATCCTAGGAGCACACAGGACCGGCGACGGCCGTGATCGATCTCAGCGCCAACCGTGGTCTCATCGACCCCGGGCCGCTCGAGATCAGCTACTGGCGGCGTTGGCGCTTGTCTCGGCGACACCCCGACAGGCCCCGGAGCCGAAGCCCGGGGCCTGTTTCGTGGGCTCCGGGCGAGCAGTTGCACGACGTTCAGGCTCCGGACTTCTCTGACACAAGGCGCACAGTAGGCACGTCTGCGCTGGTCAACGGTTCGGTCCGACTGCGAAGTAAGAACGCTGTCACCAGCCGCGAAGGGCAAGTGCCGGGGAAACGAGTCCCCTGGTGTCCGGGGCCGGCATCGGCCGACGCGCCCGGAGTGCGTCGCGGATGCGGACTGGGCAAGCATCCTGGGCCTGAGGAGGAGCGCCGGGTAGACGGTGCCGTTCAGCTCGTCGAGCTGATGGTCGGCGAGCCTGGGAGCGGGCACCGCTTGGTTCGGCGTGGCCGTCTACGGGGTCTGCGTGCGGGAGGCAGGCTTTGTGGGTTTGGCCGGCGTGGGCCTGCGCTGTGCGGTGCGGGCGGCGAGCAGCGTGTCGGCGGCTGCGGGCATGCCCTCGTCTCGGAGGATGTCGGCGATGCCGGTGACTTCCCAGGCGGGTGCCTTCCGTGCGACGTGGCGCAGTAGTGCGTCGAGGTGGTGGTCGCGTCCGGCTGTGATGAGGGCGCGGGCCAGGTCGGGCACGACGTCTTCGAGGGGCTGGTGTCCGGCTTCGTGGGTGAGGAGCGCTGGGATGTCGTCGGGCTGGTCCCAGGCGTGCAGGAGTTCGGTGACCAGCGGCTGGGCGTCCTGGTAGGTGAGGGGCAGTCGTACGGTGAACCGGGCGCCTTGCTGGTCTTGCTGACTGGGGGCGAGGGTGAGGGTGCCGTGGTGGAGTGTGGTGATGCGGCGGGCGATGGCCAGGCCGAGGCCGGTGCCTCCGGCGTCTCGTGTGCGGGCGTCGTCGAGCCGACTGAAGCGTTCGAAGATCGTCTCCTGTTGTTCGGGCGGGATGGGCGGGCCGTCGTTGGCCACGTCGAGTGCGGCTTGCCGGTGTTCGTGGTCCAGGGTGAGCGTGACGGTGATCCTGGTGGCCGCGTGGCGTTCGGCGTTGTCGAGGAGGTTGGCCAGGACGCGGGCGAGAAGGCCTCGGTGGCCGGTCACGGTTGCGGATTCGTCGGGCGCGGTGACGACGAGGCTCAGGTGATCGGGCACGTCACGGCGGGAGACGGCGTCGCGGATCAGGGCGGGCAGGTCGACGTGCTGGGTCGGGAGGGTTTTCTTGTGTGAGCCTTGGGTGTCGAGGCGGGCCAGGAGCAGCAGGTTCGTCGTGATCTCCTGGAGATGAAGGGTGTCGTGCAGGGCGTCACGGGCGGCATCGGGCCAGTGAGCTGACCCGGAGGGGGCGAGTGCGAGTTCGAGTTCGGCGCGCAGGCAGGCCAGTGGGGTGCGCAGTTCGTGGGCGACGTCGGAGGTGAACTGCCGTTGCCGGGCAGCCGCCGCATCGATGCGGTCCAGGGCGCTGTTCATCGTCGCCACCAGTTGTGTGAACTCCCGGCCGCCGTGCGGTGTCGGTATGCGCTGGTCGAGGCGGCTCAGGCTCAGCGCGGCGAACTGCGTCCGGATCCCGTCCACCGGTTTCAGGGCGCGGCCGATGACAAGCCATGCCCCGCCGGCAGTCAGCAGGGTGAGCACCAGCGTGCCGCCGGCCAGCCACCACACCGTGGTGTTCAGCCGCTGCTGGTCCATCCATTCGTCGGAAAGTTCGATGGGGCCGAAGCCGTCGGCCGGGATCAACCGCACGGGCGTTGCGTCGGCCGGGTCGGTCCACGGCCACAGGGACAGGCGTTCGCCGCGGATCAGGGGGACCGTGTCACGTGGAGCGGCGTCCCAATGACGGGGGATGTCCGTGCATGACCAGCCGGCGCGGCCACCAAGCACGCACTCCTGCAGGGACATGTCCTGCTTGCTGCCGTCGCTGGCCCGCTCGAATGCCGAGGCGAGTAGGGAGCTACGCACCGCGACGGCCGAGGCAGAGGCGAGCAGAGTCAGCAGGACGGCGGCGACAGCGGTCGCGGCCAGTGTCAGCCGCAGCCGCACGCTGCCCGCTCGCACGCCGCGCTCAGTTCGCTCGACCCGGCGGATCCTCAGCATGCGCTGTGGGGAGCAACGTCGAGCCGGTAGCCGATTCCCCGGACGGTGCGGATGGATCGCTGTCCGAAGGGGGTGTCGATTTTGCGGCGCAGGGCGCTGACGTAGACCTCCACCACGTTGACGTCTCCGTCGAACCGGTCGTCCCAGACGTGTTCCAGGATCTCGGTCTTGGTGACGGTCTGCCCGCCGCGTCGCGCCAGGTACTCCAGGACCGAGAACTCCCGTGCCGTGAGGGCCACCGGCACCGTGCCGCGACGGCAGTGCCGGGCCGCGGGATCCACTTCCAGATCGCCGACGCGCAGCACGGCGGGGCGTTGCGGCTGTCCGCGCCGCATCAGCGCCCGCAGCCGGGCCAGGAGCGTCACGAACGAGAACGGCTTGGTCACGTAGTCGTCCGCCCCGACGTCCAGCCCTTCTGCCTCGTCGTACTCCCCGTCCATCGCGGTCAGCATCAGCACCGGTGCCCAGATGCCCGCCTCACGCAGCCGGCCGCACACTCCGTATCCGTTCAACCCCGGCAGCATCACGTCCAGCACGATCGCGTCATACGGACTCTCGCCCGCCCGCTCGATTGCTGACGGGCCGTCATGCACGACGTCCACCGCCCATCCCTCACCGGCCAGGCCGCGCCGCAGCAGCTCCGCCATCCGCCGGTCGTCCTCAACCACCAGTACGCGCATGCCTCCAGCATGAAGGAGGCCGCCTGTGGCGAACCTGAAGAACCGTGCACGAGTCAGGAGTTGGCGCCTGGGCCTTTCAGGAATCTTCAGCTTCCCCACAGCCCACCGCTGCCACAGTCGCCTTGCGTACACGGGGCGCACCTGACCGTGCGGGGGGCGGCCAGGTTCACCCCTACCCATCACGACCAGGCCGAAGGCGAAGTGGGGAAGGGACAGTCACTCGACGATCACGCCCGTGTGACCTGCAACGCGGCCATTGATCACAGTGGCCGAAGCGAGTGTCCATTCAATTCCGCGGCCGCTGAACTCGATAGCGCAAGCCCTTCCGGCACCACCAGGGCGCTCATCCGTAAAACGCCCGTACACCGCGGGAGGGCAGTGACGAAGAAAGGGAAGACATGAACGCACGTGACCGCATCGCACTGGCGGCAGCGACCGCTGTGACAGCGGCCGCATCGGCCCTGGCCGCTCCGGCCGCCCAGGCGGAACCTGCCCAGCCGGCTCGATGCACCGCCGGTATCGATCAGCCGGGGTCCGGGGGTGGCCGGGTGTCCACCTACGGCTGGAACACATGCCACTCCGCCGCATGGACGACGCTGACGCTGTACCGGTACAGCGGCGGGAAGTACCGCGAAGTCGCATCCAGGGGCCCGTACTGGGGCAAGTTCGGCGGCAAGACCGTCTCGGCCAAGTGCTCAGGAGGAGGGCACTGGTACGTGGCGAAGCTGGGTCAGCAATACATCAATGGACAGGTGCGGTCCATCTGGTCGCGTGCCTCCTGGCTCGGCTCCTGCTAGAACGCGTCGCTCTATCGATCAGGTTGAGCATGCGTAACTCGGCAGCGAGCCGCGCCCCCGGCCCGGTGCTCCGATCGAGTGGACTCCCAGGACGCCCCGCGATCGATGGTTCACCCCACTCTCCGCCGCCACCTTGGTGGATCCGGCGCGGTCACCGGCACGCTGCGCATACCGGGGGAAGAGCACACGGCAGGCGCCTTCTTCGGCCGGCGCCGTGCGCTGTGCCTGCGACCTTTCGCTGTCGCCATTGACCAGGCCGGCACAACCGGCTGCCCATTCAATGCCGAGCCCGCTGAACTCGACCACATGCCGCCGCAGCGGCGCCGCTGCCCGGAGCAACCGCAGACCCACCGGCGGGTGGGCGACGCCGGCCCGCTCGGACCGAGCTGCGAACAGCCGGTCCGTCCTGCGCGACTCCGCATCAAGACTCGATCATCAACCGAAAGGAAGACAGATGACCTCACCGCAGAACCACGATGCAGCCGGCACGGTACGCACGGTGCGAAGGAAGAGGGTTCTTCGCGCCGCCTCGATCGCCGCGATCGGGCTGGCGGTCATGGCGGGCGCGACCACGACCACGTCCGCCGCGAGCAAGTACAGCAGCTGCAGCAGCCGGGGCGGCATCCTGTCGATCGGCACGGAGTACAACTTCGCCAGCCAGAACACCGTCTGGGTCACCAACGCCAGCTTCACCATCGAACGCAACGGCGGCCACCACAACAACGTCTACCTGCGGGTCCGCAAGAGCGACGGCACGGATGTGTGGGCGTGGACGAGCGGGGACCACGAGCGAGGAGGCCACACCAAGACCAAGACGGTGCACAAGCGCGTCGCGCGGAGCCACAGGCCGTACCTGAAGGGCCATGCGACCTTCGACGTGACAGGGCCGGATCCCTCGTGCGCCGCCTACATCACGTACTAGCGGCGATGCCGCCCGCCCGCGGCCGGCACGCGCCGGCCGCGGGCGGGCGCAAGCCTGGGAACGCACGGGCCAAGACGGTGCTCGGCGGCATCGTGCTGCTGTGCCTCATCGCCATGGCCGTCTCATGGGGCGGGGCGGTCACCCACAGCTCGCCCCGGAAGGAAGGCGGCCCGGAGACTGCCTTCGCCACACCGGTGATCCTGGATGCGGACCGCTATGGGGCCCTCGTACTGGATCCCCGTTCGGCAACGGTGGTGGGAGTCGACGAACACGGTACGGTGCGCTGGAGGGACCGGAACCTGGCCGGGTCGACCGAGGTCTCGTGCCTGAGGCGCTGCCCGGACGCGGTCGGCTCGGGATCCGCTGAGGGCACCGGGCGTTCGTCGACCATCTGGCGGATCGGCTCGGTGCGGCGCGTGCAGGCCGCAGCGGGGCTGGTGCTGTGGGCCGACGCGCCGTCGGACGCCATCGTCGCCCGCACGGTCCCAGGCGGTACCCAGGTCTTGGAGATTCGTCGCTCCGACAGGTCCTGGCAGTACCCGCTCGCCGGGAGGGACCCGCAGCTGTTCACCGCCCGGGACCGGTCAGTCGCTGTCCTTCTCACCTTTGAGGGTCAACAAGCGCACTACCGGGTCCTTACCCGCGGACCTGCGGGGTGGACCGTCTCCAAACCGAGCCGCACCGCCGCCACCAGCGCCTGTCTGGCTGGGCAGCGAGCGCCCATAGTCCTGTACGACGCGAACCACGCCTGGCTGGCGCCGCCCGGACGCGGCGCCCTTCGAGCCCTGCCGGTGACCCACGTCGGCCGGTGCTCGCTCACCACAGACAGCATCCTCGTACAGCGCTTCACCGACGACACGGACCACGGCCCACAAACCGCAACGCGGTTGCTCGACACCTCTGGCCACGTCAAGTGGCAACGCGCTGACCCCGGACTGCACCCAGCCAACGCGGATCCGGATACCGGCTCCATCGCGCTACCCACCGACGCCGGCGTGCTCATCCTGAGCCAAGCAGGAGGAATCGTGCACCGCATCCCGGGAGCCGTGGACGCACAGTTCACGTCCGCTGGATGCCTCGTACTCCTGGATTCCCGCCTCCGGGTTTCCCGACAGTGCCTGCACACGGGCGCACCCCACAGCCCTGACGGGCGGCGCGACAACCGGCCGTAGCCCTGGCTTGTGGCGCAACTTGCGTCACTCGGGGGAGGCACAGCCGCTCCCGCACGCAGGAACACGGAGGCGCTGCTTCGTCCACGCGTGTTCGGCACCGTCAACGAACACTTCAGCGAAAGGAAGGACGATGACCTCACAACGGAACCACCACCAAGCGGTCGCGGTACGAAGGAAGAGGATTCTTCGCACGGCCTCGATCGCCGCGATCGGGCTGGCGGTCATGGCGGGCGCGACCACGACCACGTCCGCCGCGAGCAAGTACAGCAGCTGCAGCAGTCGGGGCGGAATCCTGTCCATCGGTACGGAATACAACCTGGCCGGCCAGAACACCGTCTGGGTCACCAATGCCGGCTTCACCATCGAACGCAACGGCGGCCACCACAACAACGTCTACCTGGCGGTCCGCAAAAGCGACGGCAGGGATGTGTGGGCGTGGCCGAGCAAGGACAACGTGCGAGGAGGCCAGACCAGGACCGAGAAGGTGCACAAGCGCATCCCGCGCAGCCACAGGCCGTACCTGAAGGGCCATCCGACCTTCGACGTGTTGGGACCGGATCCCTCGTGCGCCGCCTACATCACGTACTAGCGGCCAGGCCGCCCGCCCGCGGCCGGCGCATGCCGGGCAGCAACGGGCCATAGGGCCAAGCCCCGGCCCCCTGCCAGGGCCCGGGGCTTCGCCCCATCGATTCGGGAACCGCTCCTGGCGGCTGAAGCAAGCGGTCCGCGCACCAGACCCGCCCCCGCCCGACCGCGGCGGCACCAGCAGCCGCAGGGCATACGCCTTCTGCCGCGGCTGCCGCACCGGAAAGGGGCGTTAGCCCTCGCCACACCGGGTCCGACCACCGCCATCCATCCAGGAAAGGAAACCCACCGTGAGCGGACACAGGCGCCTTGTGGAGGTGCCGGAATTCGAGGAGTACGTCCGTGCGCGGCACGCCGCTCTGCTGCGCAGCGCCCGGCGCCTGGTGGCTGACCCACTCGACGCTCAGGACCTGCTGCAGACCGCGCTCGCACGAACGTACAGCCGCTGGGACCGCATAGCGGACAAGCGACTCGCGGACGCCTATTTGCGCCGCGTCATGATCAACACACGTACCGAGTGGTGGCGAGCCACGAAACTGCGGGAGCTTCCCGCCGAGCACGTGCCGGACACAAGCATCGACGACACCACGGAGCAGCACGCCGACCGCGCCCTGCTGCTGGACGTTTTGAAGGTGCTCGCTCCCAAGCAGCGCAGCGTCGTCGTGCTGCGGCATGTGGAGCAGATGACCACGCAAGAGACCGCCGCCGTCCTCGGCATGGCGCCCGGTACGGTCAAGAGCACACTGCACCGGGCTCTGGCTCGGCTCCGTCAGGAGTTGGAACGCCGCGACCTCGACTCTGTTTCCGTGTCAGCCACCGGTCGGCAGCGGGAGCGGCCTGCGCGGGAGTAACGAGAGAGCCGGCCATCGCTAGCGCGGCCAACCCGGTGGCCGGGGCACTCTTGAGCGAGAGTCTCATGGACACTCATCCCCTGTATCTACCGCAAGCCTCAAAGGAGCCTTGTGCCCCTAAGGGCGCGGCAGCAGTACGACGGTACAAGCGGTACAACGGTCTCTTCAGCACGCTTCGTGCCGGCTGGCCGATTGGCAGGGGGAAATGGCGGATTTCGTGCCTATGTTCGCAAGTGGCGCGCTGGACACTGCCCTTTGTCGACACCGGCGGCTACGCCGCCGGCCTTCACCCAACTTGACCAGCGCCCTGAGTGCTCTCGGTCTCGGCTGACATCAACCCGGCCGCATCGGCATGGCAGAGCCTCGTCCCCCCTGGACGCGGACCGGGCCCCTCGCGCTGCATGCCGCTGGCGCCGAGCGGCCCCGCGCTGTTGGTGTGTAACCGGCTGGCACCAGCGCTCCCGCTCCGGCAACGGCCGTCATCACGGCAGCAGTCGCCCCCCGGTGGCCGGAGCGGATGGTTGCGCGGATGTCGCGGTCGGCACCATGTGTTGGGTTGCGTGCTCTGTCGCCGTCACCGGGTCGGTGGCAGGGCTGACGCTGTAGAGCCCAGTGGTCGGGGCTCAATCTCGGCGTCGCGCAGGAGTGGCCAGAGCGCCTCCGGCCGTCCCGATCAACGCTGACACGATCAACGACCCTTCGCTTACGTGGCCCGTCAGCATCAACCCGCCGGCGAGGGCCGCGAGTACCACGGTGACCATGGAGACCAACCACGGCTTCGTGTGCCGACAAGCGTCCTGCGGGGCTCGGCTTTCTTCATTGGATATCACGATGTCCCCCGGTCTGTGTTCGGTCGCGACGGCACTCCTTTGGAGCGCCATCACGCGGCGGGGCGGCAAGCCGAGCGAGCGCGGCCTGTTGAAGCCAGGTACCTGGTCCCGCCCTCTGTACGTGACTAGCATCCTCACTTAGTATGTGAACATACGAAGCTATGCGAATGAGTGTCAACCCCCTTGCCTTGAAGGGAAGTTGGCGAAGGCAGTCGTTCCGCAACTGGCCATCAGGAGAGCAATGAGTACCTCTCGCCACACCCCTCGGTACGTACAGATCGCGGACGATCTCCGCAACAAGATCCAAAGTGGCGAACTCCAGGGAGGGGATCGTGTTCCATCCGAGAACGAGATCTCCTCCAGCTGGTCCGTCTCCACCATCACTGCGCGGCAGGCACTTGCCACCCTCCGCAACGAGGGGCTGATCGAAGGCGTTCAGGGAAAAGGCTCCTTTGTCCGCAGCAAAGCACCCCTCGTGCGGCTTGCCCCTCAGCGCTGGTTCCGGCCGGAGCACTCTGATCTGACACCGACACATGAACGAGAAGCGGCACGGGCAGGGCAGGTCGCCACACCCGAACGCCACTCACACAACACCCAGGCACTGGCCGATGTGGCAGAGAGGCTGAATATCGATCCCGGTGACGCCGTCTCCGAGACCCACTACCGCATTGCGATGGACGGGCGACCTGTCTCCAAAAGTGTCTCCTGGGAACCCTTGTCCCTCACCCGAGACACGGCCATCGCCTCCCCGACTCAGGGGGCTTATGCCACCTTGGGTATCGTCGGTCGCTTCGACAAGATCGGGATCCGCATCGATGAGGTGGAAGAGGTCCTCAACTGCCGGATGCCCACACCTGACGAAGTCGCGGAGCTGAACATGCCTCCCCAAGGCACGCCAGTGCTCGCCATCCAGCAGACTTGGCGGGCGCAGGGACTGCCGGTGTGCACTGCAGACGTGGTGTTCCCCGCTGACAGGTACGAGTTCCGGTACCGCATGGAAATCAAGTAGGGCAGCCCAGGCGTTGACGCGCTCAACAGTGCCGAAATGCGGACTGGACGCGCGCACAGGAGAGTGCCGAGCATCCGCGCGGTGCCCCACTGCACCGCCCGTCACAGCCTGGTTGCCGGGCGGCGCTTGACCCGTGCCAGATCTAGGCAGTTTCGTTTGGGTCAGTCGGTCTTTGGTCCGGGTGTGCCGTTATCTTCTCCCCCAGAAGATCGAACAGGTGTTGCGTCGCCGCCGCTCTTCAGGGAACTCATAGCACCCGCACAAGGACGCGGCCGCCCTTTGGCCTGTTCTCGACCTCAGAAACGCGAAGGCCCGCGATTGGCCTGGTACTGGTGCGGGAGCTTGCGTGGTATGGGGCCCGTACGCCGATCCGGCTGCGCCATGGCGCCTTATCAGCGGACGGTCGCCCAGCCCCATGACCAGCCGCGCTCAGCACGAGGAGGCCCTCCCGGTGGACTGGATTATCGCCGCCGCTCAGCAGACCAGCACGAGCAGCACCCGCGTCTGGCTGGCACCCCTCCTGGGCGGCGTCGGCGCTCTGGTGGGCGGCAGCCTCACCTCGACCGTAGCCTGGCGGGTTCTGTCCGACACGATGAAGGCCCGCCAGCGTGCCGAGGAGAAGGAAGCGACGGAGATCATCACCGCCGCGCTCCTGGAAGTGACTCCGGCTCTTCGAGCTGAGCCAGCGGGTCTCGCACGGCCGGGGGTTCGCCGGTGTGGCCCTGCCGGTCATGCGGCGCGTCACGGCGGCGACGCGCGAGCCCACGCTGATGTCGGTGCTGGACGGGCACGACCAGTTGTACGTGCACTATGTCGAGGGCCCTCAGCAGGTACAGATCACCGGTGAACCGGGCAATCGCGGCCCCCTGCGCTGCACCGCCATGGGCAAGTGCCTCGTGGCCTTCCAGTCGCCGGAAGAGAGCCGCAAACTCGTCAGCGAGCTGGAACTGCCCGGCTTCACCCCGAACACGATCACCCACGAGGACGCGTTCGCCGAGGAGATCGCACGGGTACGCCAACGCGGTTACGCCGTCGCCGACGAAGGGCACGAGTTCGGCATCCGCGCCGTGGACGTGCCGGTGATCGGGGTCGACGGCATCACCATCGCGGCCCTGTCCACCGCGGCCCCGGCCTACCGGATGACCATGGAACGGCTGCGTGACTTCGTACCTCTGCTCCGGGACGCGGCCCGAGAGCTGGCCGCCGTCCTGCCCCCCCCCCGCTGAGCCGAACGCCCTTGGCCTCCCCTGCCGAGAACAGCCAGGCGGTAGCAGGCCGGTCAGCGTGAGCCCGTGCCTGGCTCCACTGCGCGTGGTGGGCACGGTGCTGGGCGTGCCCGGTGAGGTGCTGGACCGGCTAGGCGCAATACCGTGACTTAACGCGTTCTTCGGGGACCTGACCTGCAGAAACGTCGATGAGTGAACCGTCCGGCAGCCGTTACTGAGATTCCGGGCGTGATGTCGCGTGGCTGCGTGGGTCCTGAACTGCTGCCTTGCCTGACCGCTCGGCGACACCACGCAAAGATCATCAGTAGGCTAGACCCCACCACCGGAGATGCGCCACGCCGTACCGACCTTGGCCAGTTCGAGGCCTTGGCCGTTGGTGGCGTGGTTGGCCGCGATCGAGCGCTTCGCGCTGCCACCGGTACCGACCTTCATGTCCTGCGGGTACACCGTGGCCTTGGTGTTGTCCTTCGGGTCGTAGGTGACCTTGCGGACGTGGGCGTCGCGTAGTTGTGCGTACTCGCCGACGGGCAGGTTGTCGTGGTGCCGCTTGAGCGTGGCTGGGCAGTCACCCAACTGTTTCCGTAGCTGGTCGGTGAGCTGCTGGCAGGCAGCCGCGTAGTCGCGGTTGCCGAGGTCGTAGAGGTAGTTGTCGACGACGTTGCTGACACCAGTTCCGCCGGTGCGGCTGCATGCCGCGCACGCGACCAGGACGGCCGCAGCCGCGCTGGCGAGGCGTCGTCTCATGGCTCATCTCCCGAAAGGGGCGCTGCCCGCAAACGGACTGTCGGTACGTCGGATCCGGTCGACAACGAGCGTACGTGGCAAGCCGTAGTGCTGTCTGCCGATCGCGCTCACTGGGTCGCTTCGTCCATGTCAGGTCAGGTCTGGGTCCACCGAGGTGAGCAGCACCGAGACGACCGTGCCGGCCACGGTGACGAACCGCGAACCGGGCAGTGTCTGGGGTCCGTGCCGACGCACCCAGGCGTGGGTCCGCCGGGCGGAAATCCGGGCCCTGGCCGGGCTCGGGCGATGCTGCGCCCGGGTTCACCACGTTCATGGCCCGGGGCGAACAGCGGCACCCTCTGGGCCCGCCGCCACGTCATCACCGATCTGGTGTCTTTGCGGGTGATTCGCAGCAGCCGGTTGCCCTGGTCATCTTGGTTGCTCTCAGCTATGTGGTGCTCGGGAAGGGCCTACCAAATCCCGGTATGAGTGATCACCTTCCGGTGGCGATGCGAAGCTGGCTGCTCTTGGATCGTGCAACGCGGTG
The DNA here is from genome assembly GCF_044753645.1 of Streptomyces sp. NPDC093261. Lineage (NCBI taxonomy): Bacteria > Bacillati > Actinomycetota > Actinomycetes > Kitasatosporales > Streptomycetaceae > Streptomyces > Streptomyces sp. NPDC093261. The sequence goes on from NZ_JBIVNO010000033.1 coordinate 16,796, forward strand.
CAGATCATGGCAGTGTGAGTGGAGCTCAGTTCTGAGGTGGGGATAGAGGTTTGGGGGAGGGAGAGTGGCCGCGGGGAACGGCGGAACACCCCAGCTGAGCCGGGCGCACCGGGTTCTGATCGGCGTGGTCGTCAGCGGTGCCGTCATCATCGCCGGGATCGGCTTCGCGGGCTCGTACGCGGCCGTCCGTGCGCTGGCCCTCAAGAAGGGCTTCGGGAACTTCAGTTATGTCTTCCCGGTCGGTATCGACGCGGGCATCTGTGTCCTGCTGGCCCTGGACCTGCTGCTGACCTGGATCCGTATCCCCTTCCCGCTGCTGCGCCAGACGGCGTGGCTGCTGACGGCGGCGACGATCGCGTTCAACGGCGCGGCGGCCTGGCCGGACCCGCTGGGCGTGGGCATGCACGCGGTGATCCCGATCCTGTTCGTGGTCGCGGTCGAGGCGGCGCGCCACGCGATAGGCCGCATCGCGGACATCACCGCCGACAAGCGCAAGCTTGCAGACGAAGGGAACTCCCAGCACCTCGCCGACGCCTATCAGGACTGGATGGCCGCTTTCGGAATCGAGCCCACGAGCGCGCAGTTCGCTGTGTGGCTCCGCGACCAGTATGGCATCGCCACTGCGGCCGGTGGGCCGCTGTCTGACGAGCAACTCCAACCCCTGCTGCGACTCCTCAAGCAGCGTCACACACCCTCAGTTGGGAACCGGACTGAACCCCATGCTCCGCACGACGCGGACGACGGATGGAGCGACTACTTCTACAACGCCTGGCTCGCGTACGCGCAGGAGTACGGCGCCTACGCCGATGCCGCTGGTCTGGCCGCTTACGTCTACGAACGTGATCAGATCACTGGTGGCACCGGTCAGCCCGTTACGGGCGCGGACTTGGAGGGTTTCGTCGCGACGTTCCGGCAGCGCGAGTTCGATGAGATGGAAGCGCCCGCCGACGGGGAAGCCACCTCGCCCGCGGCGCAGGCGCCTTCTGGCGATCCGCTTCCGAACGAGGCCGGGCTTGAGGAGTCTCCGGCCGGCGCGGTCGCGCACCCCGCGAAGGAGAAGAGGAGTCCCAGGGTGAGCGCCGCCATCGATGACCCGCGGGGTGAGGACGATGCGATCAGAGAGTCTCCTGCGCTCACCACCGTCGACCGCTACTACCTTGCCTGGGCGGAGTACCAGACCGAGCACGGCGAGGAACCCAAAGCCGAGCAACTCTCCACCTACCTTGCCAGCGAGAAGGGTATGAACGGTCGCGGCGGCAAGCCGGTCAGCCCGTCGACTCTGCGCCGCTATCTTCTGCCGTTCCGTGTCTACACCTTCTGGGCGGAACAGCGTGTGCGCGACGAAACCCCGTCACTCGACGCCGTTGCGCAGGAGTGCGCAGCCCACGGGATCACCGCGCAGCACAACAAGCCCCTCACCACCGACTACATTGCCGAGCAGGCCGTCGACTTCGAACGGCGCTGGCAGGCACTGACCCGCCACCACGCGCAGCCACAGCAGTGAGAAGCGCGTCCTGCTTGTCACTGCTCACCACTGATCCACTCAGCGCCTACGGCTGCGCAATCGAGAAAAACCGCAGGTACCGCAGCCTTGCGCGGCAGGAATGCTCATCGCGCAACCAGTGCGCACAGCGGCATGAGCCGTGAGCCTCCGCCAACTGGAAGCCGCAGGTCAAAGGGCTGGTGTGGCCGGCTCTCGCGGTGCTCCCGCTGGTCGTGGGCCCGGGGCGGCGCTCTGACCTGTGCACCTGAGCCGGAAGGCTGTGGACGGTCACGTAATTCCCCAGGCTCACGGTCACGTAATTCCCCAGGTGCCCGACAGATCAGTCGGCATGTCCTGGCGGAACGCGACGCCTCACACGACGCTGCTGTCTGCCTTCACTCCCCGGAGGCCGGCCGCCGACCCCATGGCTTGAAGACGGACAGGATGACGTTGGCGAGATACAGCAGGAGCGCGACGGCCGGGACGATCACCATGTTGTAGCGGATGAATCCCAGATCCATGGCTGAGATGGGTCCCACCGGATGCCGGGTCACCGCATCCGCCGCGTCGTGCAGTCTGGCAGTGAGGGCGAAAATCGAGGCCGCTGTCGCTGCCAGCGTCAGCCAGAACTTGGTACTGACCCAGTAGTACCGAAACAGGCCCCACTGCGTGCCGAGCCCCAGCACCACACCGCTGACCAACGTGAGCAGACTCAGCGGGATGATCAGCACCTCCCCCAGCATCTCCATCGCCCGGTAGGCGGTCCGAAGGGTGTCGGCATTGTCCGTCGCCAGCGCCGTCGTCCCCAGGGTGAGCAGGCAGAGCATCAGCGCCAACCAGCTGACGGAAACAACCACATGCACGACGACCATGCTCTTGCGGGCCTTGTGAGGCAACCGGGGGCGTGAACGCCGCGGCGCGCCATCGCCGGCGGGCGTCGTTACCGTCGACGATCCTGCGGAGGGGGGCATACACACCTCAATCAGGTCGGGGCCACAGGTATGCGGCCAGGCTCTCCCTCCCGGCTGTCCGCGGCATCCGCCGGCGGAAGCAACTCCTGCTGCTCCGACGCGAGTACGGTCGCCGCTCCAAGCAGCTCAGCGGATGGATCTGTACGTCACCAGGAGTACTCTCGCGGCCTTCCTGCGCGGGACGTCCAACAGCGTCCGCTCTGCGATCGTGAAGGCACCGGGCCGGGACTTCCGCTCCGTAGCCATGATTGTCCTCGGGAGGAATCGCATCCGTGACCACCACCGCGCTCACCCGAACCAGCGCCCATCGCCGTGACCTTGGCGCTCTTACCGGCGTGCTGTACGTCCTGTTCTTCGTGGTCAGTCTCGCCATCGCCGGGGCGCTGGGCCCGTCCGGCACGGTCACGCCGTACAGCAGTGACGCCGAAGTACAGGCGTATCGGCTGAAGGATCCAGCCACGCTGCAGGATCTCTTCCGTATTCTTGGCCTGCTCCAGGGACTGTCCGCCCTCGCACTGCTGGCGTTCGTCCCCTGTCTGACCGCGTTCGTCCGCAGGTACGGCAGCGACGCCCGGGCGGGCGTGGTCCGCGCACTGGCCACCGTCGCCGGAACACTCCTCCTGCTCTCCGCCAGCACCAGCTGGGTCCTGGCCCAGATCGGCTCCCAGGCGGAGCTGTCCACCTATCGGGCCGTCTCGGATCTGTCCTTCATCACCGGTGCGGGCCCGGCCATCGCCGCCCTTGGCACGGCAGTCTTCCTGGTCGCTGCGACGGGACGCGCCAGCGACGCCTTGCCCGCCTGGCTCGCCTGGAGCGGCATGGCGATCGGGGTGGCCGGCGTACTGTCGATGAGCTCGCTCGTCACCGAGGGCGGCTCGGCGTTCATCCCGGTCGGTCGCTTCCTCGGCTTCCTCTGGTTCGTCGCGCTCAGCGTGCTGCTGTTCAGGCGCGGTGGGCGAACGGACGATCTCACAGGTTCCAGCACGCCGCGGCATCCGTGAGGCCAACGCCGAGCACAAGGGCGGAAACCAGATCTGTGGTCACCGTCCCCATGGGAAAACGTGACCACGGAGGTGGGGAATTACGTGACGCTGATCATGAAGGTCGTGGGGAATTACGTGACCGTCGACAAAGGCACAGTCCGTCCTGCCGGCCAGCACATGACATCCTGGCCCGGTGCTCCTGAACGATCTCACCAGCAGTGTCGACCTTCGCTCAGTGCGCTATCAGTTCGCCACGGTCCGGGGCGACTCGCACGACGACGACTGGCTGGTCATTGACGGCACGGTGATGACTTCCCAGGGAAGCTGGTCCTTCGCCGATCCGTGTTTGCTCACCGACGAAGCCCACCAGGTGTCCGCGTGGCTGCGCGCGGTGGCTGCGGGGACGGTGTCCGTGACCGAACCCGATGCCGAAGGTGAGCTGTCGCCGGACACGTGGTTCATCGAGCCGGTCGTGGCTTTCAGCCTCGCCGATCGCAGCGAGGGCGGGGCCGCGGTGATTCGCGTTCATCTGTCGTTGGAGGCGGCACCCCCGTGGCAACCGGGTGACGGCGGGGCTGACATCTACCAGTACGTCGTGGAGGTCAGGATGGATGCCGTGGCGCTGCTTCACGCGGCTGACCAGTACCTCTCTCTGGCTTCCTTCCCGCCCCGCTGAGCACCGTTCATGTGCGACAAGCCGACTCACGTTTCCGCACGATCCATCTCAACCGGGGCAGCCATCTGACGCTCCCAGTACAACCGATTCCTACTCGTAGCGGCCGGGCGGTCTTCTACGATCCCGTAGGGCGCGGCGCCTGGAATGTTGACCACCCAGCAGGAGAAACGCCGGGCCGGCTGCCGCAGCAGCGGCATGGTGCCGCCCCGGGCGGTCTACTCGGCCTGCGCTTTGCCCTGGACCGGTGCGCCCGTCTGCTCGGCGGTGTCGGGAGCGGTGTAGAAGACGGAAGCGCCCTGCTTGGTGCGCTCGGCCTGGTTCTTGGCTACGAGTCCTTCGAGGGTGGTGCGCACCACGGTGGTCTTGATGCCGCGCTCGGGATGGGTCTTGTCGAGCGCAGTGGCGACTTCGGCCGCGGAGCGCGGATTGCCCTGCTCGATCAGGTAACTGCGCACGAGTTCGACCAGCGTGGGTCGGCCTGCCTTCGGGGATGCGGCGTTGCCCGGCGGATTCTTGTCCGCTGACTTCTTGCTGGTCGTGGCTTTCTGGGTGCCAGCCTCGTTCTTCGCTCGCGTCCGCTTGTCGGCTCCGGACTCGGCAGCGGCCTTCTTGCGCTGTGCAGGCACCGCGGCGCCGTCCGGACCGGCTGCCGGCTGAACCGGTGTCGGAGCAGTGCCAAGTACCTGCTGCACGTTGAGCAGTACAAAGTGGTCGTGCTGCAGCGCGGTCAGTTGTTCCTGCAGCGCGGCGATCTCCGCACTGACGCGTTCCTGCTCCTTGGCATTGCGTTCGAGGTCGCTGATCACCTGTGCGGCGTACTGGGATGTCAGTTCAGTGCCGGCAGTCGTGGTGTCGGACATGGGTTGACCCTTCTTTTCAGTTCCTGACCGGGCGTGCAGCATCTGTGGCGTACGCGCCCAAGCACCTGTGTTCTCGGGCTGGGATCCGAGCGGCAGTGGAGATGACTCTGCGTGGCCCGTTGCAGAGATAGTACGGATGGGTGGAGCCTGTTGTTCTTCTTGAGTGATGTCTATTTCTCAACCTGAGCTTCACAATCCTGGTGAGTGACGCTGATGGGCGCCCGGCGGCGGGATGACGTGAGGCAGGCCGGTGGGGGAGTTGCCACAGGGCGAGGGGAGTGTCCGCGCTGGCGGGTGCGCAGCCCGCGCGTCGGCATCGTCGACGCCGTCTCCTGGGGCTACCACTGCTGATCAGTTCCACGCCGAGCCGGTGGCCCTGGACCTGTCGGATGCGGCACCTTCCGCCGGTCAGCCGAGCGCACGCAGGCTGGTCCGTTACGGCAGGTGGCGTGCCGCGCCCGAGTCGCCCAGGAGTTCGTCGATGAGCTGCTCGGTCTCCATCTCCGGCGAACAGTCCAACGACCGGTTGATGTGCTGGATGCGGGTGATGGCGGTGTGGAGTCCGGAGCGTTTCCCGACGGCGTGTTCGATTCTCATCCAGTCTCGGTAGAGGAGTTCTGCTGTGTCGTCGGTGTCGAGGCCGGTGGTGACGGCGTGGCGTGCGGCGTTGAGGTCGTGGTGGGGGCCTTGGGGGGTGCGGTGGGTGGCCACGGTGTGCGCGACGTCGATGATCCGCGTGGTCATTTCCTGCTGGTGGGGCTCGGCCCAGGGCAGCGGCCGGCCGCCGAACGGCCGGCCGCGCACCAGAGCCAGTGCTTTCTCCAAGTCGGGCAGGCCGGACGGGCCCAGCGGCAGAGCGCTTTCGACGAGCTGCAGGAAGCGGCTCCAGTCGCAGCGCACGCCGGGAGCGAGCCGGTAGGCGTCCTCGCCCGCTTTGCGGCGCGGCACGTAGGGGTTGCCGGCAGGGTCGCTGCCCAGGCAGCTGCGCAGGCCTTGCATCCGCGCGTTGAGGGTGCTCGTCGACCACGGGCTGACGGGATCCATGTCGGCACACAGGACATGCGCGCTCCGGCCGGCCCGGAAATACAACAAGGCGGCCAGCTGCGCCATCCTCGGGCCGTGACCGGTGCTGTCCACGCCCGTCACCTCAACCGGCCCCAGCACCCGGATTTCCGGGGTGTGCAGATCCTGCGCCTCGCACTCGCACTTCACGCAGTCGCTTGACGAGCATCGTCTGCTCGACGCCGGGCACGGTCGGTGAGTCGGCCGTGGCGTTTGCGGGGACGCACACGAAGTGTTGGTCCTCGGTGGTGGAGCTGAGCTGACGGAACTCCTCGGTGCGTAGCCGGTCCGCCAATTCGAAGGCGTCCGGGTTCTCCGGGTCGGTGTCCTGCTCGCGTTCGGCCGCCTCGAGGGTGCGCACGGCGTCGACGATGTCCGCGGGGGTGTAGCGGCCGTCGGCCAACCAGCCCTCGTCCAGAGCGTACTCGGCGATGTGTGCGTCGTCCTTGCCGACGAGGTGCCTGCGGTGCTCGCGCCGCATCACCATCTGCATCAACGCCTTGTGCCACGGCGGAATGGTCAGGGCGGAGCGGACCACGGGGAACCAGGCCGCGGACGCACCTCGCTGCAGGGCTTGCAGGGCTTCCCCGCAGCCTGGTTGCGCCGCCTCGTCACCGAGCCAGGGACGGTGACCCTGGCAGGTGATGCCCAGCCGTGCCATCTCCTTACCGCTGAAGGCTCCCTCGTGGGAGGCCTTCTTGCCGCAGCTGCATTGGATCACGATGGAGCGCAGGGATGCGGTGCGCCCGGTGGAGATCAGTTTCATCCGACACCGGTCGGTCGATCCGGGGGATGCGGCTTCCCGGCGTCGGTGGGTCCACTCCCAGTAAGGGAACTCGGACAGGTGGCCCTTCGCGCAGGCCACGACGAAGCGGGAGGGGGTGACCGCCCGGTCGCATTGTCCGCAGTGGCCACGGCCCTTGGGCGAGTTGAACCCGCTGTAGGGCTTCAGCGCGCCGCATCCTTGGCAGGAGTACGTGGTCGGGAAGCGTCGTACGCGTACCCCGTCACCGGCGGGCGGATCGGACGCCGGAGGCAGGTGGAAACCCCGTACGTGCAGGTCGCTTTCGAGTCGGGGTTCGCGGATGTCGAAGTCCGGTTCGACCTTCCAACTGTCCAGTCCGCTCACCAGGAACGACTGGTCGCCGATCGCGACCATCGCCCCGACGCCGTAGGTGGAGATCTGCTGGGCGCGGCGCACCGCGCCGAGCCGTCCCAGTACGCCTTGGGACGACGGCTCCTGGCCCTCTTGGTCGAGGCGTCGTCGGCTGCCCGAACGAAGTCCCATGTCAGGCCTCCAAATACAGGTCGGATTCGACGTCCACGTCGCGGAAACTCCACATGGTGTCGATGGCTTCGGTCAGGTCGTCGTCGTTGTGGGCGCGCAGCAGTGCGGTGTCCGCCGGGCGCTTCTCGCGGGGGCGTCGACGCCGGGGTGCCTCGTAGACCAGGTTCGGGTTGTCGGCGGCGTATGCGCACCAGTCCTCGATGATCCAGTCGATCTCCTGTGCCACGTGGTCGGCTTCGACCGGGTCGATGTTCCGGGCCCTTGCGACGAGCGCGTTCCTCAGATCGACGAGCCGGTCGGCGTACCCCTTGACGCTGCCTGCGGCCGTGTTGGGACGGGCGTCGGGGAGGGTGAGGCGGGCGAGCCCGATGAACGCGGCGTGCAGGGCACGGTCGCGCGCTCGCGGCGAGAAGGGGGTGACACTGGTGGACTCGACCTGCCGGTACAGGGCCGCGTGGTAGGGGACGAACCCCTCGTAGTGCGAACGGTCGTGGGAGCGGGCCGAGTTGAAGAGAGTGACGACGAGCCCGGGATGCAGACGCCCCACCCGACTGGTCGCCTGGATGTACTCCGCGGTGGTCTGTGGCTGTCCCAGCACCGCCATGAGGCCCAGACGGTCCACGTCCACGCCCACGGAGATCATGTTCGTGGCCAAGACGACGTCGGAGGCGGTCTTGGGCCAGCCGGTCTCCAACTCCTTGAGTTTGTCGGGGATGCGGCTGGACGCCACGCGGCTGGTCAACTCGGTGAGCTGGTCCACCTCTCGTGCACGCCGGTTGGGCAGGCCGTCGTTGCTCGCCAGGAGCTCCAGACGCTGGTGGACGTCGTCTCGGACCTGTAGCTCCGCGGCGGCCAGGAGGCGGAGGCTGTTGAAGTAGCCGACCAGGGTCCAGTACGCGTCGCGTGTGCTGTCGTCGCCGTCGATGAGCGCTGTGTGGTGCAGCAGCGCCGCGTAGGCGCGCACCAGCAGTGTGGCCTGGGAGGTGCCGGGGGCGAGGAGCCCGACGTAGCGGCGGGTTGCCTTCTTGTCCGCAGGCGTCTCGACGGCGAACCAGGAGTCCCGGGCATCGAGCCCCGGGGGCGGGAACTGGGCCACCTCCGGTCGGTCGAAGAGGGCCTTTCCCTGGTCCTGGGCGCGACGGATGGTCGCCGTGGACGCGATGATCTTCGGACGGTCGCAGGCCAGGTCGATCGCCGCCTCGTAGAGTCCGGCGAGGGTCCCGAGCGGTCCGGAGATCAGGTGCAGCTCGTCCTGGACGATCAGTTCCGGTGGCGGGGTGGTGAGGTGTTCGATGTCCTGGTTGAAGATCGCCGCCACCTGTTCGCGCCAGGCGATCTGAGCGAACTTGTCGGCCGTCGCGATCACCAGGGTGGGGTGGTGGTGGTAGACGGCTTCGTCCACCAGGTGCACCGGCAGGCCCCCGTGGAATGCACAGCCGGCGTTCGGGCAGCGGATCGCCAGGCGTCGCTCCTGCGCCTCCACGGTGTAGGCGTGGTGGTCCAGTGCGGTCCCGCACCACGGGCAGGACCTGAGCTGCACGGGATTGGCTTCGTGGAGCTGTTCGCCGTCGGCCAGCCTGCGCAGGCCCGTCTCCGCGGACTTCTCCTTGTCCTGTTTGGTGGTCAGGTAGTTGGGGGTGGCGGCTTTACCGACCCACATGCCGATGGAGATCGGCTCGTCCCCGAGGGCCTCGGGCTCCTTGCGGCGCATGTTCTCCATGACGCAGATGAGTGCGGAGGCCCGTTCGAACTGCTGCAGTGTCAGCAGACGGAGCGTGTAGCGCATGAGCACAGTCACACCTGCACCCCGCTCCCCGAGGCGCAGGCGGCGCAGGAAGGTGGTGAAGGCGATGAGACCGAGGTAGGCCTCGGTCTTGCCGCCGCCGGTGGGGAACCAGAGCAGGTCCGCGGTTTCGCGATCGGGGTGGTTGGGGTCGGTGATGCCGTCGAGGCATAGCAGGAGGAACCCGATCTGGAAGGGACGCCAGACCCCGTCTTCGACGGGCTCGCCGACTTTGCCCTTCTTGATCCACGAGGTGCGGGCTCGCTGGGTTGCCATGGCCCGGTTGGCCAGGCGGAAGGCACGCATGGCCTGAGGATCGCGCTCCAAAAGAGCGATACCCGAGTCCATGCGTTGCCGGGCCCGGTCGCATAGCTCGAGCTGGCGGTCGAGAACCTGCGCGAAGTCGGCGTCCACGCGATGGTGGGCGCGCAGCGTCGCGGCGTCGATCCCGCGATCCGCGATCCAGGCGCCGTAGGCGGTGGTCAGCCCTCGCAGAGCCCGGACGACGTCGGTGTCGTCGGCGTCGGCCAGCCGCCGCATGCCGAGCGAGTCCACATCGATGTCCGGGTTGGAGTCGGTCAGCAGCACCTCGTGGGAGGGCACGAATTCGCTCCACACCGCTGACGTCGCGGCCGGCGCACAATCCTGCGGCCGCAGGTCGCGCGGTGTGGGGGGCCGCCAATGCCAGTCCGCCGCGCAGCCGTGTCCGGTGGCGAAGTTGGGGGCGTGCCGGTGCAGCAGTCGGCTCAGAGTCACCTCGTCGTCCGCACTGGGCGGCGCGGGCCGCTCCACCAGAGCGAGGGAGCCGTCGCGGGTCGCGACACGGATCTGCGTCTGGAAGAAGCAGGAGGTGTCCTGGATCTGCCCCGATGCGATCTCGTGGGTGTTGACCAGCGTCGTGGTCACGGCGACGACGCCACGGGGACCGCCGGGGCGGCGTACCCGTACACGGAGTTCGAGACCGGGGGCGAGAGGGCGCGGTTCCTGCCGCAGCTCGGTGACGTCCACCTCCACGGGCGCCAAAGTCAGGGGGCGCCGCCGCCAGTACAGGTCCTGCTCATCGGTCGTGCGCCGTTCCGCACGCTCGGCCGTGGTGGGGGAGCCGGCTTTGTCGACCGGGTCGTACACGGCGGCGGTGACGGTGACGGTGACGGTCTGGCAGACCGCGGGGTCGATGGCGAAGGTCAGCCCCAGGGCCGAGGGCTTGCGGACGCTCGCCAAGGTGACGCCGGTGTCCGGGGTCTCGTCCACTACGAGCTGACCGTGTCCGGCCTGCACACCTTCTACGCGGTGGCGGGCAGCAACACCCCGGTTCTGGTCCACAACCGCGACAACCTGGCGTTGGACGAGAGCCAGTTCCCCGACGCACACACCCTCGAGGAGCACGTGAAGCCGAACGAGGAGGAAGGCAAGGCCCTGTCTGCCGCCAAGACACGGAAGTACGGCAGACCCACGTCGAACAGCGTGTGGATGGACGAGGCGACGGCGCAGAAGGTCCTGGACTTCGCTCTGGACAAGAATGCCAGCAGGATCACCAGGTGGATGCGGACACAGGGCGGCCCGAGCGAGCTGACGTTCAGGGGTACCTTCGGCCCCGACGGTTCCTCCCTTGGCAAGGTCTACTGGGCGGACCGGGCCACTGAGGACGCCGGCAACGAGTTCTTCATCAAGCTCGTGAAGGCGCCCAAGGGCCGGGGAATCCCCAAGCACCCCCGCGGCTACTACGTCCAGACTGTCTATCCGATCTGAGGGAGATGACAACCGGTGCAGCGCTTCACAGAGTTCGACTTCGGCGTCTCGTGGGTGACGGGCTTCTTCCACCAGGACTGGGGCCACGACGGGCCCACGGCCGCCGCCGTCGTCGCCAAGAACCTTGACGACGTGGACGACGAGTACGTCCTGGCCGTCCGACGCGACGCCCAGACACTCCACGACGGCCTTCCGTCTGAGACGCTGGAGGTGCTGTGGGACGCCGGGGCGGACTACATGCCGCGCTTCGAGCCGATCACAGGAGCGCAGTGGACGCAGACGGTCGTCGACCTGTGTGACGCCCGCCTGTCGGCCAAGGCGGACGTCCGTCCCCTCGCCGGGGCGGACGTGGAAGACGGCGCGGCACAGCTGGACGCGATCGTCGCCGAGATCGAGGCAGCGCGGTTCCTGGAGGCCAAGGTCCGGGCGGCGCTCGTCGACTGCGCCCGCCGCTGCACTCCGGAGCTGGCCTTTCGGTTGTTCCTGCGGGCCATGCTCGTCGCACATGACAGGTCGCTGACCCCGGAACAGTACGCACGGCTGGAAACCATCGGGTCCGCCCTCCACTACGGCGAATTCGTGGTGGATTCCGTCCAATACCTGGTTAGAGCCGACTAGTCGGCCCCGGCGGAACCCGGCGCTGTAGGGGACCGCCGCACCCACGTGGTGCGGCGGTCCTTCGCGTACCGGCACTCGGCTTCGTTCACAAGTCCCTGGCCGCGATCGGCCGCCAGCTGCGGCTGGACTACTTGACCGTACGGCGCTTCGCCCAGCGCCCAGAGCCTCGATGAACTGCTGGTCAAGGCCACCAACCGGACATCGATCCTGGACGAGCACAAGCCCTGTCTGCACAGGCGCTGGCGCGAGGGCTGCTACGACATCCCGCAGATGCCCCGCGAACTGTGCGCACGCGGCTTCACCGGAGACATCCAGTGCCTCCGCCGCTACTTCCACCCCTTCAAAAAACCGCACAGGGGTGTCGGTGAGCAGGTGGCGCTTGCGGCCGTTGATCTTCTTCCCGGCGTCGTATCCCCGTGAAGCGAGGGGGATGGTGGCGTCCGCCTTCACCGACTGCGAGTCCACGACCGCCGCACTCGGCTCGTCATTGCGGCCCTCAGCCAGGCGGACGGCCTCGCGCAACCGCTCGTGCAGTTCGGTCACCAGCCCCGCGTCCCGCCAGCGGACGAAGAAGGCATACACCCGCGGCCAGGGCGGGAAGTCGGACGGCATCGCCCGCCACTTGATGCCGTCGTCGACGAGGTAGCGCACGGCATCGATCATCTGCCGGTGGCAGTAGCCCTCCGGACGGCTGCCTCGCCCCGCCGGCCATCCGGGAACCGGCAGCAGGTCCCGCACCAGTGCCCACTCGGCATCGCTCATGTCCGAGCCGTACCGCGGCCTGCGCTCCGGCCGGTCTGCCGCGTTCCCGAACCGATGGGCGAGACAGTCACACCCAGGAGTGGACAGACTGGACCCGGTAACCGCGATCACGCGACACTTCGACAACAGGGCCTCTTGCTTCTCGCTGGACTCGACAACCGCGAGCTACCAAGAGGCCCTTCCTCTATGCCCCGCCAGCAGCCAAGTCGCCCGACCCAGCGCCCCGTTCGAAGCCGATCGACCACGCAAGCGGATAGAGAACGGCCAGTTACGGAGCTGCTTTGGCGCCAGTGATCCGGTCCGCGAGCCTCCGGGCGCGGCGCCAGCCTGCGGATCTTGCGGCGCAGGGCTCGCAGGGGGAGCAGACTTGAACGGTGATCTCGGAGAAGGATCCTGCGGCCCTCCGACTGTCAGGTGTGGATGTCAGGCCGACCGAGGCATGATGCTCGCTGCCCGGTAGTCGTACCCATCCTGCTTGAAGCCGGGGGCTTCCCACTGGAGGTCCACCTGTTGTCCCGGCGACAGCCTGCGGAACCCTTCCATCTCGATGTGGGAGTAGTGGCTCCAACAACCACCGGGTGTCTCGGGGGAGTCGAGCCCCCCAACCCTTCCTCGTCGCGCCACTCACGGACGGTCGCAGTCACCATGCGGCGAACCTTACGGGTTCCGTCTGCGCCGATGTGTCGGGAAGCTCGTCTTGGGACGCTTTCGCACCACCTGGAGCGGGTCTGGCGCGACCTCCTCGGCACGGCCTACTGGCTGCAGGTCATCGCCGTACAGGACGCTGTCCGTACCGTCGTCGGAGATTCGCGGCGATTCCGGGGCGGACGTCGACAGTTATCGCTGCGGAGGCCTCCTGCCCCGCCTGCGGCGCGTCGGCAGCTCCCAACGGTGACGATCGGCTCAGACGGTTCGCGCCGGATCGGTCACCAGCAGTGGATTGCCGGCCGCGAGCGCCTGCAGGACCTGCGCGGTGCTGCTGTCCGTCATGGCACCCTTCTCCTCCGCGGTCACGCCGACGGCCTGCAGGAAGGTGACCTTGCCGTTGGGAGTGTCGATGGTGCCCAACTGCGGGTCGGCAGTGAAGGCGAACACCGTCAGTCCGGTGGGCGGCGCGTCCTCCAGGTGCGGGTGCCCTGTGACCGGCTGGCGGAAGTCGATCCGGTGCCCGTCCTCCAGCAGAACCTGGTTGCCGTTCACGTACTTTGCGACTTCCTGCAGCATCCTGTACGGCCACCCGGGCGGCTGCTCCTCACCGCCGCGCCGCACGCGCAGCGTGAGCTCGAAGCCCCAGCCCGACCAGTCGGGATCGTCGTCCTCGCCGGGGGTGTAGAGCTCGCTCAGCCCGTAGGTCACGTAGTGCCAGTGCCCCTCAGCCGGGTACGCCGAGCACCCCTGGAGCGCACCGCCCTCGAAGCCTTTGGGTGGGAAGTAGCCGACGTGGAAGGGCGTGATCCCCGGATAGAACGGTGCGAGGGCTGCGTCTATGGCGTCCCAGCCGGGAGCTTCTTCAGTCTGCGTCACCGCCTCATGATGACGGACACCGAACGGGCGACCTGAGGCCGGGCCGGTCTTGTCCGTCAGCACGAGCGGGCCCCCGCGGGAGCGTGGTGGCGTGGCGGACGTGCAGGCGGCCTTTTCGTCCACCATCCCTCGGCGCACCGCAGCACGAACTTCGCCCGCAGCGCGAGGTAGCGGGCGGTCTTCCCCTGCCTCGCCCAGCGCAACCAACTGGGTCCGCTCGCCTTCGGTCAGAGCCGGCTCGGACTTCGGCCCACCGACAGCCCTGCCCTGCCCACGAGTTGGGCGCGTCTCCCCGCAGAGAACGATCTCCACAGCGACAGGGCGTCGGTGCCCACGCAAAGAAGTCGCCAACCAGTTCTCATGATTTCCGGTACATGACAGCAGCGACTTCAAGACAGTGGTTCCTCTGGTCAAAGGACGCGACATCATCGCGTCTTGATCCCGCAAACAACCCTTCCCGGCGGATCGTTCCCTCGAGTACTGCTGGTCTGTTCACGTACTCGACGGGGGAAGCAGGATGAGCCAGTTCGGTGTCGACCCCGACACGCTGACCGACCTCGCTGGGAAGTTCGACAGGGAAGCGAAGGGCCTGGCGAACCCGGTCGACGACTTCGCGGCGACCGCGTCCGAGGTCGGAGAAGCCTTCGGCCTGCTCGGCGCCTGCGACGGTGCGGCACGGAAGTACCAGACGCTGTTGAACAGCACCGTCAAGGCACTCGGGCACCTGCCCGGCGTGCTCACCAGTGACGGCGACCGGCTGCGTCTCAACGCCGCCAACTACAAGGACTCGGACCGGACCGCCGTGGAACACCTCCGTGCCGCGACCCAGCCGGCGGGAGGCCCGGCGTGAGCATCAACGGCTGGATCGACGGCAAGGTCCTGGAGATCCTCCAGGCGTGCGGGGTGGAGCTTCCTGGTGGTGACGGCGCCACGCTCCGCTCGATCGCCCGTGCCTAGGACACCATGGGCGACGAGCTGACCGAGGTCGTGCACGCCCTTGACGTCGCTGTCCAGGGCGTCGACAAGCAGGGCTGGGACGGTGAGGCACGCGATGCCTTCGAGAGGCACTGGGCGGAGCAGAAGCGCGTCATCGACGAGGTCGCGCACAACTTCCACCAGGTGGCCGACGGGCTGCGGGCGTGCGCCGACGAGATCGACAAGATCAACGAGGAGATCATCGACATCTGCGTCGAGATCGCCGAGATGGAGATCGCGGGCGCGGCGCTGTCCTTCTTCACCGGCTTCCTCTCCGACCTCGTCGCGAACACGGCCGTGGCCACCCGGGTCGCCAGGATCGTCGACCTGGTGAAGCTGTTCACGTCGGCGGCTGAGAAGGTGGCCGCGCTGCTGGCGGTTCGGCAAGCTCAGCGAGGAAGGGGCGGTGAAGCTGGCGAAGGTGGCCGAGTTCGCCGCGAAGTTCCTCAAGAAAGGTGCCGAGAGCTTCGTCACGAATTTCGTGGCGGACTCGGGCAGCACGATGCTCAACCAGGCCGTTAACGGCCAGCCCGTGACCGTCGGAGACGACCTCACCAGCGGCGCTTGGGCCGCCGGCGGAACAGCCGTGTTCACCGGGGGCGGCGCGGCGCTTGCGGACGCAGCCGGACTGACCGGGGTGACCGGCAACATCCTGAGGGGAGACGGCCTGCTGGGCACCACCGTCAACGGCGTCGCGGGCGACGTGGCCGGTGGACTCACGACTGACATCGCCAACGACCGGGATGCCTCGACGGTGGGCCTGAACGCCCTCACGAACGCCGCAACCAGTGCCTTCGGGAACGCCCAGAACCACGGCGTCAACCATGCCTTGGAGCAGCACGGGAGTCTCGGCGGCAAGAACCTCAGTGACCGGGGCGAGCTGACCGACAGCGCGTTCAAGAACACTGTGGGAATCTCCTTGAACACGGGCGTCTACGCTGCCGGCTCCGGCATCGAGGCGGATGTCCAGGATCTGGCGAAGGACGAGTGAGCATGATCGGCGACGTGAGGCTTGCGGCCGTTTCGAACCCTAACCCGGACCACTCCGCCACCTGGGCCGGCTTCTTCTGGGCGCTCCTCGGGGTTGGCGGGTGCCTGATCGTCGTCATCGGCGCCGCCCTGACCGTCGCTCTCTGGAGCGTCAGCGATCAGAAGAAGTTGGGCAACTACGTTCTCGGGCCGGTGATCCTCGTGATCGGTCTTGTCGTCGTCGGCTGGGGCTTCGGGCTGTGGTGACGTGCGCGATGGGCTCGGCGAGATGATCCTGGCGGGGGTCGCGCACAACAACCCGAACTACGACCCCGGCTGGGTCTCCTTCTTTGCGGCGCTCGTCGTGCTCGCGGGGTTCGTGATCGTCCTTGTCGGTGGAGCCATGTCCATCGGTGTGCGGGACCTCGTAGGCCGAAGGAAGTGGGCCGGTTACACGATCGGGCCGATGATCATCACGATCGGCATTGCTGTCGTCGCCCTCGGCGTGTGGCTGTGGTGACCATGTGACGTCGGACGACCCGCGCCCCGGACCATTCCCCTGCTACGACAGCACCCGAGGAGGCTCTACGGACGGCAGGCGTCGACCCGAACCCTACCCGGAAGGCTGCGGGGGTCACGGCCGAGCTCGGCCGTCACCGATCGGCTCGGGCGCCATGATCCGGGGCGGTGGGGGAGCGGCCGCCGGTGATCACTTGCGGCGCCCGGCTCGTGCGGTGCCAACCGAGTCGACTCCACCCGGGACAGCACTCTTCCGCATGTCTGTGCCGAAGGGTCGCGCACGACAGTCACCCTGCCGTCGGCGCCCGGTACTGGCTCCACATGTCTGCGCCCATGGGCAGCAGCATGACCCGATGCAACTGGGATCTGAAGATCCATGAAACGTTCCCGATGGGGCGCGGAACACGGACCATCGACGTGGAATTCCCCTTCATCGTGACCCTGGTCTGACCGCAGAGCGCCAGCAGTAATTCCAAGTTGCTAGGATCCGAGCATGACTGCAGCAACAGTACGCCTGTGGAACGCAGATGAAGGCTGGGGGGTCATCGATTCCGAGGAAACCCCTGGAGGCTGCTGGGCGAGTTTCTCCGCGATCGAGATGCCGGGCTTCCGCTCCCTTACGGCCGGTGACTCGGTCACCTTGGAATGGGAGGCGGTTGAGGATCAGGACGGTTTTAAGTACGTAGCCCTTCGGGTAATTCCATCCCAGGACGAACCCGAAGGCTGAACGATTAATTCCGGCAGCAGGGTCGCCGCTACAGAAAAGCAACAACCCTGCTGCGTGGCCAAGCGGCCCGACTGACGATCATGAGGAATCGAAGCGGCATAGGGTCTTCTGCCGGGACCCACCACCTGACGCCTATCGCCACTTGCCGTTTGGATACTCCCCGAGGGCTGAGTGGTGCTCAGTAGCCGAAGAAATGAAGGGCAGGGTCTCTGACCTGCGGCCGCGTAATCGATCAACGCTGCGACCTGCGACTTAGCTGTCGGTGGTTGTCAGCGTTGGTCGTCGTAGAGCACCCTCCGACGGCCCAGAGACGGCCCGGGTACGTCTTAGCGTGCCCGACGGGTCGGCACAGTCCCTGCGGCTCTCCCGGCTACGCTCGCGCGGGAGCGCCCCGCGGCGCGTGGCTGCGGGACGCCTTCTGGGGTCTAGTCGATGAGATACCGCCCGTTGTACGTACCGCCCTTGCAGGTGAAGTCCGTAAAATCGGGCGTTCCGCCGCCCTGCCTGCACTGAGCAGGGCTGATTGCGCCACTCTGTGCGGTGGCGGTGGCGGCGCCTGTGAGGCCGAGTCCGGCGAGGGCTGCCGTGGCGATGACGGCGGCGAGGATTCGTCGAATGCGCATTCGGTTCCCCTTTCACGGATTACCTCGGTTGGGGCACTAGCCAGCTTGATCTTCACCCATGTGGGTAGCACGTCATGTTGGACCATTCGGGTGACAGTGCTGTCGGGTGCGGGGTCGGTGACGCGACCCGTCCTAGTACTCCAGTTAGATTTCGTGTCCTGAGCTGGTTCTTTTTCGGTAGTGGCAGCGGCGGGCTGTGTCTTGGTGGCGTCTGCGCCAGTGGGACCAGTTCAGGGCGTGGAGGCGTCTGTCCTGGTGGGGTTGGGGGTGCGGTAGGAGAGTGTCCAGCAGGCGCCTGATCTCTGCCACGGTGAGCGGAGCGTGGGCTGGTCCGTTTCTGCTGCCCCCCTTGCGTCGCCGTTCGCCTGGGCGGCGTGGGCGGCCAGGAAGGCGTGAGCGAGCATGGCCAGGGTGATGTGCCGATACCAGCCGGGGTAGCGACGGACCTCGTACTCGTCCAGGCCGCACTCGTTTCTCGCGGCCTGGAAGCACTCCTCGATCGCCCAACGGCTGCCAGCGATCCGGACCAGGTCGGCGATCTCGATGCCGACGGGTGCGTAGGCGAGGTAGTAGGCGAGCTCGCCGGGGTCGGACAGGCTGCGGCGAGCCATCACCCAGCGGTGGTGGGTCGGTGGGTCGGGATCGAAGATGATGTTGGAGGGCGGTTTGGCTGCGGCCCAGTCGTAGGTCCGCGGCCCCTTTGCCCCGTCGCCGCAGGAGAGCCGCTGCCAGGCGTCACCGGGTGCTTCGCCGATGAGCTCATCGATGCGCCAGATCCCGGCCAGGGACTTGATCTGCTGGGACTTGGGCACCGCGACCACGTAGCCGACCTCGAGCAGACGGCGGAAGTGCCAGTCCTGGCCGTAGGCCTCGTCTGCGGTGACCGAGGCGGCGGGCAGGCCGGCGGCCAGGCAACGGCGCACGATGTCCCGTGCCAGTTCACCCTTGGTGGCAATACCCCGCTCATCAGGGATCTTCGCCGCCTGGCACCGCTCGCGGTCGGAGGTCCAGGACTTGGGAAGGTAGAGCTCCCGGTCGACCAGGGCCCGGCCCGAGCTGGTGGCGTAGGCGGCGAACACCCCGATCTGGCAGTTGTCGATCTTTCCCGAGGTGCCGGTGTACTTCCGTCCCACCCCGGCCGACGTGCTGCCCTTCTTGATGAAGCTGGTGTCGTCGATGATCAGCACCCCGCCCGCGCCGAGCCGTTCGGCGACGTAGTCGCGGACATCGTCCCGCACCGCGTCGGCGTCCCACCGGGCGCCATTGAGCAGGTGCTGCAGACCTGCCGGGTCGCGGTGGCCGGCCCACTCGGCCAATTGCCAACCGTTTTTGCGTCCCACCGGCGCCAGCAGACCGCGGACGTAGTCCCGCATCCGCCGGCGCAGATCCGCTCGGATGAACCGGCCCGCCACACGAGCGAACACGGACTCCAACTCGCCCTGCCACAAGTCGACTTCAGCTATCGCCCCATGCCCGGACAACGACAACGACCAGCTCAGGACACAAAATCTGACTGGAGTACTAGACCTTGGAGGTCTGTCCTGGATCCACGAGCCCCCCGCCATCGCTGCCCGGCTGGCGCCCGCCACTTGAATCGGCCTGAACTGGTACCTGGAGGCGGCGTGGGCATTGATCGGCCCGCATGAGGTCCAAGCGCGCAGCAAAGCCGGCCGCGGCCAGTCCGTGGCACCGGCAGGCCGGTATCCCTTTCCGGACACCCGATCAGGAGTCGTAGCGCTTTGTCACCATAGCCGTTGTCCCCGCGAGCGTCGCGCCCACCGGCGTCTCGGCCCACTCAGCAAGCAGCAGCGGCTTCTCCTCCACGGACTTCAGCAAGTGCGCGACCTCGTCGGCGTCCGGTACAGCGGGAAGAGCACAGCCGATCAGGGTGTTGCCCGTCGCACTGCTGTACTCCCTGTATTCCTCGTCGGGATCGTCCGGCTCCCAGCGCCCGACCTCGACCTCCCAGCAACCGTCGCCATCGCCGGGCTCCGGCGCCTGGACCGTCATGTAGAAACCGTTGGAGTCGTGCGGCTCGGCGAAGAGTTCGCAGCTGGGGTCGTCCAGTGTGGCCCACATCCCGGTGCACCGGGAGTGCGCTGTGACCAGCACCCGGAGGCCGGCGACAGCCTTCTCCCGCTCCTCCGAAGTGAGCCCTGCCTCACGGTGGTCGAGCCGTTCGCGGGTCTCGTCGCTCAGTGTGTCCATTCCGTCGTCATGCTTCACGAAGGGATGGCCGAACTCCCAACAACGCACGTTCTCCGTCTCGGCTCCCGAGGAGGTTCCCGAGAAGTCGTCGAGTGCCGCACGCAACTCGGCTTCTTCCACCTCCAGTTCGGAACGGATCGCGCGACGGACCGTATCGGGCACGCTCACCAGAGCGTTCTCCAGATCGGCCAGTGCCTGGTGAAGTCGCAGACACGCGTACTCGTACCAGAGACTGTGGGCGCCAGAGAGGAGAGCGGCACGGGCGGCAGCCTCTGTCAGTGCCGCAAGGTGCTTGCGCGGGTAGTAGTCCGCACGCTGTCCCCGGCGGTCGTGGACACTGACGGGGACGGTGGCGAAGGCGGAGATTCGATTGAGGGCGTCGACGATCGGAATGGCAAGGCGCGGGTCGCCCAGGCTCGTCACAGTCTTGGATTCGATGCCGTCCAGACCCTGGTAGGTCGCCAGGACCTGGGTCTTCCCACGGTTGGCGTGGTGAGAGTAGATGGTCAAGGGGACGCCTTTCGCCCGCCCGGCATACAACGGCTGGACAGGAGGGGTGCGCAGGGATGGGGGGAGGTGGTGGCGAGGGCGCTTTCCGACGCTCCGTACCTCAAGGTGATTGGTGGTGGCCCGGGTGCTTTCCCGGGCTCCTTGCCTGCCCGCAGGGTAGACGTATCGGTGGCGCGCCACAAGTGATTTGCTCGAGCAAGGTGCGGCGCACCGATGGCGTGGGTTCGCGTACGGCCGGGTGAGTCCACGGTGGCGGGGGCTCATGTGCGGTTGTATTCAGGCCATGTCGACGCCATGGGCGCGGGTGAGTGCGTCAAGGCCGTCGGCCCAGCTCTGGCTGAGGGCGCGGAGTTCCCCTACCGGATGGCCGTTGTGGAGTGCCGAACTCACCGAAAAGTCGAACGCTTTATCGAATTTCTGGAGCAGGGAAGGCACTACCCCGGCGGCCACGCTTAGGGCGTGCAGATCTTTAACTCGTCGTTTTGACCTTGGTCTGGGTGGAGTCGGGAGCGAGGAACGTCGCGACGTCGGCTGGTGTGCGGAGGCGGCCGGTAGATGCGTTGATGTGGTGGCCGTGTGCTTCCAGGAGCGGGCGGACCTCCTGTTTCGCGCGGCTGATGGTCATGGCGGTGACGCCGAAGAGTTGGCCGAGGAGGTCCATGGTCGCGAGTTTGCGCAGGTGGAGCACGGTGACCAGGATCCGGTCGGCTGGGGTGAGTTTGGCTTTGGCACCTGTGCCAGGGGCTACCAGGCGCTCGTGACCGCGACGTGTGCGGAGCACTTGCTCGCGTTGAGCCTCCAGCGCTGGAGTCAACGCGTCGATGAGCTCGCTGAGCTGCTGACGGGTCATCCCGGTCAGTTCCGGGTCCTGCAGCGAACGCCGCGTGAGGCGAGGCGGTCTGCACGCCGGGGCCTGGTGCGACGTGCTGTCGGTCGTGGCCGCGTCCATCGGATGTTGGGGGTGAAGGGTGTAGTTCCAGTCGCCGTGGAAGCGGTGGCGGGTGATCGGCAGAGAGGCGATCTCGTCGTCGCTGACCTGGATGCCGGTGGGGTACGGGTTGGTGTCGAGTTCCGCATGCACGGTCAGACCGGTCTTGGTGGTGGTCGCCGCGATGCTCTCGACGATGACTTCGTGGCTGGTTAGGGGCCTTGCCGCGCCAGTTCATGGTGATGTGGGAGAACAGCCGGTGCTCGATCCGGTTCCACTTCGAAGTCCCGGGAGGCAGGTGGAGACGGTGATCGTAAGGCCGGACTCAGCGGCGAACTCGGCGAGTTCGGTCTTCCACGTGCGGGTGCCATACCCGTTGGAGCCGCCGGCATCGGCGGTGATCAGCAGTCGGCCGGCCGTCGGATAGGTGGCCCGCCCGGCTCCGTTCCACCAACGGCGGATCGACTCGACGGCGAACGCGGCGGTGTCATGGTCGGTGCCGACGTTGACCCAGCCAGTGTTCGCAGCGACGTCGTAGATGCCGTAGGGCACCGCCCTGCCCAGCACGCGGTCGGGGAAGTCGTGGGTGTCGACACGCACCGGCTCCCCTTTCGGCTCCCATTCACGGCCGTTGTTCTTGAACGGGCCGACCAGCTCATTCTTCTTCGTGTCCACACTGATCACCGGAGTACCGCCGTCCTGGTGGTCGCGGGCCTGCTCGTTGAGGTAGTGGAACTGTGCGTCCCGGTCGGGGTGCTGCTTGCCTTCCAGCGTCTTGGCATTGCTCTGCAGGCTGAAGCCCTCCTCGCGCAGCAGGTCGCCCACCGTGTCCGCGGAGATCCTGTGGCACTGCCTGGTCAGTTGCTCGGCCAGCTTGCGGGTGGATTTGGTGGTCCAGCGCAGCGGCGACATGGGATCTCCGCGGACGTCGGGCTCGACCAGCGTGAGGAGTGCCTCCCGAACGGCTGGATTCCGGTCGACGACGCGTTTGCGGCCGGCGCCGGGCCGACGGACGCGGCCCAACGGCGCCTCCCCGGAGTCGAGTTCCCGCACTCCGGCAGACACAGTGGCCTCACGGACACCGGCGGCACGAGCGACCGCTCTGATCCCGCCGTGGCCGAGGGACTGGGCCTCCGCCCCTATCAGCAGGCGACGCCGCCGCTCGTCGAGGTGCGGCAAAACCGCCTCGAACTTGGCTGCCAGCGTGGTCCATTCCCTACCCAACCCGCTCATGCCAGAGCAACGAACCACCAAGCAGAAAGCTACGAGTTAAAGATCTGCACACCCTAAGGCCCTAGAACTTGGGCTGTCCTGCCGCTGTAGACCGGTAGGACAGCCCTTAGGGTTAAGTGGTTGCCTCGCATGTCAGCGCGCTGTGGAGGGTGCAGGCAAGTAAGCCATGTTTCCCGGAATCGGGCGGTGTCCCAAGTGACGGGCTCTCAGGAGGGCGTGTCGGCCGGCTGGTCGGGCGCGGTGTAGAAGGGCACTTGCCGGTAGAGGGCGAGCGAGGGGTCGTCGGGCGCGGGCCGCAGTGGCGCGTGAGGGCACAGCAGCCAGATGCCCCGCTTGCGTTCCTCGCGGGCGAGCCACTGCGCCTGCCAGAGCAGCCCACTGCCCGCCCCCGCCAGAGCAAGGCCCGCCGGGACGCCTGTGGTCGAGGCGATGAGCAGGCCGAGCCCGAGACCGATTACCACCGGCACGGTCAGGGGCCGGGAGACCGCCTCGAAGGTGTTCTCACGCGCGATCACCGGGGAACCTTGGGGCGCCGGGGTGGCCACCTCCAGCCGGTTCCGGTACCAGGCGCGGCGCGCTACGGCGGCCCAGGCGAACGGCACCCCGAAGAGCAGTACAGCCAGTACAGCGAGCACCGGCCCCCCAAGTCCCGCTGTGCCGCCAACCAAAATGGTCAGGGAGGTTACGAGCCCCACGAGCAGCGCGATGGCTCCCAGAGCGCGCGCAGTGGCCACCGCTCCTATCAGAGACGGCCGAGTGTCCATGAAGTCTTGATCCCCCGATCGGTATTCGGTGGACCACCCTATCGGCCCTTACACGGTCCCTCTTCACCGAGTGCTGGCCCGTGCGGGCATCGCGCCGCAGGCAGGGATATGGAGGCACCGTCGCCTCCTGTTTGCGGCGCATCTCCTGCCCGATTTGGCGCATCCTATACGGTTCTGTACAAGCCCCGGAGAGGCCCCCGGCTTCATGGACGTCCCGAACATGTCTGAGCATCCCTCGGCTACTTGTAGGAGGTCGTTTTCTCCCGGTGTTTTATCCCGGAATTAGCGTTCAATCCTGGGGGTGGGGTCGCGTCAGAGATGGTGTTCTCACCGGTGAGGCGGCGGGCCATGAGGTCGGTCATGGCGAGGTGGATCATGGCTTAGGAGCGGGCGGGAAGCGTTTCGTAGTCGCGTGCCAGGCGCCGGTGGAGCATGAGCCATCCGTAGGTCCGCTCCACGGTCCAGCGCTTGGGCAATCGCGTCCATGATGTGTCGGAGATCGTGCTCGGTCGGCCGCCCGAAGCCCAGGGCCCGGCAGCGGCCCGGCTCGTCCGTCCACTCCGGGGCAGATACAACTGCCACTGCAGCGGGCACGAGGCGGCGTCGGTGGCGGCATGGACGCTGACCGCGAGCTGGCAGTTCGCCCGCTTCCCCAAGGCTCCGCAGTACGGGGATCGCATGACAGGCTGTCCGGCCTTGTGGTTGTGCCAGATCGCCGCGGCCAGCGCGAGAACGGCCGCCCAGCAGTGCTGGTCCGGGGGTCGGACCCCGGTCGCCCCACCGCATACTCAGTTCTGCGCGGAAGTGAGCTGCCCATCGCAGGGCCGGGACCCGTATGGCGAACGCGTCCGTCTCCGGGACCTGGGGGCGCCGGCGGCGTGGGCGGGTGATGTCGCACAGCCCTCGCGTCCCGGCGCGCCGCAGATGCCGCACCAGCCGCTCAACAGCCTGCCGCTGGTCCGGGAAACAGCACCGGCCTGATCTGGCGGCCCGGCCGGGGAACTTCAACCACAGTCACACGGGAACTTCCTCGACGCAGCGGCGGGCAGCGCGCGCCACCGCCTCGCCCTGACAGGGGGATGCCGTGCTGACGCAGTTCAGGTGGCGTGCGGCCAGGCGCGCAGCAAGGCGGCGATCTTCTTTGCGGTGCAGCCGGGATCCCTGAGCAAATCGCGCAGAGCGATGGCGTCCTCGCGGGTGGGCTTGACCGGGATACCGGAGGCCTCCAGATACATCACGCCCGTCGCCGCCGCCACGGCCATATTGGAGCGCTCCAGCCAGCGGCAGCGGCCGAGGACGTGCACCAGGGCGGCGGCACGGGCGTAGGGGCCGTCGTACACGGGCGTTTCCAGCAGTTCGGCCCGGTGGCAGGCTACCGCCGCCACAGGCACCCCGTAGTCCTCGGGGGTCGGATCACCCGCTCCCGCGATCTCAGCGACCTGCAGGATCCAGGGGACGTCGATGTACAGATCCATTACGCTGCGTGCGCCCCCGGGTGACGGTCTGCGTCTTCGACCTGGTCGAAGACGTCTTGGTGCTCGTCGAGGAAGCGCCTCGCGGCATCCAGGCCCCGCTGCCGCAGCCCGCCGGTGTCCTCCCGCACCAGCCCGGCGATGTAGTCGCCCAGGCTCAGCCCCCGATCCCGGGCACGGGCCTCAGCCAGTTTCTTGATCTCGTCATCGACGCGTGCACCCAGCTGTGTCTTCGCCATGCCATGATGGTAACAGCTGTTACCAAAGACGGCGGCCCGCAGGCGCGACATGAGCCGGACGCAACTCTGGCAAGGTCGCCAACCTCGCCGACTCATCAGGACCGGCGAAGTCAGCGCCAAGGACTCCGAGAGCAGCGAGAGGCAGCGATGGCCACGGTCGGGGAAGGGCTCGACACGGCGGTTCAGAACGCATTCACGCGCCCCATACCCAAGTCCGCCGGCGCCCAGATGCGCTACCTGGTCAAGCAGTTCAAGGGCACCAGGGCAATCGCGCAGCTGCTGCAGATCTCCCAGCGCACCGTCGAACGGTACGTGAAGGACCAGATCAGAAAACCCCGCAAGGACCTCGCGGACCGCCTGAAAGGCGAGGTGACCAAACGCTGGCAGCCTCAGATCCGCGCCAAGGCCAAGCAGACCGCAGCCACCACAGCCGGCATCGTCATCGACACCCGCGCCGGTTTCGGCTACACCGCCGCACCCGGCAGCGCCGACGACCCGAGACTGCGCCACCTCACCCTCGCGCTGCCCCCTCACTACGCCGCCCGGCTCTTCCAGGCCCAAGAGCAAGGAGCCACCGAGGACCAACTACGCCAGATCACGGCCGAGGCCCTGGGCGAGGTCTACTTCCGCGACAACGGCCGCCGTGCCCAGGGACTGGAAGTCGAGTTCACCGATCTCGAACACCTTGAATTCGACCTGTAGCAGGCATCAACGGCGGGCCGCCGAGAAGCGCACTGCCAGCCCCGCACCGCCCGAGGACCTCAGCAGACGCACCTTCCACGACACCGGGACCACGCTTCTGGCCCTGGTCATTGGGGCACATCACTGGCACGGCCTCAGCGACACCCGCGTCGTGGACCAGCTCGCCGAGCAGCAGGCCCAAAGCCGTGTCAGAGGCGTACAGACCCGCTCCGGGACCGAAAGCGAGGAAGCCGCCGGTGAACAGACGGGGCTGTCGGTGCCGGCCCGGGCCTTGCTCAAGTTCTCCACCCCCCCCCCGCGAGCCCGCGCAACTGGCCGCCTTCATCAACCTCCGCCTCCTCAACCCCGAACACACCCACTGGCGACGCGGCATCGAAGCCGCCACCCTCTACCACCAGCTCCACAGGGACCTGCGCGTCCCCTTCACCTACCGCGTCCCCACTGCGGCCGGACGAGGGGAGGCGGAAGACGAGGCGTGGCCGTCCTCACTCGCATCCTTCCCCGCTGGGGCAGTGGATCGCCGACGCCCGGATCTTCTACACCCGCGGCGACATGGACGACAGGCGCATCGCGCAGCTGGAGAAGCTCGGCATGGTCTGGTCGCACTTCGACGTCGCGTGGGAGGAGGGCCTGGCCGCCGCGCGCGGGTGGGCGGCCGAGGGGGGCCACCTCCTGGCGCGGCTGGACGCCACTTACCAGGGGTACCGGTGGGCATCTGGTTGAAGAACGCGCGGGCCGCCGCCCGGAAGGCTGCCGAGATCGAGCAGCGGCGTGCCGAGGGGATTCGAGTGGAGTCGAGGGCCGGGGCGCTGTCACAGGAGCGGCGCGAGCGGCTGGAGGATATCGACCCGTCCTGGTGCCCCACCTGGCCCGTCGAATGGCAACGCGCCTTCCGCCTTTGTCAGGCAGCACCTCGCGGCCGGCGGCCAGCTGCCCATGTCGCCGGGCGTCGTCGTGCACCAGGGCGAGGACCTGGGGAGGTGGGTGCGCTCGGTCCGGCTCGGCTGGGACAAGCTCACCACCGTGCAGCAGTGGATGTGCGAGCACATCCTCGGAATCGAGCCCGCAGGCGAGGACGAGAAGCCGCAGCCGCGCCGTACACAGGCCGACGAATGGGCCCTCAACTACGCCGCCGCCAAGCAGTACTACGTACGCGAAGGACACCTACGCGTACCCAGGAAACACACCGAACGGATCGTCGTCAACGGGCCGGACGGCCAGGACCAGGAGGAACGCGATCTCCGGCTCGGGGCATGGGTCAGCAACCAACGCTCGAGGGCCGCGGCCCTCTCCCCAGAGCGAGTAGAGCAGCTGTCCACGATTGGGATGCGCTGGACATAGGCCCGTACGGACGAACCGCGGTGGTAGCCCTGCAGGGGAATCCGGGTGGCGCGGTGGGTTCGGTCACCCGGATCCGCCTGGGCTGTCGGGCAGGTCGTGAGGCGGTTATTTGGGGGCGACGAGCATGTGTTCGGTGCCAAAGGCGGCACCGGTGTGCGTGTACATGGTGGTCTCGCCGTCGGACCAGCGGACGAGCAGGTCGTCCGGCCAGCCGTTGGAGTCGTAGCTGCCCGCCGTCATCACCGAGTCGTGCGACCAGATGCTGCCGGCTGGAGCCATTTGGATCTCGTTGCCGGCGCCGCTGGGGCCGGTCTCCTGGAACTGGGAGACATGTCCGTCGGACCAGCGCACCAGGGTGTCCCAGTTGTTGCCGCCGGTGAAGTCACCCGCGGTCACCAGAGTGGCGTCCTTCCAGGCGCTTTTCGGCTTCTCCAGTTGGTGTTCGGTGCCGAAACCCTTGCCGCCGACCGCGGTGTAGTCGGTGACTTCGCCGTCGCTCCAGCGCACCAGCAGGTCGCTGACGTACTTCGCGGTGCCGAAGCTGCCCCCGGTGATTTGATCGGCATGGCTCCAGATGGAACCGGCGTCGGCAAGTTTGATCCCGCCGTCCAGGCCCTTGATGCCAACGTCGGGGAAGAGCCTGACCTCGCCGGCGTCGAACACCACCAGCAGGTCCGCACCGTTGCCGCCGGCGAAGTCCCCACCGGTGATGGACTTGGCGTTCTGGAAGATGCCGTGGGGTGCGGCCAGTCGGCGCTCGCCGACGAAGCCGCCGTTGCCATCGCCGGTGTACAGGGTGACCTCGCCGTCGGTCCAGACCACGATCAGGTCGCCCTTGCCGTCGCCGGTGTACTCGCCCGAGGCCAGCAGCTTGGCATGGGACCAGGTCTCACCGCCGCCCATGGAGTACGGCAGCGGCGGCTGGTCGTAGGTGCTGCCGTGCTGGGGGACCTGGTTGTTCTTCGCCTCGTCGTACAGGCGGAAGAACCAGTCGCCGTGCATGGGGCTGTACGTGAGCCAGTCGACGTCGTCGTCGTTGCCGCCGCCGTTGTACCCGCCGACGTTGCCGATGATCTCACCGGTGCCCTTTTTCCAGTCCACCGTGGAGAACCAGGGACCGCCGGAGACACCTCCCCACATGCCACGGCACTTGGCCTGGATCTGGTAGAAGCCGGGCAGCGCCTCCGTCTGCGTGGGGCACCGCACGGGATGGTCCTCGGCGTCGTGGCTGGAGGGGTAGCCCAGCATCGTGATCTTGTTCAGATAACCGGGGGTCCGAACCAGCGTGTTCGCGCCCACCACGTCCTGCGCCTGCTGGCCACTCTTCGAAGGCTCGAGCCGGCCGAAGGAGAAGTCCAGGTCGGAGATGGGCTTCTTGGTGTTGTGCACGTACCGGTTGTCCGTGAAGAACTTGGCGACCCGGTAGAAGCCGAAGTTCTGCTTGTCCAGCGTCCGTTCGGCAGCGTACATGGGGACGAAGACGGCCTTGCCCCCGTCGCAGTGCCCCGCGGTCAGGATCAGATTGTGCCCGGGGCTCTCCACCACGCTGGCGGTGCAATGGTGTGCGTGCATCCGCTGGGTGGTCGGGTCCGTGTCGTAGGTGAAGATCGTCCCGACGGACGGCAGGCCAAGGATGTGCTCCGCTGTCGGCATGTCGGCCGCCACGCCGGGATCGGCCGTAGCCGCCCGCCGCAACCGGGCCCTGGCGCTCGGGTCCGCCTGCTGCGCGGGCTGTGCCGGGTCGGTGGCCGAGGCCATGCGTTCAGGCGTCCAGAAGCGGATGGCGTCCTCGTCCGAAAAGTCGTCGTCGCCGGCCTCGGTCGCGGCGGACCCCCTCGCGCTCGCCGAGGGTGAGGCCGAGGGCTTTCCGGTGCCGGTCCCGGTCGAGGGGCTGGCAGAGGCCGAGGGCGCTGGTTCACCGGACGGTGCGGCTGACGTTTCAGCGGACGGTCCGGCGGACGGCACCGTCGCCGGGGACAGGTGGGGCGCCGATGTGGCGTCCTTGGCCTGTGCCTGGGCGAGGCTTTCCCCTCCGGTCAGGAGCAGGACGGTTCCGGCCGCGAGGACCGCGAGACGC
Organism: Streptomyces sp. NPDC093261; assembly: GCF_044753645.1. Lineage (NCBI taxonomy): Bacteria > Bacillati > Actinomycetota > Actinomycetes > Kitasatosporales > Streptomycetaceae > Streptomyces > Streptomyces sp. NPDC093261. Next base: position 45,842 of record NZ_JBIVNO010000033.1, read on the forward strand.
GATATTCGTCTGTGTGAGGTATGCAAGGAATGCTTTCTGAGTCATGGACGAACTCCATCCAGACCGGAAACGGCCGGATGGAACGCAGGAAAGATGAAGGAAGAACCGAGGAAGGCGGGGAAAGCGGGAAGCACAGTTCGGCGCGCGGCCACCAGGGCCCGCTCAACCCGCCCAGGGGACGGTCCGCGGCCGCCGGGTCCGCCGCTACGCGGAGGGCGCAGCCTTCCGTGAGCGGCGGCGCCGTACCGCGAACGCGCCGCCGGAAGCGAGGGCCAGCCCCGTGGCCGCGACGCCACCGGTGACTGCCCAGGACGGGCCGCCGCCGTCCGCGACGGGCTGGCCGGCGATCGTGACGTGCTGCTTCGTGGTCTGCTGCCCGTGGTGGCTGACCACGGTCACGGTGTAGCGGCCGTCGGGTACGTCGCCTCGCAATTCTCCGTGGCCCGCGTAGACCGTGCCTGGGTCGTCACATTTGCAGCCGGGGTTGTCCGGGCTGTCCGTCTTGATGGTCAACGGGCCCTTGAACATGGGTGAGGTGACGGTGAGGGAGTCCTCCCCTGGTGCGGCCCGCAGGTCGGTGAGGACCACCCGGACATCACTGCCCGGGCGGAGGGAGGCGGGTGTGTCGCTGCCGGGGGACGCGTTCCTGGGACCGATGACGAACCGGTAGATCTGCGCAGTGTTCGCGGCTAGGACCTTGAGTTGTGCGGTGGCGATGGTACGGCCGTGGCTTGTCGCGGTGACCGGATAGGTGCCCGCGCGCAGGCCCGAGCGGACGCGGTGGTCTGTTCCTGGCGCGTCCACCTGGACCGACTGTGTCGACCCCTTCTTCAGGGGAGTCAGGGTGATCGGCTCCTGCAGGGCCGGGGAGGTGACCTCGACCTTGTCCCATCCCGGTTGCATTCCCTCGAGGCTGAACGAGATGTCGTCACCCGCCTCCAGGGCGAGGTTCTGAGCCACGTGGTACGCCAGGCGGACCACCGGAGGCGGGCTGCCGCCCGGAGCCGGGCTCGGGCCCTCGGCGGCCGACACCCCCGCCGTCCCTCCCAGCAAGGGCACCACGGCAAGACCGGCGACGCCCACGGCCCGAACTGCGTTGCGCAACAACGATCCCCCTTCGATACAGGACGGTTGAGCCGGGAAGGCCACATCGATCCGCCCTCCAGGAAGAGGGCAAGGACGCGCATCAGGTTGCGAAAGACCCCGTTCACGATGCACGGCCCCCACCGAGGACGAACACCCCCTATGCGCCGTACCCAGTCCGACAGGTACGCGCTGAACCTACCCGCCGCCAAGCGCGGTCGCCGAAGGCCCCAGCAGGTCACGGGGTCCGTCAGCAGCTGACGGACCATCGCAAGATCGAGATTAAGCGCTGTCCTACCTTTCAAGGCGGGTCTGATCTGGTCATTCGTAGGATCGGAGGGCCCGGGGGCTCCGGGTATGGGTGTAAAGGCTGAGCCGCTGGATGGCTTACGGGACTTGGCCGCCTGGAGCCCCGCGACGACTCGAGCGCCAATTGGGAAACGCGACTCGATCGCTGCTGTAGGACAACGCCGGCGAGGTCGTCTGCGGGATCGATGTACGACGAGCTGGCGGAGGTGACCGTGCCCGAGATCTGGGCCGGGATGGACATCGGCAAGGAACATCACCACTGCGTGGTGATCAACGCGGAGGGCGAGCGGCTGCTGTCCCGCCGGGTCCAGAACGACGAGACTGCGCTGCTGGCCCTGATCGGTGATGTGCTGGCGATATCCGACGATGTCCTGTGGGCCGTTGATCTCAACCATGGCGGCGCCGCTCTGCTGATCGGCCTGCTTTCCGCTCACGGTCAGCCCGTCGCCTATCTCACTGGCCTGGCGGTCCACCGGGCCTCGGCCACCTACCGGGGCGAGGGAAAGACGGACGCGAAGGACGCCTTCGTCATTGCCGACCGGGCCCGCATCCGCCGCGATCTGGGCCTGCTGCGGCCCGGTGACGAGATCGCTGTCGACCTGCGCACCCTGACCACCCGACGGCTGGACTTGGTCTTCGACCGCACCCGGCAGATCAACCGCCTCCGGGCCCAACTGCTGGAGATATTCCCTGCGTTGGAGCGGTCGTTGGACGTGACCAACAAGGGTCCGGTGATGCTCGATGTTGGAGAAAACGGCTACTTAGAGGTCGTTTTCACCTGCGATGCGTGCTTTGGCCTGGTCTTTTCGGCCGGCGGTTGGCGTCTCGGCGGGGCTGGTGGAGTGGTTGCGGCACATG
>NZ_JBIVNO010000034.1:0-47512 GCF_044753645.1 Streptomyces sp. NPDC093261
GATCTTCGCGTCCGGTACGTCCTTCACGGCGACCGTTCGCGGGCCTTCATATACCGCTGCCTTCATAATTGCTCCCTTGGGTGCCGCGCGGCATGGTGGTGATGCAGAGGGCGCAAAGAACCTGACTCTCGCAAGTGCCGCGACGGGGTCTGTGGCTACGGCACGCCTCTGGGGGCCGTTCGCCTTGGTCAGGGAAACGGTGGTTGTGCCACCGGCCCGGCTCGGCGGAGCTTCAGCACTCGGCGGCGTACGGTGCGGGTCCCCGTCCCCATGCGACGCTAAACGACCCTTCACCGATCGATCAGGCATGACAGGGAGGCGAGTCCCATCCCTCAGCCCCCTGCTGCCGGTGCTGGCGCGCGCAAGCAGGCGGTGTGCAGCGCATCCGGCTTTTCCGGACCGCCTCCCTGACGGGCTTGGCCTGGCCTGGCTGGCCCGGTTCTTCACGTGGCTGCCCGGCTGATTCGTCAGATGCGCGGAGGGCGGAGCGCGAGGATGGCCATGTCGTCGTGGCCGTCGCTGGGGTGGCGGTCGGCCAGCCCTTGGACGAGGTCCTGCAGGGGCAGAGCGGCATCTCGGGTGGCCAGCATGGCCAGGCGCTCCAGCCCGGTGTCGATGGGGTAAGCCGCGTGCTCGATGAGCCCGTCGGTGAAGAAGATGACGGTGGCACCGGCCGGGACGGGACTGGTGTGGTCGTTGCGGGGTTGCGCGGTGTCGACACCGAGGGGCAGGTCGGGGTCGGCATGCAGGTAGCGAGCTCGGTGGTCGGGAGTGAGCAGCAGGGGTGGTGGGTGACCTGCGGTGCTCCAGCGCAGAGTCCAGGCACCTGGCTGGGCGGGTTCGATGCGGGCGAGGCATGCGGTGGTGACGGGCTGGTCAGTGATCGCGGCGAGGGCCCGGTCGAGGTGGGCGAGGACTGCACTGGGCGAAGTGCGCTGATCGTAAAGCAGGGCACGCAGCATGTTACGGATCTGAGCCATGGCGGCAGCCGCCTGGAGATCGTGGCCGACTACGTCGCCGATAACGGCTGCGCATGCTTGGTCGGGGACGAGCAGCGCGTCGTACCAGTCGCCGCCGAGGTGGCCGGGCGTGGCGGCGGGGCGGTAGGCAGCGGCGGCAGTGAAGGGACGCAGGTCGGGCAGGCACGGCAGAAGAAGTCGTTGGAACTGTTCGGCGTCGAGGCGGGTCTGTTCGTAGAGGCGGGCGTCGTCGATGGCCAGGCTTGCGGCGCCGGCGAGCGCGATGATGAGTGCTTCGTCGTGGGCGTCGAACGGCCGTCCGTCCCGGCGCTCGGCTACGTAGAGATCTCCGTAGACCTTGCCGCGGGTACTGATCGCGGCACCGAGCAGGGTGCGCATCGGCGGGTGGCCGGGCGGGAAGCCGGCCGAGGCCGGATGGGCTGAGATGGCGTCGACCCGCAGCGGTTCCGGGTGGGTGATCAAGCGGCCCAGCAGGCCGCGGCCATGCGGGAACTCCACCCCGGCCAGGTCGGCCCGCTCCTGCTCCGACAGGCCCACGGGGATGAATCGGTCGAGATATTCGCCGTTCTCATCGAGCACGCCAAGCGCGCCGTAGCGGGCGCCGACCAGCTCCATCGCGGTGTCGACGATCAGCCTCAGAACTACGGACAGATCCACCTCTCGACCGAGAACCGCCTCATACAGGTCATGCAATCGGTCCTGGGCGTGGGCCAGCGACCTGAGCTGGTCGGCGATCAGCTCAAGCTCGACGCCCAGACGCAGACGCCGCGCTGGCGATTCCGGCTGGTTCTGGTTACCTGGCATCCCGCGCCTGTCCGTCCTCCTCAAAAGCGCCCCTGTCACCACCGTCGCACTGTCCTGCGAGGCCCGCGACAGGCGCAATGTCCCTGCGACGGAACTCCGGGCCGGGTACCGGCCGCGGTCTTCGTGGACGCTGGAGGACAGGGCCGAGGCTGCGGAGGTCGCGCGGATCATCGTGCCGGTGTTCCTGGAGCCCGACGAGGACCCGCAGGACATGGTCGCCTCCGCCTCGTTCCGCCCCCCGTGTCGCCGTACTGGCAGCGGCACTACCGCGTGCTGGCGAACCTGGTCGACGCCGACGGCCGCCTGCCCGAGATCCAGCCCGGCGTACTGATGGACGGCGACGACATCGGCAAGTGGCTCCAGCAGCAGAAGCAGCCGGCACCTGGGCGCGACTCCTGCCCGAGCAGCAGGAGCGGCTGTCCACGCTGGGCGTCAAGCCGCTGGATGGGCCGTCTCCCGCCTCGACGGCCGGTCGTACGGCGAAGCGCCCGAGCAAGGCGCAGCAGGAGTCCCAGCGGGGCCTCGCGGGCCTCGCGCAGTGGGTGGAACGGGAAGCCGCCCACCGGCCTGTACCGCGCGGCCACAGTGAACAGATCATGTCCGTTACCTTGGCGCCGTGCGGACCGAGGCCGGCCTTCACGCCGTCTCTGCCGGTTCCGGCCTTCGGACGTAGCAACAGTTCCCCGCCGCCAACCAGGACTGCTGTCCGCGACGGATCAGGTTCCGGATGTTCTCCTTGCCGAGCTTGCTGTTCGTCTCCGCCAGACCCTGCACGTGCGGAATGGCGACGGGTCATGGTGAACACACCGGGGTGGTCCGCTGTCCCGGGAGGTACACCGACCGTTCCCGTGTGGTGAGGTCGCGGTGGACGGCCCGGCAGATTTTCCTGATTGCTCCGGACAGGTCGAGCGGGGTCACGTCCCAGAGGCGCACGGCGCGGCCAGAGTGATCAGGGCTGTCGCTTGTGGTGGCCAAGGTGTGTCCGTCGGGGCTGAAGGTGAGCGATGCGACACTCGTTGGAGTGGTGAGGGTCGCCTGGAGTTGGCCGGTGGCGGCGTTCCACAGACGCACGGTGCCGTCGTTGCTGCCGGTGGCGAGGGTGTGTCCGTCAGGGGTGAACGCCACTGATGTCACCGTGTCCTGATGGCTGGTAAGTGTGGTCTGGAGTTGGCCGGTGGCGGCGTTCCACAGCTTCACGGTGTTGCCTGCACTTGCGGTGGCCAGGGTGGAGCCGTCCGGGCTCAAGGCCAGCGCTCCTGCGCCGCCGTCGGTGAGGACGGTGCGCATACGCCGTGTGGTCATGTCCCAGATCCGCACCGTGCCGTCGTGGCCGCTGACAGCCAGGGTGTGTCCGGACCGGCTGAAGGCTCCCGACGCCACTCCGTCGGTGGTGCCGAGGATGGTGTGGGCGCGGCCGGTGGCCACGTCCCGCAGCCGCAGGTTTTCCGGGAGCTGACCGTTGGCGCTGGGGCGCCTCTGGATGAGGTCCGTGGTGACCAGGGTGCGGCCGTCAGGGCCGAACACCACTGCCCCCGTGGCGCCGTCACGGCCACTGAGTACGGTCCGGGCGTGGCGGGCGGCCACGTCCCACAGACGCAGCGTGCCCGAACTGCTGGCGATGCCCAGGGTACGGGCGTCCGGGCCGAACGTGAGCAGCGCTACTTCGTCGTGAGTGGCGATGGCCGCGTGTGAGTGGCCGGTGGTCGTGTCCCACAGGCGGGCGGTGCCGTCGTAGGCTCCGGTGGCCAAGGTGTGGCCGTCGGGGCTGAACGCCGTCGACAGGACGATTCCGGTTCGGCCGAGGGTGAGGCGTGGCCGGGGAGCGCTCACATCCCACAGCCTTACGGTGCCGTCGTAGCTGCCGGTGGCCAGGGTGTGGCCGTCCGGGCTGAAGGCCAGGGACACCATCCAGTCGGTGCGTCCAGGCAGAGTGAGGCGGGTACGGCCGGTGGCTACGTCCCACAGGCGCACGGTGCGGTCGTCGCTCGCGGTGGCCAAGGTGAGTCCGTCCGGGCTGAAGGCCACTGCCCTGACCGCATCGGTGTGGCCTGTGAGTGTGGCACGGGTGCGGCCGGTGGCCACGTTCCGCAGGCCAACAGTGCCGTCGACGCTGCTGCCGACGGCGAAGGCGCGGCCGTCTGGGCTGAAGGCCATCGGTCCCCCGCCTGCGTTGATTTCGGGGAGCGTCAGATGCAGTTGGCCGGTGGCTGTGCCCCACAGTCGTACCGTGCCCTGCTCGCTTGTCGTGGCCACGGTGCGGCCGTCCTGGCTGAAGGCGACGGACGCCGTGACGTCGGGGGCGGTGAGGGTGGCGTGGGTGCGGCCGGTGGCCACCTCCCGCAGGCTTATGGTGCGGCCGTCGCTCGTGGTGGCAAGGGTGTGCCCGTCTGGGCAGAAAGCCACAGACGCCATGCTGTCGGGGTGCCCGTTGGTACCCCGTTCACCGGGACCCTTGCCTGCGGTGTGCCACTGCCGCACCGGGTGACCGGTGGCTGCATCCCACAGGCGCACGGTGCGGTCGTCGCTCGCGGTCGCCAGGAGGCTGCCGTCTGGGCTGAAGGCCAATGAGTCGACGCCGTCATGATGGCCGACGACGATGCTCCTGGTGCGGCCGGTGGCCGGGTCCCACAGGCGCACTGTGTGGTCGTCGCTCGCGGTGGCCAGGATCTGCCCGTTGGGGCTGAAGGCCAGTGCCGACACCCACGCCGAGTGGCCGGTGAGGCGGCGCATGAGAGGGGAAGCGGCAGCGGCGTAGAGGCTGGTCGTTGCCTCCTTGGTGGGGCTGGTCCGGTAGGCCTGGACGGCCAGCAGCGAGCCCAGTTCGGGGTCCGTGCCCATAAGGCCAGTCGATTGCGCGGCGAGCTGCCGGGACAGGGCCACATGCCGGGCCGCCTCAGCGGCATGCCGCTGCTGCTCGCTGACCCGGCTCTGATTCCAGGCGATCACACTCGCGGTCAGCGCGAGGACCAACAGGACGGACAGGGCCACGGCGAATGAGCGCAGGCGCCGCGTGGTGCGCGCCGCGGCCGTTTCGGCTTCGTCACGCGCATCGACACTGGCAGCAAGGAAGGCGCCCTCCACCGCGGTGAGGTCCGGATGGCGGGCAGGACCGAAGACGTCCTGGGCTGCGGCCAGGCGCGTGCCGCGGTACAAGGCGCCGGGGTCGCGGTGGAGTTCGTCCCAAGTGTGAGCGGCCTCGGTCAGTTTCCGGTGCAGCCGCAGCCGCTCACGGTGTTCCTCGATCCAGGCCCGGTAGCGCGGCCAAGCGGTGATCAGGGCTTCGTGAGCCAGGTCCACCGTGTCACCGTCCAGGGTGATGAGGCGGGTGCGGACCAGTCGGGCCAGGATGTGCGTGGCCTCGGGGGAGTTGGTGTCCAGTTCAGCGAAGTGGGTGGGTCGGCGGGTGTCGGGAGCTCCGTCGCCAGGCGTGATCAGCCTCAGCAGGGTCCGACGGGCGGCCTCGGCCTCGGCATCCGAGAACGTCGAGTACACCTCTTCAGCGCTCTTGGCGATCGCACCCTGGATACCACCCGTCGCCTCATACATCTCCACCGTCAGAGCGCGGCCTTTGCGGCGGCGCCAAGTCTCCCGCAGCGCATGGGACATCAACGGCAGCCCGCCCGGCTCGTCCGCGACCTCGCCGATGATCTTCGCGGTCAGCTCGCGTTCCACGATCAAACCCGCGGCGGCCGCCGGCTTGACGATGGCTTCGCGTAACTCGGAAGGGCTCATGGGCCCGACGAGCAGCGTGGCCTGCCGCAGCGCGTCCGCGAGCCGGTGGTGTTCTGCGCAGCGGCCGAAGAAGTCCGCCCGTACCGCGATCACCACGCGCAGGCTGCTGTCCGGCCTGACGGCGCTCACCAGCAGATCGATGAACGCCGTGCGCTCTTCCGGGTCCTGGCACAGTGTGTAGATCTCCTCGAACTGGTCGACCACGACCACCGTGTCGCCCTCGGCCGACTCGCGCGGTGCCAGCACGCCGGCCTGTGTGCCGAGCGGATGCGGCCCAGGGGTGAGGATCCGGATCGCTGCCGGCCGGCGATCCGGCGTTGCGGACGTCTGCAGGGAAGGGATCAGGCCTGCGCGCAGCAGGGAGGACTTGCCGCTGCCCGAAGCTCCCACTACCGCGACCAGGCGATGGGTATCCAGCAGCGCCGCCAACTCGGCAACGAGCGCATCCCTGCCGAAGAACAGATCCCGATGCCCCGGCTCGAAGCGGGCCAGACCGCGGTAGGGCGCATCCGCATCATCGTCCCGATCCGCGGCGGCGGCTGCCTCCTCGGCCGCCTGACGCCAGCGTTCCTCCCACTCCGCCACATCGCCGTCGCACGCCTTCACATACGCCAGCACGACCGCCAGGGTCGGCAGCCGCTCCCCTGCCGCGGCCTGCGACAGCGTGCTCGCCCCCTGACCGGTGTGTTGCGCCATCACCCGGTAGGTCGGGCTGCCGGCCTCCACGCGCAGTTTGCGTAACTCGGCTGCGAACCGTGCCACCGGCCCGTCGCTCGGATCCAGCGGGCTCTCCGGGCGCCCAGGCATCAACCGACCTCCACCACCAGCCCGCCTCCCCCGTGGACGCGGCGCAATGGTCCCGCACGCTACAAACGCCCGCGGCACAAAGGCAAACCCGAGCCGCCTGTCTCGCCAGCGGGCGAACGCTGCGCCTACAACCTGCGATGCGGCCATTGATCAGGGTGACTGAACCTGCTGCCCATTCAATTCCCGGCCCGCTGAACTCGGTGATGCAAGGCGGTCACCGGCTCCCACGCCGCCTAGCGCCAGAGGGACCGATGCCGTCTGGCCAGGGGCCGGGCGCCTCCTACGGGGGTGGCTGGCGCGCCGGCCCCACGTTCGTCGCCACGAAGGGAAATAGAGGTGAAGAAGCAACGAGGGCTTACCACCACCCGACTCGCGCTGTACGGGGCGCTGGCCGTGGCCGCGGTGGCCACCACCACAACAGCGGCGTCAGCCAACGGCTGGTTGCATTGGAAGAGCGAGAAGTACGGCGAGTACCTGTACAGCCGCGCGAACGGGAACGGCGCCCGTTTCGGCCTCGGTTCCAACAGTGCTGGTCTCTCCACTACGGCGATGTGCACACCGACTCGGTCGAGCGGGCCCGCACGCGCCTGATCGCCAAGGTGATCAGCCAGTACCCGGAGCAGCTGCGCCTCGAGGCACTGCGCGAGACGGGCCTGTATCTGTCCGGCCCGGCTTCCCTGGGCGCCTTCGCCGAACGCCTCATCGAACGGTCCTCGTTCATGCGCGACCGCGAGAGCGGGAGGCTCTTCCGCACCAGCGTCGAGGACACCTTCCACACAATGCGGGACCTGGCGTCGACGCGGCGGCTGGAGGTGATCACGCCCGAGACAGGCCAGTTCCTGATCGGCGACAACCCGGCCCCGACCCTGTCCGTGGAGGGAGGCCGCACCATCTACGGCATGGCGTTCGGTGACGCTCAGACCCTCGTACTTCCCATCAGCCCAAGGCCAGAAGTGAGACAGGGCCGCTCGCTTGACAGACCCCGCCGGGTCAGCACGCCGTCGATGGTGAGCCACTGGCAGAGGGCTGTGGTCAGTGCCCGCCGTTCGGGGGCTCGCAGCCAGTGCCGTCGGGGTAGCCGCCGAAGGCATCCGCCTTGGTGACCTCACTGCTCATCGTGCCCTCCACACACCAGGGAGATGCGCCGATGTCAATGAGGAAGCCGACCCCGGCGGACCCGTCCTGGTAGGCCTGCACCTTCCCGGCGGAGTAGCCGAGGCCAGTGAGCGCGTTGCGGACGCTGTCCGGCGCGAAGTCACCGCGCCGGCGCAGCGGTTCGAGCGCACTCTTGACACGTTTGACGGCGGTGAGTCCGTCGCAGCGGCTCTGGCCGTGGAGCGGGATGGGAACTCTGAAACCGTGGTTTTCGGCGTAGTGGTCGGTCGGCGGCACGGTTGAGCTGGGGGTAGCGGCGGCCGTGGACGCCGTCGGCTTCGGGCTCTCGCCGAAGCAGGGGAAGTCCGTCGGCTTACCCGGCGTCGATATACCGGTCGGCGTTGCACCCGAACGCCGATACACGTCGGCGGTATCCCCTGCCCGATGCGTTCCGCACCCCGCCGTCAGCAGGACCATCACCGTCAACGGCAGCATCCCGAGCCGTGCTCTTGTCATCCTCAGCGTGGTCATCCCCCGATCCTTCCCCACAGCTCGGTTGCCGTCATGAGTTCCTTTACTCATCAGGCCACAACGCCCCGGTCAGCCATCGGCGGCAAACCATCAAGCTTCAGTGTCACAGGTCAGCGGGCGCGCGGCGGCACTGCCTCCACCGGACTTGTCCTGTCTCGGCTGATGTGCACCGCGTCTCACGTGATCTGGTCCGATTCGGTCGTCGTGTCAGTGGACCGGGCTCGCGGACCTGTTCCAGCAGCACGGCCGGACCCCCCAAGGCCGGTGCCCGCATCGCCAGACCGGCCCGCCGCATGTACCCGCCCGCGCGCCGGTGCAGTTCGGCGCCCGCCGAGACCACCGCCGTGGCGCCGCGGTCGTCGTGGCCACCTCCCAGCAACTCCCCCCTGCCCGGACCGTACTCCTGCTTGCGCAGCGCGCAGAGGCGTGTGCCCTTCGGCTCCGGCAACTGATTCACCTCGCGGTGCCCCCATGGGTGACGCGGCGTGCATGAGCCCCGGGAACAACGGTCGGCCGGCGTCTCGGCGAGCAGGCGCCGAGCCTCTTGTCCGGCTCGCGGTCCAGCTGCACCACGTGCTCTTCGCCGGCGCCGTCGCCGCCTCATGCGCGAACAGCCTGTCGACGAGCCGGGAGATCGAGGTCTGCACCCATACCGGCCCGTAGGTCATTCAAACCGCTATAAGCTCCCGCTGCAATCGCTCACTACAGGGGGGATTCCTGTGCGCGCACGTCTTGCTGCCTCAGCCGCTGCTGCCACCGTCGCTGCCGTCTTCTTCTGCGCACCGACCGCTTCCGCGGCGACACTGCCGTCCACCAACACCGCCCACCACTGCATCCACCACACGACCGGTGTGTGCGGCTGGACCCACCACCAAAAGCCCAAGGACAAGTACGAGACGGCGAAGTGCCAGGACGCGAGTCTGTCGTACTCGCGGCACTCGCAGGGCACCTGCTCCCGCCACCACGGCGTCCGCTACTGGTTCAAGTAGACCCACTCCAGCACAGGCCGCCTCCTGCCCACCCGTGAGGAGGTGGCCTGCCTGCTTCACAGCGCATCGCACCCAGCACCCGTTCCACGCGGTCTCCCGGGGCAGCGGGCCCCGAAAGGTGACCAAGACGCCGAAGGTCGTCGTCTACCCACCGGCCGAGGACGGCGGCAGGCGGGTCCGCGTCGGCAGCCGGTTCATGGGCATGGCGTACACGCTGCTCGTCCTCGTCGAGTTCCTACGCCGGGCTGGATCCGGCGATGTCGAGCCAAGGACATGGCGAGTGCGGCCTGGGTGGAGTGGCGGCGCGTCGGGCCGGAGGTTTGGGCGCCGCCCGGCTAGGGCGGCCCCATGCACCTCGCCGCTTCGCCGCCGGCCGGCGCGGCGGCCCCGCCCGGCGCGCAAGGAAGTGGCAGCGGACAGCGCCTGTTTCTGCACTCCCGTGGCCGGTTGAGAGAGCGCAGCCCTTGATGCTCGCGCGGTTTCGACCGGCGCTTAATCACTTGACCCGGTCCGTACGGTGTTCGGGTGAAGGACATTCTGATCAACGAGCTCCGCACCGCGTATGACGCCCAACTCCGCGGTGTCACCTCGCCCGGCGGCAGCGTCCGCATCGAGAAGGACGGCCCGTTGACTCGTGTCGTCGGGTGGCACCGCGGCTTCGTCACGGGCCCACGCGACCTTGGTGTGCACGGGGAAGAGCTCGACACGCTCATAGCGCGGCAGCGTGACTTCTACGCTGCCCGTGGTGAGGCAGTCGAGTGGAAGACTCGCGCTCACGACCTCCCCGCCGACCTCACTGACCGACTCGCTGCGGCCGGCTTCGTCGCTGAGGACAGCGAAACCGTGCTCATCGGGCGGTCCGCAGACCTTGCTGCCGACCCCGTCCTGCCCGACGGTGTGACCCTCCGCCGTGTCACCGCCAGATCAGACCTTCAGCGCATCGCCGCTTTGGAGAGCACCGTCTGGGGCGAGGACTGGAGCTGGCTGGCCGACGACCTGGCCGCCCGGATCGAGAACACCCCAGAAAACACCGTCGTACTCGTCGCCGAGGCACGCACCGAAGTCGTCTGCGCCGCCTGGCTAGTGTTCAACGACGGCGTCGACTTCGGCGGCCTCTGGGGCGGCTCAACGCTCCAGGAATGGCGCGGACAGGGCATCTACCGGGCCATGGTCGCCCACCGAGCCCAGCTCGTTGCTGCCCGCGATATCCCTTACGTCTACGTCGACGCCTCAGCCGACAGCGCCCCGATCCTCACCCGGCTTGGCCTGCACGCGGTCACCACGACGACACCGTATGTCTGGTCGCCGTGAGCTCGGCCGGCCTTCACCGGCTCCTCAGCTCGTGCCCGTGTGCTGGCGAGGCGGTAGGTAGCCCGGGGTCCTGGTTCAGCCAACGATGGCTGGACGGCGCAGGCCGGCGGGCCTGTGTCGAAGGCCGGTCAGTTGACGGGGTAAGTGACGCGTGGTGGCGTGGACAGGGAACACCAACTCCTTGTTGGATGCGCCTGTCGAAAGCGACACTCCGGCGAACGCACGGACGGGGCTTGCGGTTTGACGATTCCGTTCGGCACGCTCTGATGACGCTTGTGTCAGTACGAGGGACGGGCTGTCCATGGGTGGGATGGAAAGCAGCGAGGTGGAGTGGGCGCGAGAGCTCGCCCGGGCGGCCGTGCGGCGTTTGGCTCCGCACGAGCTGGAACTTTTCGAGGAAACGGCCGACGTCTACTTCGAGGATCCTGGGGGCACGGCAGCCAGGACCCGGCCCGAGCCGCTGGGTATCGGCATCGAGGTCATCGCCGCTGGGGCCTGGACGCTGTTCGCCCTGCCCGTCGCAACAGCGGTCGCCGGGAACCTCGCCACCGATGCGCTGCGCGAGGGACGTGGCAGGCGCTGGTGGCCCAGGCGCCGATCGCGGACGGACAACCCGGCAGGTGGCGGCCGGCCAGAGCGAGTCTCCCCTGATGAAGCGGCGACTTCCCCGACCGGCCCCGCAGACGGCACGAACGTTGCCCGCGGCACGGTGGGGCCGATCGAGCCGGGCGAACTGCGCTCGACGGATTTTGAGTTGATCCGTGAGGTCGCGTACGGCCGAGGAGTCGCACTCGGACTGCCCGCAGGACAGGCGCGGCTTCTCGCCGACGCCATTGTGGGCGGCGTTCTCACAGGCCGGAACCAGGGCGGGGAGGAGGGCGACCACGCAACCGGGGCCCCGGGGACCGGCACCTCATGACCCGGGCACCACGTGCCGCCGTCAGCGGCGGCCCGGTCGGAGTTCAGCACCCGTTCCGGCTGCCCTCCGGGACCTCTCTGCGCTTCGCGTTGCTGGTCCTGAGCACGTCCGTGGCGATGTCGGTGGCACTCGGGCAGATCGCCAGGACCGCGGTCTACCTTCTTTTTCAGGGCGGCGACTCGAAGTCCTTCGACAAGATGGCGGACTGCGCGGCGAAGAATATCGCCCTGGCCGGCACCGACGAGGCCGAGTTCATCCGCCGTTGTCGGGTACCGGCCAGCATGGCCGGCGACGGGGCTGCCGTGAACATCGCCCTGATAGCCGCCCTGTGGCTGGTGGTCGGCGTCACCTACTGGCTACTGCCGGCCTATCGGCTGCGTCGTCGCCGACTGCGACCCTTCAAGCCCGACGCGCACCCCGAGATCCGGCGGACGCTCAGCGACCTCATTCAGATCACCGAACTGCCCTCCTCGGTGCGATTCGTGGTCGACTGGCGAGACCAGCGCCTCACCGGACTCGCCTTCGGGCGGATCGGTCGGCGCTATGTGCTGCTCAGCCGCGGCCTGTTACAGCTGCACGGGAGAGACTCCCAGGCGTTCCGGGAGATCGTCCTGCACGAGTTGGCGCACCTGCGCAATCGTGACGTCGACATCGCCTTCGTCACTCTCATCTGCCACCGGCTGTTCACCTTCGCCATAGCAGCCCCGATGGCTCTGTTTGGACCCTTGTCCATGCTCGGCAGCCTGGTGGTGAAGCCAAGTGACGCGATCTTCGCGGTCATGCTGATGGGTGCCCAGTGCGGTCTGGCAGTGACGGTCGCCTGCACGAGTGGGGCGGTGCTGCGCTCCCGCGAACTCTACGCGGACGCCCGGGCGGCCATGTGGACCCGAGGGGCGCCGGCCTTACGGCATCTGCTCGTCTCCCAGAGCGCCATCGAACAGACCGCACCCCGACGGTCGCTGTTCCGTCGGATGCATCCCCCGGCGGCGAAACGGCTGGCCGCACTGAGTGATACGGCTCTGCTGTTCCAGTTCTCCGCCTGGGAGGCGTTCGGGCTGGCGTTGTCGTGTTCCTTCGTCTATCTGCAGGTGGCGTGGTGGACCGAGGATGCGCTCGGCCCGGTCGGCTACGGCGTGCTGGGCGCCGCATTCGCTGCGACAACACTCGGGACCAGCGTGGGCGCGGGCATCTGGCGGCTCACCGTGGCCGCCCACCTGGACCGCACCACATGGGTGGGCGCGCACCGAATGGGGCTGGCCGTGGGCGGGGGTCTTGCTCTTGGCGCTTGTGCGGACGAAGCGCATTTCACGGCTCTGGCGGCTGGCATCGCCGATCCGATCTCGGTGCAGTTCTGCTGGTGGCTGCTCCTCGGCGTCGTCGGTTACAGCTTCGTACGATGGAACGCTGTGGTCGCCCGGATGTGGGTGCCCCTCGTGCTTGTCGCACGCCGTCCGCTCATGCCGATCCTGGCTTCGACAGCGGCTGGAGTCGTGCTGCTGTGTGTTTGGCTCGGCAGCGTCTACCCCGTGGGTACGCCCGGCTTCAGCCTTCTGACGCTGCCGAGACTCCTGGATCCGCTGCCGACCCCATTCGACTACGTGGGCTACGTATTCTTCATGACCATAGTGCTCTCGCCACCGCTGGCGGTTCTCGCGGTGGTCGCGGCGACCGCTGCACTACCGCTTGCCGCGCCGTTCGGGGTGCGGGTGCTGCGCTGGGCGCGAGCCGGGACGGGCTCGCCGGGGCCGGAACGGTTCCTGCTGTGGCCGCCGTCGAAGGAAGTCGCCGCGGCGCTCATCTCAGTGCGCCCCCAGTCTCCGCTGCGCGCACTGTTACGTGGTGTCGTCCTCGGTGCGGCCTTCGGAGTCGGCCTGTGGGCAGTACACGTCGCCAGCGCCGTGGCCTTTCCGCTTCCGGTGAAGTGGTTGGGTATCAACGTCCCCCTGTACTTCGCGCTCGTCCCGATGACGCTGCAACTGGCCGTGGGCCTTCTGGCGGCACGGCGGACCGCGTACAGCGAACTGCGCGCGCTTCACGGCGTGCTCGCGGCGCTGGGGGCGGGCATCGTGGTTCCGTTCGCGGCGCTGACCTCACGCGACCACTTCATCTGCCTTTATTGGGGCAGCGGCCAGCCTGCTTGCAGGTGGAATCCGCTGGCCAACATGAGCTTCGAAGCGGTGAACGTCATGGCGTGGGCCGCCGCCGTCACGTTGTTGACCCTGCCTGCCTCAGTGGCCGTGGCCGACCGCATCCGGCAGCAGTGGCGGGCGCGGGGCCGACACTCCTCCGTCCTGACCCGCCCACCGCTGGGGATGTAGGCCAGGCACCGCCCGGCAGGACGGGTCAGTTCTCGGCGGGCGGCACATGGACGTCTCTCGAGTCGGTCACACATCCGTCAGCGGCACCCCAACCGGACCATCGCACTGAAGCGGCGATGTATCAGATGGACCGCTGAACACGTCGACTTGACAGGGAAGTGCAGGCAACCGGCAGGGTGAGCACCGATGGGGTGCCGGTCTACGCCGACGCCGGCGGGATGCTGTGGGTGGAGATCGCCGAGGGCGTGGGCCGCCCGATCGACCCGGCACTGGGTGCCGAGCACACTCGCCGTGACGGCGAGGACTCCCAGGGTCCGGATGAGCTTGTTCTGTGAGTGACTCCAATCGTGAGTGATCCGTTGTTCCTCCGCGGGGTGGGGCACTGCCGTACCGGCCTGCGCCCAAGTGGTCAATTCACCAGCGCCAGCCAGGTGTTGGGGCCTACGACGCCGTCGGCGGTGAGGTGGCTGCGGGTCTGGAAGGCGATCACGGCGTCGCGGGTGGCGGGGCCGAAGATGCCGTCGGCCGTCAGCTGGGCGCCATGGGCGTTGAGTTCGGCCTGCACCGCTGTGACGGCCGGGCCCTTGTCGCCTTGTCCGACGGTGGTGATCAGCGCCTTCCAGGTGTCGGGGCCGACGATGCCGTCGGCGGTGAGGTGGTTGCGGGTCTGGAAGGCGATCACCGCGTCGCGGGTTCCCGTACCGAAGGAGCCGTCGACCGACAGCGCCGCGCCATGGGCGTTGAGCAGGTATTGGATGGTGGCCACCTGGCGGCCGCTGTAGCCCTGCTGGACGATCGGCCACGCGCTCGCCGATGGCGGTGGTGGCGGTGTGTACGTGCCGTTGACGGCGAGGTTCCGCAGGTCCTGCGCGGTGCCGTTGAACACGTCCTGGTCGCCGGGAAACGTGCCGGAGTCGGAGGTCTGCCAGAAGGCGTACGTGGACCAGCCGTCGGGCAGCGGGTGCGGAGTACCGGTCCAGCTGCCGACCCAGAGCAGATTGGTTGCCGCGAAGGCAGTGGAATTGCCGGTGCACTGCGACCACCACGACACGTTCGTGTTGATCACCGCGTGACGGCCGGTGCGGCGCCGGTACTCGTCGTCGAACGAGGCGATCCAGCGGACCGTCGCGCTCGGGCTGCTCCCGTAGCAGGTGGGCAGGCCCGGCGTGGCCTCCACGTCGAGGACGCCGGGCAGCGTCCTGCCGTCGGGCTGCCAGGCGCCTCCGTGGTCGACGAAGTAGTCGGCCTGGGCGCTGCCGGAGGACTTGTCCGGCCTGGCGAAGTGATAGGCGCCGCGGAGCAGGCCGACCGCCGCTGCGCCGTCGTACTGCTGGGAGAAGCGGGAACTGATGTAGGAGGTGCCCTCGGTCGCCTTGACGTAGGCGAAGGAGGCTCCGTCGGCGGAGACCGCGGACCAGTCCACGGTCTCCTGGTAGGCGCTGACGTCGAGTCCGCGGACGGAGGCATCCGCGGCCTGATGCGGACGTGGTGCCCGGGCCGTCGCCGATGCCGGGGTGGCAAGCAGCGCGGTGGTGACGGTCACTGCGGCCAGCGCGCCGAGGGCCCCCGTCCTCGCGCCGCGTCTTGTACGAGGAGATGCCCCCTGACGCTGCCGCGGGAGCCGGAGAGGATGCGCCATCGGTGATTCCTTTCGCTCGTCCGCCCGTTCGGCGGTGGTCATGACGTCGCGCAGCCGCCACGGATTCGCTTCCGTCACGGGCACGCGGCCGGGAACCGCCTCCCCGACTCGTCCTGTAAGACGTTCGGGCGCACGCCCCTTTGCCGCCGTCCCCGGCCTGATTGTTACGGCCATGCCGTCGTCCGGGCCCTGGATACGCGGACCCGGGACGACGGCTCCCCCGTGAGTGGCCGACACGACCGCGGCCCGGCCACGCCGTACGGCAGCGGTGCGCACCCGGCGAGGTGCCGACGCCGCCGACCCGTCACATGCTTTCGGGCCGGCTCGTTGTTGCGCACCCTCGGATCGCCGCGTGCAACAAAGCTCCCGGCGGCCCGTCAGAGGAGCCGATTGGCGGAAACGCACTGCTGGGCCGAGGAATTGCTACAGCGGGCTCTGCCCAAACCAGGCTGAGACCGCCAGGCACATCCTGCTGCGACTACTGAGCTCTTCGGAGCGTTGTCGGGGGTGACGTGTGCTGATCCCTGCGGTAGCCCGCTGGTATGTGCGCTACGCGCAGGATGCGCTTTCCGGACCAACCGCGAGGCGCAGGTGCCCTGTCTCCCCAGTCGCCGTGTGCGGTTGGGTTCGTGTTGCGTTGGAAGCGGTCGACTCCGGGTGCGCATGGTTGTCCTCGACGGAAACCCGCCAGCGTGCCCTACTGTGGTGCCTGGAAGCCGCCGATCTTCCTCTCGAGCAGTTCGGCCAGCCGCAGCGGGGTGCGGTCCTCGAACGTCGGGCCGATGAGCTGCACTCCGACCGGCAGGCCATCGGAGGCCCGGCCCGCTGGTATGGCGGTGGCGGGCAGGCCGGGCATGGTGGCCAGGCCGGCCCAGACGAGTTGGTCGAAGTACGGGTACTCGACGCCGTCGATGTCGATCCGGCGTTCCAGCGGATTGGGGTTGTGGTCGTGCGGGAACGCGGGAGTGGGCGTGATCGGGCACACCACGGCATCGAACTCGGCGAACAGTTGCCGCCAGCCGTGGCGGTGCAGTTCGCGGTGGTTGTTCGCCTGGAGCCAGTCGCGGTGGCTGAACACCATGGCGCGCAACCGTGCCGCGTCGAGACTCTGGTCGTCCGCGCTCAGTCCGGCGGCGCGGGTCCGCAGCCGATCGTACGGTTCGACGGGAAAACGTGCGACGGAGCCCGAAACCAGCAACTGGCTGTAGAGCGTCCCGGCCTCGGCCAGATCGGGTAGCAGCGGACTGTGCCGTTCGACGTGGGCGCCGCCGTCGACAAGCGCGTCGGCGACTCGGTTCACACCCGCCCGCACCGCCGATCCGGTTGGAATGAGCGGATGTTCGTCGAGAATCAGGACCCGGAAGTCGCGGAGCCGTTGGTGGCGCGCGGGCGGCAACCTCAAGTGGTGCGCCACGCCGAGCGTCAACGGATCCGGTCCGGCCATGACGTCGAGCAGGAGCGTGAGGTCGCGGGCGGTGCGCGCCATCGGACCGACGACGGCGAGGTCGAGGTCGACCGGCAAGGCCGGTGCGGACGGCGGGACCATACCGCGGTTGGCCGCCAGCCCGAGTGTCGGCTTGTGTGCGTAGACACCGCAAAAATGCGCGGGGGTGCGCAACGAACCGGCGATGTCGGAGCCGATGGACAGCGCGCCGAATCCGCACGCCAGCGCCGCCGCCGATCCGCCGGAGGATCCGCCCGGCGTGCGGCCGTGGTCCCACGGGTTGTTGGTGGTGCCGTAGATTTCGTTGAAGCTCTGGATATCTTGCAGCCCCAAGGGCACGTTGGTCTTGCCGAGCACCACCGCGCCGGCGGCCTTGAGCCGCGACACCTGTACCGCGTCCTCGGCCGGCAGGTAGTTCCGGTGCGGCGGCATGCCCCAGGTCGTGGGCAGCCCGGCGATGTTGTAGGACTCTTTGACCGTGACCGGAACGCCGAGCAGCGGCCGGTCCTCGCCGCGGGCGCGCGCCTGGTCGGCGCCGCGCGCGGCGGCCCGTGCACGGTCGAAGTCCGGCACACAGATCGCGTTGATCGCCTTGTCGTCCCGCTCGATGCGGGCGATCGCCTCGTCGGTCAGTTCCGCCGAGGTCACTTCCCCGGCACGCAAGGCAGCCGCGAGTTTCTCGGCCGACTGAAAACTCCACTCCATGAATCCGACCGTAACGACCCCCGCAACAGGTCATGAAATGCCGCTTCCTGCAAGGGGATCGACGTCTCCATGCTCATCGTGTCCGGCCAGGGTCGGTGACGGGGCGGGGGCCTGGGGGTGGCGGCCGCGACGTCGGCGGCGCTGACCGCGTCGACGCGTTCGCGGGTGGGGGCACTGCTGGTGGTGACGCCTTCGCGGCATTGCGCCCACAGGGGTCCTCGAGGATGTCAGGGAAACTCAGATCAAACGAGGTAACGCACTGCGAACTTCCGGACGCTCCCAGCCATAGATGCGCCTGCCGTCAGACGTGCAGGTCATCGACCTCCGCCAAACCTCGAGATCAATCTCATACACGGGCACGGATCCAAGTTGATGGCACATCAACCGTTCTCACGCCCTGAGACAAGGCGAGAACCCACAACAGGTCCGCGCTCGTGAAGGTCCTCTCGGCCTGCCGGCGGGCCGTCAGGCCAGGACCTCCCGCAGCCAGGACCGTTCCGCGCGGCTGGTAGCGCGGGCGATGGTGAGCATGCCGCGGCGATAGGGGTCGTCACTGTCGTCGGCGCCCAGCGGGCGGTCACCGTCGTAGAAGAAGCTCGCGGGCTGCTCCAGGAATTCCAGCCGCCGGCGCAGCACCGCGTGCTGATCGGCGGTGTGGGGAAGCTGGGAGAGGAAAGCCAGGACTGTGAAGTACCGGGTGCTGTCGCTGATGTCCAGGCCGTCGGCGTCCCGCAGCCGTCGCTGCAGCTCGCGGCGGCCGGTGGCGGTCAGGCTCAGGGTATGCCGCTGTGCCGCCGAGGCGCCCGGTTCGGTTCGCCGGTCCAGCAGTCCGGCGTTGACCAGCCGGTTGATCGCCGGGTAGAGGCTGCCGTCACTGACCGGCCGGGCATGGCCGAACAAGTGCGCTATCCGGTGGCGCAGTTGATAGCCGTGCAGCGGCCCCTCAGACAGAAATCCCAGGACTGCGAGTTCGAGCATGCTGCTACTCTCGCACATCGAACCGAGGTACCTCGAATCGATGTAGAGGAGGCGGGGATGACGTACACCGAGGAATGGGTGACCGCGCGGGCGCGGAACGCCTACGAGCACGGCCGGGCATCGTTCGACATCCGGCCCGAGCGGACGGCGCTTCTGGTCATCGACATGCAGGACGAATTCGTCCAGCCCGGATGGAGCCCCTACTGGGTGCCCGCGGCGACCCGGATGGCGCCCCGGCTTCGGCAACTGGTCGAAGACTGCCGGGCCGCCTCCATCCCCGTAATCTGGACCATCTTCGACGACACCCATCTCGGACTCGACCGGCCGCACGCCCTGCGGTTCCTCCCGCACACCGACAGCGACTGGCACCGGCCGGGACATACCGATGTATGGGGCCAGATGGGTCGCCGTCCCGATGAGGTCGTGATCCGCAAACCCTCCTACGGCGCCTTCTACGACACCCCGCTCGACACAGTGCTGCGCAACCTCGACCGGGACACGGTCATCGTCACAGGAACCCTCACCAACTACTGCTGCGGCACCACAGCCCGGCAGGCATACGAACGCGGCTACAAGGTCGTCTTCGGATCCGACGTCACCGCCACCGACGACGAGTCCCGGCAGGAACCAGAACTCGCTGTCCTACGCAAAGGCTTCGCGCTTGTGCTGACAGCAGAAGAGATCACGAGCCGACTCACCGCCATCGCCGCCATCGCCGCCAGCGTCAAAGCATGAGGGACGGACGAACGTTGCCTGATACTGCATGTTGATCGTCTCGCCCGGGCGGCAAGGGCGCACCCAGCGGCGTCCAGTGGGTTCCGGTGGGTTCCGTGTCCGGGTTCGAGGCGGACCGGGACCGGCCGGCTGGGGATCTGGGGGTGGAAGCGCGCACAGTGGCGGTAAGTCAGGGATCTGATGGCTATGGCCCGTAGAGCTCGTGACACGATCTTGTTGAACGGCCCTGTTCGGCCGTGGTCTGTGTGACGATTTCGACCGTTCGGAATGGCGTGACTACCCGGTCGTGGATGGCGGACGATGACCTGTGGGCCCTGATGGCGCCGCTGCTGCCGCCCTGGCCCGGAAACGCTCCTGACCTGCGGCCGGCGCCGAACCGGCTGCGCCTGCAGGGCATCCTGTACGTGCCGCACAACGACACATCGCCTGGCCACTGCTGCCCCTGAAGCTGGGGTTCGGCTCGGGCCAGGCCTGCCGGCGGCGGCTGGAGCGGTGGCCGTCGCGGCCGTGCGAGCCATCATCGGGGCCCCGGTCACGGAAAGGCCGTGACCGGGGCCCCAGGATCAGCTAGCGCAGAAGGTGCCGACCGCCGCTAGTTCCGGTACCGGAACACGATCCGGCCGCGCGTCAGGTCGTACGGCGGGAGCTCCACCAGCACCCGGTCTTCCAGCATGATCTTGATGTAGTTCTTGCGGATCTTCCCGCTGATGTGCGCGAGCACCTGGTGGCCGTTCTCGAGCTCCACGGTGAACATGGCGCTGCGCAGGCACTCGACGACCTTGCCCTCGACTTCGATGACGTTCTTGTTCTTCGTCATCGCACCAGCTCCAGGTTGCTGCTCATCGGCCGGGCGCCGATGCCCTCGAACAGCGCCGAGGCTGCTTGGTTGGACTCGTGGACTTCGGTCCAGGCCGCGGCGAACCCGGAGCGGTGCAGCGTCCCCAGCGCGTGGGCCAGCAGCGCCCGAGCGATGCCGCGGCGCTGCTCGCCGACCCGGACCGCGACCAGCCCGATGCGCGGCCGGTTCACCGTCACCACCCGGATCAGCCCCAGGTAGCGGTCCGGCGCCGCGGCCACCGCGTACTTCGACGGGTCGACGATGGTGTCACCTTCGGGGCGGGGAACTACCTCCGCGGGCATCGACTGCCACCCGACGGCCGCCTCGACTTCGTCACGGATCGCGCGGTCCACCGCCCGCAGCAGACTCTCGTCCGCCTGGCCGGCGGGCACGATCGTCACGCCCGAAGGCGGCAGGACTGCGTCGAGTCCTGTGACCCGCGGGTCGGTTGGCACGGCGTACTCCCACTCGCGGCGCCGGATCGTGAAACCGGCCCGTCGCCAGCCGGCCGTCAGCTCGACGTCGGCTTCGTCGACCACCGTGTACAGCGGCGCCGGCAGTTCCGCCAGCATCGCCTCGGCGAGCCGGTCGAAGGTGGCCTCGTGCCAGGCGTCGATGCTGACGAACAAGCGTCCGTCCGGCCGGTGTTGCGCATACCCGCGGCCGACCACCAGGTCGTCATCCAGTGCATGCCATTGCCTGTCCGCGACGCGCGTAATCATCACCGCGTTCTCGCTCAGGCCAGATGTGAAATGCTTCGTGTTCATCGGAGTCTCCTTCCAGGAGTGCCTCGATCTCAGGCGCTCCTGGCGACACCGAACGTCAGCCGCCGGACCGTGACGGGTTGAGGGAGCACCCATGGGTAACTGTGATCACGGGGCTCACCTCCATACGACGACTTCACGGTCCACCACGAAAGTAGCACCGGGGCGCCGCCCCACTCAAACCCTTTCCCGTGAGCTCGTACCCCATATGATCCGGTCCCCTTGAGGCGTCTCCAGCAGATGAGGCTGCAAGGCAACGAGAGGAGGGAGGCGTGGAGTTCGATACGTCGCTCCCAGCGGACCCGAGGCGTTTGAACCGGTGGAGCAGGGCGAAGGTCAGCTCCACGACGAAGCGGCGCTTGCCCAGGCCCTTGATGTTCTAGGGCGGCAGCAGGTTCTTCAGCGCCCACAAGTCATCGTTCAGGATCCACGGCCGAGTCGTCACACCCGCCGAACGATCAGATCGTCACAACGGCCACGCCTGACCGGAGCACCTCAGCAAGATCAGCACACAGCCCTCATGACCACGAATATTCCCGGCTGTGCAGTGCCTTGACCGCGACTTTCACACGGGCCGCCTGGCCGAAGCCCGGTGCCACGTCTCACGAGGTGAGATTTCCGGGTTCCCCGTGCTGCCTCTGACTCTCGCGCTCAGCAGCGAACTCGTCGAGGAGCTGGAACAGCACGTCGATCGCGCGCTGCTCGCCCTCCGGTGACAGGTCCCACATGCTTTCCCAGCCGTCGGGGAGGGCAATGTGCAAGACCTGCCCCGGCCAGGCGTGGTTGCAGTCATGGCCACGTCGGGCGACAAGCCACTCGTGCCAACCGGCCAGTCCGGTGCCGCCGTGACGAACTGCATGCTGGTCGTAGCCCGTCAGGAAGGAAGTCAGCGTGTGGAAGGACGTCTTGCCGACAAACATGCCGGGCCGCTGCCCGACGCACGCAAAGTACTCGCGTTCGCTCATCTCCGACAGCTGCTTCACCGAACCCCGACCGCCTACTCATCCGTCTGCCTGAAGCCCTCCGCAAGCGTATGGCGTCCCTGTCACCCGAGCCGTCAAGAACCTGGTCCGGACCGAGTGGGACTGGCTTACGACAGTGTGACGGAGCATCACGAGATCGCCGACAGAACCCCGACTTTCCCCACTCCCTGCGCAGCAGTTCCCCGGACCTGCTCACCTTGGGTCCCCACTCCAAGGTGAGCGAACTGCCGAGTGCGGTCGACAGGGGGACCTGACGGATCGACCAGGGTAGACGTGGCCGACGGCAGCGGTCTATCGGAAAGCGGCGATGCAGCGCTTAGCCCAGTCGGCAAAGGTGCGGGGCGCGCGGCCGAGGACCTGTTCGACGTCGGGGCTGATGCGCCGTTCGGCGGGGGTGGGCTCGCCGAGGATGGTCAGCGTGGTCTCGACCACGGGCTCGGGCATGAGCCGCAGCATCTGCACGCGGGCCTCGTCGCGGGTCTGCTCGATGAACCGGACGGGTTCGCCGAGCGCGTCGGCAATCGCCTCGGCCCGTTGACGGGGTGTGCTGAGTGCGGGCCCGGTCAGCTCGTAGATCTGTCCGGCGTGGCCGTCCTCCCGCAGGGTTGCGGCGGCGACCTCGGCGATGTCGTCCGGGTCGATGGTCGGCAGGCCGATGTCGGCAAACGGCGCGGCTACGGTCCTTCGGGTGCGGACCGACTCGGCCCAGGCGTACGCGTTGGAGTTGAAGCCTCCGGGCCGCAGGATCGTCCAGGCCATGCCTGACTGCCGGACGGCTTCCTCGATGGCGCGCGCCGTGCCCCCGTGAGAGGCCGACCGGGGCCGGGTCGCGGCTCCTTGGGAAGACAACAGGACGACTCGCCCGACGCCGCCGGCTTTGGCGACGTCGAGGATGTCCTGTGGGCGCAGCAGGTGCGCGCTGGGACCCGCGTTCTGCAGGAACAGCGCGTCGGCTCCGTCGAATACAGGCCGAAGGCTCTCAGGATCGACCAGGTCCGCCCGCGTGTACCCGACGCCCTCCGGCACATCCGCCGCCGAGATCCCCCGGGATGTCGCGGTCACCTGCGCACCAGTTGCCGCGAGTGCCTGCACGAGCGATCGGCCGACGTTGCCGGTTGCCCCCGTCACTACAAACATGAACAACTCCCCTGTCGATGCGACCTCATAGCCGCCACCCGAGTGGGTGGGACCGTCACGGAGAGCTCCTCTCCGGACGACAACGGGGACGCTAACACCGGCGATATAGTAGGTACCTAGAGGAAAGTGACTATCCCGAGGGGTGTTCGTGGCCGGCAGCACTGACTGGGTGGCGGCCACTGCGACCGATCCGGAACTCGCCTGTCCGACGAGTTCGGTCGTGGACATCGTGTTCAGCCGGTGGACCACGCCGATCCTGTGGACTCTCAACACACACGGGCGACAACGGTTCGTCGAGCTGCAACGACGGATCGGCACGATCACACCGAAGGTACTGACCCAGCGGCTGCGGCAGCTGGAACGCGACGGCATGGTCGTGCGTACGTACCACCCGGAGGTCCCCCCTCGGGTCGAGTACGAGATCAGCGAGCTGGGCCGCAGCCTGGCCCCACTCTTCGCGCACCTCGCCGAATGGGCTGCCGCCAACCTGGACAAGGTCGAGCAGGCCCGGCACGACTACGACACCGATCCACCCCGATAGCGCGTCAGCGAGAGGCCTCGATCCCTGCCGGGTCTTCCGCCACTTGGCTGGTCAAGCAAGCGGAGCGAAGAGCCGGACTGGCGATTTTCACGGAGCCCCAACAAGCGCAGGGCTCCTTTGGTTCGACCAGCGCGCAGGTCGGTCGGGGGCCTCGACGACCGGGGAGAGGTCGGCCAGCAGCTCCAGTACCTGTCGGCACATCTTTTCCGGCAGGCGGTCCGGGCAGCGCACATGCACGACTGTCGGCTGCGCAACCTGCCTTCGCCTGGCTGCACCAGTTCAAACGGCTCCGCATCCACTACGAACGACGCGCAGATCTCCATCAGGGCCTGCACGAACTGGCCCGCAGCCTCATATGCCTCCGCCGCCTACGAACCTCATCCTGAGGCGATCAGTGGGCTACGCTGAACCACCCCGGCCGCACCTCGTTCAGAAGCGGTTGCAGCGACCGAACTGCTGACCGCACGTCCTCATCCGTGACGTCAAGCGGCTCAGGCAGGCTCAGCTCAGTGTCCGCGAACCTGGAAGGCTCGAAGGTCTCGAACCGGCCCGGCGCACGGGTCAGGTCCCTGCCGAGGCCCAGGTGGTGGGTCAGATCACCCATGCCGTCGTGCGCGAAGCGAACGTCCCAGCCGGGCCATGTCCGGGCCAGTACGGCGCGGGCGGCGATGTGGTCGGCCCGGCTGTCCTCGAAGGCGAACCACAGCAGGATCCGGCGGTCGTGGTCGACGAGTGCGGCGCCCTCGCACCACACGTCGTCGAGCCATTCGTCGGTCTCCTGGTTGGCGCGGAAGCATGGACGGTGACGTCCGTTCCAACCGCTGGACGTGTGGTGGCCGAGCGCGTGCGGGTGGCCGAGCCCGTGCGGGTGCGCAGACTGACCGATCAGGAGGGGCGGAAGCTGCAGCAGATCGTGCGCCGGGGCAGTACCAGCTCGGTAGCGGGTCTGTCGCGGGCCGCGCGCCTGCGCCTGGACCGCCTCTGAGCGAACGGGTCCCGACCGTACCGCCGCAAAGGCCCCCGCCGGGCGAGGGTGGTCAGTGCCTGGTGTACGGCGCAACCAGCACGGCGGTCGCGGCTGACCGGCTCTGGATGTCCGACAGGGACGCGCGCGGCGACGAGTGCTCGCCGAAGGATTTCGGGAGGGGGGCTTTGAGCGCATACAGCGTCAGGCGGTACCGGTGCGTGTGGCCGGCGGGCGGGCAGGGGCCGTCGTACGTAGCCTCGCCGAAGTCGTTGAGGAGTTCGCGAGCGCCGGGCGTGAGGGTGTGTGTCTGCAGCCCCGGTGCCGTGGCGGGAATGTCGATCTGCAGCCAGTGGATCTTGTTGTTCTGCAGGTCGACCATGGACAGCGCGAGTTGGGCGGTACCCAAGGGTACGTTCGCGAAGGTGAGCCCGGGAGAGTAGTCGTGAGGGCTGTCGCAGGTGGTGATCGAAAGGAACGCGCCTGACGTGTCGAAGCCCTGCCCTCGACCGAGAGTGAACGGGCCATTGGGCGTGCCGGTCACCCGGGAGACCTCCGAGGAGGGTGTCGTGTCCGTCGGGCTGCGGCCCGGCGTGCCGGAGCATCCGGCAGACATGAGAAGGGCGGCGGTCAAGGCTGCTCCCCATACGAGCGATCTGCGCATCATGGGGTTCAGCGTATGCACGGAGCCACCCTGCGATCGGTCACCGTCGCTTACGGCTTTCTTATGTCGCAGGCCCGCCCGCGGCGGCCTGACACCGCGAGACCGGTCACTGTCCGGGCCACGGTCGTGGCCCCCCGGCTCAGCCCGCGCGACCGGTCACGGCAGGCGGCGTGTGTACTGCTCCCGGCCGCGCTCGCCGTGGGGATCGCCTACCTGCCGTACGTGCTGACGTCCGGTTCCACGGTCCTGGGCCCCTTCCCTGCTGTCTACGGGAGGAGGGATACGAGGGCGCGGCCGGCGGCCGGTTCGCGCTGTCGCAGCGGTTCCCGCCCGATGCGTGGGCCGCGCGGGAGCCGGCACCAGGAGCTCAGCCTCCGCCGAGGAGGTGGCCGGAAGTCGCGGAAGAGCAGGAGCGCGCCTGAGGTGATCCGTACGCCAGGAGGAACGGGCCGCCACACTGGTCCTGCGCACCGGCCAGGGACCGGTGTACCTACGGCTGCCGGACGGACGCCGGATCCGCATGCCCGTACGACGCCGGCACGCGCCGCCCGTCATGGCCGACGAGACCGTGCTGGAACGCCGTACCGCCCCCGTCCTCGACATCGGCTGCGACCCCGGCCGGCTGTGCCGAGCGCTGTCGAGCCGCGGAGTCTTCGCCCCCGGCGTCGACGTGGCCCCCTGCCGGTCGCCAGGACCACCGCCCTCGGCGGGCTCGCCCTCCGCCGCTCGGTGTTCGACCCGCTGCCGGCCGAGGGAGGCCGGCTCACCGTCCTGCTCACCGACGGCAACATCGGCATCGACGGCAACCCGTCCGCACTGCTGCGTCGCTGCTTCCAGCTCATGGCCCCCACGGGTGTTCTCCCGGCCGAAGTGGACCCGCACGACATCGAGGAAAACCGGCACTGCCTGGTTCGAAGACGGCTACGGCCACCGGGGCCAGCCCTTCCCCTGGGCGCGTCTGGGCGGGCCGGCGCTCCACAGGGTCGCCGAAGCGCTGTCCCGCAGCGTCGTCGGCCGATGGAAGAGCGACCACCGAGGCTTCCTCACGCCCGGCCATCACGGCTCGGGACCGGGGCGGCCCCGCTGAGGCCGGGCCAACGCCACAAGACGAGGCCAAGGGGCAGACCGACCGTACCGCGACGCACGTGGCATCGGGTCCGCGCCACCCGGTCGGCGCACCGCCGGCGGACCGCACGTGCGGTCCCCGCGTCGCGATGATTGGCTGGGAGGTGAGCCGCTGGGCGGGGAGGCCGGGATCCGTGGCCTTCAGGGACCTGACGCGAGTTGCGGCGCGCGGGCAGCCACGCACGTCGTCCCAGCCTGGCGGAGATGCCGAGCCCGAGGCGGGCAGGATACGACGCATGAGTACGCGACCGATCGGTGACCACGCTCTGCTGTCCGACTGCCGTTCGGCCGCCCTGGTCACCTCGGACGGCTCGGTGGACTGGCTGTGCCTTCCCCGGTTCGACAGCCCGGCGATCTTCGCTCGGCTCCTCGACGAGGACGCCGGTCACTGGTCCATCCGCCCCCTCGGTGCGGCCGACATCAGCCGCCGCTACGTCGAGGACACCCTCGTGCTGGAGACAACGTTCCGCACGCCCGAGGGCACGACGGTCCTGCGCGACGCGCTCGCCCTGGGACGCCACGAACGCGGGCACGCACTCGGCACCGGCTCCCCGGGAGCGCTCCTGCGGCACATCACCTGCGCCGAGGGGCGGGTGACCATCGAGATCGCATATGCGCCGCGCCCGGAATTCGGGCTCGTTCACCCACTCCTGTCACCCGTACGCGGCGGACTGGCCGCCCACGGGGGCGCCCACGTCCTGCTCCTGTCGAGCCCCGTCGACCTGCGCCTGAGCGGCTCCTCAGCACATGCCCGGATCCCGCTCACCGCTGGGGACCGACTGGGTTTCTCCCTGCGCGTCGGCCCCGCGTGGGAAGAGGAACCCGTCCGCTGGCGGTCGGGACGAGTCCGGCGGCGGCTGTCCGACACCGTCAACGGCTGGCGCTCCTGGTCGAAGCTGCACCGCGGGTACATCGGCCCCTGGCAGGACGAAGTCGGCCACAGCGGACGCGTGCTGCGAGCCTTGACCTATGCGCCCAGCGGGGCGATCGTCGCCGCAGTCACCACCTCCCTGCCCGAGCGGGAGGGCGGGGTTCGTAACTGGGACTACCGCTACACCTGGGTCCGCGACGCGAGCTTCACCCTGCAAGCGCTCGCCACAGCAGCCTGCGAGAAGGAGAAGGACCGGTTCTTCGGTTTTCTCGCACGAACCGCGGCAACCCCGCTCGACCGCGGCGCGGACCTGCAGATCATGTACGGCATCGGCGGCGAACGCGATCTGAGCGAGCGGCTGCTGCCGCACCTGACGGGCTGGCGGGACAGCAGCCCCGTCCGGATCGGCAACGACGCCTGGCGCCAGCGTCAACTCGACGTCTACGGCGAACTCCTCGACGCCGCCCACCAGACTCTCCCGCCCGGCGCGCACCTGGACCCGGCCACCCGCCGCTTCCTCCTGCAAGCGGCCCGGACAGCCGCCCAGCGGTGGCCACAACCGGACCAGGGCATCTGGGAAAGACGTGGCCCCAGCAGACATTTCCTGCACTCCAAACTGATGTGCTGGGTTGCCCTGGACCGCGCCATCGCCCTGGCCCCGGCCCTCCAGGCCGACGAAGACCTGCCCCAATGGCAGCACGAGCGCGACGAGATCCGCCGAGCCATCGAACGCCGCGGCTGGAACCCCGGCCTGGGCTCCTTCACCCAGGCATTCGACACCGACGACCTCGACGCCTCAGCGCTGATGCTGCCCATCGTCGGCTTCCTCCCCCCGCATGACCCCCGCGTGCAGTCCACCGTGATGGCCGTCGCCACCCACCTGAGCGACCACAACGGCCTGGTCCGCCGCTACCTCGGCGACGAGTTGGAAGAGGGCGAGGGCGCCTTCCTCCTGTGCACCTTCTGGCTCGCCCACGCGCTCGCTCTGACCGGCCACACCACCCGCGCACGGCACGTATTCCGTACGGCCCTCGCCCACGCCAACGACGTCGGTCTGCTGGCGGAGGAGACCGACCCTGTCACCGGAGAGGCCCTCGGCAACTTCCCCCAGGCCTTCAGCCACATCGGCCTCATCAACGCCGCCCGTGCCATCCGCGATGCCGAGCCGGCCGCGCCTCTGCACCGCCGGAGTCCTCGTAGGACGGGAACCGGCTCATGACGTCAGGCCTCCTGGTCCATGGAGACGGCTGGCCGGAGGCGGGTCCGACTGGGGCTTCCCAGAGCACTTCGAGCGTGTCGACGTGCGGCCGCATGACCCCGTCGGCGGTGCCCGGGAGCGTGAGGTGACCGGTAACGCGCAGCAGGTCGCCGGGCTGCCGCTCGGTGAGCAGGGCGTGCGCGATCTCCGGCTCCATGGTGGTGCAGGGAATGACCGCTTCTCCCACCAGGTGGATGACCAGGTCGCTCCGCGTGATCGTCAGCTGATCCGCCAGGGACGGAGCTTCTCGGGGTTTCGCACCGCCCAGATATGCCTGATCCGGTCGCCCGCGATCTCGAACGCGAACACGGTCGCGATGGTGCCGTCCTGCTGCGCTACCAAGCCGGGCAGACCGTTGACCGTGCACTCCAGGAACGTCGTGCGATCGCCCGACACACGCGCAATCTCGGCGTAGGCACGTGCGATCTGCTCACCGCCCACGATCGGCTGCAGGTGGGTGACGGCGAGCCCGCCGCCGTCGGCGGTCGCGGTGGCGTCGGGGTCGAGCAGGCTGATCAGGGCGTCGATGTCCTTGGCCTCCCACGCCGTCTTGAACCGCCTGACGATGGCGGCCTGTTCGGTACTCGGGGCCGCCGGGGTCTGCGCAGTGCGGATGCGACGACGGGCGGACGAGGCCAGTTGGCGGCACGCCGCCGGTGTGCGGCCGACGATCTCGGCGACCTCGCCGAAGGGGTAGCGGAAGATGTCGTGCAGGACGAACGCGACGCGCTCGGCCGGGGTCATCGAATCGAGGACGACCAGGAAAGCCATGGTCACTGACTCGTCGAGGGTGACCCGATCGGCCGGGTCGGTCCCGTCGCCGCCGGAACGCCCGGTGATCCACTCCGTGGGCGCGGGCAGCGGTTCCGGGATCCAGTCGCCCACGTACGTCTCCCGCCTGGCCCGCGCCGAGCCGAGCAGGTTGAGGCAGATGCGGCCGGCGACCGTCATCAGCCAGGCGCCGGGCGACTCGATGGCCTGCTGCTCCCGTGCGGACATGGCGTACCAGCGGGCGTACGTCTCCTGCACAACGTCCTCGGCGTCGGCAAGGGACCCGAGGAGTCGATAGGCGAGGTTGATCAGCCGGCGCCGCTCGCTCATGATCACGCTGAGACCCGGATCTCTCTGATCGTCGCCGGGCTCGCCCCTGGTGGTCATGGTCCGGCACTCTCCCTCGGTCGCTTCTGTGCCTCTGCCCCTTACGACAAGACAGCCCTTCGGAATGTGAGGTTGACGCGCCGCCTCACATTGCGAAGGGCTGCGTTGTCGTACCGGTGAGGTCGACGGCCGGCGAGGCGGGCCTCTCGACGACACCTGGGAGAGGGGACTTCGATGAACGACTTCCAAGCCATCGCGGACCGCGTCGAGATCGAGGCACTGCGCGGCGAGTTCACCGACGCGGTGATGATGCGCGACCGACGCCGCCTGGCGTCGCTGTTCACACCGGACGGTGCCCTGCGCATGCCCAACATCCCTGTCGAGCAGGTCGGCCGCGAGGAGATCCGTGCCGGGGGCGAGCGGCTGCAGAGCCTGTGGGACTTCTTCGTGCAGAACACACACCCCGGCACGATCCTGCTCGACGGCGACACCGCGACCGGCCGCGCCTACATCCAAGAACTCGCTCGCACCCTCGACGGACGCCAGGGTCTGAACTATGCCGTCTACCACGACCGCTACCAGCGCACCATGGAGGGCTGGAAGTTCTCCGAACGGGTGTACGAGGTCAGGTACCTCGACACCTCTCCGCTGGCGGGCACGGCACCCCACTCGGCGCGGGACTCCGTGACCAACCGGTCGGACGCCACGGCCGCCCCGGCGCCGGCCGCCCCCTTCGCCGACCCGGCCTCGGCCGAACGACTGGAGCGGGTCGCCGCCGCGCTGCGCGCCAACGGTTTCGCCGCCGAGATTCTCGACGACGCCGAGGAGGCGCGCGCCCGCATCAAGGACCTGATCCCCGAGGGCTCCAGCGTGCTCACCGGAGCCAGCGAGACCCTCCGACTGTCCGGCATCGACGAGGACATCAACGCCGGCGGCCAGTACGACGCCATCAGGCCGCGCATCCTGGCCATCGACCGTGCCACCGGCGCCGACGACATCCGAAGGCTGGTCGCCAGCCCCGAATTCGTCGTCAACAGCGTCGCCGCCGTCACCGAGACCGGCTCGCTCGTTCTTGCCTCGGGCAGCGGCAGCCAACTCCCTGCCAACGCGGGCGGCGCCGCCCACGCCGTCTGGATCGTCGGAGCGCAGAAGGTGGTGCCTGACCTGAGCACAGCGTTGCGCCGCGCCGAAGACCACTGCCTTCCGCTGGAGAACGCCCGCGCCCAGGCGGCGTACGGGATGCCCAGCGCCGTCAACCGCCTGCTCATCCTCAACGCGGAACCCCGCCCCGGGCGCGGCACCGTACTGCTTCTCCGAGAGGCCATCGGTTACTGACCCGGCCCGGGTTCGTTTGACTCACGGGCTCAGAGCCAGTCATTGACGGCGGCGATCCGGACGGTGGCTTCGTAGCGGCCGGCGAGCTCGTCGTACCGGGTCGCCATAGCGGGTCACCAGCCCGCCGGCGGGGTGCGCGCTGACGTCACGAGGTCGACCTCGGCCTCCAACCCAGGCTGGTGGGCCTGCGGCACGAACGCTGTGCGGCACGAACGCTTCGAGCGGAGCCTTGCCCGCCGGCTGAGGGCGCCATGGGCGCTATGCCAGTCGACCACCGGCCTGGGCACGCCTCCGAGTGGCTGACCTGGACGACGGTGGGCCTGGCGTCCAAGCAGCCGCTGCTTTCGTCCCAGCGGTCCTCACCAGTAGTGCCGGCGGCCGGCGACTGCGTGGCCGAGAGAGCCCAGTATCCACAGCACGGCGCCGATCACAGCGAGGATGATGCCAATGGTCCACAGAATGGATATGCCGGTGACGAAACCGACGACAAGCAGGATGATCCCAAGGATGATCATGGCCGCCTCCCGCTGCGGATAGTACTTACTTCACAGTGCACCTTCTGTGGAGATTTGTCCTCCTGCGAGAGAAGATTTTTTCAAGGGTGTGGACTGAACCTGCGGTCAGCCGCAGGAAAGCGCCCTGCGCCGGGCCGTGGGCAGCCGGGCCGCCGGGATCGCGGTGAACCCCGCAGCCATCAGCGCCGCTCCCCCCAAGCGCTTTCACAAGTACGCCGAGTCCGGCCGAAGGCATGGAGCGTGACGGACACTTGTGGAGCTGATGCTCCCCTTCCCTACCGGACACCGCTGCGCTGCCGGGACAGCCAGGCCATGCGCTCACGCATCAGCCAGCACGCGGACGAGCGGCTGCGGGCGTGGCCGGGAGCTATGCGGCGGTGTGGTCGGGCGGCTGGGCCCGGGCCGGTGTTGCTGTCAGCGGGTGGTGAGCATGCCTTCGCGCAGCCGAGCCAGGGTGCGGGAGAGCAGGCGCGAGACGTGCATCTGGGAGACGCCGAGGCGTTCGCCGATCTGGGCCTGGGTGAGTTCTTCCACGAATCGCATGTGGATGATCTGCCGGTCGCGTTCGCCGAGCGCGGCGATCATCGGGGCGAGAGCGTGGAAGTCCTCTACGAGTTCGAGGGCCTGGTCGTCGGTGCCGATGAAGTCGGCCAGGGCGCTCTCGCCGTCCTCGCTGGTGCTCAGGGTGGCGTCCAGGGAGGCGGAGTTGTAGCCGTTGGCGGCGAGCCGGACCTCGATGACTTCGTCTTCGGAAAGGCTCATCAGCTCGGACAGTTCCTTGACCGTCGGGGTGCGGCCGAGGCGGCTGCGGAGTTCTTCGGTGGCGCGGGCGAGCTGGACGCGGGCTTCCTGGAGCCGTCGCGGGACGTGCACGGCCCAGGTGGTGTCGCGGAAGAACCGCTTGATCTCACCGACGATGTAGGGGATGGCGAACGAGGTGAACTCCACCTCCCGCGACAGCTCGAACCGGTCGATCGCCTTGATCAAGCCGATCATGCCGACCTGGACGATGTCCTCCATCTCCTCCGGGCCACGGCTGCGGAACCGGCCGGCCGCGAAGCGCACCAGGGACATGTTCATCTCGATCAGCGTGTTGCGGGCGTACTGGTACTCAGGCGTGCCCTCTTCCAGCACCACCAGCTGCTCGAAGAACAGCCGCGACAGCTCACGCGCGTCCTTCGGGGCCACCCCGGAAGGGTCGGCGACCTCCGGGAGGCCGGCCATACCCGTATCCGTCTTCGCCGCAGTCACCGTCGCCATGATGCTTCCCTCCCCTGTCCCTGCACCTGCCGACCCGCCACGAGCCAGCGAGGCGGCGCCTACCCCGGCCTGTGCAGATCATGCCGCCATCAGGAGACAGGCGCGCCGCTCCCCGAGGACGGCTGTCGCTTCGACGGCGAAACCGGCCGCACTGCCCGCAAGGCCGACCCTCCCTTTCACCGGACAAAGCCGGAGAGACTCACAGACGCCGAGGAGGACTGGCCCCCCGTAAACCGCCGTGCTGGAGGCCCGGGAACGCGCCGCCTTCCGTTGTCGCGCGCACGGTTTGATCTCTCCATCGGCAGGTCGCAGAGCCGGGGCGGGTCCGTCAGTGCTTGCCCCGCCCCGGACACGACATGCTCATCTCAAGCCTCCCTCGACAGGGACACGCACGGTCAGCGCCCCGCTCGCCAACTGCACGCCGCTCTCGCCCGTCGCGCCGCCCGCTCAGGCATGGAAACCGCCGACCAGGAGCGTTGTCCTACAGTGGCAGGCGTCCGGCGATACCACCGCCGGGGTCGTCCGGCAGGGCGAGGCGGGCGGTGATGCGCTTTCCTACCGGCTCCCGCACCACCTCGAATCCCTGGGCGAGGGCCATCACGATCTCCAGGCCGTGCTGACCCACCCGGCCCGGATCCGCCGCCCGCGCCACCGGCAGCACCGGGTCACCGTCCCACACCGTCACCTCGACCAGATCTCCGACGATCCGCAGCCGCATCAACACCGGGCCCGGCGCGTACTTGCGGGCGTTGGTGACAAGTTCGCTCACCACGAGCTGGGTCAGATCCATTGCACGAGCCGACACCGGCAGCCCGTGCTCCGCCTGCACCCGGGCCAGGAACCCAGCGGCTACGTGGCGGGCCTCAGCGATACAGCTGCCGTCACCCTCCAGAGCCACCGCGATCTGGACCGGCTCAGCGTCGAAAGTGGCACCGTCCTCACCCACAGGCAGTGATTCCACAGAGGCTGCCCCCACCCTTCGTCCCCGGCGTCTACCCGCCGGCTCATCCCCAGGCCCCGTCTGACCTGTCTGGCCCACCCCCATAGGCACTGTCCGTAGTATGCAGGTCAGCCTGCCGGGAGAACCGGTCCCTAAGCATCTCAGCACCTCCGAAGTGCCGAGGGGGGAAGCGCGGCGGACTCCGACAAAGCACACGAGCCCGGCCGCCTGTCGGTCATGTCCGCCGCCACCAGCGGTATCCACGTGCTGACCGTGACCGGCGACAGCGACCACCACACCGCCCAGCCCCTCCGCCCAGCCCTTCCGCCCAGCCCATCCGCCAAGCCCTGGAGCTTGCCCGGCTGAGCTCCCCGCCGCGTGTCGTGATCGACATGCGGCAGGTCACTTTCATGGACTCCGCCGGTATCAGCCTGCCCATCACCGGCCGCCGCGCCACGACACAGCAGCACGGCTGGCTGCGCCTGGCAGGCGTCCCCAACTGCGTCATACGCACCCTGCAGAGCGTGGAACTCGACACGATCACCAACCGCGACCCCACCCTCCGCGACGCTCTCCACCCCTGGCCGCCTCGCCCAACGTGGGCGTCACGGTCTCAGCCCACTGGGAAGCCGCACCGTATCGGGGGTACGAGGGGTCTCACGTCTCAGTCACGTCTCCCGTCTCACGCCTCACGTCTCACGTCTCACGTCTCACGGGTAGATCCGCGCAGATACGGTGGAAGCCGTCAGTTCGGGAGACCGCGGCGAACGCCGTCGGGCTGACCGTCCGAACCGGCTGGCTGCTGGCCTTGACGAACTCTTAGGCGTATTCATGTCCCGGTGGGCGCGCGCTACTGCTGCCAGGCGGCGGCGCTCTGCTCGAAGTCCTCCTTGTAGGCGCGGCGCTGGGTGAGGTCGGATTCGGTCGGCTGCGGGTGTACCGGCGGCTGCTGGGGGGCGGCCCAGAGTTGGATCAGGTGGCGCTCGCCGCGATCGCCGACGCCGGGCTCGAGGTCTGCGGTGCGGCAGTACAGGCGCATCCGAATCCATGCCGGCACGTGGTCGGTGGGCAACTGGAGCGGGCCGTCTTCCGGTTCGGCTTCCTCGAAGTCTCCGCTGCCGAGGATGTAGATGACGGGGGTCTCCTCGGTGGCGTGCAGGCTCATCTCTTCCGCGGGCCCCCAGGCTGGGTCGGTCTCGGGTGGGGGCGGCCCGTCGTGGGTCTGGACGGTGATGGTGATGGTGGCGGTATCGGTGTCGGTGAGGATGTGCGCCGTGTCGTTCCCGACGGGCCCGCACAGCCAGCCGTATGGCCACTCGGGCGGCCATTCGTAGTCCTCGCCGAGCGCGAGGAGGTAGCCGTACTCGCCGGTCTCCGGCGTCAGGGTGGTCTCAGCGATGATCATGGTGGTCTCCTCGCGCAGATGGGGCACCCCCGGCTCGCGGGGGTGCCCCATGTTGTCGTTCCGCTCAGCCTGTCAGACCGTCAGGCGACGACGTAGAACGGGTCGTGGTCCATGACGTGCATCGGCCGACGCCAGTTCGTGATCCGGGCGCCCTGGGTGTTGTTCTCGTTCGGGCTCACCCACGTCGTCTCGCGCTGCGAGGCGGGCAGCTTCTTGCCGCCCTCGTAAGTTGAGGCGAACGGGTACTCGTCACAGTAGGTGCGCCCCACCCGCTTCATGTCCGGCGGCGCTGTGCGGCCCCCGCAGACTGCCCTCCGGTTGTCGTTCTTCTTCTTGGTGTTGATCATCCAGTGCAGGGGCTTGCCACCGTTCGGGTCGCCGTAGTGGCCGCCGTGGGCGCGGAGCTTGCGGATCCCGTCATCGATCCACGGGATACCCACCATCGACACCGCCGTGGGCGCGTCGGTCATGGCGCAGCCGGAGGTGCCGTAGTAGTTGTCACACCGCCAGGTCGCCGACTTGTAGCCCGTCGAGCCGGGGACGTAACCCGGTTTGGTGAAGCTGAAGACGTACCTGGTCTGGGTCTTGTTGTTGATACGTCCCTTGCGCATGGGCCCGGTCGTGTAGGTGACGCTGCCGCTCGAGGCCGCATCGAGCAGGTGCGGCCCGTAGTGCGTCTTCGCGCTGGTGCCGTTCCCGGCCGTGGCGGTGACGTTGACGGTGATGCCCTTGCCCTCGCCGGTGGTACGGGCCTTGGAGAGCTGGAACTTCTCTCCCCAGTTCGCCGACGTCGAGTGCAGGGTCATCGAGTGCCGGACGGTGAACGTGGCCGTGCCCACCTGTCGGGGGACATTGTTGATGACGCGGATGACCTCGACGCGGACGGTGGCCCACTCACACTCGCTGAACCGGTTGATCAAGATCGTGTCGACCCTGCAGGTGGCGTTCGCCCTCGGCGCTGCGGCCACCGCCCCCGCGGCGGTGGCCGGTGGAGCGGTCTGCACGGCCGCCGGCGCGATGTCTGCCTGGATCACCGCTGAGGCCGCCGGCTGCTCCACGGCCGCCTGCGAGGACGCGACGGCCGGGACAAGCAGTCCCGCCGCCAGGGCTGAGATGGTGAGACTTCTGACGATCTGTATTCGCAAGACGTGTCTCCCTGAGTCGGTGACGCAAGGAATCGCCGGCAACTGGCTTGCCCTCGCGCCGCGTTGACCGCATCCAAGCACGGCCCTCCGGCAGACTGCATCCGTGTTACGGCGGTCCAGGATTTCCTGTCCGGAGTTTCGGCCACACTTCCCGCGTGATCACTGGGCGCGTCGACGAAGTCGCTGCAGGTGAACCTCACGCAGGGCGGCGCCGGGTATGCACGCCCATGCCGCTCTCGTCAGCGGAGGCGCCGCGTGGTACCGCGCCCACCGGGCACATCTGTTGATCCCCAGCACACAGGCAAGTGGAGGGAACTGAACCTCGGGTCATGGGGGTTGAAGCAATCCATGATCTTCGCAGCCCGCGCCTGTCACGTTCCCGGACGGCCGCCAAGCTGGCAGATCGCCACGAACCGGATGCCCCCGCGACGACCCTGAAGCCCCGCCATGAGCCCTGCTATGGCAAACGCCTGAGCCACATCACGGCAAGGCCGTGGGCGACAGCCGATACAGCAAGTCCCGCGAGGACGGTAGCCGTGTACGCCCAGTCGGGCAGCGTCTGCCTGAAGAAGCCGAACGTAACGTCGCGAGTGATGGCGAACGCTGCGACGGCGGCGAAGGTCGCACCCGCTGACTGTCTGGTCCACCGCCCCGTCTTCGGGGCGACGCGGCCATCTGGGCGGGGGGCAAGAGGTTCTGTCACTCGTCACTTGTACCGGTACCCGATGCGACTCATCAATGGCAGCCGGTCCATGCAAGCCTGCCCGCCGCAGAGCGCAGAGCTTTGGTCTGGCCGGCTGCGAGATCACGAACCAGACATCATGCGACTGCGTCGAAACCCCGATCGGGACTTCGACTTACTGTCTGTGAGACCTGCCGGTCGTCGTATCGTTCCCCGGTGCTGCGTCGAGCCCTCGAATGCTCCCTCGATCCGCACGGTCGAGCCGTCCTTCGAGGGCATGCCGAGCACATATGCCCGGATAGTCACGGTTGAGTAACGCGCGCGGTGAGGATGGTATGTGATATTGCACATGCCACATGATGCTTCCATGACAAAAGTTCGAGCGTTGTTATCGGTCGTGGCCGCCATCGGCGGAGTCTGTGCGGGTATCACGCCTGCATCCGCTTCATTGACTGCGCCAGGGGACTCTGGTCAGGGGAAGCTCACTTGGAGCTCCTGCCATGACGCGACCACTCCCGCGCTGCAGTGCGCCATGCTCGAAGTGCCCCTGGACTACGCGCACCCGAACGGCACCACGATCAAAATCAAGCTGGACCGGCTCCCGGCCACCGCGCCCAGCAGCGAACGGCAGGGCCCCATCCTTCTGAATCCCGGCGGTCCCGGCGACTCCGGCCTGTGGATGCCCGCCTACATCTCCGCAAAGATCCCTCGTGGCGTCGCCTCGACCTACGACTGGATCGGCTTCGACCCACGCGGCACCAACGCCAGCGAACCCCACGTCACGTGCGACGCACACTTCTTCGACGCCGAACGGCCGGACTACCAGGTCAGCCAGGGCACGTCGAAGGCATGGCTCGAGAAGTCGGCCACCTACGCCGCCGACTGCGCCACGAATTGGAGCTCGTTCCTGCCGCACATGACCACCGTCGACAACGCGCGCGACATGGACAGCATCCGGCGGGCGCTCGGCGTCCAGAAGATCAACTTCTACGGTGGCTCGTGGGGCACCTCACTGGGCTCGACGTACGGCCAGCTCTTCCCATCGCACGTGCGCCGGATGGTGCTGGACAGCATCGTCGGCCCAAGCATCAGCTGGTACGACCACAACATCCTGCAGGACAAGGAGCACCAACGCCGGTTCGACGCCTTCGCAGCATGGACTGCCAAGGCCGACTCGGTCTATCACCTGGGCACCGACGCCGCCACCGTGGAGCAGAAGTACTACCGGATAGAGGCCGCGTTGCGGACCAGCCCAGTGCCTGCCGCCCCGGCCCCCGGCAAGATCGGCCCCGCAGAGTTCGAAGACACCTTCTACGGCGGCGGCTACAACTTCCTGCGGTGGCCGCAGATGGCAACCGTGCTGTCGGCCTACCTCACCAAGAACGACACCCGCCCGCTGCAGACCGCCTACAACCTGTACGCGGCTCCGGGTGCCGACGACGGCACGTTCCCGGCGTACAACGCGGTCCAGTGCGCCGAGAACGACTGGCCACGGGACTGGGAGTTCTGGAAGAGGGACCAGGCCAAGGTCAACGCCGTCGCACCCTTCTACACCTACAACAACATGTGGTACAACGCCGCCTGCATGTTCTGGCCCTATCCCGGCAACCCGGCCGGCCGACTGAAGATCACCGGCAAGGGCCTGCCGCCCGTCCTGCTCTTCCAGGCCACCGAGGACGCCGCCACCCCCTACCCGGGTGCCTTGGCCATGCGCGAGGCACTGCCCGGATCCAAACTCGTCGTCCAGAACGGTGGCAGCTTCCACGAGATCCTCTTCCACGGCAACGCCTGCCTGGACGACACCTTCACCGCGTACCTACGAGACGGCCGCCTTCCCACTGGCAAAGGCGTCATCGCCAAGACCTGCGCTCCCGAACCCGACCCCACCCCGGTCTACGTGACGCCGTCTCCCACCGCCGTGAAAGCCGAGCCGGCCCTCTCGGTCACAGATCCCCAAGCCATCCACGGCATCAGGTAACGCAGCACATCGCTCCCGCGCCTTCTGCGGCTCTGATCCACATTTCGGGAGGGCCGTGAGGGCACGGTTCCGGTACAGATCTTGGGGAGCGGTCGCGGTGGGGAGCAGTAGCCGCTGGAAGCCGTCCGGGATTCGGTGACCGCCCCACTCCCGGAGCTGCCAGCTGTTCTTACGTGCCGCGTCCGTCGCAGATCACCTGGTGTTTGCTCCCCGTCCGTCGCAGGTCGACCGGCGACGGACGGGTGTCCGCACCCACTTATTCCAGCGGATGCGGGAGCCGTCCACACAGGCCCGTGACCAGTCGGGTTCGCGGGCCGCGTTCAGTTCGGCGAGCAGGACGCGGTGCGGCTGGTCGAAGACGCCGGCCTGCTGCCACCGCCCCAGGCGACGCCAGCAGGTCTGCCCAGAGCCGGACCCCAGCTCCAGCGGCAGGAGTTGCCAGGCGACGTCGTTGTAGAGGAGGTGACAGGATGCTTTGCAGACAGAGTCGGTCCGCCACCGGCCATGGCCCCGGCGACCGCTCCGGCCACGGTGGCAGCAGCGGTTCGATCAGCGCCCACAATCCATCGTCCACAATCCACGGCCGTCTCCGAGCGGCGCAGCTCCACCAACTGCTCGCCCTCCCCCGGCCCCTCCGGCCGGTACTCGGAGCGGGGCTGGCCTCGGGGCATAGGCCAGCACGACCCCGGCTGCGCGCAGAAGCGCTCCGACAAGCGGAAAACGCCGAACCTGGGATCCAGGAGACCCAGCAGGAGCTGGGGAGCGGCGCCGGGCGGGGAGCCCCCTGGACACAACGCACCTGCGAGGTGCCGTTCGCGCCTCGGCTGCGGCGGTATGGGGTCCAGGTCCCGCGTTGAGGGGCGATGCTGCATGGGCAGCACACTCACCGGTCTCCATTCGGGTGAACTGCTCCGCGTTGAAGGATCTTGGCCGCTGTGGGGCCTGTTGACTGGGTGCGTACGCCACGCCCCAAGGAGGACCACCGTGTTTGGTAGGAATGTTCTCGCCGCCACGGCGCTTGCAGCTACCGCGCTGAGCGCTCCGGCAGCGCTTCCTGATGCCCACGCGGCGGCACAGCCCGTGGCCCTGAGCAACGCCGACAACGGCAGGACGGTCGCCGTCCAATCCGGCGACACGGTCAAGGTCAACCTCAAGGCCATGTCGGCTGGCGGGGAGAAATGGGTGTGGGACGTACCCACGGCCTCCGACGCCCGCGTGCTGTCACGGTCTTCGGGACACATCGTCGCCAACGGCGACGCCGAAGCCGCCTTCCGAGCCGTGCAGGTCGGCCGCAGCACCATCACCGCGCACCGCCGCTGCGTCGTCGCGGCCCCTGGGCGCGCCTGCCCCCACGTCGTCATTCTCTGGAAGGTCACCATCGACGTCCGGTGACGGCTTGGTTTCCGTCGGCCAGCGACGTAGGAGTCGGCCGTCCAGCGATGCCGAGGGCGCTCCCCGTCACGCTTGACCTTGGTGGTTTGGCTGCCCTGGCACGGCCACCGCACACACACCTGCCCCACCGCCGCTGGTCAGCACGGAAGAACGCGTCGAACAACTCCGCCGTGAACGCCTCCAGGTCCTCCCGGACCTCGGCCGTCTCCCCAGGTGTCGCACCACCCAAACAACACCCGCAGCCGGATGGACACGCCAGCCACGAGTGAACCTGACCAAGCCCTAGCAGGGCGTGTTGTGAAAGTGGGGATGGGGCTCACTGTGTCCACGAAATTGTTAGACGGCTACGGATGTTGATCACGTCATGACTCAAGGACCAGCGCCTCGCCCACTGTCCGACGAAGCCCTCTCCAACCTGCTTGGCAAGCAGCAGTTCGGCACGCTCGCCACCGTCAAGCGCAGTGGCCATCCTCACCTGACCACCATGCTGTACAGCTGGGACTCCGAGGCCCGCATCGTGCGGTTCGCAACGACGGTCGACCGCATCAAGGTCGGGCACCTTCGGCGCGATCCGCGTGCCTCACTGCATGTGCAGGGCGGCGACGTGTGGTCGTTCGCCGTGGCCGAAGGCGAGGCCGAGGTCTCGGAGATCACGACGGTTCCTGGTGATGCGGTTGGTCGGGAACTGCTCGGAATGATCCCGCAGGCTGCGAAGCCGGAGAACGAAGACGCGTTTCTGGAGCAGTTGGTTGCCGAGCGCCGAGTGGTCATTCGGTTGAAGGTGGATCGGCTGTACGGAACAGCACTCGACATCAACCGCTAGGACGAATCAGGTCCGTGCTGGTCATAGCCACTCGTTGATGGCTGCGACCAGCACGGTCGCGTGATAGCGGACGGCGAGTTTGTCGTATCTCGTGGCGACCGCGCGATGGCGTTTCAGTCGGTTGATCCCGCATTCGATTGCGTGCCGCTGCTCGTAGTCGCCCTTGTCGAACTTCGGCGGGCGGCCATCGCGGGAACCGGGCCTCTTGCGGTTGCGGATCTGGTCGGCCTTCTCCGGGATGGTGCACCGCACGCCGCCTCTGCGCAGGTAGGCGCGATTCGCGCGCGAGCCGTAGGCCCGGCCGGCGCGGACTCCGTCCGGACGGGAGCGGCAGTTTTCGATGCGTCCAGGTCCGCGGAAGACTGGCTTACCAACAGGTAGCCAGGGTTCCAAGCGGGCTCACTGGCCGTTCGTCAGATGACCACGCCCCACAAACGGTGATCATCTACGACCTTGATCCACTTTCGCGGCAGGCCCTGGAAGAGGGCGGCCGATCTGTCCTGCGTGAGGTTCTCGAGGATCGTTCGCAGCCACGGGCTGCGAACGCCCGGCAGCCGGGCCAAGGTGTGCTGGAACGTTCCCCGGTCGGCCCGGAACAGGTACTTGGGGCGCTGCGGGAGCGTGTCCTCGTGGAGGACGTCTTGAGGTATGCCGCCCGACGCGGGAACCGGCAAGTACGGCTGGGGAGAGACCAGCCACAGCCACACCCCCAGCGGCAGGGGCACCGGGTATGCCGATGCAGTCGGGCCGGCGGGGGCCCAGGTCACCACTCGCGCCACTCGCTGAGCGCCGCGACAACACGGGCGAGGGTCTCCTCCGGGGTGGTGATCGAGTCCCTGGGGCAGCACCAGTTCCCGACCGGTCCTCCGTCGAAGTCCCCCTCGTCGTGCGCCCAGCGCCAGCCCACGGTCCAGTGGCCGTAGTGCTCGGCGAGGGCGTGCGACATCGCGTCGGCCCAGGGTCGGCCCGTGTCCAGGCTCCATCCGCTCATCGCCGGGTCGGCGAGAGCCAGGCCGGGGCGACGGGGCACCCTCTGGGCGGGCCCGAGCGACCGCACGACCTGCGGCACCCAAGCGCTGTCGAAGGGATGACGCGCGGGGTCCACATCGTCCCCGGTCGGATAACCGGGGGCCAGGTCGACCATCACCGCGCAAGCCTGACACGTCCACCCGACTGCGCATCAAGCGGATTACCGCAGCCGGCTTCCGTCCACGAATCCCGTTCGCCGTCGACCGCCGCCGCCGTCACCGCCGGCCCGATCCTTCCCTGGAGCTCCGGCGTCGTCGAAGGCCACGTCAACCGAATCAAAATGTGAAGCGCCAGATGTACGGACGCGCCGGCTTTGCGCTCCTGAGGAAGCGAGTCCTCCTCGCTTCCTGACCGGACCCGGTTGGCGGCTACTCCACGAGTCCGAAGCCGTCCGGGAACGCTTCCAGAAATTCACGGCGCCCAGGATCGGTCTCGGCTGCGGTCATTGCCTCGATCACCTGCTGGAGCTCTGCACGCATGACATGCGATCCACCACCGCGGCGACACCCTCCAGTGCCTTCACCGCATCGTCCTGATCCATGTGCTCGTCGTCCGCGCTCTCGATGAACCAGGCGAGGTCCACGAGCGCCTCCGTCTGGGCCCGAGTCAGCGATGGGTACTGAGACATAGATGATCCCCCCGAAGGTGAGGGCCGCAGAACTCTCCGCGCACCCAATCACATGCGGTCGACAACACTCAGCGTCACCGCTCCACAGAGCTTGGACCAGAACCGTGTCTCGTGAACAAAGCCACGTCGTGCGTCGTCGTCTCGTTTTCCA
Source organism: Streptomyces sp. NPDC093261 (assembly GCF_044753645.1). Taxonomy (NCBI): domain Bacteria; kingdom Bacillati; phylum Actinomycetota; class Actinomycetes; order Kitasatosporales; family Streptomycetaceae; genus Streptomyces; species Streptomyces sp. NPDC093261. The sequence goes on from NZ_JBIVNO010000034.1 coordinate 42,514, forward strand.
TACCCACCGTCCTGACAAGCGTCTGCCGCCCGCACCGCAGACCCGCCAGGCCGAAGGTCAGGCCGGGTTCAGTGGAGTAATGCCGGTGGCCGCGTACAGCTCGGGTTCCAGCGACAGGACAGTGAGTGACGTTTTCTCAGGGAAATGATCTTCGTGAATGAGTGGTGCGAGTCGGGCGGATCGGCCCGCCCGAACAGGTCCCCTGGCCATGCCGGCGGCTGCGGCTGCGGGTGGGACCCGTGACGCAGCCACTCATCGCGTGGGGGCGGTAAGGAAATGGGAGGCGGGCCCCGGCAGAGCATTGGCAAAATGCCCGCGCTCAACCTTCGACGCGAAAGGACTGACCGGCATGCCTCGTACCGTCACTCTGATCCGCTCCGCCTCGCTCTCCGACGTCGCCGAGTATGCCTACGCGGCTACGGCACCCGCCGACTCCCGCCTGATCTTCCTCGCTGGTGCCTGCCCGCTGAACGACGACGGCTCCACGGCAGCGATCGGGGACTACGCGGGCCAGGCTGCCAAAGCAGTCGAGAACATGGAGACGGCTCTGGCCGCCGCCGGTGCAACACTCCAGGACGTCGTCAGCACGCGCGTCCTCGTCGCCTCGGCCCGGCGCGAGGACCTGGTCACCGCTTGGAAGGTGGTCCGGGACGCGTTCGGTGATCATGATGTCCCAAGTACGTTGCTGGGTGTCACCGTACTTGGCTATGAGAACCAGCTGGTCGAGATCGAGGCCGTCGCTGCCGTCCTCGATTCCTGAGTTCAGCGGACGAGTGGCACGGCCACCCGACCGGTGTTGCTAGTCGGAGACCGTTCTGGCGTCGAGCCTGTGGGATTCGAACCCACGGCGCGACATCGCCGCCGCGACTGTCTTCACGACACGAGGATCACTTCCATTGCCTGTTGAGGACGAGGGTGGCGCGGGCGATGTCGCCGATGCGGCACGGGCTGAGCATGACATGCTTGAGCGCGCGCCAGCGTTCCTTGAGCTCGGCGGCGGCCCGCTCGCCGAGCGCTCGGACGCACCTGACCAGGCCGTTTGCCGTTCGGGTGTCGACGTGGAGGGCTTGCTCGGACTGGCCCTTCGGGCGGCGGACCGGGACACGACGGGCCCTGGGACTGGGGCGCCTTCGATGGAGAGCCGGCCGGCGCGGGCCCCGAGTGGCCACTCGTCCTGCTCACCCGAGCAGGTACACCGTGCTCTGTCGAGGACGCGGAGGCAGTGGCCGCGAGCACAGCGAGCGGTTCGCGCCAGGAGACGGTCCGCGCCTGGATGTCACTCACCGAGGCCTCGCCCACACCCTGACCCGTCCGGCCGGCTTCGACGTCTCTCACGTGGCTGAGCACGGACCTGGCCCAACGGGCCAACTACTGTGCACGGTCACAGCAAGTGTGACTGAGCGTTCCACCTGGCGGATGTGTGCTTGGGCGAGGCTGAGCGTTCTGGTCAGCGGGCAGGTGAGACCGCCAGCCGCCGGTCCCCGGCCGATCGACGCGGTAGAGGTAGTGGGTCCGGTCGTCGACCGGGTTGTCCGGCTCCAGGTTTCCGACCCCGACCCGGCGCAGCCCTGCTCGCTCGAGCGCGCGCCACGAAGGACGATTGGCTGCCACCACCGGGACGAGAACGCACGGGGCGGCCGGGTGTTCAGCCCAGGTTCGCACGATGACGGAGTGGATCATCGCCGTGCCGATGCCCTGGCCGGTCTGACGGGAATCGCCGATCAGGTAGTCGATGGTCATCGCGCCGTCAGGTACCGGGACGATGGCCGCCAGCTCGGCCAGGTACTCGGGGTAGTCGCGCAGGCGTGAACGCTGTACGAGACCGACCGGTCGACCTTCGAGGAAGGCGAGGAGGTCCTCCGAGGGCTCCTCGCCTCGGGCAGCGGGACCGAAGTCGCGTGCCACCGCGTCGGCTGTGGTCTCGTGATTCCACCAACGCTTCACATGGGGTTGCCGGAGCCACATGCGCAGCAGAGGGAAGTCCTGCTCCTCGATCCGACGCCATGTGATCTCCATGAGGCCGCTCCGGGGAATGCTCCTGGTTCCTCGCAGGCTACCTGCTGCGCGGACCATGCCCAAGGACTCCGCCAACCCACGTGGAAGACGCGGGACGTGATCCGGCCGGAGGCGTTGATCGTCGACGACACCGGCTTCCTCGAGGACGCTGACGCCACGCCGTGCGTGCCCAGGCAGTACACCGGCACCGCGGGCAAGGTCTCAGCCGGTCTTGGCGGGTTCCTGGCCTCGGGCGCGGAGTGCCGGCGAGGCGGTAGGAGTCGGTGCCGGCCTCGGTGTTGGTGCCGATGAAGGTATGACGGTCGACGACGGCGCTACCGCCGAGGTCGGGGCGGTAATCGCTGCCCTGCCGGCGCCGCGGCGTACCATGCCCGCATGGAGCAGCGAGAGATCATGCAACGGGTCGTTGGCATCCTGACGGAGGCGTTGGAGTTGCGGCGCCGAGTGCGCGAGAACCCCGACGGTGACGTGACGCAGAGCGAAGCGGTCTCCGCGCTCCTCGAGGAGATGCTGCCGCGGATCGAGGTTCCCGCCGACGCTAGCGCTCAAGAGGTCGCAGCCGCCGTGAGCAAGGAGCTCGGGCCGGCCATCGCCCAGATCACTTCCGCGTTCGCGCTCGCTTTCGTACAGCTCGCCGAAGTCCATGACGGGGGGCGCGCCGATGTCTCCACAGCGGACGTCCTGCAGTCGATCTCCCTGCACTTCGAGAACGAGGCGGAGAGGTAGACGGGTGGGCACCAGTGCCCACCCTCACGAAGGTCCGCCCTGTCGCAATCCTCGGCGTGGTGGCGACCAGCTCGAGCGACGGCAGCGCCGGATGTCGCACGCTCACCCCTCCGTGTGACGTGACGGTGGGGGGACAGGCCCCCGGATCAAGCAGGGGCATACCTGACGCAAGGCAGGGCACATGGAACGCCGACCACCCCCACACCACGGAGGCGACGTGGAAGCCCACGCCGGCAAGCTCCCGGGCGCGGTCCAGGAGCCGGAGACCCAGCCCCACCGGATCAAGCAGTTGGAAACGCAGGTTGCTCAGCTTCAGCATGCACTGATCTCCCACGCGGTGATCGACCAGGCGATCGGTGTCATCATCGCCGTGGGACAGATGACACCCGCCGAAGCCTGGGACGTGCTCCGCGAGACGTCCATGTGCACCGACATCAAACTGCGCCACCTGGCCGATCTGGTCGTCACCTGGGGTCAGGGCGGAGTCCTCGCGGCAGACATTCGCGACGAGCTCTCACTGAGGCTGAGGCACCGAATATCCGAGTGACTGCCTGTCGTCGTACTCTGCTTCTCCCCCGCGTGCCAGACGAGTGCCCTCGCACCAGAAAAGTGCAGGTCAGCCCCCACAACCGCCTGCCTTGTGCGGGGGGAGGAGAACGACGAACCGTTGCCGAACCACCGCAGGTCAGGACTCGGCAGCCTGCGGACCCATCCGGCGGGCCATGCGCGCGGCGTCCTCCGCGGTCACCAGCTGCACCTTGCGCCGGAGGGCGCCCCTCACCACGAAGAACCCGGAGAACTTCCCATACGGGCCGATCTCCCGACACTCATACGGGCCGGCCCCGGGCAGCGGCCACCCGTAGGGGGCGGTGCGGCTCCGGTCAAGGAAGGTCCGCGCGTACACGTACTGCTCGTTCGTGCCACGGAGCCTGGCCACCCAACCGCCCATGGCGTCGCAGACCAGCCGCTGCGGCGTGATGGACACCCCCGGGAACACGGTAGCGGGGTCAGCCGGCGGTAACGACGCGAAGTGGCCCCACTTTTCCGGTCCGAGTTGGTCCGAGCGGGGACTTCGCGGAGAGTGTCTTCCGGTTCGGGGCGGCCCCGGCCTACTGATCGACGGTGAAGATGACCGCGCGGCCGTTCTGCGCCGCGGTGTGGTAGAAGTTCTTCAGCCCCGGCAGGAAGGCCTGCGTGTAGGCGATGTCCTCGGCGTCGCCGGTACCCTGGTAGGCCTCGAACGTCAGCGTGGCGAAGCGATTGCTCAGCCACTGGTTGCCCAGGGGTTCCAGGGCTGCTGCGACCTCGCGGACCTGGTCCGGGGCGACGTAGCAGACGATGTAGTCGTCGCCCTCGTGCAGGGGCACCCCTCCGAGGATGACGTGCGACAAGGGGTACTCGCCGTTCTCGAAGGCGAGGTCGCCGTCGGTGAAGCAGCGGTGCAGGGCATCCCAGGACTTGTCGAGTTCGAAGAGGTGGTCCATGTCCCAACGGTCCTCGACCTCTTCGACCAGTTCGATGACCTCGTCATCACCCGGGCAGGCCAGGATGCGTTCGGCGTCCTGGGCGTCCAGGGCGAAAAGCACCGCGCGAGCCGCCATCGTGTCCTCCCACCGCCGCGACGATTTCGTCGGGCGTGATCAAACCACACGACGGTCCGGCGGATGTGTGCGCGTCCTGCTATCGGCCGGCCTGCTGCTTGGCCCGGGTCTGGGCGAGTCGGTAGAACTCGGGCCGGTCTCGATGATGGTGCCGTTGAAGGTCAGGCGATCGACGATGGCCGCGCAGAGGCGGGGGTCGGTGAACGTCTTGGTCCAGCCCCCGAACGACCGGCGACTCAGGGGATGTTGAGGGATGGGCCGTCACCGGGCATCACAACGACGTCCTTACCCATGTCGGTCCCGATGAGCCTCGTGATCAGTCGTTCGCCAACCTCGTCACCAAGCGACAGGGCCACGCAGCCGCTTGACCACAGGTCAGAAGCAGCGACACGTTCTCGGTGAACAAGTGTGCCCTCACACGGCACCACAGACGCACACGAAGCCAATCCACCCGGCCTGGGCTTCGTCGCATCAACGCGTTAGTGACAGAAGGCGCAACACCACCGCATGCTGTGCCCATGCCAGAGCATCAGCACATCCTCAACGGGAACGGCAGGGACCGGGACCTCCCCCTGAGTGGTGGACACGCTGATACTGGATCTGCTTGATCCGGAGGAAGCGAGAACACCGCCGATGGCGATGAAGGACTACTCGGA
>NZ_JBIVNO010000035.1:0-40449 GCF_044753645.1 Streptomyces sp. NPDC093261
TATCTGGCGTTGACTTTTGGCACGCTGTTGAGTTCTCAAGGAACGGACGCTTCCTTCGTACTCACCCGAGAGACTCTCTCAGGCTTTCCTCCGGGTGCTTCCCTTCGGTGTTTCCGACTCTATCAGATCTTTTCTCGATCCGATTTCCTCGGCGCTTTCCAGGTTCCCGCTCCCGCGTTTCCCTTTCCGGCGGCTCCGACTTTATCAGAGACTCTGAGTCGGAATTTCCACCCTGCCGGGGTGGTCCCTGACGCTCGGTGGCGCCGGGTTCCCCCGCTGGCGGAGCCGTAAACGTACTGGAGCGGGGCCCCTCGATGCAAATCGAGGGGCCCCGCTCCCGGTTCACCTGCATGAGGACTTGACCAGGCGTCAGACCTCAACCACCACGGGCAGGATCATCGGCCGACGCCGGTAGGAGTCCGAGACCCACTTGCCCAGGGTCCGCCGGATCAGCTGTTGGAGCTGGTGTGGCTCGACGACGCCGTCCTGGGCGGAGCGCTCCAGCGCCTCCGTGATCTTCGGAAGCACATCGCCGAAGGCGGAGTCCTCGATGCCCGAGCCGCGGGCCTGCACATGGGGGCCACCAGTGATCTTGCCCGTCGAGGCGTCTACGACGACGAAGACCGAGATGATGCCCTCGTCGCCGAGGATCTTGCGGTCCTTGAGCGCCGGCTCCCCGACGTCGCCGACCGAGAGGCCGTCGACGTACACGTATCCGGCCTGGACCTTGCCCGAGATCCTCGCCTTGCCCTCGACGAGGTCGACGGCGATGCCGTCCTCGGCGATGACGATCCGGTCGTGCGGGACACCCGTGAGCGCGCCCAGTTCGGCGTTCGCCCGCAGATGGCGCCACTCGCCGTGGACCGGCATCAGGTTCTTCGGGCGGCAGATGTTGTAGAAGTACAGCAGCTCGCCCGCGGACGCGTGGCCCGAGACGTGCACCTTCGCGTTCCCCTTGTGCACGACGTTGGCGCCCCAGCGGGTCAGTCCGTTGATCACGCGGTACACCGCGTTCTCGTTGCCGGGGATCAGCGACGAGGCGAGGATCACCGTGTCGCCCTGGACGATGCGGATCTGATGGTCGCGGTTCGCCATACGCGACAGCGCGGCCATCGGCTCGCCCTGCGAGCCCGTGCACACCAGCACGACCTCGTCGTCCGGCAGGTCGTCCAGTGTCTTGACGTCCACCACCAGGCCGGGCGGCACCTTGAGGTAGCCGAGGTCCCGCGCGATGCCCATGTTGCGGACCATGGAGCGGCCCACGAAGGCGACCCGGCGGCCGTACTCGTGCGCGGCGTCCAGGATCTGCTGAATGCGATGGACGTGGCTGGCGAAACTCGCCACGATAATCCGCTTGCGGGCGCCCGCGAAGACCTGGCGCAGGACATTGGAGATGTCGCGCTCGTGCGGGGTGAACCCGGGAACCTCGGCGTTGGTGGAGTCGGCGAGGAGAAGGTCGATGCCTTCCTCGCTCAGCCGCGCGAACGCGTGGAGGTCGGTCAGACGGTTGTCCAGCGGCAGCTGGTCCATCTTGAAGTCGCCGGTGTGGACGACCATGCCGGCCGGGGTCCGGATCGCGACCGCGAGGGCGTCCGGGATGGAGTGGTTGACCGCGATGAACTCGCAGTCGAAGGGGCCGACCCGCTCCCGCTGGCCCTCCGCCACCTCGAGCGTGTACGGGCGGATGCGGTGCTCCTGGAGCTTCGCCTCGATCAGGGCGAGGGTCAGCTTGGAGCCGATCAACGGGATGTCGGGCTTCTCGCGCAGCAGGTACGGGACGCCGCCGATGTGGTCCTCGTGCCCGTGGGTGAGGACGATGCCCTCCACGTCATCGAGGCGATCGCGGATGGACGAGAAGTCCGGCAGGATCAGGTCGATTCCGGGCTGCTCCTCCTCGGGGAAAAGCACTCCGCAGTCGACGATCAGCAAGCGGCCGCCGTACTCGAAGACGGTCATGTTCCGGCCGATTTCCCCGAGGCCACCGAGCGGGGTGACCCGGAGGCCACCTTCCGGGAGCTTCGGCGGAGGGCCGAGTTCAGGATGCGGATGACTCAAAAGACTCTCCTCACCACGCACGCCACGTACCTGTAGGGGCACGTGGCGCGCGTGACGTTCGTGCAAAAGCAGTTGTTGTGTGGGGTGCAGGCTCCTGGGTCCTGCCTATTCAGTTGTGAAGTCCGTGTCAGAGCTCTACCCCGCCGGCAGCAAGATCGATCTTGAGCTGGGCGGTCTCCTCGGGCGAGAGCTCGACCATGGGCGCGCGCAGCGGTCCGGCGGGCAGGCCCTGAAGCGCGAGCGCCGCCTTGGTGGTCATCACGCCCTGGGTGCGGAACATGCCGGTGAAGACCGGGAGCAGCTTCTGGTGGATCTCCAGTGCCTTCTGGACGTCACCGCTGCCGTAGGCCTCGGCCATCGCCCTCAGCTCCGGGGTGACGACATGGCCGACCACCGAGACGAAGCCCACCGCGCCCACCGAGAGCAGGGGCAGGTTGAGCATGTCGTCGCCGGAGTACCACGCGAGGCCGGACTGGGCGATGGCCCAGCTGGCGCGGCCGAGGTCGCCCTTGGCGTCCTTGTTGGCGACGATCCGCGGGTGCTCGGCGAGGCGGACGAGGGTCTCCGTGGTGATCGGGACACCGCTGCGGCCCGGGATGTCGTAGAGCATGACCGGCAGCTCGGTGGCGTCGGCGATGGCCTTGAAGTGCCGGTACAGGCCCTCCTGCGGGGGCTTGTTGTAGTACGGCGTCACGGTGAGCAGTCCGTGTGCGCCGGCCTTCTGCGCCGCGCGCGCCAGCTCGATGCTGTGGTGGGTGTCGTTCGTGCCGACACCGGCGACGATGTGGGCGCGGTCGCCGACCGCCTCCAGGACGGCCCGCACCAGGTCCGATTTCTCCGCATCGCTGGTGGTGGGCGACTCGCCGGTGGTGCCGTTGATGATCAGGCCGTCGTTGCCTGCGTCCACCAGGTGGGCGGCGAGCCGCTGCGCGCCGTCGAGGTCGAGTGCGCCGTCCGCCGTGAACGGCGTGACCATGGCGGTGAGGATCCGCCCGAAGGGGATCTGCGGAGTGGAGGTCGGAGCCATGGCGTACACGCTACTCGCTGCTCACGGCGAGGTCTGCCCTCGGGGTGCGGGGAAAGTCCGGACAAAGGTGGAACCCGGCACTGCCTGCTCGGGGGTTCAAGCAGTGCCGGGTCCGTTTGATCAGGCTAGATGAACTTCTCGAAATGCCGCAATACGGACACTTCGCTCGACTGACCGCACATCTGTACCGGGCCCATGAGCACGCGCGGGGTTACGGCGCCACGCGACCATTGGCATTGAAGGCGCCGTGGGTGAGAGGCATGAGCTTGGCCCACTCCGCCTCCATCCTCTCGCCGACCATCTCGATCTCCCGCTGCGGGAACGAGGGCACCTTGGCCAGTTCGTGCTGGGTGCGCAGGCCGAGGAAGTGCATGAGCGAGCGAGCGTTGCAGGTCGCGTACATCGACGAGAACAGGCCGACGGGAAGGACCGAACGGGCGACCTCCCGGGCGACACCGGCGGCGAGCATCTCCTGGTACGCCTCGTACGCCTGCGCGTACGTGTCCTCCATGACTCGGCCCACCAGCTCCTGCTGCGCCCGGGTGCCCTCCACGAACCGGTACTGCCCGGGACGGCCCTCCTGGACGAGCTTGCGGGACTCGTCGGGGACGTAGAAGACCGGCTGGAGCTCGCGGTAGCGCCCGCTCTCCTCGTTGTACGACCAGCCCACGCGGTGCCGCATGAACTCGCGGAAGACGAAGATCGGGGCGCTGATGAAGAACGTCATCGAGTTGTGCTCGAAGGGGCTGCCGTGCCGGTCCCGCATCAGGTAGTTGATCAGCCCCTTGGAGCGCTCCGGGTCCTTCCTCAGCTCCTCGAGCGACTGCTCGCCGGCGGTGGAGACACGGGCGGCCCACAGCACGTCGGAGTCGGCCGCGCTGTGCTTGACCAGCTCGACGGTGACGTCGCTGCGGAAGCTGGGCTTGAGGTCGTCGGCGGGGGTGTCGGTCACGGCGTAGAGGATCCTTCCCATCACAGGCTCGGGCGGCGCCCACTCTACGGCCCGGCACCGACAACGGGGCGTTCGGTGCGGGTTCACGACATTCGCCGGCGAAGTTCGGCGAAATCGGCGAAACAGGGCACCTTCCGCCGGTTTCGCGCGTCTATATGAGTGACGTCGCCCCGTTCGGGTCACCCGGTCCTCCACCAGCCCCGGGAATCCCGGTCCCTTCGAGCCACCAGAGGAGATGCGCTCCCCATGTTCCGTCGGCGCGAGCCCGTACCGTTCGCCTTCCTCGCCGAGGCCGACTCCTTCCGCAGCAATGTCACGCGCCCGCCCCGTGAGCGTGCCTCGGTCGGCCAGATGGCCGGGCGCTGGCTGATGGGGCTCACCATCGTGGCCGGGCTCGTGGGCGCCCTGGTCATAGGCATGCCGTCGATGTCGCACCAGTCGCCCGCGGCTACGCAGCACTCCGAGGCCTCCGACGGACGCTGAGACGCCTCTGCCGTCCGACTGGCGCACAGGTGCACCCCCTCGGCCCCCCGAGGGTGGTGAGCCAGGACACGGCTCGATAGCCTCACCGGGCACAGCCCCATGAGCGAGTGAGGATCAGCCGTGCCCCTGCCCTTTCTGACGGCCGACCGTGCTTTCGAGCAGGCAGCGGACGACACCCCGCTGCCGTATGACGACCGCGACCGCTGGCGGCGCCCCTACCGCCCCGGCCCCTGGCGGGTGGGAGTGGCCGCGCTTCTGCTGCTCCTGGCCTCGTATGTGCTCTTCGCGGCCGTCGTCATCGCGCTCACGGGCACACTGTCGGGCGCCGTCACGGTCTTCGCCATCGCGCTGGTCGTCATCGCCGGGGCCCTGCGGCTGCTGCGCATGGGCGTCTGGGTGAGCGCTCGAGGGCTGCGCCGGGTGGGCTTCTTCGCCACGCGTACGACACCCTGGGAGCGGGTCGTCTCGGTGCGGACGGCCCAGCAGCCGGTGCGCTGGCTCGGGCTTCCGCGCACGGTGCAGGGACAGGCGCTGGTCCTCGTACGCAAGGATCGTCCGGCCGGCGAGCTGCCGCCGCTGCTGACCACGCACGGCGCCGACTTCCTGGCGCGCCCGCAGGCCTTCGACCGGGCGGCGGACACGGTCGAGGCGTGGGCAGCGGAGTACGGCCGGGTCTGACCCGCCAGGAGCCCGTCCGTGGGCGTCCCGACGCAGGGCCTGCCGTGCGACGACAAAGACGAAGAGGGGCCGCCCGCTGACGCGGGACGGCCCCTTGGTCGTCCGTGCCGGCCACACTTCCCCGACGGCCGGTCGTCGGGCCGGGGCGGGCGCGGCCTGTCGCCGGGCGGCGACGGCGGTCGTCAGCGCGTGACCGGCCTGCCCTCGTGCAGGGCGATCGCCCGCTGCATCGCCTTGCGGGCCCGGGGCGTGTCGCGGGCGTCGTGGTAGGCGACGGCCAGCCGGAACCAGCTGCGCCAGTCGTCCGGGGCCGCCTCCGTCTCCGCCCTGCGCCGGGCGAAGACCTCGTCGGCGGAGTCGCGGTCGATCCGGCCGCCGGGAGTGCGCCTGAGTTCGTCGACCGGCAGACCGCCCTCGGCGTCCAGCTCGGCGGCGAGCCGGTTGGCCTTGCGGACGAACTGGGTGTTCTTCCACAGGAACCACACGCCGATGACCGGCAGGATCAGCACCGCGATGCCGAAGGGGACGGTGACCGCGGTGCCCGCCTGGATCAGCAGCACTCCACGGCTGCCGACGAGGACGAGGTAGACGACCAGGACGGCGGCCGTGACGGCGTAGGTGAGCTTCGCGCGCATGGACGGCCGCTTCTACTTCAGGTCGAGGAAGTGCTCCAGGCCGAAGGTGAGGCCCGGAGTGGTCACGACGCGGCGGACACCGAGCAGGATGCCCGGCATGAAGCTGCTGTGGTGCAGCGAGTCATGGCGGATGGTGAGGGTCTCGCCCTCGCCGCCGAGCAGCACCTCCTGGTGGGCGAGCAGACCGCGCAGCCGGACCGCGTGCACCGGCACCCCGTCCACGTTCGCCCCGCGGGCGCCGTCCAGAGCCGTCACCGTGGCGTCCGGCTGCGGGGCGCTACCCGCCTTCTCCCGGGCGGCGGCGATGAGCTGAGCGGTGCGCGTGGCGGTGCCGCTGGGGGCGTCCACCTTGTTCGGATGGTGCAGCTCGACGACCTCGACGGACTCGAAGTACGGGGCGGCCACCTCGGCGAACTTCATGGTCAGCACGGCGCCGATGGAGAAGTTCGGGGCGATGAGGACGCCCGTCTCCGGCGACTGGGCGAGCCGGTCCCTCAGCTGCGCGAGGCGCTCGTCGGTCCAGCCCGTCGTGCCCACCACGGCGTGGATGCCGTGCCGTACACAGAAGTCGAGATTGTCCATCACCGAGGCCGGCGTGGTCAGCTCCACCGCCACCTGGGCCCCCGTGTCGACGAGGGTCTCCAGCTGGTCGCCCCGGCCGAGTGCCGCCACCAGTTCCATGTCCTCGGCGGCGTCGACGGCCCGTACCGCCTCAGCACCGATCCGGCCCTTGGCGCCCAGGACCGCCACGCGCAGCTTGCTCATCTCTCTTGCTTCCTTACCGGAGGGGATTACGCGACCGCATCGTGCAGACGGGACGCCTGCTTGTCCTTCAGCGGGCCGATGACCGACAGCGAGGGCCGCTGCCCGAGCACGTCCCGGGCCACGGACCGGACGTCGTCCGGGGTGACCTCGGCTATCCGGCCCAGCATGTCGTCGACGGACATCTGGTCGCCCCAGCACAGCTCGCTCTTGCCGATACGGTTCATCAGCGCGCCCGTGTCCTCCAGCCCGAGGACCGTGGAACCGCGCAGCTGACCGATGGCACGGGCGATCTCGTCGTCGGACAGGCCGTGCTCCGCCACATGGTCCAGCTCGTCACGGCAGATCTTGAGGACGTCGTGCACCTGGCTGGGGCGGCAGCCGGCGTAGACGCCGAACAGGCCGCAGTCGGCGAAGCCGGAGGTGTACGAGTACACGCTGTAGGCGAGGCCCCGCTTCTCGCGGACCTCCTGGAACAGCCGGGAGGACATCCCGCCGCCGAGCGCCGTGTTCAGCACCCCGAGGGCCCAGCGACGCTCGTCGGTGCGGGCCAGGCCCGGCATGCCGAGGACGACATGCGCCTGCTCGGTCTTGCGGGACAGCAGCTCGACCCGGCCGGTGGTGCGGATGGCGCGGCGGCCGTCACGCGGTCCGAGGGGCTCGGCGTCGGACCGGGTGAGCGCGCCGGCCTTCTCGAAGGCGGCCCGCACCTGGCGTACGACCTTGGCGTGGTCGACGTTGCCGGCGCACGCGACCACCAGGTGGGTGGGGTCGTAGTGCTTGCGGTAGAAGCGGCGGATCCGGTCCGCGGTCAGGGCGTTGACCGTGTCGACCGTGCCGAGGACCGGGCGGCCGAGCGGGGTGTCGCCGAGCATCGTGTGCGCGAAGAGGTCGTGCACACAGTCGCCCGGGTCGTCCTCCGTCATCGCGATCTCCTCGAGGATCGCGCCGCGCTCGATGTCGACGTCCTCCTCGCGGATCAGCGAGCCGGTGAGCATGTCGCAGACCACGTCGATCGCCAGCGGCAGGTCGGTGTCGAGCACGCGCGCGTAGTAGCACGTGTACTCCTTCGCCGTGAACGCGTTCATCTCGCCGCCGACCGCGTCGATCGCGGCCGAGATGTCCAGCGCGCTGCGCCGTTCCGTGCCCTTGAAGAGCAGGTGCTCGAGGTAGTGCGTGGCGCCGTTCAGGGCCGGCGTCTCGTCGCGCGAACCGACATGCGCCCAGATGCCGAACGTGGCGGAGCGCACCGAGGGGAGGGTCTCGGTGACGACACGCAGTCCGCCCGGAAGGGTGGTCTTACGGACAGTGCCGATGCCGTTCACCCCCTTGATCAGGGTTTGGGTACGGGCGACGGCCCGCGCCTCCGAGGAGGTGCGGGCCGTCGCCTTGAAGCTACGGGACGTCACTTGTCGGTGTCGTCCTTCGCGTCGTCGCCCGCTTCCGCTTCCTCGCCCTCGATCACGGGGATGAGGGAGAGCTTGCCGCGGGAGTCGATCTCGGCGATCTCGACCTGGACCTTCTGGCCCACGGCCACCACGTCCTCGACGTTCTCCACGCGCTTGCCGCCGGCGAGCTTGCGGACCTGCGAGATGTGCAGCAGACCGTCCTTGCCCGGGAGCAGCGAGACGAACGCGCCGAAGGTGGTCGTCTTCACGACCGTGCCCAGGTAGCGCTCGCCGACCTCCGGCATGGTCGGGTTGGCGATGCTGTTGATCGTGGCGCGGGCGGCCTCGGCGGACGGGCCGTCGGCGGCACCGATGTAGATCGTGCCGTCGTCCTCGATCGTGATCTCGGCGCCGGTGTCCTCCTGGATCTGGTTGATCATCTTGCCCTTGGGGCCGATGACCTCACCGATCTTGTCGACCGGGATCTTGACGGTGATGATCCGCGGGGCGTGCGGGGACATCTCGTCGGGCCGGTCGATGGCCTCCATCATCACGTCGAGGATGTGGAGACGGGCGTCGCGGGCCTGCTTGAGGGCCGCGGCCAGGACCGAGGCCGGGATGCCGTCCAGCTTGGTGTCGAGCTGGAGGGCGGTCACGAACTCCTTGGTGCCGGCGACCTTGAAGTCCATGTCGCCGAAGGCGTCCTCGGCGCCGAGGATGTCGGTCAGCGTCACGTAGTGCGTCTCGCCGTCGATCTCCTGGGAGATCAGACCCATGGCGATACCGGCGACCGGGGCCTTCAGCGGCACACCGGCGTTCAGCAGCGACATGGTGGAGGCGCACACCGAGCCCATGGACGTCGAGCCGTTGGAGCCGAGGGCCTCGGACACCTGACGGATCGCGTAGGGGAACTCCTCGCGCGCGGGCAGGACCGGGACCAGGGCGCGCTCGGCGAGGGCACCGTGGCCGATCTCGCGGCGCTTGGGGGAGCCGACTCGGCCGGTCTCGCCGGTGGAGTACGGCGGGAAGTTGTAGTTGTGCATGTAGCGCTTGCGCGTCACCGGGGAGAGGGTGTCGAGCTGCTGCTCCATGCGCAGCATGTTCAGCGTGGTGACGCCCAGGATCTGGGTCTCGCCGCGCTCGAACAGGGCCGAGCCGTGCACCCGCGGGATGGCCTCGACCTCGGCGGCCAGGGTGCGGATGTCGGTGACACCGCGGCCGTCGATGCGCTTCTTCTCCTTGATGACGCGCTCGCGGACCAGGGTCTTGGTCAGCGAGCGGTACGCCGCGGAGATCTCCTTCTCGCGGCCCTCGAACTCCGGCAGGAGCTTCTCGGCGGCGAGCTGCTTGACGCGGTCCAGCTCGCTCTCGCGCTCCTGCTTGCCGGCGATGGTGAGCGCCTGGGCCAGCTCGGGGCGGACGGCGGCGGTCAGCGCCTCCAGGACGTCGTCCTGGTAGTCGAGGAAGATCGGGAACTCGGCGGTCGGCTTGGCGGCCTTCGTGGCGAGGTCCGCCTGGGCCTTGCACAGCACCTTGATGAAGGGCTTAGCGGCCTCCAGACCGGCGGCGACGACCTCCTCGGTCGGGGCCTCGGCCCCGCCCTTGACCAGCTGGATGGTCTTGTCGGTGGCCTCGGCCTCGACCATCATGATCGCGACGTCGCCGTCCTCCAGGACGCGGCCCGCGACGACCATGTCGAAGACGGCGTCCTCGAGCTCGGTGTGCGTCGGGAAGGCGACCCACTGGCCGTTGATCAGCGCGACGCGGACGCCGCCGATCGGGCCGGAGAAGGGCAGACCGGCCAGCTGCGTGGACGCGGACGCGGCGTTGATCGCCACGACGTCGTACAGGTGGTCGGGGTTGAGGGCCATGACGGTGGCGACGACCTGGATCTCGTTGCGCAGGCCCTTCTTGAAGGACGGGCGCAGCGGGCGGTCGATGAGCCGGCAGGTGAGGATGGCGTCCTCGGAGGGACGGCCCTCACGGCGGAAGAAGGAACCGGGGATCTTCCCGGCCGCGTACATCCGCTCCTCGACGTCGACCGTCAGCGGGAAGAAGTCGAGCTGGTCCTTGGGGCTCTTGGACGCGGTGGTGGCCGACAGGACCATCGTGTCGTCGTCCAGGTACGCCACGGCGGAGCCGGCGGCCTGCTTGGCCAGGCGGCCCGTCTCGAAGCGGATCGTACGGGTGCCGAAGGAGCCGTTGTCGATGACGGCCTCGGCGTAGTGGGTCTCGTTCTCCACTAGCGTTTTCTCCTCGTCTTCGTCCCTCGCTGCCCGTGTGGCAGGGGGACGGTGGCGGAGAAGCGCGCCATCCGGTGCGGGCCGGTCTTCGATCGAAGCACCCGGGGCTCGCTTCCCCCCGGGGGCCACTACCGAGGACCGGCGGCGGCGAGGTGCGCTTCTCCTCGTTCGGTGTGCGGGGCTGCGGCCGGGGCTCCGGACGCTCCTCGCACGGTGTCGTACGTCGTGCGTTCTGCTACCACACTACAAAGTGGCGGTGACAGTCCGCACGTACAGCAAAGGGAGCGGTCCCCTTCGTTTGGGAACCGCTCCCTTCACGGCGTCTTACTTGGCGCCCGCCGCACCACGGCGGATGCCGAGGCGGTCGACCAGCGCACGGAAGCGCTGGATGTCCTTCTTGGCCAGGTACTGCAGCAGACGGCGGCGCTGGCCGACCAGGATCAGCAGACCACGGCGGGAGTGGTGGTCGTGCTTGTGGGTCTTGAGGTGCTCGGTCAGGTCCGAGATGCGGCGGGACAGCAGCGCGACCTGGACCTCGGGGGAGCCGGTGTCGCCCTCCTTGGTACCGAACTCGGCCATGATCTGCTTCTTCGTAGCGGCGTCGAGCGACACGCGTACTCCTCGTAGTCTTCATCAGTGCCTCCGAGTGCCCCTGGTCTTCGTCTCAGGGGAGCTTCCGTGACTCGGGAGGCGGGGATCCGCTGGGCGCGGCCTCCGGACCCTGGGCGCACAACCGCTCTCGCCTGGGCCGAAGGTGCGTACACACACGGTCGTGACCACAGTACCAGCCTGGCATCGGTGCCCCGGCCCAGGTACGGCGCGGGTGGGGAGGGGCGGGCGGGCCTCAGAGCGCCCGCAGGAGCTGGTCGGCGACGGCACAGGCGACGAGCCCGGTCCCCAGCAGCCAGGTGCCGATGCGGGTCCGGCCACGGCGGCTGAGCTCGACGACCACGCCGCACAGGACGAGGGCCGCGCCGTAGACACCGACGGTCAGGAGCGAGGGTTGTTCGCGCAGCCCCAGGACGAGGGTGACGGCGATCGCGGCCATGATCGTCCCGGCCACGGCGATGCGTATACGGCGTGCCTGCCGTGGGCTCCATGGCCGGCGCCGCTGATCGGGCT
Organism: Streptomyces sp. NPDC093261; assembly: GCF_044753645.1. NCBI lineage: Bacteria > Bacillati > Actinomycetota > Actinomycetes > Kitasatosporales > Streptomycetaceae > Streptomyces > Streptomyces sp. NPDC093261. The sequence goes on from NZ_JBIVNO010000035.1 coordinate 11,346, forward strand.
CCTCGGTCTCCCCTGTGAGCCCGGTCTGGTCGACATCGGCTTCTTCGCCGCTGGTGTCGACGTCTTCGTGGTCGGTCGAGGTCATGGAGGCAGCGTAGAAGCGGAGCCGTGGGTCGCGCCGACAATAACCGCGATCATGCCGGCGGTCTCCTGGCCGGCGCTCGGCCACCCGCCCGGCTCGGAGGGTCACCACAGCCGGAAGGCGAAGCCCGTGGTGGCGAGGCCGACGACGAGGATCACCGGTCCGATGACGTAGTTGCCCCACTTCCTGCGGCCCTGAGCGCGCCAGAGGGCGAGGGTCACAGCGACCCCGGCGACGACGATCAGGCACCCGGCGATCCCGAGAAGCGCCAGGAAGAAGCCGCCCCAGGTGGCCGGGTGGTCCGGGTTCGGGGTCCAGGTCGCCGCAAGTCTCATGTCGTCGACAGCTCTCACTCGTCCTCGGCCAGGTCCTGGATGTCCGACTCGATGCCCGAACCGGCGGCGTAGACGCCCGTGTTCAGGGTGGTGCCCACGGTGTTCCTGAAGGCGTTGTCGGCAAGCTTGCCCCGGTCGCTGAGGTTTTCGCCGCCAAGGCTTCCATGCTGCTCCAGGGCGTGGTTGACGCCGTGGTTCTGGGCGTTGCCGAAAGCACCGGTCGCAGCGTTCGTGAGCGCGTCCTGGCCCATCGTCGAGCCGTCCTGGTCGTTGGCGATGTCGGCCGTGAGGCCACCTGCGACGTTGCCCACCGCACCGTTGACCGTGGTGCCCAGCAGACCGTCGCCCCTGAGGATATTGCCCGCCACGCCGGTCAGCTCCGCCGTGCCCGCCAGCGCCGCGCCGCCCCCGGTGAACGCGGCCGTCCCGCCGGCGGCCCAAGCGCCGCCGGCGAGGTCGTCCCCGACGGTCACGGGCTGACCGTGCACGGCCTGGTTGAGCATCATGCTGCCGGAGTCGGCGACGAAGTTCGTGACCAGGCTCTCGCCGCCCTTGGTGAGGAACTTCGCGCTGAACCGAGCCACCTTGGTGAGGACCCTGGCCAGCGTCGCCGCCCCTTCCTCGGTGAGCGCGGCGAATCGCTCCAGCAGGGCCGCCACCTTCTCGGCGGCCGAGGTGAAGAGCTTCACCAGGTCGACGATCCTGGCGATCCGGGCGGCCACGGCGGTGTTCGCGACCAGGTCGGAGAGGAAGCCGGTGAAGAAGGACAGCGCAGCGCCGGCCACCTCCATCTCGGCGATCTCGACGCAGATGTCGATGATCTCTTCGTTGATCTTGTCGATCTCGTCGGCGTACGCCCGCAGCCCGTCGGCCACCTGGTGGAAGTTGTGCGCGACGTCGGTGATGACCCGCCTCTGCTCCTGCCAGTGTTTCTCGAAGGCGTCGCGGGCGTCGCCATGCCAGCCCTGACGATCGACCCCCGCGATCGCGACATCGAGGGCGTGTACGACATCGGTCAGCTCGGTACCCATGGCGTCCCAGGCACGGGCGATCGAGCGGAGCGTCTCGCCGTCCCCGCCCGGCAGCTCCACCCCGCACGCCTCGAGGATCTCCAGCACCTTGCCGTCGATCCAGCCGTTGACGCTCACGCCGGACCACCCGCCCGCCGGGTCGCGGCGTCGAGGTGGCCGATGGCGGCCTGGTCGGCCTGTTGGTAGTTGGCGGCGTTGACGCGCAGCCGGTCGCCGTCGCTGCCGAGCACTCCGGGGAGCTGCCCCAGCGCCTTGATGGTGCCGGCCAGCAACTTCTGGTACTTCTCCGCCGCGCCGTCGCAGGCGCCGAGCAGACCGAAGGCCTCCCCGACCTCGGACGCGGTCGCCGCGAAGGTCTCGATCGGGCCGGCCAGCCCTTTCGCTTCCCTGTCGAACTTGCCCGCAAGGTCTCTCAGCGTGTCGGGATCGACGCCGAACTGGCTCATCCCACTCCCCCGTTGTCGAGTACGTGATCAACGAACGTACCCGCGAGGGTGATGTGCGAAGGAGGACGTTTACGCGTTCACGACGCCACGCTGGCGCGACTTTTGCCCGTCCCCCGGGGAGACTCCGCACGTACGGCGACAAGTGACACTCCGTACGTACGGCGACCACTGACACTCCGTACGTACGGCAACCAGTGACACCCCGCACGTACGGCAACCAGTGACACCCCGCACGTACGGCAACCAGTGACACTCCGTACGTACGGCAAAGGGGACGGCCCCCCGGAGTGGGAACCGCCCCCTTCAGGGCCTCATGCCCGGGATCCACCGCACCCGCGGCGGATGCCGAGAGGCCCGACCGGCGTACGGAAGCGCCGGCTGTCCCTCCCGGGCGGGTGGTAACGCCGCCCGCCGAGCGGTCGTCAGACCCCGCCGCGCACCTTGCCGTAGACATCGAGAACGGCCAGGCAGACCGGGACCAGGGAGAGCAGCACCAGGGAGTCCGCGAGGTCCAGCATGCGGCCCCAGAAGGGGGAGAGCCCCTTCTGCGGCACGATGAGGGCGATCGAGATCAGCAGCAGCACGCCGGCCGCGACCGAGGCACCGAGCCACAGGGTCCGTACGTCGACGGGACCGGTGTTGCCCTGCGCCAGCTCGACGAGAATGTCGGTCGGGGGCGAGATCGCCAGGCCGAGCACCAGCAGGCCGAGTGTGACGACACCGGCCACGAACAGGCACGTCACCTGGGCGGTGTAGCGGAACAGACGGGCCCGCAGCATCGCGGCGAGGCCGGTGCACAGGGCGAGGAGCTGGGCCCAGCCGCTGTCGCTGAAGCCGAGCACCGCGCCGCCCGCGCCGATGATGACGGCGGCGCAGCCGCCGACGAGGCCGAGCAGCAGTTCGTGGCCCCGGCTGGTCTGGGCGACGATGCGCTGGACGTCGACCGCCTCCAGGTCGCCCTCCCGGCCCTCGCGACGGGCCCTGGCCAGGTCCTCCGGATTGCGGAAACCGATCGGCAGCTTGGCGAAGCGGGCCGACCAGCCGGGCAGGAAGCCGACGACGGCCAGCGCGACGACCGCGGTGCCCGCGGCGATCTCCCGGGGCTTCGCGTCGGTGAGCACCCCGCAGAACACGGCCAGCGTGCCGATCGCGGCGGCCAGCGCGGCGGCGACGAAGGGGGCGTCCCCCTGCGGCAGCAGCATGATCAGCACGATGGAGAAGAGCAGCACCGCCACACAGCCGACGAGGAACTGGATCCTTCCGGGGCCCTCACCCGCGTGCTGGGGGATGACGCCGGAGCCAGCGATGAGCGCGTGCGGCAGGGCCGAGACACCGAGCGCGACGGCGGAACCGCGGTCGTCGTACACCCGGGCCCGCACACCGGCGAGCGCCGTCAGGGCGAGGGCGACCACACCGGCGAGGATGCCCTGGAGGCCGTGCATGTCGTGCCGTATCGGATCCGCGAACCAGAAGACGAAGCCGAGCATGATCAGCAGCAGTGCACCGGAGACCAACCCGGCGACCCGCATCAGGTTGTCGTTCCAGCTGCGGAGGTCCTGCTTGACCGCGGCGGCGATCGCGTCCACCACGTCGTCGTGCACGGCCGGCGGCAGCGAATCGGCGAAGGTGCGCAGCAGCAGCACTTCGCCGTCCTTGACCCGGTGCTCCAGCAACGACCGGCTGGCGTCGAGCACTTGCCCCTCGCGGCTCACGAGGTGGTAGCCGGCGGGGCTGGTATCCGGCTGGACCAGGCCCGAGAGCCTGACGATCTCGGGAAAGAGGTCCTGGATCGGCAGGTCCTCCGGCAGCGCCACATCGACACGACTGTCCGGCGCTGCGATGGTGATTCGGCAGAAACCTGTCGAAGTCCCCGTGCTCACCTGGTAGTTCCCCCTGCTAGACAAGGCTTCTTCACGTCTTTTTCACGTCTTCGCGCCGCGCGTACGACACGGAGCGCCACCCTATCCGTTGCCGCCTCGGGCACGGGGCCTGCCTACCTCTTTTCCCCCAGGACCCGCCAGGCATCTCCATCGTCCTGCCTCCTTGGCGCCCCGCGCGCATCAGTAGGATCGACGCCTGCGCGGACGACGCCTACGCGAACGAGAACAGGTCGCGGTACACGGGGGCGTCGGTACCAAGACGTGTCAATCGCGAAGGAAGAGTGCATCGGTGAGCGTCGTCATCATCAAGCGGCCGCCGCGAACAGCGCCCCCGGTCGTCCCGGACGGCGAGATCAGACTCGAGACGCCCCCCGAGATTCCGCGAGAGGGCGAAGAGAGCATGCTGATGACCCTGCTGCCCATGATGGGCATGCTGGGTTCCGTCGGCTTCTTCTTCATGCCGGGCCTCCCGTCCTATATGCGGGTGGTCGGCGGTCTGATGCTGGCCTCGACCGTGGCCATGGCGATCGCCCAGTTCGCCAAGTCCCGTCAGGGCGGCGGCGCCGGCATGGCCCAGGACCGGCGTGACTACTTCCGCTATCTCGAGCAGGTCCGCAAGGACGTACACAAGACCGCCGACCTGCAACGGCGCAGCCAGCTCTTCCAGCATCCCGAACCGGACCAGCTGTGGGCGCTGGCGGCCGACGGCAGGCGGCTGTGGGAGCGGCGCCCGACCGACGGGGACTTCGCCTCCGTACGGATAGGCCGCGGCACCCAGCAGCTCAACACTCCGCTCGTCGCCCCGGAGACCGCGCCCAAGGAGGAGCTGGAGCCGCTGACGGCGGCGGCCATGAAGGCCTTCCTCGACGCGCACGGCAGTCTGTCCGACCTGCCCGTCTCCGTCTCCCTGCGGGCCTTCTACCATGTGACCTTGTGCGGAGACACCGACACGGTCTACGGCAACGCCCGTGCGACCCTGGCGCAGCTGACGACGCTGCACTCGCCGGAGGACCTGCTGGTCGCCGTGGTGGCGCACCCCTCCGCGGCGGCGGACTGGGACTGGATCAAGTGGCTTCCGCACAGCCAGCACCCGAAGGCCAAGGACGGGGCGGGCTCGGCCCGGCTCCTCTTCGACGACCTCGGTGAGCTGGAGGAGGCGCTGGCGGACCAGCTCGCGGACAGGCCCCGCTGGAACCGGGACGCGCCCCCGGTCTACGACCAGCCGCACCTGGTCGTGGTACTCGACGGCGGCACGGTGCCGCCGGACTCCGAACTCGCCAGTGTCGAGGGGCTTCAGGGCGTCACCTTCCTCGAGATCGCCCCGGGAGAGCTGGAGGAGGAGCTGCGCGCCGGTCTGACGGTCTACGCGAGGCCCAAGGGCATGCGGCTGTTCGTCGGCCACGAGTCCGCGTACACCGGCAAGGCCGATGTGCTGAGCGCCGCGCAGGCCGAGTCCCTGGCCCGGCAGCTCGCCCCCTTCCGGGTCGGCTCGGCGGAGGAGGGCGAACCCCTCCTGTCCAACCTGGACTTCACCGACCTCATGGGAATCGGCGACGCGGGTTCCGTCGATGTCTCGCGCACCTGGCGCCCGCGCACGCTGCACGAACGGCTGCGGGTGCCGATCGGAGTCGGCGAGAACGGCGAGCCGGTCATGCTCGACCTCAAGGAGGCCTCGCAGGAGGGCATGGGCCCGCACGGCCTGTGCGTCGGCGCCACCGGTTCCGGCAAGTCGGAGCTGCTGCGGACGCTGGTGCTCGGTCTCGCGGTGACGCACTCCTCGGAGACCCTGAACTTCATCCTCGCGGACTTCAAGGGCGGTGCGACCTTCGCGGGCATGGCGGACATGCCGCACACCGCGGCCGTCATCACCAACCTCGCGGACGACCTCACCCTCGTCGACCGTATGCGCGACGCCATCACAGGTGAGATGCAGCGCCGTCAGGAGCTGCTGCGCACGGCCGGCAACTACGCCAATCTGCACGACTACGAGAAGGCCCGGGCGGCGGGCGCCGCCCTCGAGCCGATGGCCTCCCTGGTGATCGTGCTCGACGAGTTCTCCGAACTCCTCACCGCCAAGCCCGACTTCATCGACATGTTCATCCAGATCGGCCGTATCGGCCGTTCGCTGGGTGTCCATCTGCTGCTGGCCTCGCAGCGCCTGGAGGAGGGCAAACTGCGCGGCCTGGACACCTATCTGTCGTACCGGATCGGTCTGCGCACCTTCTCCGCCGCCGAGTCCCGTACGGCGATCGGTGTCCCGGACGCCTACCACCTGCCCTCGATCCCCGGATCCGGCTATCTGCGGTACGACACCGACACCATGGTCCGCTTCAAGGCCGCGTATGTGTCGGGGGCGTACCACGGCGAGGGCCCGTCCCGCGTGAACCGCTCCACCCAGCTGCGGCCCGCGCTGTTCACGGCGGAACACGTGGCGCTGCCCGTGCAGCCGGTGGTCGAGGAGCCGGAGGCCGACAGCGGGGTGGACGACGCGCTCGCCGACACCGTCCTGGACGTCATCGTCGGCCGGATGGTCAACCAGGGACCGCCCGCCCACCAGGTGTGGCTGCCCCCGCTGGAGGAGGCGCCCTCGCTGGAGCAGCTGCTCCCGCAGCTGGCCGTCACCCCGGAGCGTGGCCTGACCGCGCCCGAGTACACGGCACTCGGCCGGCTCAATGTGCCGGTCGGTCTGGTGGACAAGCCGTTCGAACAGCGCCGCGACGTGCTGTACCGGGACTTCTCCGGCGGTGCGGGCCACGGTCTGTTCATCGGCGGCCCGCAGTCCGGCAAGTCGACGCTGCTGCGCACCCTCGTCTCGTCGTTCGCCCTCACCCACACACCCTCCGAAGTGCAGTTCTACTGCCTGGACTTCGGCGGTGGCGGTCTGATCGCGATGGAGGAGCTGGCGCACGTCGGCGGGGTCGCGGGCCGGCTCGACGCGGAGAAGGTACGCCGTACGGTCAGCGAGGTCGAAGGCATCCTGAACGCGCGCGAGGAGTACTTCCGCGCGAACAGCATCGACTCGATCCAGACCTACCGGCAGCGCAGGGCCGCGGGGCTGCTGCCCGACCAGCCCTGGGGAGACGTCTTCCTCCTCATCGACGGCTGGGCGACCTTCAAGATGGAGTACGAGCTGCTGGAGGCCGCCGTCACCGACATCGCGACGCGCGGTCTCGGCTTCGGTGTTCATGTGATCCTGACCGCCAGCCGCTACACCGAAGTGCGGCCCGCGCTCAAGGACATGCTGCAGAACCGCATCGAGCTGCGCCTCGGTGACCCGACCGAGTCGGAGATCGATCGCAAGGTCGCCCAGAACGTGCCCAGCACCATGCCGGGCCGCGGTCTCAGCCTGGACAAGCTGCACTTCATGACGGCGCTTCCCCGGGTCGACGGCTCCTCCGAGACGAAGGACCTGTCGGAGGCGACGACGATCCTCGTGCGCGGTGTCAACGACAACTGGGCGGGCAGCCATGCTCCGTCCGTACGGCTGCTGCCCACCCTGCTGCCGGCGGAACGGCTGCCCAAGGGGTACGAGCACCCGGAGCGCGGTGTCGCCATCGGCATCGACGAGTCGGCGCTCGCACCGGTCTTCGTCGACTTCGAGACGGACCCGCACTTCATCGTGTTCGGGGAGAGCGAGTCCGGGAAGTCCGCGATGCTGCGGCTGCTCATCAAGCAGATCACCGAGCGCTACACCCCGGAGCAGGCGAAGATCGTCATGGGTGACTACCGGCGCGCCCACCTGGAGGGGGTGCCGGAGTCGCACCTGTCGCGCTACTGTGCGTCGGCGCCCGCCCTGACGGAGACCCTGGAGGGCCTGGCCGGTTCGATGAGCCGGCGCATGCCGGGCCCGGACGTCACGCCCGAACAGCTGCGCAACCGCAGCTGGTACAGCAGCCCGGACGCGTTCGTCATCGTCGACGACTACGACCTGGTGGCGACGGGCATGAACCCGCTGGCCCCGTTGCTCGAGTACCTTCCCTTCGCCCGCGACATCGGCCTGCGTGTCATCATCGCGCGTTCCTCGGGCGGCGCCAGCCGTTCGCTGTACGAGCCGGTGATGCAGCGCCTGCGCGAACTGGGCGCCCAGGGCATCGTGCTCTCCGGCGATCGCACGGAGGGCGCACTCCTCGGCAACATCACCCCATCCCAACTGCCGCCGGGGCGCGGATACTTCCACACACGGCGACGCGGGGGGCAGCTGATTCAGACCGGGTGGCTTCCCGCGCGGTTCTGAGCCCCCATCGAGCCCGGCACGGCGACCGGAGGGGCGGCACCCGAGTGGTGCCGCCCCTCCGGCGAGTGTGGGGTTGGAGGGGAAGAGGGGCCGGAGGGGGGTGACGCCCCGGCTCGCCCGCTAGGGTGATCTGTCAAACAGTCGAACAAATGCCGAGTCACGGGGGGCACTTGTGGCCGACGACGGGCTGCGCGCCGATCCTTCGGTCCTCAAGGCCGAGGGCTACAACATGTTCACGGTGGGCCAGAACTTCAGCAAGGCGGTGGAAAGCCTGCAGAAGGGGCTGAACGCACTCGAGGGCGGCAACGGCACCCCGCCGTGGGGCGACGACGACATCGGCGAGAAGTTCGGCGTCGCCTACGAGGGCCTGCGCGACGGCATGTACCAGTCGATGGGCAGCCTGGCGGAACGCCTCGCGGGGATGGGGCTGGCCTTCACCGAGATGGGCGTACGGCACGAGCGCAACGAGGGCGACGAGGACGCCGCCTGGCGGAGCATCACGGCCGAGTACGACGGACAGGTGGACATGCCGACGGGACCGCACCATCTGCGTCGTCGGCAGGAGGGCTGATCGGTGGGTCTACGACGGCTTGATCCGTGGGCGTGAGGCAGCTCGGTCGGTAGCCGTCAAGAGGCCGCGCGCGGCGTGGTCAGGCAGCCCGGCCTGCAACAGATTTGTGACAGCAATCCTCTGAAGTTGCCTGCGGGCCAGTACGTAAGCTGTGCGTACGGCTGTTCCATGCGCGATTTCCCCTGATGGATGGGGGAGTTGGACGCCGGTCGCAGACGGGGGTGTGTGCGCTGTGTCGATGATGCTGCCGGACGAGCTCGAGTGGGTTCTCGAGATGCTCGGCTACCGCTGGCCGACGGCGGACGAGGACAAGCTCAGAGAGTGCGCCACCCTGTGGCGGAAGTTCGGCGACGACGTCACCGACCTGCACACCACGGCGAACGCCAGTGCCCGGACCGTGGTGGCTCACAACGCCGGCGAGTCGATCGACGCGTTCACCAAGGCCTACGCCAAGTTCGACGGCGGCAACGGCTCCGACGGCTACCTCGCGAACGCGGCCCAGGCCGCCTACACCATCGCAAATGTGCTGGAAGCCTGTGCCTACATCGTCGAGTTCGCCAAATGGGCGGTGATCGCCCAACTGATCGCCCTGGCCTTCGAGATCGCCGCCGCCCAGGCCGCCGCGCCCTTCACCTTCGGCCTGTCCGAGGCCGGCGCACTGGGCGCCACCCAGGTCACTCGGCTCATCGTGCGCCGCCTCCTCGACGAGCTCAAAGAGGCGCTCATGGAATCGATCGTCGAGGCGATGAAGGAACCCGCCATCTCGGCGATCGAGGCGATCATCACCGACCTCATCCGGCAGACGGTGAACGTCGGCTTCGGCGCCCAGCAGGGCTACGACCTCGGCCAGACCGTGAAGGCCGGCAAGGACGCCGGCTGGCAGGCCATCAAGCAGACCCCCCAGACCCTGGCCGAGGGTGTGCGCGACAGCCTGGGCCAGAAGGCCGGCCACCGCTTCCACCACGCCATCGACAGCCGCATCGACGGCCATCACGGGTCGGGCGAGGAGCACGGCGAGGGCGGGGACGGCGGACACGGGGAAGGCGGCGGCGAAGGGGACTCCGGCTCTTCGTCGAGGTCATCGTCGGACTCGAACACGAATACGGACTCGGGGTCTTCGTCCGACTCCTCGTCGTCGCCCCGCTCGGACACGAGCGGGCACTCGGACCGCACGGACTCGGATTCGGGCACGGGAACGGGCAGGGATTCGGGTACGGATTCGGGTACGGGGAGGAACATAGGCGGCGGTATATCCGTCGACACGGGTGGTGCCGGCCTGCACACGCCGGACGTGGGCGTGGGCCCCGGCTCGGACTCGGGTTCCGATTCCGGCTCCGGCCCCGTTTCCGGCTCCGACCCGGTTTCCGGGTCGGAGCATCCTTCCCCCTCCGACACGTCGGACCTGCGGCAACCTCCATCGCTGGCGGACTTCGACGACCCCACCTCCAGCGGGACCTCGCACAGCGCCCCGAACACCGACGTCTCGTCCAGTGCTCCGAGCACATCCGGCCCCACCGGCGCGGGCCACTCCTCCGTGTCCGGCCTCTCCTCGCCGACCCCGCACGTGGCATCCGGCCATGCGTCGTCCGACAGTACGGCGCCCTCGTCGGGCGGTGGCAGAAGTGGCGGCATCGGCACGTCGATCGACAGCCTGGCCGCCGGCGTCCCCACCCAGTCCCACGCCTCCCCCACGCCGACGGCCACCGACCACTCCCCCAGCGGGACAGGCGGCCGCACGGAGGGCGGCCCGGCCATGCCGACGTCCCCCGCGCCGCCGCCCACCACGGCCGGCGGCGCGGGCGCGCGCCCGACGGCAAGCACACCCGGCACCACGTCCTCCATGGCAGGCCCGACCAGCCCCACCACGACCCCCGGCCCGACGAGGAGCCCTTCCCCCACCACCCCGTCCGCAACGGGAACGGGCCCCGCGTCCACGCCGAGCCCCACATCGCAGACGGCACCTCGGACGCCGCGAACCGCGATGCCGGAGAGCCGCATACCCGGCACGGGTGACGGCCGGATATCCAACGCGGGTACCGGCCGGATACCCGGCGCTGGTACCGGCCGGATACCCGGCGCTGGTGACGGCCGGGTATCCGGCGCAGGGGACGGACGGGCAACCGGCGCAGGGGACGGCCGGCTATCCGGCGCAGGGGACGGACGGGCAACCGGCACGAGCGACGGACGCACGCCCCGTGCAGCAGAGGGCCGCACGCCCGGTACGGCAGACGGCCGCATCCCGACGCAGCGCACCCGCGGCACGGCCCCGGAGAGCCGGACCACGCCGCGGGAAACGCCGAACGGACGCACGACGCCTCGCAGTCTTCCGGAGGACCGTACGACGCCCCGCGGTCTTCCGGAGGACCGTACGACGCCCCGGCCGGAGGACCGCGCCACACCCAGGACGGACGACCGGACGACCCCCCGCACAGACGACCGGACGACCCCCCGCAGCACCCCGGAAGACCGGTCCGCGCCCGGCAACGCCGCCGGCGCCAGGCCAGGCGACCACACCGCACCCCGGAACACCACGGACGCGACCGACGCCCGCACACCCACCCGAGGCCAAAACCCGAACGCGGACGCGGACGCGACCTCGAATCCGCCCACGAGTCGACCCTCGAACCCCAACTCGACGCCGCCCCCGAACCGAACGACGACCCAGAGCCCAAGTCCGTCCACCCCGCCCCCCACCTCAACCAGCACTGGCACCGGCACCGGCACCGGCACCGGCACCGGCACCGGCACCGGTTCGGAACGAACCTCGAACCCGAACAGCAACTCCCAGACCCCGAACTCCGCAACGCAGCCCGGCCCCACCCAGACCCCCCGTGCATCCGCCACGCCGGGCAATCAGAACCAGCCGGGCCCCCGCCCCACCCCCAACAGGCCGAACCAGTCCGCAGGCACGGCACCCGGCACCCCGCAGCAGCCGGCCGCGCCACACCACCCGTCACAGACATCCGAAGCCGGGACGGACAAGCCCCACGACCGACAGCACGACCATGTGACGCCCGTTCCGATCCACACAGTCGCCCTCGCCGCGGCCCCCTCCGCACCACCGCACGCGGGCCACGCCACACCGCAACCACCGGGCGCGCCGCACGCCGAACCGGGCACGTCCCCTCAGCAGCACCCGCACCAGGACAGCCTGAACGAGATCCGCAACGACCTGGACCACTATCCGGGCGGCCTGACCGAACCACACCCCCACGACCAGCAGGCGCTGGTCAACGCGGTGCCGCACGACCCCGACGGCACCCCGCAGCGTTTCCCGGACCCCTTCGGCCACTGGTCCCAGCTCCAGAACGACGGCGGCAACCAGGTCCCCGGCCGCAGCAACAACTGCGCCGACTGCTCCCGCTCTTTCCTGGAGACCTGGTACGGCAATCCCCAGGTCTCGGCCCCCCGCACCCTCGACGTCGACCAACACGGCAACCTCGATCCCTGGTCCCCCGAGCACAACGCGAACGCGAACCAGATCCGGTGGTCAGGCGCCGCGCACACCTACGCCGGCAGCGGCGCCGACCCCGAAACCCCCAACCGCATCGCGTCAGACCTCCAGCAAGCCGGCCACGGCGCCGCGGCCATCGTCCAGGTCGACTGGCCGGGCGGAGGCGGCCACGCCTTCAACGCCGTCAACCACCACGGCAACATCATCTGGATCGACACCCAGAGCGGAGAGGTCAGCCACCAGCCCCTCCACATCCCCAACGCGGAACACGTCTGGCACATCCCCCTGGACGCCAACCGCAACCCTATCCACCCCGCCGCTCCGGAAACCGGCACCTCCCACCACGAATCGGACAACCCCGAAGAGGGAACAGGCACCCCCCACCAGGAGTCCGACAGCTCCCATCAGGAGTCCGACAACTCCGCCCAAGAGTCCGACAACTCTGCCCACGAGGACAAGCCCCCCAGACCGGACAACTCGTCAGACGAGCCCTCGAAAAAGGCCCCCGACGAGCAGACCCCCAGTCCGGAAGCCACCAGCCCGCACAACTCACCCCTCACCGAGTCCGACAACCACAACAGGGAAAGCCCGTCCCACGCCGAGCCTGGCCCCACCCACGCGGACACACCGAAGACCGACGGCCCATCACCACGCCATCCGTCCGACGCCACGCAGGAGAGCGCCTCCGGGTCCCCGCGCACCACCGACGAGAGCAAGAACCGGACGGAAAGCGACAGGCTCACCCCGCCTGCACACGACGCCGTACAGCCGTCGCACGCCGGCACCCAAACCGACGAGACCCACACCCACACCCACGCCCAAGCCGGCGATCCACCCCCTGAACACCAGCCCCCTTCACGGACCGACCGCGCCGGCAACACCGACGCCCGCAATGCCACGGACCACACGGTCCCTGCGCCCACGCACGCCGCACCAGGTGACCTGACCGCCGACCAGCGAACCGCCACCCCAGGGCCACACACAGCCGGGACGTCGCATCAGCAGCACACCTCCGACCCGCGCTCAACCGATCCACTCCAGCAAGACCCCTCCCAACGGAGACCACAGACAGACGAACAGCCGGACCGCCGGCCCGACACCACGTCCCTCGATCGCCATGTGGCGGCCGTCCCCGACAACCGAAGCCACCGAGCGCCCGAGAACCCCGCCGGACACGGGCCGGCGCCTCACGACGCCGACCCGCCCCGGGCCGAGCGAAACGCGTCCCTTCCGCTGCCGGAGCGACCCGACGCCGAGCAACTTGACCTGTCACCGGATGACGCGCAGCAAGCCGTGCGCGACTACGAAAACCCCGACTTGCGGGGTCTTCCCGTCCACCGAATCAGCCTCGAGCCCGTCCACGAGTGCCTGAGAGGGTGGGCACGCGACGGACGTCTGGCGTCAGTGCTCAGAGAAGCAGCCGACAGGATGGATGCCGTCAAGCAGGCCCGCGAGGCCGGCGAGACGGATCTGCCGCCAACCGCCTTCTCCAGAAAGTTCCTGGAGGACTCGCTCGGCGACGAGTTCCGTCGGTTGAATGACGGTCAGAGATATGCGGTGATCGCTTCTCTGGCCAGGCTCAGTCTCGCGTACCACGAAAGCCAGGGAGTCGGTCACAACCCCGAACATGACCGGGATGGCCGCCCGTACATGGACGCCGAGCCGCGTGGGGACGGAGATCCCGACCGCGCCACGGACTCCGAACGCGCGGTGAGCGCGGAGGCGCGTGACAGGGCAAACAACAGGTTCCCGAGTCAGTACCGTTCCGACCAGGAGACAAAGGACAATCTCAAAGAGCTGCACGAGCGACTCACCGGGAAGCCCAGGCGGCCCACCATTCAACAGATCAACGCGATCATTGATGCCGCTGGACACAAGCCGGATTTCTCCGGCAAGAACTACGCCGTCATTGAAGTCGTGGACTCCAAGGGAAACAGCAGCTATGTCGTCGACTCATCCGTTCCCGCGGATGAGTCGGGAGTCTCTCCGCGTCACTCGGAGAAGCATCTCCTCGACTGGTTCGACCGCACCAACTCCGCTCCGGAAGGTAAGAAGTATACCCTTGCGGGCCTTTATACGGAACGTGAACCATGTGGTGTGGGAGAAGGGCATGCCGACTGTTCGACGCGGCTACGCACTCACCCGGACATGAGGGACGGAAAGGTTCCTGTCCACTACAGCACCACCTACCGCACCGACCCCGAAGGTTTGGAGCTGCGGCAAGCGGACCGGGAACGGCTGAAAGATCTGCAAAACGAAGCGCTCGCCAAGATGGAGGACGGTCTACCCAAGGAGGAAATAGAGAGAAGACTTAAGAAACTCGGCCTCCACAACTCGCAGATATCGCGCAAGGTGGGCAAGATCGCCACAGACCGGGAGAGCGCCATGACCGAAGAGATGGACGATCATCTGTCCGTGCTCGGCGAGGTCTGGGCCGAGACTATGCTGCACATCGTCCCGCCTCACTAGGAGCTGCATGTCCGACCCTTTCTCCGAGTCCGAACACCTCTCAGCAGCTCGGCTGGCCGCACTGCTGGTGGATTGGTGGCGTGAAGGACGTCCCGGGGGGTCCCAGGTCCGCGTCGTCAGCGAGTTCGGCAGTGCTTCGCTGCTCGAGGAAGTGCACGAGCAGATCCCTGAGAGCGCCATCATCGATGCGACGGGTGCGGACGCGGATGACGTCTTCCGGCGCATGCTCACCTCCATCGGGGTACCGGACTCCGAGCTGACACCCCACAGATGGCACCGCGCCGCGAGGCGGCTCGCCAAGGACAAACTCGTCCTGGTCACCAACGCGTGGCGAGCGGGTTCCACCCGGCGATCCGCCCAGCCGAGCGCGGTTCTGAACTCCGCCGCGGGACGGCTGGCCCTTCGGGGAGCCGGAGTGATCGTCGACGTCGGTCCTCGCGGGCAGGGGCCGACGGAGCAGCTACGGGGGGTTGTCACACTCGAACTGGGCGATTCGGCGGCCGGCGACCGGAGCGAGCGGTTCGAGTCACAGATCGCAACAGCGATGAGCTCCCCACACCTCCAGGCACTCGCCCTGTCCGAACCCAGACGAGTGCCCCTGCCGGTATGGAGTCAGCTGGCTCGGGCGGCTGGGATCCCGGACTCCGATGAGGATTCCTTGCGCCGGCTTGCTGAACACTTTTCAGACCTGGTCACCCTCGTCAGCGACCAAGTCGTCTTCTTCATTGATGAGTCCGTGCCCGAGGCTTTGCGCCGCCGCACGCCTGAAACACTGAGCACCCGGGTCCACCGTCACATGGCGCGGTACCTCCGTGAAACCCACCCTCAATTCCGCCATCCCGAGGGTTGGGCCGCGTCCGGCGGCGTCGGCCGGTACGCCGCGCAGGGGCTGGCCATGCACGCAGTACAGGCGGGCGAGTTCGAAGAGTTGCTCGATGACGGCAGAGTACTGGCCAACCTGCCACAAACCGCGCTTCTGGACGCGGCACACTGCGCCTACGACGGTTCACTCTTCGGGTCGAACGCTGCTGCCGATGCGGTCTTCCTACGGATGTACGGTGTGGCTCCTTCTTCCCAGGCGCAATGGGCTGCATGGCTTCACCTCATGGCAAAAGCGAGGGATGACGCCGCGCTGTGCGGGGGCATCGAGAACTCGGGAGTACGCCTCCCCTGGAAGGCGCTATGGACACACTGGCGCCCACCAGGCGGATATGATCCCCGCTATCTCCGGCCCGGCCCGGTTTACGAGCTTTTTTCCGTACGATGGCGGGGGCGGCCTGCTGTGGCAGGCTGCTCAGTCGACAACACCGTCCATGTCTGGGACGTCTCGACGTCCGAACCAGTGGCAGGCCCGTGGAGCAGCGAAGAATTTCCCATCGGGCAGTCGGACGATCTGGCCTGGGATGCGGATCATACCCAAACCCAGGACCATGGCCCCAGAAGTCTCCGCGAACTCCGCGCCCAGGAACGAACCGCTGAAGGACCAGGCGAGGATGACGATTTCCTGCCCGTCGCCCTCGATTTCGGCGACACCACGGTACTCGCCGGAGTGGGCGGTGTATGTGCGGTGATATCGACCAGTGCGGGAACCCCTGCGGAGATCACGCCACTGGGAGACAAGCCACTGCTCGGCACCCGCACCGCGGCCGGTCCCGCCAAGCCGAAGCACGCGCCCGAGACGACTGCTTCCGATCTCGGCGAACTGGTTCCGCACGCCCCGGTTCTGCGTACCCGGGTTGAGCGCGTTCCGCCCGGTCTCACAGATGAAACCGCACGCCAAGTTCTTGCGGACATCGGTATCCCCGCCATGAGAGAGCAAGGGATCGAACTTCAGTCAGGCGATGCGCGGTTCCTGGAGGAGTTGCCATGGCCCAGCGATGTGGAGCCGTCCGAGGAGACCGGGCCTTTCTTCCGCATCGGTCAGTGGATGGGCGGTGCCGTGGTCATCGACGGTCCCAGCGGGCACGTACTGCGCGTCCCCCATGCTGCTGATGAAGGCGGCCTCGACGGCGCTCTTCTGGCTGACGACCTGGACCGCTTCCTGAGAATGCTTGTTCACTGGATCACCGGTCTCCGCATCGTGGAGAACTTGGACAACCAGGACGAGGCCCACCTGCTGCGCCAGCACATCGACGATGCCCTCTGGGAGATCGACGACGAAGGCGCCGGTGCCGGCGCCTGGAAGTACGCGCTGTACAACGAATGACCGATCGCCCGAACCGGAGGAGGTCAAGGTCTCGGAGACCGGTTCGACAAGCCGTCATCCTGACGCTGAGCGAGCCGAGCCCCGCAAGCTTTCCATCCGGGCAGGGAGGATCGACGGGACTACGGCAGGTCCTGCGGGAGTGGTTCCTCAGCAGGCTGTCTTCGCCGGGAGGGCTGCGGCGGAGATCGGCCGTCGCGCCCGACAAGGCTTCCGCCGCACGCCCCGATAAGACCACCACGACGAGGAGACCAGCTCCATGACCCCGGACCACCCGGCTCCCCCGGCCACCCCCGAGGAAGCCCTGGCCATCGTCCGCAGCCGCTACGCCCAGCCGAAGCTGCCCGACGGCACCCCGGCTGCCCTGAACGTCCACGAGTTCGACATCGGCTATCTGGTGTACGCGACCTTCCCGCCCACCACCGACGCCGAAGGCCGGCCGCAGCCCTCGTCGCCGGGTGGCAGCAAGATCGTGGTTGCCAAGGACACCGGTGAGACCGTGACCGTCCCCAACTACCCGACCGAGGCCGCCATCGCCCTGTACCGCCGTCAGCGCCAGGCGCAACGGCCGAACTCGTAGCGCACACGGGCCCGTACATCAACCGGCGACCAGGGTGGTCGGCAAACGTCCTCGACATCGCTGGTTGCAGCCGTACGCAAGGTGTGCCCCGTGCCAGGCCGCAGACCTCGACCTCCTGCGACCGGCACCTAAGATCGACGTCAGATCGACGTCGTACGCACATGCGACCGCGAAGGCGGAGGACGGGGAACCATGACCGGCGCGACCGAGAACTACGCACCGCACCCCCACATAGGCGGCCGAACCGCCGCCTTGCGCGTGCTCGCCGCGTGGCGCGGGGCCAGGCCCGGCGCGCCGCGCGTGGTCCTGGTCACCGGCAGCTCCGGCAGCGGGCGTTCGCGGCTGCTCACCGGGTTCCTGATGCTGTGCGAGCCGGAGTTCCGCAAGCAACTGCCGTTGGACGCGATGGATCCGTCGACCGTGCCGCCGGAACTGCCGCCGCCGGCGGTGCCGGCCCCTGACGGGCTGACCGGCGCGCAGGTGCTGTGGCTGCTCGCCGACCACTACGAGCTGGACGCCACGAGCACACAGGGCGTGTTCGCCGAGCTGGCGGCACTCGACGAGGCGGTGACCGTCGTCGTGCCGGATGTCGACCGGGCCGGTCCGGTGCGGGCCGCGGGTGAGCCCGCGCGGCTGGTGCGGGAGGTGCTCGCCCCCCTCGCCGCCACCGGGACCGTACGGCTCCTGGCCGAGGTGCCGCGCCCACCAGCCGTCGAGCTGGCCGCGGGTCTCGCGCCCGGCACCGTACAGATCATCGATCTCGACGAGCCGGAGTGGGCCGACCCGGATGGCCTGGTGCTGCACGCCCAGGCCGCGCTGAATCCGGAGTTCGGTGCGCCCGAGCTGCCGTTCACGGTCGATCCCGCCGCCCGTCTCGCCCTGGCCGCAGCCATCGGTCGCCGGGCGGGGAGTCCGCTGGTCGTTCAACTCGCCGTTCAGGGACTCCTGACGGCGCCCGACGGCTTCGATCCTGCCGACGAGAGATGGCTGCCGACCTCCGTCGGCGAGGCCCTCGATCTGCATGCCGCACGGCTCGGCGCCGATCCGCAGACGCTACGGCTGATGCTGGCACCGCTCGCCCTGGCCGAGGCCGACGGCATGCCCGTCCATCTGTGGGCACGGCTGGCGAGCGCGGTCGCGGAACAGGACATGAGCCAGGCCATCGCGGGTGGGATGCTGCTCGCCGGGCCCTTCGTCCAGCCCGAGGGGCAGCAGGACGGCGGGCGTACGCTGCTCCGGCTGCTGCACCCCGCCCTCGGCGACGAGATCCGCGCCGGTCTGCCGAACGTCCGTGCCACTCAGACACGGATCGCGATGGCCCTGCTGGAGGCCGTGCCGGAGCAGGACTGGAGCAAGGCCGACCCCTACATACGCGACCACATCGCCGGCCACACCCTGGAGGCAGGCCTGCTGCCCCAACTCCTCACGGACCCGGGGCTGTTCGTACATGCCGACCCGGTACCGCTGCGTGCCGCCATCGAAGCCGTACCGGTGCGGGCGCTCGGCGCCCCGGCCTGTACCTACCTGCGTACGGCCCCCCTGCTGACGCGCACCCAGGTGCCCGCGGCACTGCGCGCCGCCCTGCTGGAGACCGCGTTCGTCGAGGACGGCCTGCCCGAGTACGCCGACGCCGTGCACCGGCTCGGCTTCGAGCTGCCCTGGCGGACGCTGTGGAGCCTGCCCGTCGCCGGCGTCAGCGCCGTGACCGTCGGCAGCATCCCCCGCGCCGAAGGACCCGCCACGCCCGTCGCCGTCCTCGTCGTACCCGCGGACACCCCTGGCGCGCGTCCGGTGGGAGCGACGGGCGAGGCCGAAGTGAACGCGGCGGCGGACGAGAGTGGCGAGACCCGCGAGGCGGACGAGACGACGCGCCGTTGCGCGGTACTCGTTCACGACCTCGTCCAGCCTCACCCCCTCGGCGACATCGATCCCGGGCGGATCCTGCGCCCGTCGGAGGACGAGCGGGCCGTCGCCCCGCTGGGGCTCAGCCGGGGCGCCGACTATCTGCGCGTCTGGGACCGGGCGAGTGGGGAGGTCGTCGCCGCGCTGATCTCCGACACACCCTTCACCGCCGCCGACCTGTCCCCCGACGGCGTCCTCCTCGTCGCCACCGAGCGCGGGGCCAAGGCCCTCCACATCCGCCCGGCGGCCTCGGCGATAGCCTCGTAGGCACACGCAGACGTCCCCCTCCACCTCCTCGTTTCTCCCTCCACCCCCGATAGACCGCGAACTCGACGGACCTTGAAGGAGCTTCCCCGTGACCAGCCAGGAGCAGGCGCTCGCCATCGCCGACCGTTGGCTCAACCCGGAAGGCTCGGCCGCGCCGCGCCGCGAGGTCAGGATGCGGGAGTTCGACCTGGGCTGGGTGGTGTGGGCCGCACCCGCAGCCCCCGAGCACGACCCGGTGACCGGGGAGCGCCGACCGCCCGCCGAGGTCGGTGACGCGCGCGGGGTCGTAGATCGCCGTACCGGTGAGCTGACGGTCTGGCCGTCGGTGCCGGTCGAGGAGGTTGTACGGATGTACCAGCAGAAGCACGGCGGCGGCACGCAGGACGGGGCGCCGACAGTGGGTGTCCGTCCGGTCACCGGGCCCGGCAACACCGCCGTCTTCACCTACACCGACCCGGCCAACGGCGAGGAGACCACCCTCTACCGCACCTCGGGACCGGGCCTGCCCCCCGCGGAGTACCAGGCGTGGGCCGAACTGCGGCGCATGAACATCCCCGAGAGCAGTGTCCTCGCGATCCACACCGACCTGCGTCCGGCCCTGCTCCCCGGCGGCTACACCGCCGAGCTCCTCAACCGGTTCCGCAATGCCTCGCTCTCCTGCTCTCAGAACTACGGCACCCGTCCCGAGGACCGCGCCGAGGGCATCGCCGCCCTGGTCGAGCAGGTCGACATCATGCACCGCATGGCGGGCCGGCAGCCGCCGCCCCGCCCCCACCGCCTCCCCGTGCCCGCGCAGGTCAGGCTCGTGGAGCCGATGCGTGATGTGGCCCTCGGCCGCCATCTCGTGGAGGTCTTCGGCCAGGAGGGCGTACGTCGCCACGACGCCGACGCCATCGCCGGCAGCCCGCTGCCCGAGACCACGAAGTCGACGCTCACCCGGGCGGGGCTCCCCGCCGACCTTCCCCTCTTCTTCACCGCCGACCGATCCGACGCCCCGCCGGCCGGCGGCCTGTTCACCGATGTCGCCACCAACCTGCGCGAGCGCCGCAGCCCGGCCGGCGAGGAGAAGATCGGCGCCCTGGCCCACCTGGTGCGGATCGGGTTCGACGGGGTCGCGGTGGTCGCGGTGCAGTGCCTGCCCGGTACGACGGAACCGGACGGTCTCGGCGCGGTGTGGGCGGTGGAACCGGTCACCGCCGACGCCCGCTACATCAACGTCTCGGCCGCCGCCTTCGCCCGCTGTCTGGCGCTGCTCTCCACCACGCGGCAGCGGATGCAGGGCCTGGACCCGGCCTCGGCGGGGGCGGCGGTGGCGGCCTTGCAGGAGGAGCTCGCCGCCATCGATCCCTCTTCGCTGGGGAACCCGGACACGTGGTGGTCGCTGATCGTCGAGCAGATGTGGCACGGGTTGTTCTGAGCGCGCCGCACCATGGTGGCGGTGGAGATCACGGGAGCTACGCACGGGCAGACGCCCTCCGTAACCCCGTAGCCCTGTACCTCGTCCTCAGGCACCAGCCCTCAGCCCCAGGCCTCAAGCCCCAGGCCTCGGGCCTCAGTCCCCAGTCCTCGGCCTCAGGCCTCAGGCCTCAGGCCTCAGTAGAGCGAGAATCCGCCACTGTGGCGCCCCTGGTTCTTCTTCCCGGACTGCGAGGACTGCCCCTCCGCCCTCCGCGGCTCGGAGGGCCCCGAGGAGGAGTCACCGCTCGTCAGCGCCTCCCGGTGCCTGATCTGCTCGCGCTCCTCCTCGGAGAGCGACTCCCACTGGCCGCGCAGGGACGACATGCCCTCGCCCAGGGCGCGCGCCATCGCCGGATCGTCCAGGACGTCACGCAGGGCGAGCCGGCCGGAGAGCATTCTTTTCGCCGCGTCCTGAAGGTCCTTGTTCACGTCACTGTTCTGGGACAGCGAGCTCAGAGCCGAGTTCAGAGAACGTATCTGCTCCGGTTCGAGCGCCTCGTCCAGCACACCGCGGTCCTGCGAAGGGCCGTGCGGGGTGGGTGAGTTCTCCGGTCGCCTGGTCATGTCGCCTCTCCTCAATGCCCTCGTCTCTCGGACACCCGAAGTATCTCCCGCCACGTACCAATGCCATGCTGACCCCCCACCGGCCGAAGAGGAGAAGGACCTCATCGTCATGGCTCAGACACAGGGCACAGGAAAAGGCAAAGGCGCCGGAATCGACCGTTCCCCCGCCGGTCTCGTCGGCAGGGCCTTCGGCCGCCTCGGGCGCGCGGGCGGTGTGGTCTTCCTCCTCGCGGGTCTCGCCCTGAGCGGATGGGGCGCCTACGAGGGGGCGTACTTGGCGGGTTGGGTGGGCACGCACGGCACCCTGACCGTGAAGCAGTGCGAGGTGAGCTACCCGAACAACGCCTCCCGCAGCCACCGCAAGAACCGCCACCCCATCCGCTGTGAGGGCAGCTTCGTGTCCGACGACGGCAAGAGCAAGGACGCGGGCGCCGCGGTGCAGGTCAGGCAGCGGTATGCGCCGGGCACCGAACTGTCGGTGCAGCAGACGGACGTCTCCACGACGGACTCCGCCGCGGACGGCGACTACGTCCAGAGCGGTATGGACCGCGCCTGGCGTTTCTTCAGTGCCTTCTTCGGCGGCTGGGTCCTCACGGGCCTCGGCGTGTTCTGCCTCGCCACCGGTTACGCGCCGTTCGGCGAGAGTCGCATCTCGTACGACGCGGCATGGAGTGCGGCGGGGCGGGGAGTGACGCGCCCGATCATGATCGGGATGATCGGTGTGGGGCTGGTCGGCGCCGGGGCGTCGTTCCTGGTCAGCTACTTCGTCTGACCTGCCCCGGTGGCGAGCCGGCCGACTTCGAGGGGATAGCCTGCGTCGGTCGACTTCTCGTTGATCACTGTTCGTTCAGCCGACGCCGCAGTCAACTACGGGCTTTTCCAGGCATGTCGACGCCTCCACCGCACCACCCGAACCAACCGCCGTACGGGCCGCCTCAACAGCCGTACGGA
Source organism: Streptomyces sp. NPDC093261 (assembly GCF_044753645.1). Classification (NCBI taxonomy): domain Bacteria; kingdom Bacillati; phylum Actinomycetota; class Actinomycetes; order Kitasatosporales; family Streptomycetaceae; genus Streptomyces; species Streptomyces sp. NPDC093261. The sequence continues at coordinate 33,773 of NZ_JBIVNO010000035.1, forward strand.
CGGCCCCAACAGCCGTTCACGGAGCCCCAACCGCCTTACGGCCAGCCCCAACCACCTTATGGAGACCCGCAGCAACCTCCGCCGCAGCCTCGGCGAGGCCCTCAGCGCCCGCGGCCGGGAGGTCCGTTGCGGGTGGTGAAGTCCGTCGCCATCGTAGTAGCGATCTTCGGCGGTCTGGCCTATTACGTCTGGGACTACAACACCAGCCCCACCGGTGGCAAGGCGAAGGCGGAGGCCTCGGCGTCCGCGTACGCCAAAGCCCATGGCCCCGCCATCGGCGACAGTGTCAAGGTCAAGGACCCCCAGGGCGAGCCGCTTCCGACGGTCGTCGACTGTGGGTCGCCCGAGGCGGAGTACAAGTTGGGAGAGATGCTCCCCGGCAAGGGCATGCACTGCCCATCCGAGTACGACTACGGCATTCAGTACCGCAATGGCCGGAAGTTCAACTACACGTTGTCCTTCACCAAGGTCTGAGCTTCGGCTCGTCGCGTCTTCCGGCCGCCGTTCGCAGAGCGGGCGGCGGCCTGTTCTCGCGACAGCTGAATCGAGTCGGTGAAGGCTCCCCGGTTGACGGAGGCTCGGAGGCAGGCAGAGTTCACCGGCGCCGTTCCAGGCACCACCCTTTCGGCAGCTGCCGACCGCGAGCGGTAGTCCCTTCGGCGCGGTCTTCCCCTGAGCCCGGAACCGCGCCCGCACCCAGTCCGTGGTGGCCCCCGGAAGACGGCAGTTGCCCGTCCGTCGTGTCCGGACTGTTCGCCGCCTCACCGCCATGCGTTGTCGTCACGGCCGCGAGCTTGGCGATCAGCGCCCGGCCCGCTGGGGCGCGGACAGCTTCTCTAGACTTCACCTCATGTCGTTCTCCGGCGAGCTCTCCCCCTCCCCCACCGCCACTGTCGTGCCCACCGGTCGGCGAACCTCGCGGCGGATGATTCCCCCCGGCATCGTGCTCACCGCGATCAGTGCCCTCGTTCTGTTCGGCGGCATAGTGGTGGCCGCCGGGCTCGGGGATGGCGGACCGAACCCCAAGGGGTTCGGGGGAATCGTCCTCGGACTGTTCATGGGCTCCATCGGCGTCACCAGACTGATCACCGCCTGGTCGGCTCGGCATTCCAGCGTGAGCGTCGACCACACAGGGCTGTGGTTCAGCAACGGCAAGGCGCGGAACGTCATCCCCTGGCAGAGCCTCGCCGGAGTCGGGTTGCACTGGAGCAAGGCCGGCAAGCGCGGCGTGAAGATGTACTCCATCGAGCTGTGCCCCAACGCTCCCATCGACCGCGACGACCCGGTCCTGTGGCCCCTGGTCCGCGACGATGAACCGCCGCACGCCACCCTTCCGCGGCTGCGCTATCGCCTGCCAGTCTCCGAGTTTTCCCAGGCGGCAGTGGCCAGGGCGATCCAGCAGCAGGTCCCCCAGCTGTGGCTCGGTGAGACCGAGAGGGAGACCGGCTATATGGGCGTTCCGGATCGCAAGGGGCACCGGGAGCGTACGCGCGGATCGTCCCGCTGACGAACCGTGACCGTGTCGGTGCCACCGCCGAGGGCCGGACTTGCCGAATCGGCAAACGAGCTCGTCCCCTCGGCGGGGTCTTCCGCATGATCGGCGTGGGGCGACGGAACGGCGGAAGAGAGCCGTCCCGGCGCCCAGCGGACCGACGTTCCTGGAGGAGAGTCAGATGTCGCAGCGCGCCGTGGTGATCACCCACCGGCTGGTCTCCTCGCCGGGAGGCCGGATTCACCTTGTGGAACAGGGAACCGGGCCGCTGGTGCTGCTCGTACACGGCTTCCCGGAATCCTGGTACTCCTGGCGCCACCAGCTGCCGGTACTCGCGGCGGCGGGATACCGCGCGGTCGCCATCGACGTCCGCGGCTACGGCCGCTCCTCCAAACCGGCCGCGATCGATGCGTACCGGATGCTCAACCTGGTGGAGGACAACGTCTCGGTGGTGCACGCCCTGGGCGAGGAGTCGGCGGTGGTCGTCGGCCACGACTGGGGCGCGCCCATCGCCGCGAACTCCGCCCTCCTCAGGCCCGAGGTCTTCCGAGCAGTGGGACTGCTGAGCGTTCCCTACACCCCGCGCGGCGGGCCCCGCCCCAGCGACGTCTTCGCTCGGATGGCCGGAGACGAGGAGTTCTACGTCTCCTACTTCCAGGAGCCGGGCCGCGCCGAGGCCGAGATCGAGCCCGATGTACGCGGCTGGCTCGCGGGTTTCTACGCGGCCTTGTCCGCCGACACCATGCCCGCACCCGGCGCTCCGGATCCGCACTTCGTCAGCAGGGGCGGGAGGCTGCGTGACCGGTTGCCCATCGGCCGGCTGCCCGCCTGGCTCAGCGAGAGGGACCTCGACGTCTACGCCGGAGAGTTCGAGCGGACCGGCGTGACCGGCGCGCTCAACCGCTACCGGAACATGGACCGCGACTGGGAGGACCTCGCCGCGACCGACGGTGCCCCCATCACCCAGCCGTCCCTGTTCATCGGAGGCGGCCTGGACGCTTCCACGACCTGGCTGGCCGACGCGATCAAGGCGTATCCGGTCACGCTGCCGGGCTTGGTCTCCTCCCACCTCCTCGACGGCTGCGGCCACTGGATCCAGCAAGAACGCCCCGCCGAGGTCAACCGGCTCCTGACCGGCTGGCTCGCCGCCCTGCCCACCTGACGCACTCGCGCGCGCCGCCCAGGGCCGCCGAACACGCCTTCGAGGCCGGGGCCGCCCAAGAGCCCGCCGCAGTCATCCTCACCGCTGACGCCCCGACGGCACGCAGGCAACACGCAGTCACCCCCGAGCCTCAGCGCCGAGCAGCCGGCTGCCCTCCCCGGCCAGAGCCGTGCACCGGCGCGTCCCGCTCGGCGCGTTCGCGGTCCAGGTCCGCCTGCCGTCGCGCGTCCCAGTCCGCGAACCGGGCCCTGGTCTGCCGGCCTTCCGCGTACGTCTGGTCGTCGGCCGCCCGGCGGATCTCATGGATGCGCTGGTAGACGGCCTCTGTGTAACGCGGGTCCTGGAAGGCGTCCTTGACGTCGACACGCCCACTCAGCACCGCATGCGCCATGTCGCGCAGGTCCGGGTCGAGCGATGCGGTGTCGCGGATGGTGCGCAGGGAGCGGTGCAGCCGCAGGGCCTGCTCTTGGTCCTGAGCGATCCTCATGAGTTCCCCGCCCTGGATCTCGCGGCCAGCGCTCACAAGCCGGCACGTCCTTTCCTGTCGGAGGCGAAGGCAGCAACAAATCTGAAGGGGCCGAAGGCGGCGCAGGAGCCCAAGGCGGCGCAGGAGCCCAAGGCGGCGCAGGAGCCCAAGGCGGTGAAGCAGGTGTAGGCGGTGAGAAGCAGCGGCGGCGTCATCCGAACTCGCTTCGAGCCCACGCGTGCGTGCTCCCCGTGGCACGGGAGGACCCGGAGCGTGCGGCGGAGGCGGTGGCCGCGGTTCGATTGGACACCTGTGTGGACCCCGAGGAGCCGGAGTCCTCCGGGGATGCGTCGGCCTCAGCCGCATCGGACGCCTGCGTGGTACGGGTACCGTGTCCGGCCAGCGTGTCGACACCGTGCTGTACGCGGCCCCCGACCGCCCCGGTGACCTTCTCCGTCGCGGTGTCCACGGCGTTGTCCATATGCGAGTTCAGGTCCGTGTAGTCGGCGAAGGTCGATCCCTCGCCCCCGGTGACCTCGTTCTTGAGGCCGTCCACGTACTCGCCGGCCGCCGTCCTCGCCACGTCCGCCGTCTCTCCGAGGTCGATGCCGGACCGTGCGTCGAAGTAGGTCTCGATGCTCTGCTGACCGATGTTCTGCGCCATTCCGATGGCGGCCTCTTTGGCCTTGTCCTTGGCGGCGTCAGCCACCTTCTCCTGGACGAACTGCCTGGCCTGCTCCTTGATCTGCTCCCTGGCGTACTGCTTGACCTTCTCCTTGGTGATCTTCTCGAGCTGCTCCTTGGCGATCTTCTTGAGGGCGTCCATGGAAGCGTGTTCCATGGCCTTGGTGATCGCCTCCATGACTTCCCTCTTGAGTTTCTCCAGCAGCTCCCGGACGATCACCCGCGCGGCCTGTGTCGCGCCCAGCGCGCCGATCTCGGACAGTCCGAAGGTGAAGGGAGCCGACGCCTGTGCCGCGATGATCTCCACGGCCAAGGCGACGAGTTGCGCGATCACGGCCAGCTTCGCCGTCAGGACCGCCACCGCGGCCCCGTCGAAGGCGAGAGCGATCACCTCGCACGCGGTCGTCGCGTCCGGGAGGTACCTGTCCTCGCCGTTCGCGCCGGTGTAGGCGCCCCAGGCCTTGCTGAAGCCGTCGACGGCCTCGCCGACGTTGCTGGAGACGACGGTGCGGGCGAAGCCTTCGCCCTGAGCCTGGATCTCTTCGAGTTCCGCGCCGAAACTCCGCCAGGTCTCGGCGACCTGGTGCAGTGCTTCTTCATCGACCTCCGGCCAGGAGTAGCCGAGGAGATCGAGTACCCAGACAAGCTCGCCGGGCAGTGTGAGCGACATGCCAATAGCCCCGTATTTGATTAGAGTCGGCCGGACATCCCGTTCATCAGGCCGCTGTTCGATGCGTCCGATCCGTCGTAGCTACGCGCCATGTCCTGCAGGTTGTTCCCGATCTGCTGGACCCGTTTCGCAAGGCTGCCCACCGATGTGAGGATTCCGTCGCGAATCGGCGTGTAGATCTGCCCGAAGGCTTCCCCGAAATCCGCATCCGCCCATGGCTCTCCAAGCCCTTCGAGGGTGTCATGAAGCCGCTTGGAGGCATTCACGAAATCACCCCCGAGATCGACGAAGTTCAGCCCCTGCTGACGGAGTACAGCCGTCTCCACGCTAAAGCCGTCGGACACTCTCGATCTCCCCCGTACTCCCCTGCTGCAGGCCTGCTGGCAGGTCATATTGAACGACAGAGCGATACCTTAGACTCCTCGCGCACGACCCAGCCAGCCCGCTGGTCAAGAGATCGTCAAGTCACTCAGGGGGGCACCAACAGTGGTGACAGTACAGCCGCGTTACGGCAGCACGGGGAGCCTGTGGGTGGGAAGGCTCCTCGGTTTGGGGCTGCTTGTCGTGGCCGCGGTCGTCGCCGCCGCGACCATTCCGGAACTGCGCAGCGAACTCGCCGACGAGGGCACCGACGGTACCCTCACTGTTTCTTCATGCGAAACGCACACGAAGACCCATTACGGCACGCACCGGCGTACCACGGAACTCAAGTTCAGCTGCACCGGAACCTGGACCGCGCAACACGGTGGGGCCACCTACCAAGGCGTGACGGTGGCGACTTCATCGCGTTTCGAAACCGGGGCCGAAATCCCCGTCGTACAGGCGGACCACACCTTCGAGCAGCCGCAGGACCGGGCCCCCGGGAAGGATGCCGCCATTCTCGCGCTCTGCCTCTCCCTGGTGGCATTCGGCATCTACTGCCTTTTCACCGGTTTCGGCACCCGCAACGGCCCCGGTTTCGCGGCCTCCTGGCAGCGCCTGCCGGCCCCGACCGTCACCGGCCCCCTCCTGGGCGGCATTTTCGCCGTGGGCGTGCTGGCAGCGCTCGTCTGTTCCCTCGCCCTGTGATGCCCGCATCCGCACTCTGAGGAGTCACCCCCATGACGCACGCACACGGGAACGTCGCGACGAACGCCGCCGCCCCCGGAGAGCGGACGGGCCCCGGCCGCCTCATCGGCGCAGGCCTGTGCCTCGTAGGCCTCGTCCTCCTGGCCCTCGGCGCCTACCTCGGCCCCTACACCTACGCCACATCCACACCGGGCAAGCTCACCGTCCAGACCTGCAGCGTCGACTACAAGTACCGGGGCACAACGAGCAGTTCCCGGAAGCGCATCAAGACCAGATGGTGCTACGGCACCTTCACCTCCGAGGACGGCACCGTCAAGGACCTCAACGCCGACCTCAAGAGTGATGCCCTGTACCAGCGCGGCCACGTCATCGAGGCCCGCAAGACCGGTGACACCTCCTACGAACCGGACCACGGCTGGGTCGGCGCCATCGCCGAAGGCTGCGCGTGGTGGTTCGCCGCCCTGATCCCCCTCGCCCTCGGCCTCTTCTTCACCGCCACCGGCTTCGCCTTCGGCGGCCCCTCCGACGTCCACCGCGCCGGGCAGACAGCGAGCCAGGGCCTGCTCCGCACCGTCTACGTACTCGGCGCGGTAGGCGTGATCGGCTTCGCCGTCAGCATGCTGGTGGTGGTCTTCACATGACGGACACCCCAGCGCGCCCTCGGGAAACGAGGGACGCCGGGGCCGCCGTGCTCGCCAGCTCGTTTCCCGTCGACCTTGTTCAAGGTTGGCGGCCTCAAGTAACAGCACCTGCGGTTCCCTGCATGACCAGCCGAGACCAATCGATTATGGACATCCTAGCGCCGTCAGCAGCTCTCAGAACGTCAGCGCTAGCGAGCGGTGGAAGGGGAAAGCCCGGTCGAGTTGATCTTCGTCGATCAGATACCCGCCACACTCGCCCGCTCTGGCCGCAACGTCACGAACGAGTGCCTGCTGCTTCAACGTAGATCGCGTAATCCCGACGTCAACGACTATGGCGCAGCGGGCGGGCAGAGCGCAGTCGTGGATGCCTCCTGGATCCGACTCCATCGTCGAACGGTGGGGACCTCCCCCTGAGTGGTGGACACGCTGATACTGGATCTGCTTGATCCGGAGGAAGCGAGAACACCGCCGATGGCGATGAAGGACTACTCGGA
>NZ_JBIVNO010000036.1:0-40200 GCF_044753645.1 Streptomyces sp. NPDC093261
CGGCTGCTGAACGGCCTGGACGACATCTCCCTCACCCTCCGCAACGAGGCGGACATCGCCGCCTACGAGGCGAGGCGTCCCGGATACAAGCCGCGCACTCTGTCCTTCGCCGCCTCCCGCGCCATCGACCTCGCCGTGATCCCCGGCGACGGCATCGGCCCCGAGGTGGTGGCCGAGGGACTCAAGGTGCTCAGGGCCGTACTGCCGCCCGAGGCCGAGCTGAGGACCACGGAGTACGACCTCGGAGCGGATCGCTGGCACCGCACCGGGGAGACGCTCCCGGACGCGGAGCTCGACTCCCTGAAACGGCACGACGCCATCCTGCTCGGTGCCATCGGGCACCCGTCGGTCCCCAGCGGCGTGCTGGAGCGCGGCCTGCTGCTGAAGCTGCGGTTCGCCTTCGACCATTACGTCAACCTGCGACCGAGCAGGCTCCTCACGGGGGCCGGCGGCCCACTGGCCGGGGACCCGCGGATCGACTTCGTCGTCGTCAGGGAGGGCACCGAGGGGCCCTACACGGGCAACGGCGGCAGCCTGCGCACCGGCACGCCGCACGAGGTCGCCACCGAGGTCAGCGTCAACACGGCGTACGGCGTCGAGCGGGTGGTCCGGGACGCGTACGAGCGGGCACGGAATCGCCCGCGCCGGAAGCTGACGCTGGTGCACAAGAACAACGTGCTGGTGCACGCGGGACGGCTGTGGACGGACATCTTCAACGAGGTGGGCGAGGAGTTCCCCGAGGTCGCCACCGACTACCTGCACGTCGACGCGGCGACGATCTTCCTCGTGACCCAGCCCGAGCGTTTCGACGTGATCGTCACCGACAACCTCTTCGGTGACATCCTCACGGACCTGGCCGCCGCCGTGAGCGGCGGTATCGGCCTCGCCGCCTCGGGCAATATCAATCCGACACGGGCTTTCCCCTCGATGTTCGAGCCGGTGCACGGTTCCGCGCCGGACATCGCCGGCACCGGCCGGGCCGACCCGACCGCCACCTGCCTGTCCGTGGCACTGCTCCTGCGGCACCTCGGACTCGACGACGAGGCGGCGCGGGTCGAGAGCGCGGTCGCCGCGGACCTCGCCGAGCGGACGGCGGCGACGGCAACGGCCCGTTCGACTGCGGAGACCGGCGACGCCATCGCCGCCCTGGCCACCGGGCGCCTGCCGGCCGACATGGTGAGGGCGGTCTGACGGTGCGCGCACCCCTGGAGCACGAGAGGACCCGGCCCATGCGTACGTCCCCTATCAGGTCGTTCCGCGAGATCGCCACAGGCGGCACGGACATCACCGCCCCCCTGGTGACGATGTTCAGCGGCGGCCTGGACAGCACCTATCTCCTGTACCGGCTGAAGGAGATGGGGGCCAGCGATGTCCACGCGCTCACCGTCGACCTGGGCGAGGGCGAGTCGCACGAGGCGAAGCAGGAGATCTGCCACCGGCTGGGCGTCAAACTGCACGTCCAGGCGGGGACCCGGCAGTTCGTCGACGAGTTCGTCCGCCCGGCGGTCTGCGCCCAGGCGGTCTATCTCGGCACGCATCCGATCAGCTCCTCGCTGAGCCGGCCGCTGATCGCCCGGCTCGCCGTGAACCTGGCGCAGGAACTGGGGGGCGAGACGGTCCTCCATACGGCCAACCGGTCGCAGAACACCCTCCGGCGCCTCAACGGAGCTCTGGAACTGCTGGGTTACCGGGGACGGTACGGCAGTCCGTACGACCTGGAGCCCGTCGACCGGTCCCGGAAGATCGAGGAGCTCACCGCCGCGGGGCTCCCCCTGATGAGTGAGCGCACGATCTCCAGCGACTCCAACCTGTGGTGCCGCGAGTTCGAGTGCGGCGCCCTGGACGACCCCGAGAACTTCTCGGTGCCGGAGCACCTGTACCGGTGGACCCGGGCGGGCGGCGCCCCCGCCGAGGAGACCGTGGAGGTCGGTTTCCTCGGTGGCGTGCCGACCTCCGTCGACGGAATCCCCCTGGCGCTGCCCGAGATGATCGGCACACTGAACACCCGGGTCGGTCGGCACGGGCTGGGGCGGTACAGCGGCCTGGAGCACCTCGCCGACGGGGTGAAGGTGCTGGAGGCACGGGAGATGCCGGCGGCCTGGCTGCTGCTGCGCTCCTACCGGCAGCTCGAGAGTGCCGTCCTGCGCTTCGAGACGATTCGCGAAAAGACCCACCTCGAACAGCTGTGGGTCCGCGAGGCTGTCGAGGGCCGCTGGTACGGGGAACTGCGGCGCTGCGCCCAGGCGTTCATCGACACCTGCGCGGTCGAGGTGACGGGGTCGGTGAGGTGGCGGCTGGGCACGGGCCGGGCCGACGTCGAGTCGATCACGGCACGGCATCCGCTGTACCTGCGCGACCGCGACAGGTGGGAGCAGGCCTCCGTCGCCCGCGAGCTCTCCGGCTTCGCCGCGGCGACCGGCTCGGCGTAGCCCTCCCTCGCGCGACGGGCTCGGCGTGGCCCGTCACCATCGCAGTCGGCTTCACGTACGTCCTCACCCCCCGCGACGAGCTGGGCAGGGACCCATACCGCTGCGGTGGGCTCGGTGTACACCCTCACCGCCGTGGGCGGCCACGCGTGGGCCCACCTTTGCGGCCGGCTCGGCGTCAGCCCGCACGGCCGAGAGGAAGGCAGTCGGTTCTCCGCCCGTCGACCGCGTCGGGCGGCCATATCCGCGAGAACGGAGAGCAGCATGGGCAACAGCGCGCCGCAACTCGACGATGTTCCGGTCCGTCCGGACGGCCGCCGGCTTCGCCGGATGGCCGAGCACTTCCATCGGTACGGCATGGTCACCGTCACGGACCTGATCGGCGAGGCGACCCGCGGGCAGGTCCGAGCGGAGACGGACCGGCTGCTCGGCTCCCACGCCGAACGCCGGGACCTGCGGCTCGCCACCACCGGCTTCACCCGCCGCTCGATGTCCGTCGTGCCGAGTGAGGTGATCCGGGACAGCGGCGGCCCGATCGCGGACCTGTACTCCCATCCGGATCTGGTGCGGGCCCTGGAGGACATCGCGGGCGAGCGGCTGTACCCGTGCCCCAAGAGCGACGAGAACTTCCTGATCACCCGTCAGGAGCGGCGCGGGGACACCCACGGTTGGCACTGGGGAGACTTCAGCTTCGCCCTGATCTGGGTAGTCCAGGCGCCACCGATCGACGTCGGCGGCCTGCTGCAGTGCGTCCCGCACACCTCATGGGACAAGTCGTCGCCGCAGATCCACCGGTACCTCGTGGACAACCCCATCCACACCTACCACTTCGCCTCCGGTGACGTGTACTTCCTGCGTACCGACACCACGCTGCACCGCACCGTCCCACTGCGCGAGGACGCCACCCGGATCATCCTCAACATGACGTGGGCAGGGGCGCGCGACCTGAACCGCGACATCGCCGCGGACGACCGCTGGTGGGACGACCCCGGCGTCTCCGCGGCGAGCTCCATCGAAGAGTGACCACCGGACGACCACCACGAAGCGGGAGAAGCGACATGACCGAAACGAACACCGTGCGCCCCGGCACCGCCGTGTGGGACCACTTCGACAACGTCGAGACCGGGGTCCGCCGGCGTATCGCCGTGGCGGACCCGTCGGTCAAGGCCTACCTCGACGGGCTGCTCGTCCGCATCACCGAGCACCGTGCCGTGGAGCACCCGCTCCTGAACTTCTACCGCACCACCCCGTTCGACCCGCGGCAGGAGCGCCTGTTCTACAGCGAGTGCCACTACTTCTTCCGCCATCTGCCCTTCTACATCACGGGGATGGCGACGAAGACCCGGGACGAGATGATCCTGCGCGAGATCATCCTCAACGTGGCCGACGAGGTCGGTTCCGACCCGACGCACTCCACGCTCTTCGCCGAATTCCTCGCCCGGCTGGGCATCGACCGGGAGCATCTCGACCGGTACGAGCCGCTGGAGGTCACCCGGCAGCTGAACGACGGCATCCGCCGCCTGTACACCGAGTCGTCGATCTACACGGCGCTCGGCGCGCTCTACGCCGACGAGACCATGTCCTCCATCATGGTGTCCAAGATCAACGACGGTCTGCGCAACCAGGGGTACGACAAGGAGACGCGCCACTTCTGGCAGCTGCATATCGACGTCGAGGTGGGGCACAGCAACTCCGTCTTCAACGCGATCGCCCCCTACGTCGGTTCGGCAGGCACCCGGCAGGAGTTCGAGGCGGGCGCCTTCGAGTTCCTGGAGCTGGTGGAGCACTACTGGGACGGGGTACGGCAGTTGGTGGGCCTGACCGCCTGACCGGGCGCACATACGGCGCACACGGCACCGGGGCGGGCGCCCCTCCCGTGTGGAGGGTGCCCGCCCCGGCGTCGGCGGATCGGTCAGATGCTCGCCCAGGCGCTGTTCAGCGCCGTCTGGTCGAACGGCGTGTCCACCCCGGCAAGCACATGGGCGAGGGCCGCGTAGCACACCGCGTCCGCGTCCCCGACGCTCTCGGCCTTCGCCAGGCTCTTCTGCACCCGGTACAGCTGGGTGAAGGCCTGCTTGAGGTCCGGCCGCCCCAGCAGGGCCTTGATCTGCCCGGCGGCCTTGGACACCTCACCGGAGCGCTCCCGCCCCGCGACCGGCTCGCGTTCGGTGATGGTCGCGTGGGCCGCCAGGAACCGCTCGCACGGCTCGATGTGCTGTGGCTTGACGGACAACGTGTCGAGCGGAGCGGCGTTGACGAGCAGCGCGAGACGCAGCACCTCCTCCGGGGTATCGGCGCTGGTGCCCTTGGCCAGCTGGGCGTTGCCCACCACGACGACCTCGGGGGCGGTCTTCACCACGGGCACGAGGTCGCGTTCGGCCAGCAGCAGACGCAGGGCCAGCAGGTCGTCCTCGACCCGGGTGGAGGGGGTGACGACCGTCAGCTCGGCGGACCGGACGTGCTCCTCCACCGCGCTCAGCACCGGCGACAGGCTCAGGTGCACCGGCTCACCGGACGCGTTGTCGCGCGCCACCGTGCGCCGGCGCCGGTCCCACGCCACCTCGACACCGTCGTCGGAGCTGACCGAGGCGATGCGGAAGGTGCCCATGCCGGAGTCCGTGTACTCCTCGACCAGGCCTCGCTCCGCGACGGCCGCGAAGTACACGGTCTTGGCCTGGTCGAAGGGCAGTCCCTCGGCGGCGGGGCCGACCCGGTAGGCGTGACCGGACTTGATGTACGGCGGCTTGACCCAGCCGTCCGGGGCGCCGTCGTGGTCCTTCGGCGCGAGCGAGAACCGCACGGGCAGGCCGACCTTGCGGCTGAACTCGAGGTCGGGCAGGTTGTGCCCGGGGTTGAGCAGGACCGCTCCGGTCCCGAACTCGGGCTTGACCCAGTCGCCCACCCAGATGGGCAGGAGGTCCCCGGTGAGTGGGTGGCGGCAGAACCGCCCGGTGAACGCGGCGTGTTCGCCCGGGGCGAGGCCGGTGCTCAGCGGGTGTCCCGGGTGGACGGCGACGGCGCAGGAGCTGGGCAGCCCCGTCCAGTCGGTGACGAAGGTGGTCACGGAGGCAGGTTCGTCGGCGCCTGCCGCAGCTTCGAGCGGGAACTCGAAGATGGCGCCGACGGAGCGGCGGATCAGCTTGCGGTGCCGGGACACGGTCGACTGGGGCCAGCCCCCGTCGTCGTCTTTGGCGACACGGTCGCGGGCGGCGCGGGAGGGGACGTAGCGCACCTCGTCGCCGTCGCCGACGAGCGTGGCCGCTTCGGCCAGCCGCATGACGGCCTGGCGGGACGCCGGGGCGGCCGTGGCGATCGTCGCGTCCGCGCCCTCGATCGTCCGCAGTCGTCGCAGATAGGACCCCAGGGCCTCGCTGCGGAGGTTCGCCTCGGGGGATTCCGGGTCACGGATGACCAGGACGATGGTGCTCCTCACTGATGGCTCCAATGCACTGAGATGGTTCGATGTCTTGACCGGGTGACGGCGGTGGGCCCCGTAGGGCTCAGGGACGCGACAGGCTTGCGACGCACGTGGGCGCAACGGCCGGGCGGGGGCGGGACGCGCCCCACTGCGGGGCGGCCGCCGGCGGTGTTATGCCGGGATCGGCCGCGGGCGTCTCGGCCGCGAGCTGACCGGCGTACGCGTGGAGCAGCTCATGGATCACATAGCGCCCCGGGATCGAGGTGCCGAGCAGATGGGCGTCGACGAGTGATTCGAGCAGGGCGTCGGCCTGGTCCAGGGAGATGCCCGCGAGTCCTGCGACCGTGTAGGTCTCGATGTGGTCGACCGGCAACTGCCCGAGCAGCCGGAAGACGTGCCGCTGGGCGCGGCTGAGTCCCAGGTAGGACTGGCGGAACACCTCGACCAGCCCGCCGTCCTCGGCCTCGAGGGTGGCCAGCCGCTGCCGTCGGCGGGCGAGGCGGGAGGCGAGGTGGGCGACGGACCAGGAGGTGCGGTGGCGAAGTTTGGCGGCGGCCAGCCGGATCGCCAGCGGCAGCCGTCCGCACCCGTCGACAACGGTGTCCACGGCGTCGCGCTCCGCCGCCGCACGCTGGGTCCCGACCATCCTGCCGAACAGGTCCCGGCCTTCCGCGGAGGTCATCTCCCGGAGCGTGAGGTGACACGTGGCGATGAGATCCGTGAGCCGGGTACGGCTGGTCACGATGGTCAGGCAGCCGGGCACCCCGGGCAGCAGTGGGAGGATCTGCTGAGTGTCGGCCCCGTTGTCCAGCAGGATGAGAGCGCGCCGGCCGGCGAGGACCCGACGCCAGGTGGCGGAGCGCTCCGCCAGCCCCTCCGGCATTTCGTCCGGGGGGAATCCGAAAGCGGTCAGCAGCGTGCCCAGGGCCACCGCGGGGTCCAGCGGCCGGCCGTCCGCTGCGCAACCGCCCAGGTCGACGAAGAGCTGAGCGTCGGGGTACAGCGGGGTGAACGCGTGAGCGGCGTGCACCGCCAGTGCCGTCTTGCCGATGCCGGCCATGCCGTCGATCGCCACGACCGCCGGGGCGGCGGAGGGCGGACGCCCGCCGTCGGCGTAGCCGTGGGCGACCTCGGAAAGCGTGCGCATCTCAAAGGCCCGGCCCGTGAAGTGCACGGCGGCGCTCGGCAGGTTGTTGGTGGCGAGGGCGGGGCGGGCCGACGGCCGGCCTTCGCTGCGCAGGATGCGGTGGTGCAGTTCCCGGAGCTCGGCGCCGGGGCTGACGCCCAGTTCGCGCCGGAGGATCCGGCGGGTCTCCTCGTAGACGGTGAGCGCCCGCGCCTGCGCGCCGGAACGGTAGAGCGCCAGCATCAGCTGGGCGACGAGTCGTTCCCGCAGCGGGTTCTCCGCGACCCAGGCGGACAGGTCGCCGATGACGGACTCGTGGCGGCCCTGGGCCAGCTCGAGTTCGACCCGCTCCTCCATGGCGGCGAGCCGCAGTTCCTCCAGTACGGCTGTCTGGGCGCGCAGGGCCGGGCTCTCGAGGCCCGTCAGGGCGGGACCGCGCCACAGCCCGAGCGCGGCGCGGAACTCCTCCAGGGCCTGGCTGAGGCGTCCCTCGTCCCGATGGTGGCGGGCGCGGGCGACCTGTTCGGTGAAGGTCCGGGCGTCCAGGCGCCAGCCGTCGAGGGCGAGACGGTAGCCGTCCCCGGCGAGCGTGAGTCGTTCGGCGATCTCCGGATGGGTCCCGCGCAGGTCGGACGCGACGTTGCGGATCTGTTTGGCGGCGGTGGCGGGCGCCCGATGCTCCCACACGGTGTCGATCAGGCGGTTGAGGGAGACGGGTTCGCCGTCGGCGAGGAGCAGCGCGCCGAGGACCGTCTGACGCTTTCTCCCGGACAGCCCCAGGCGGTCGAGACCACACCACACCTCGAGCAGACCTAAGACACGGCACTCCAACACGGGCCCTCATGCCTCCAAAACGTCACTCGGTCCAGGCAACAGCTACTTCTATTTTCGGCGTTCCACGATCCGGGGCCGCAAATTTTCGGACACCCCCGGGCGCGGACGAATTAACGGCGCGAGCTTCTGCGGGTGGAAGACGGGCTGCCAGGATGACCGAAACTCGTCACCGGTTCGTCCGGCCCCGGCGGGCCGGACGAAGGGGCAGGTGCCCCCGCCGGGACGGGGGGTGACCAGCGGGGTGCACCTGCCCGGTCTGTCACCGGCGGCTCGGCTCGCCGGTCGTCGTCTGTCAGCGTGCACCGGCCTCCGGCACGACCGCGTCCCGCACTTGCGGAGGGACGGTACCGCCCGGCGCTCCGGAGGCGACCGGCTCCGCGTCGCCCACCTCCCGGGCGGTGGGCTGCGGATCCTCCTCCTGAACGGAGGGTTTCGCAGCCCGACGTCCGCTGACCACGGCGAGAAGGGCACCGCCCAGCATGACCACGGCCGCGCCGCCCTGGGCCCAGGTGAACGACTCCCCGAGGAACGCGAAGGAGAACAGGGTGCTGAACAGCGGGACGGCGAACATCATCACCGAGGCGGTGGAGGCGCCGACGTCCCGGATGCCGCGGACGTACAGCAGGTAGGCGACAGCGGTCGGGCCGATCGCGAGGTGGACGGCGTTGAGCCAGAAACCACCCGACAGCTCGCCCCACCGAACGCTGCCGAACTCCGGTACGGCCATCACCGCGAGCGCCAGGGAGCCGGCGACGGTGGAGTACATCACCGCCAGCACCGGGTCCATGCCGACGACCAGCGTGCGGTTGAGCAGGGTGTACACGGACCACACGGCGGCACCGACGAGGAAGATGGTGTCACCCATGAGCCGGTCGGAGCCGCCCACGCCGTCGGCGGTGGTGGCGACGAAGAACAGCGCCGCGCCGCCGACGCCGACCACCAGTCCGGCGATGCGCACGGGCCGTGCCGACTCGCGGCCGCTCAGGATCAGGACGAGGGACGTGATGACCGGTGTGAGCGCAGGGAAGATCACTCCGCCGTCGCTCGCCGGGGCCATGGTCACTCCCCAGAAGAACAGCGCGTTGTACCCGAAGACGCCGACTATGCCGGCCACGCAGGCACCTAAGACCGCCTTGAACGGCGGGCTCTGCTGCGGTCGCCGGAAGAGGGTGATCAGCAGCAGGACCACGGCGCCACCGCCGAACCGGAACAGGGCCGCGACCTCATGCGGGACATGCTCCGTCGCGTACTTCGAGGAGGGGAAGGCACTGCCCCACAGCACCATGGTGAACAGGAGCCAGCCGTAGGCTCCGAGGGGTTTGGTCTTCATGTCGCATCACGCTCGTTCGTCTTCTCGAATCCAGTGGCCGGCCCGGCGGCCGTACCGTCGGGCCGTCAGCCGCCGCGCAGGGCTTCGGCGATGACGCCGTGCACCCGGGAGGCATGCGTGAAGATGGCGAAGTGGTCGCCCTCCAGCAAGTGCAGGGTGAACCGCTCGGTCGTCTGCTCCTGCCAGGCGGCCACGTGGGCCACGGTGGCCCTCGGGTCGTCGGTCGCGCCGAAGGCGGTGAGGGGGGTGTCCAGAGGCGGTTCCGGCGTGTACCGGTACGCCTCGCTGACCGCGAAGTCCGCGGTGAGGAGCGGGTGGAGCATGCGCAGCATGCCCGGGTCGTTCAGCACCCAGTCGGGGGTGCCGCCGTGGTGCCGCAGGATATCCGCCAGCTGCTCGATGGTCAGTTCCTCCAGCCGGGAGGAGTGCTCCCCCACCTGGGGGGCGCGGCGCCCGGCGACGAAGAGGTGCACCGGCGCCGGCGCGCCCATGCGCCGCAGCTGCCGGCACAGTTCGAACGCACAGATCGCCCCGGTGCTGTGACCCAGGATGGCGTACGGTCCCTCGATGACCGCCGCGACGTCCTCGGCGAGCGCGGTCACCAGCGGGCCCACCTCCCTCAACGGGGTCTCCTGCCTGCGGGTCTCGCGGCCCGGCGGCTGGACGGGGCACACCCCGATCCAGTCCGGCAGCCCGGCGGCCCAGGCCCGGTACGCGGAAGCCCCCGCGCCCGAGTGCGGCAGGCACAGCAGCCGGACGTCCGCCTGCTCGGCCGCGCCGAAGGGCAGCCAGGGAGTCGTGGTGCGCTGCGTGCTCATGACCCTCTTTCTCCGTCGTGGATGCTGGTGGGGAGCAGCCGTGCGAGGCCTGGCGGAGCAGGCCCGCGACTCCTGTCGGTCACAGCCAGAAGCTTGGCAGCTATTTCGGAAAGTCGCCACAACCTCCGAAACTCCTGCGATAGATTAGGAGGCATGCCGAATTTTGATGAGATCAATCGCGGTCTGTTGCTCGAACTCCAGAAGAATGCGCGCCGCTCCAACCGGGAGTTGGCGCGCACGCTGGGCATCGCCGACTCGACGTGCCTGGAACGGGTGAAGAACCTGCAGCAGAGCGAGGTGATCCTGGGGTACGGCGCCGAGGTGAACCTGGACGCGCTGGGCCGTGGCCTGAAGGCGATGATCGCGGTGCGGATCCACCCGAAGAGTCGGCACGCCGTCGAGTCCTTCCGGGAGTTCGTGCTCGGCCTCGACGAGGTCCTGGACGTGTTCGTGGTGTCGGGAAACGACGACTTCCAGGTGCTGGTGGCCGTGCAGGACCCGCAGCACCTGGAGGACTTCGTACTGGACCGCATCGCGCAGTTCCCGTCGGTGGCCGACCTGAGTGCCTCACTCGTCTACGAACACCTGCAGCGGCGCCCGGTGGAGATCCTGGCGCCCAAGCCGAAGCGGCGCCGACCGGTCCGGCCGTTGACCTGACGGGCACAGGGCGCGGCGCGGACCCCGCAGGCGGGGTCAGCGCACGGAAGTACCGGCCTGCCGGCCCGCCCGGTGCATGAAGGCGGCCATCCGCCCGGCCGCCCCGCCCGGGTCGGTGAACAGCGCGTAGTGGCCGCCGGCCGGCAGCACGGACAGCTCCGCCCCCGCGACCAGGGCGGCGGCGCGCCGCGTGTGGAGGTGGCTCACCATCTCGTCATCCTCCCGCGCGACGAACAGGGACGGGATCCGCAGCCGGGCACAGGCCGCGACCGGGTCGTAGTCGTTCGTCGCATGGATGCCGTAAGCGAACCGGGTCAGCGCCTCGACGTCCTGACGATAGGGCCGCGTGACCATCCGCGTCAGCTCCTCGTCGGAGAGGCCGAGCACGGCCGACTCATTGCCCCGCGGCCGTACCGCCTCGTGGTAGAAGCCGGCGCGGCCGTGGTCCGCGGAGATCTTCGCGCACATGTCGAAGACGGCGTTGCCCAGCCGGGCGCCGGGGCTCCCGGTGAACAGCAGGGCACCATCGACCGAGGTGAAGGAGAGCGCCCGCTCGCCCAGCGCGTGGGCGACGAACAGGCCGATCGAGGCACCGGTGCACCAGCCGGCGACATGGGCGCGGGTGATGCCGAGCGCGTCGAGGACGGCCAGCGCGTCGGCGGTGTGGTCGTCGAGCGTCACCCGGCCGGGGCCGTCCGTCCCGGGGCTGCCGCGCAACTCCCAGGTGACCAGGTTGAGCCCGTGCGCCCGGAACTGTGCGCCCAGGCCCGCCGCGAGCGCGTTCTGCATCCCGACGGCGTTGGAGAAGAGCACGGCAGGCGTCTCGTCGTCGCCGCAGACGGCGACGTCGAGGATGACCCCACCACCGCTGCGGACGGTTTCAGTGCGCACCGCGCATCTCCTCCAGTGCCTCGGCGAACCTGCGGATCCCCTCGGCGACGACCGACTCGTCCGGACTCAGGCTCAGCCGCACACAGCGGGTCGCGTGCCGCTCCAGGAACGGCGAGTCGAACGGGGGCACGAAGAAGTGGCGGCCCGGCACCACGAAGACCTTCCTGCGCTTGAGCTCCTCGTACATCGCGAGATCGTCGAACCAGCCGTGATCGATCCACAGCCAGCAGAACATCCCGCCCTCGGTGGCGTGCAGGCGCCAGTCGACCGCGTCGGGCAGCAGTTCGTGCAGCAGCTTCTCGGCGACCTGGCGCTTGCGCCGGTAGTACGGCTTGATCACCTCCTGGGTGAGGGTGTCGAGCACACCTGTGTCCAGCGCCCGTTCGGCCGTCGCCTGGATCAACTGCGGGGGATGCAGATAGGAGTTGGCGGTGAAGGACAGCATGGCGTCGATCGCTCCCCGGGGGCCGATCGCGAAGCCGAGCCGCTCGCCGGGCAGGCCCGCCTTGGACAGGGTGAAGCAGTTGATGACATGGGGGTGCAGCGGCGGGTCCACGGAGTCCTCGGCGACCGAGGGGAACGGATCGCCGTAGGCGTGGTCCAGGAACAGCGGTACGTCGCGCTCCTCGGCGATCCGGATCAGTCCGGCCAGGGCGTCCGCCGGGATGCTGCGGCCGGTGGGATTGCCCGGGCTGGACAGCAGCA
Organism: Streptomyces sp. NPDC093261; assembly: GCF_044753645.1. NCBI lineage: Bacteria > Bacillati > Actinomycetota > Actinomycetes > Kitasatosporales > Streptomycetaceae > Streptomyces > Streptomyces sp. NPDC093261. The sequence continues at coordinate 12,206 of NZ_JBIVNO010000036.1, forward strand.
TCATCCCCATGGAGGGTTCCCGCCGCACCGCGTCGAGGTCGAAGGTGTAGCGGAAGGAGCGGCCCTCGAGGATCTCCACGCCGGGGGCGACCCCGACGATGCCCCCCTCGTCCATGCTGAGCCCCTGGTACCCGGTGTAGTCCGGGACGGACGGCAGCACCAGGCGCCGAGGGCCGCCCGGGTAGGGGCCGGTGAAGACCGTGGTGGCCATGAACGCCAGCATCTGGCAGCCCGCGCCGACCAGGACGTTCTCGGCCGTGATGGACCAGCCGTAGCGGCGGTTGAAGTAGCGCACGATGGCGTCGACGAGCCCGTCGGAGCCGCGTGAGGGACCGTAGCGGCCGCCCGCCTCCGCGAAGCGCCGCGTCAGTGAATCCTGCTGCAGTGCGAGCCAGGTGCCGGTCACCTCCGGGATGTGCGCCGGGTTGCCCGGGCTCAGATTCACCCAGGTTCCGCCGGAGGGGTCGGAGGCGGCGAGGGCGATGTCCTCCATGATGCTGCGGATCCCCGACAGACCGCCCATCTTCGCGCCCCGGGGCGAGAATTGCACCGGCTCATTCCTTCCGTTCAGAGCACGCGTCGTTCCCGTGCGTCGTCGTGCGGTTCGCGTGTGGAGCGGGGCCGTGACCCACGTACGGGGGAACACCGGGCCGCCCGGTGTCCCCCCGTGTTTCCGAGCGGCTGTCGTGGTCCGTCCCGGACCCGTCAGCGGGCGCCCTCGGGGGCCCGCTGACGGCGCGGCGTCACGACACCGCGGCGCGGGACTCCAGGTGGGCCGAGATGCTCTTGATCGTGGAGTGCCGGAACAACTCGTCCATGGGCACTTCGATGCCCAACTCCTGGGTGATCGCCCCCTGTATCTCCGCCATGACGAGCGAGTGTCCGCCGAGGGCGAAGAAGTCGTCGTCGGGGGAGATGTGGTCCAGCTTGAGGGCGTCTTCCCAGATCTTGCCGATCTTCTGCTGAATCACGCTGTGTCCTTCCTGCCGTGACCGACCGGGTGACCGGGCCGGGCGTGGGCGCGTCAGTGGGTGTTCTTGAGGGCGAACGGCTCGCCGTGGGCATTGGTGGTGCGCAGCCGGTTATGGCCGTAGGTGTCCCGGCCCGAGACCAGGACGGCGCCGTAGTCCTTCAGGTCGAAGTCGTGCCCGTGCGCCGTGTAGGAGGTCTGGTCGGGGTAGACGCGCACATGCGTCGGCACGTAGCGGGAGGTGATCGCGAACCGGGTCTCGCGCTCGGTGATGTTGGGCAGCGAGCCGTGCACGCAGGAGGCGGTGAAGATGAGGGCCTCGCCGGGCTGCAGCTCCACCTCCGCCACGTCCTCGGGACGCGGCTCCCAGTCGGGGTCCACGGCGAAGTCGGAGAAGTCGTAGCCGTAGAAGCCGGTCTCCTTGGTGAACGTGGTCACGTGGTCCGTCCCGTAGCGCGCCTCACGACCGCGCGCCGGGGACTTGGCCTCGTCGAAGATGCGCTCGCGGTGGGAGCCGCGCACGAACTTCATGCAGCCGGTGCGCTTGGTGGCCGGAGTGAAGGTCGTCCACACGGTGATGTCGATGTACGCGTTCCAGTCCGACTCCGTCGGCAGCAGTTGCGGCTTGCCGGTGGCGTAGCTGTAGTCACGGACCTGGTGCCACTCGGTGCCCCGGGAGCCGGGGAACTTGGCGAAGAACTCGGTACGCCACGACAACACGTCGGGCCCGAGGATCGCGTTGAGGTACTTGAGGATCGTCGGGTGGGTGACGTGCCGCGACAGCTCCGGAATGTCCAGGTGCCGGTCGTAGTTCATGCTGTTGTTGAACACCGAGTGGGTGGTGTCCTGGTTCTTGACGCGCACCTCACGCAGGATCTCGGCCGCCTCGTCGGGCTCGTAAAGCTTGACCGGGCCGATGAAACCGTCCTGCATGAACCGCGTGATGTCGTCCTTGATGTCCTCGGGGACGATCGCGTCGTCGGCGATCGCCACGCCCGAGCCGGCGGGCCCGATCTGAGTCTCGGTCATCGTGAGGTCACGTCCTTTCAAGGAATCCTGAACTCGTCGAAGTCGTACCGCCACACGGCCCGGTGCGGTCCCGGAAAACGCGGAACAGCGAATGCGCCGTCGTGGAATCGACCGGGATACAGGAACGTGCGGTGCCTTTCGTGGACCATCCTTCGCGGCCCTGTCCTCGCATGGTCCTCGTCGTGTCCTCGAGGGTGCGGGTTGACAGCCTGACATCCGCCGTCCGATGCTGACGGCGGTCGTGACCTGGCCGGAAGCTCCGTGTTCACCCCCCGGCCGGCGAAATTCCCTACGACACGCGCAGGTTCGGCGAAAAACCCTCCGGGATCGCACGGGCTGCTGCGACCGGCAGTCGCCCGCCCCGACGGCACGCAGAGCGAGGAGAGTCCATGGCCCGTCCGGAAGCACCCGTCAACATCGAAGAAAAGCTGGCGAAAGTGACCGAGCACTGGTCACCGAAGACGGTTCTCGAGGCGAACGGCCTCGAATTCAAGGCGGTCAAAGTCCAGGGTGAATTCGTTTGGCACAATCACCCCGAAGGTGATGAACTCTTCATCGTCGTGCGGGGCGAGCTGACCATCGACCTCGAGGACCGCCAGAGTGCGGTGGTGAGGTCCGGGGAGATGTTCGTCGTGCCGCGCGGCGTCCATCACAGGCCGCGCGCCGAGCGGGAGTGCGAGATCGTCATCATGGATCCACCCGGCGTCGTCAACACCGGTGAGGTCTCCAGCAGCCTGACGGCCGACGAGGAATGGATCTGAGGGCCCCGTTCCGGCGCACATCCTGCGAAGGATCGCCCGTCATGGATCGCTGACCACCACCCAGCGCTGCCTGCGGACGTGCACAAGATCACGACCGCCGGCGCGGCACTCTCGGCGCACCTGAGTGTGCCGCGTGCCCCGCGCTCCCTGCCGGGCCCGATCGTCGTCAGGCGCCAGGGCCGGTCAAGGTCGCTGCTCCCGACCGGTCCCCAAGAACGATCAAGGGCCGGTTTCGGAATCCTCCGAAACCGGCCCTGACCTGCGACTCTCACAAGTCGGGACGACAGGATTTGAACCTGCGACCCCTTGACCCCCAGTCAAGTGCGCTACCAAGCTGCGCCACGTCCCGTTGCCCGCCTGACCTGGGGTTTCCCCCGGCCGAACGCGCACAGAAACAATACCGCACTCGGGACGGTGGTCGCGCACCCGTTTATGCGCCCTTCACCCCTGTCGCCACTCCCCCGTCGTCACCGTTCGGCCGGCAGGCCCAGCTCCGGGTGGTGCTCCAGGAGCCGGGGCGAGGCCGCCTGGCGCCAGGAGTCGGCGAGGATGTCCCGCAGTTCGGCCTCGTTTTCCAGGGCGGCGAGGCGCACCCGGATCCAGGCGAACTGCGCCTCGTGCCCGGCCACCCAGAACTTCCCGGGCTCGGCGAGCACCAGCTCGTCCCGCTCCTCCTTGGGACAGCGCACCGCCATGGACGTCTCGTCCTCGGGCAGCGTGGCGAACATCTTCCCCGCCACCCGGAAGGTGGGCATGCTCCAGGCGGTCTTCTCGGCCGTCTCGGGCAGGGACAGGGCGATACGGCGTACGTCTTCGGCGTCCGGCATGCTTCGCACCGTAGCCAATGGCACTGACAGTCGGCTCGGCCTCAGGGGGTGGGGACCCCGAGCCGTTTGTAGAAGAGCGTGGTCGGGCGCAGCGCCCCCGCCGGTGTCGCCGCGTAGTCCGGAATCACCCCTGCCCGGGTCCAGCCCGCGGTGCGGTACAGGGACTCGGCCGGGCTGCCGGTCTCCGTGTCCAGGTGGAGCAGGGTGATCCCGGCCTCGGCCGCGGCCCGTTCCGCGGTGGCCAGCAGCGCGCGTCCCAGGCCCCGGCCGCGCGCCTCCCGGTGCACCATGAGCTTGACCAGTTCGGCCCTGTGGCGGCTGTTCGGCTTGTCCGGGAAGGCGAGGCTCACGGTTCCCGCCACCCGCTCCCCCGTCGCCGCCCATACCGCGAGACCCCCCTCGTCGACCGCGGCCGCCCGCTCCTTCCACCACGCGAGGGCCTCCGCCCGGTCGAGCGGGGCGAGGAATCCCACGGAGGCACCGCCGTCGACGGTGTCGGTCAGCAGGACGGCCAGTTCCTCGGCGCGGGCGAGCAGGGCGGAGCCGTCGAGCCGGACGATCGCGTTCACGGGAGCACCACCACGAGCGCGTAGCGCACATCGCCCGGGCCCGGGCAGCGAAACCGCGTCGGGCCCCAGACCCGCAGCCGCAGACAGTCGCCGGCGGCGAGCCGATGCTCCATGTCCTGGGCGGTCACCTCCAGCACCCCGTCGAGGACCCAGATGTGCTGTTCGAGTCCGGGCACGGGCGGCCGGTCGTAGGCGATGTCCGCTCCCGCCGCGAGCCGCCCCTCGACGAGTTCGCCGCGCAGCCCGGGGTGCGGAGGGGACACGGACCGTCGTACGAAGCCGGAGGCCGCGTCCTGCCAGATGGCCTGGTCGGCGGCGGGCACCATCTGAGCGGGCTCGGTCTCGACCTCGCTCAGCAGCTGGGACATGGTGCGGCCGTAGACGCCGCACAGCCGGTTCAGCATCGAGGCGGTGGGGCTGATCTCGGCGCGTTCGGCCCGGGAGAGGGTGGACCGGCTGACTCCGCTGCGGTCCGCCAGCTCACCCAGCGACCAGCCGTGCTCGGCTCGCAGCTCGGCGAGGCGCGCGGCGAGCCGGGCGTCGACGGGATCCATGACGTCGCTTGACATGACGGAGAGCATATCCCGGATCCGGGATTTCGTCCCAGATCCGGGACAGCGCTTGGGACGAGGGCGTACCGCCGCACCCGCACCGTCAGTTCACCGTCGCGGCCTTTGTCAGCGCGGCCAGCACCGGGCGGATCAGCGGGTGCTCCTCGGCCCCACGGCGCACGGCGGCGAAGACCCGGCGGGTGGGAGCGACCCCGTCGACCGGGCGGACGACGACGCCCGTGAGGTCCATTCCCCGCAGGGCCGAGCGGGGCACGAGGGCCACTCCCGCGTCGGCCGAAGAGAGCGCCACGACCGCGCGGAAGTCGTCCGAGGAGTGCTCCATACGGGGCTGGAAGCCGGCGTGTTCGCAGGCCAGCACGACGACGTCGTGGCAGGGATTGCCCGGGTAGGGGCCGATCCACGGGTCCTTGGCCAGCTCGGCCAGCGGGACCTCGGGCGCGGCGGCGAGGCGGTGGGTGACCGGCACGACCGCGTCGAAGGGCTCGGCGTAGAGCGGGATGGGCGTCAGCCGGGGGTCGTCCGCGTCGGGCGCGCCCCGGTACTCCACGGCGACCGCGACGTCGATCTGACGGTCGAGCACCATCGGCAGGCTCGCGTCGCCCTCGGCGTCCTGGACCCGGACCCGGATGCCGGGCGCGGTGCGGGCGAGCCACGCCAGGGCGGGGGCCACCACCAGGCCGATTCCCGTGGCGAAGGAAGCCAGCGTCACGGTACCCGCCGAGCCCGCCCCGTAGGCGGCCAGCTCGGCCTCGGCGCGCTCCAGCTGGGCGAGGACGGCGTGAGTGTGGCCGAGCAGGATCTCACCGGCCGGAGTCAGCCGTACTCCCCTGGCGCTCCGCTCGACGAGCCGGTGGCCGGTCTCCTGTTCCAGCGCGGCGAGCTGCTGGGACACGGCGGAGGGCGTGAGATGGAGCGCGGCGGCAGCGGCCGTGACCGTGCGGTGGTCGGCCACCGCACGGAGGATGTGCAGCCGCCGCGCTTCGATCATGCAAACGATTATCGCAAGACGCGTGGGCTGGTCAGCCCTCCAGCTCCGTCCGGGCCGCGACGAACGCGTCGACCGCGCGGTCGACGTCGTCCGTGGAGTGCGCGGCGGAAAGCTGCACCCGGATGCGGGCCTGGCCCTGCGGGACCACCGGGTAGGAGAAGCCGATGACGTAGACGCCGCGCTCCAGCAGCAGCTCGGCCATGCGTCCGGCCTTCGCGGCGTCACCGATCATCACCGGGGCGATCGCGTGGTCGCCCGGCAGGACGTCGAAGCCCTCCTCGGTCATCCGGCGGCGGAAGAGCGCGGTGTTCACGGCCAGCTTCTCGCGCAGGTCGCCCGCCGACTCCAGCAGGTCGAGCACCTTGAGCGAGGCCGCCGCGATCACCGGGGCGAGGGTGTTCGAGAAGAGATACGGCCGCGAGCGCTGGCGCAGCAGGGCGACGATCTCGGCGCGGGCGGCGACATAGCCACCGGAGGCGCCGCCGAGCGCCTTGCCGAGAGTGCCGGTGATGATGTCGACGCGGTCCATGACACCGTGCAGCTCGGGGGTGCCGCGGCCGCCGGGGCCGACGAAGCCGACGGCGTGCGAGTCGTCGACCATGACCATGGCGTCGTACCGGTCGGCGAGGTCGCAGATCTCCCGCAGCGGGGCCACATAGCCGTCCATGGAGAACACGCCGTCCGTGACGACCAGCTTGCGCCGGGCGCCGCCCTCCGACGCCTCCTTCAGCTGCCGCTCCAGATCCGCCATGTCGCGGTTGGCGTAACGGAAGCGGCGCGCCTTGGACAGGCGGATGCCGTCGATGATCGAGGCGTGGTTGAGGGCGTCGGAGATCACCGCGTCCTCCGGGCCGAGGAGGGTCTCGAAGACGCCGCCGTTGGCGTCGAAGCAGGAGGAGTACAGGATCGTGTCCTCCTGGCCGAGGAACGCCGACAGCCGCGCCTCCAGCTCCTTGTGCACCTCCTGGGTGCCGCAGATGAACCGCACGGACGCCATGCCGTAGCCCCAGCGGTCCAGCGCCTGATGGGCAGCGGCGATCACCTCGGGGTGGTCGGCGAGGCCGAGGTAGTTGTTGGCGCAGAAGTTGAGCACCTCACCGGGGCGGCCGCCCGCGGTGACGTTCACGGTCGCGGACTGGGGGGTGCCGATCACACGCTCGGGCTTGTGCAGCCCGGCGGCCCGGATCTCGTCGAGGGTGGCGCGCAGGTCGTCGCGCACGGAGTCGAACATGGGGAAGCTCCTCAAAGTGCTTACGCGGGAAGGCGGGAAAAGCGGGCGGAAGGGCTACGCGGTCCAGTCCAGGATGATCTTGCCGCCCCGGCCGCTCGCCGCGTCCTCGAACGCCGTCTCGTGGTCGCGGTAGCCGTACCGGCCGGTGATCACGGGCGAGAGGTCGAGCCCGCCCTCCAGCAGGACCGACATCGCGTACCACGTCTCGAACATCTCGCGGCCGTAGATGCCCTTGATCGTGATCATGGAGGTGACGATCCGGGCCCAGTCGACGGGGAACTCCTGGGACGGCAGTCCGAGCATGGCGATGCGGCCGCCGTGCGTCATGTTGGCGATCATGTCGCGCATCGCCTCGGCGCGGCCGGACATCTCCAGGCCGATGTCGAAGCCCTCACGCAGGCCCAGCTCGCGCTGGCCGTCGGCGATCGTCGCGTCGGAGACGTTCAGCGCGAGGCTCACGCCGATCTTGCGGGCCAGCTCCAGGCGCTCCTCGCTCACATCGGTCACGACGACGTTGCGTGCGCCCGCGTGCCGGGCCACGGCCGCGGCCATCAGGCCGATCGGGCCGGCCCCTGTGATCAGGACGTCCTCGCCGACCAGCGGGAAGGACAAGGCGGTGTGCACCGCGTTGCCGAACGGGTCGAAGATGGCGGCGATGTCGAGGTCCACGGGGACGCGGTGCACCCAGACATTGCCGGCGGGCAGGGCCACATACTCGGCGAACGCGCCGTCGCGCCCGACGCCGAGCCCGACCGTCGCCCGGCACAGATGGCGGCGCCCGGCCAGACAGTTGCGGCACTTCCCGCACACCAGATGGCCCTCGCCGCTGACCAGGTCGCCCACTTTGATGTCCGCGACGTCACGGCCGGTCTCGACGACCTCGCCGACGAACTCGTGTCCGACCACGAGCGGAGTGCGGATCGCCTGCTGCGCCCAGCCGTCCCAGGCCCGGATGTGCAGGTCGGTGCCGCAGATCCCGGTCCGCAGGACCTTGATGAGTACGTCGCCGGATCCGACGGCGGGTTCCGGGACGTCCGCGAGCTGGAGCCCGGGCTCCGCCTTCTCCTTGACCAGCGCCTTCAACGCTACGGCTCCTGTGAGTGAGGCCCCGGTTCCAGGCACGCCGAAGGAGCCCGCACCGGGGTGAGGAGTGGAATCGCGTAGCAATCTGCCCTACGGCGACGCGCTGGTCCATCGAGGATTTCTTAAGCGCCGCCACAGCTTTCCTTCACGCCTCCTCCGCACGGCGGGGCGGTTCCTGCTCACGCCCTCTCAGCCCGCGTCGCTCTCCCGTCGTGCGATCCCCTCGGTCAGCTCCGCGGCCAGGGCCTTGATGGTCTCCAGGCCCGCCCTGCCCCAGGGACGCGGTTTCACGTCGGCGGCGCAGACCGTGCCGAGGGCCGTGCCCGTGCGGTCCACGAGGGGCGCGCCGAGATAGGAGCGGATTCCGATCTCGTCGACGACGGGGTTGCCGGCGAAGCGCGGATAGTCACGGACGTCCTCGAGGACGAGCGCCTTGCGCCGGACGACGACATGCGGGCAGAAGCCGTACTCACGGCCCAGCCGGCGGGCCGGCGCGGCCGTGCCGTCGGGGCTGGCGACCGCGGTGAGCGGGCGGTCGTCGGGCTGGTGGAGGCCCGCGAAGAACTGCCGGTGCTCGTCGATGAAGGTGACCATCGCGTACGGCGCCGCGGTGAGTTCCGCCAGCCGGTCGGCGAAGGCGTCGAACTCCGGTTCGGCGCGCTCGCCGAGGCCGAGTCGGCGCAGCCTGCGGACGCGTTCGGGGGCGTCGCGGTCCTCGGGAGTCAGCAGCAGTCGGATCGGGGTCATGTGCGCGCTCCGGGCCGTGGGGCCGGTGTCGTGGGGGCGTGCGCGAGGAGGTGGCGGACGAGCGTGAGCAGGGTCTGCACCCCCGAGCTGGAGATACGGGCGTCGCAGCGCACCACGGGGATCTCCGGGTCGAGGTCGAGGGCGGTACGCACCTCCCCGGGGTCGTAGCGGTGGGCGGCGTCGAACTCGTTGAGGGCGACGATGAAGCCGAGTCCGCGCTGCTCGAAGAAGTCGACGGCGGCGAAGCAGTCCTCCAGCCTGCGGGTGTCGGCGAGGATGACCGCTCCGAGCGCGCCTTCGGACAGCTCGTCCCACATGAACCAGAACCGCTCCTGTCCCGGCGTGCCGAAGAGGTACAGCACATGCCGCGGGTCCAGGGTGATGCGGCCGAAGTCCATCGCCACGGTCGTCTCGACCTTGTTCTCGATCCCGTCGAGGCTGTCGGTCGCGACGCCGGCCGTGGTGAGCAGCTCCTCCGTGCTCAGCGGCGCGATCTCGCTCACCGCGCCCACGAAGGTCGTCTTGCCTACTCCGAACCCTCCCGCCACCAGGATCTTCAGCGCGGTGGGAAAGGGATCAGAGCTGTCGTCGTAGTCCATCGAGCACTGCCTCCAGCAGAGACCGGTCAGTGGGGTTGTGGTGGAAGGCGGGGGGTTTGGTGGTGAGCGCCCCGCAGTCGACGAGGTCGGACAGCAGCACCTTGGTGACCACCGCGGGCAGCTTCAGATGCGCGGCGACCTCGGCTACCGAGACGGGGACCGCGCACCGGCCGAGCGCCTCGGCGTGCTCGGGGCCGAGCGTGCCCAGAGGAGTCGCGCCGGTGGCCATCACCTGGGACAGCAGATCCAGAGCGGTGCTCGGCCGGGTGCGGCCGTTGCTGACCGTGTAGGGGCGGATCAGTCGTCCGGCCGCGTCATCGAGCCAGGGGCCGTCACCGGCCGCGGTCACGTTCAAGGCCCGGTCACCGAGGGCTGCGCGGCGCTGCGGCGAGGCGCGGTGACCAGATAGGGCCGCACGCTCTTGACGAGCATCGCCATCTCGTAGCCGAGGACGGCCGCGTCGGCCTCGCGGTCGGCGAGCACGGCGAGACAGGTGCCGGAACCGGCGGTGGTGACGAAGAGCAGGGTCGAGTCGAGTTCGACGACGACCTGCCGTACGTCGCCGCCGTCCCCGAAGCGGACGCCCGCGCTGCGGCCGAGCGAGTAGAGACCCGAGGCCAGGGCGGCCATGTGGTCGGCGCTGTCGGTGTCGAGGCCGTGCACGGACTTCACCAGCCCGTCGCAGGAGAGCAGAACCGCGCTCTTGGTGTGGGGTACGCGCTGCACAAGGCCGCTCATCAGCCAGTCGAGATCGGAAACATGGGCGGTCGGCACGTCGCTCGCCATGGTGGATCGACTCCTTGGGGTACGCGGGTCCGCGAGAGTGGGTGGAGTAAGGGTGGTCATCCGGCCGATGGGGTCCCGTGGTGACCCGCCGTCAGGCCCTGGCCGGGCGCGCGCGGGGCGGCGGGCTCGGAACGGGTCGCCGTCTCGGTGGAGTCGAGGTCCGACTGCTGCCGCGCCTCCGCGAGGGAGATGCCCCGCTGGAACGCGGCCATGAGGCCCGGGTCGTGGCCGGCGAGCTGGCCGGCGTTCCGGCGGACGGGTGCGGTGGGACCGCCGCGGAGCTGGGGTGCGATGTGCTCCTGGGCGCGTCTGCGGGGCAGTGGGGGCTTGCCCATGGTGCCGTGCGCGGCGCCCGGTTGCGGCGTGGGGGGTCTGCCCGGGGTTTCCATGAGTCCGCCGGAGGCCGACACGCCTCCGCCAGGGGCCCCTGGGACCCCGCCGGAGGTGCCCACGACCCCGCCGCCCCCGACTCTGCCGGAGGTGCCCACGACCCCGCCGCCCCCGACTCTGCCGGAGGTGCCCACGACCCCGCCGCTGCCCACGAGTCTGCCGGGGGTCCCCACGTCGGTCGGTCGGTCACCGGGACGGACCCCGGGCGCCGCCTCGGCGGGGTTGGGGCGCGGGACGTCGGCGTCGCGCACGGGCAGCGGGGAACGGGCCCGGCCGGCCGGGATCCGGCTGCCCCCCGGCTGCCGGGGGCCGGGCGGCACGGGGTGCTCCGAGGCGCCGGACGAAGGGCGTACGGCCCGGCTGTCCCACGGCGCCGGGGCCTGGGCGTGTGTGGCCGGGCCCTCCACCTCCCGCAGACCTGTCGCACCGGAGGCCGGGAGCGGTGTCATCCCGGTGCCCGTCCCCTGCACCGCACCCGCCGTCATGGCCTCGGCGGTACCGGAATCCGCCCCGAGCAAGCCCTGCGGCACCACGAGCACCGCTTGCACGCCGCCGTAGATATTGGTCTGCAACCGCACGTGGATGCCGTGCCGGCGGGCGAGTTGGGAGACCACGAACAGGCCGATGCGGCCGTCCGCCAGCAGGCCCGCGACGTTGACCTGGTCGGGGTCGGCGAGCAGGGCGTTCATCCTGCTCTGTTCGGCCGGCGGCATGCCGAGCCCGCGGTCCTCCACCTCCACGGCGAGCCCCGAGGTGACAAGGCCGGCCCGCAGCACCACCTGGGTGTGCGGCGGTGAGAACACCGTGGCGTTCTCGACGAGTTCGGCGAGCAGGTGGATCACATCGGCGACGGCGTGCCCGCGCAGGGTGCCCTCGACCGGAGGCACGAGTCTGACCCGCGCGTACTGCTCGACCTCGGCGGTGGCGGAGCGCAGCACCTCGGTCATGGGCACCGGGGTGCTCCACTGGCGGCGGGAGACGGCGCCTCCGAGCACCGCGAGGTTCTCGGCGTGGCGCCGGATGCGGGTGGCGAGGTGGTCGACATGGAAGAGGCCCTTGAGCAGGTCGGGGTCCTCGATCTCGTTCTCCAGCTCGTCCAGGATCGAGATCTCCCGGTGCACTAGGGACTGCAGCCGCCGTGCGAGGTTGACGAACACCTCCAGTTTCTGTTCGCTCCCGGCCTGGCTGGAGAGCTGCGCCGCCTGCGCGACCGCGGCGACGGCGCCTTCGTGGGCGCGCGTCAGCTCGGCGGCGAGCAGCTCGAAGTCGTCGGTGCCCGCGGTGCGTTCGGCATGCCGTCCACGTGTGGGCGGCGCCTCGCCGCGGCGCAGCGCCTCGACGAGGTGGTGCAGGTCTGCCTCGCCGCGGGCACTGGCGCGACGTAGTGCGTGGAGGCGGTCCCGTACGGACGCGGCGGTGCGCCTCGCGGCCACGGCGGCGATCACGATGCCCGCGAGGGCCACGGCGAGGGCGCCCGCGAGCACCGCCCACAGGGTGGCGGTGGGCCGTGCGCCGGTGGTGCGGACGGTGAAGAGCACGGCGGCGCAGGCGCTGAGGGCCACCGCGACCGGCGGCAGGATCGCCAGGCGCAGCAGCTGGTGCCCTATGGGGGTCTCGGCCGGTGTGGGGGCGGGATGGGCGGCCGGCCGCCCGTGCCGCCCGCCCTCACGGCGGTCTGCGCGTGCGGCCGGTGCGCGGAGGTGAGACATCGGCGTCCTCGTACTGGGTGCGTCGGGGCGTGGGGCTCCCGCGGGTCTGCGACTCGGGCGTGCGGCATCGTGGCGTCGGCCGGGAGAGCCGCCTTTCCCGGCTCTGTGTGGACCGACGGCAACTCAGAGTAGTTGCGCTTCGGGGAGCCGTGATGGCCTGTCGACAAAGTCCTCCGCAGTGCTTCCCGCTCTGGTATGAGGCCTCGTACGACAGACCGATAACCGCGCCACGGCCGCGTGCGGGGCCCGCCTCGGCCTCGGGGAACCCCTGAGCCTCCCCCGAAAAGGTCACGCGGCGTATCGAGGATTGGCCCCGCCACCCCGGGCCACCCACCCCGTCGAAGCTATTGATTCATCATGCATCTATATGCATGATGCGGTTATGCATAAGCCGGTTATGGACATGGACGCGGATCCGCCCGAGGTCTCCCCCGAGGACCTGATGATCGCCGTGGAGCGGATGGTCCGCTATGTCCGCCACCGAGCCACCACCGGTGGTCTGAGCACCGCGGCCTCCTCCGCTCTGGGCCGTCTGGGGCGGGAGGGTCCGCACCGGCTGACCGACCTCGCCCGGGCCGAGGGTGTCTCCCAGCCCAACATGACCCAGCTCGTCACCCGCATGGAGCGGGCGGGCCTCGTACGGCGCAGCGCCGACAGCTCCGACGGGCGGGGCGTCCTGGTGGAGGTCACCGAAACCGGACTGGACGTCTTCCGGCAACGGCGCGCCGAGCGCGCACAGGCCCTGCGGGAGCTGATCGAGGAACTGACCGAACCGGAGCAGCGCGCCGTGAAGGTCGCGCTGCCGGCCCTCGCCCGCGTGATCCAAGACCGCCACGAGCGTTCCTGAACCACCCCACTCACCCGTCGATCTGCGGAGGACAAGCACGCATGAGTGCTTCGCACGGAGGGGCCGCGAGCCCCTTCAAGCAGCCCAAGGCCGTCTGGGCGGTCGCGTTCGCCTGCGTCATCTCGTTCATGGGCATCGGTCTGGTCGACCCGATCCTGCCCGCCCTGGCCCAGAGCCTGCGCGCCTCGCCCAGCCAGGTCTCCCTCCTGTTCAGCAGCTACCTCATCGTGACCGCGGTCGCCATGCTGATCGTCGGCTGGGTCTCCAGCCGCATCGGCGCCAAGCGCACCCTGGTCACCGGACTGGCGCTCATCGTCGTCTTCGCCGCCTTGGCGGGCACCTCCGACTCCATCAGCGGGATCGTCGGCTTCCGCGCGGGCTGGGGTCTGGGCAACGCGCTGTTCATCGCCACCTCCCTGGCCGTCATCGTGGCCTCCGCCAGCGGCGGCTTCGGCGGCGCGATCATCCTCTACGAGACCGCGCTCGGACTCGGCATCGCCGTGGGTCCGCTGCTGGGCGGCGAGTTGGGCGCCATCAGCTGGCGCGGCCCGTTCTACGGCGTCGCCGTGCTGATGGCCATCGCCCTGATAGCGACCCTCGCCTTCGTCCCGGCCCTGCCCAAGCCCAAGCGACCCACCTCACCGATCGCCCCGCTCCGGGCGCTGCGCCACCGTGGACTGCTGACCATGGGCATCATGGCCCTGCTGTACAACTGGGGCTTCTTCACGATGCTCGGCTACGCGCCTTATCCCATGAGGTTGAGTGCCCATCAGCTCGGCCTGGTCTTCACCGGCTGGGGCCTGCTGGTGGCCGCGTTCAGCGTCTTCTTCGCCCCGCGCCTGCAAGGACGTTACGGCACCGCTCCCGTGCTGTATGCCAACCTGCTGGGCCTCGGCATCGTGATGGCCGTCATCGCCGTCGGCGTCGGCAACCCGACGGTGGTCATCGTGGCGGTCATCGTCAGCGGCGCCTTCATCGGCATCAACAACACCCTCACCACCCAGGCCGTCATGCTGGTCTCCCCCGTCGAGCGCCCCGTGGCCTCCTCCGCCTACGGCTTCCTGCGCTTCATCGGCGGCGGTCTGGCCCCGTATGCCGCCGGCAAGCTGGCCGACGCCACCGATCTGAGCGTCCCCTTCTACCTCGGCGCCGTCACCTTCGTCCTGGCCATCCCGGTCCTGGCCAGCGGTCACCGTCTGCTCGGCCAGGCCGAGCAGCACACCGGTGAAGGGCAGCCCGTGGCCCCCGCCTTCACCCCCGTCGGCGCCCCGGTGGCGGCCGACGCGCCTCCGGTCGTGGTCGCGGTCGGCGACCACGACAGGGCCGCCGTCATCGTCGACACCGCGGCCCGTCTCGCCCGCGACACCGGCAGCCCCTTGGAGGTCGTCCACGTTCTGCGGACCGCCGTGGTCGAGGAACAGGCCGTCGACACCGAGGACTTCGACCAGGCCCGCACCGCCGTCACCGCCCATCTCGACCGGCTGGCCGCCCATGGCATACCGGCCACCGGCCAGATCCTCGCCTCCGTCGGCGACCACGCCGCGGCGGGCCGGGCCCTCGCCCGGCACGCGGCCGAGATCCACGCACCCACCGTCGCCGTCGGACGCTCGCCGCGCGGCCCGCTCGCCCAGTTCGCCGACGGCAGCTTCACCACCGCCCTCGCCCACGCCGCCGCCTGCACCGTGGTTCTCGTCGACCCGGACCACACCCCTCGCCCACTCACCGCGTCGGCCCTGGCGGAGCTGCGCAACAGCCCGCCCGAGGGCTGACCGTCATCGTCACCCGGGGCGGCGGCGCAGGGGCTCAGGAGCCTTCCGAGGCGACGGCCTCGCGCGCCGCCGCCCGTACAGCGGGGACCAGGTCCGCGATCCGTTCGACGCCCACGCCTGCGCATGCGGCCACCACGGACTCGGACTTCGGATCCACCTGGCGTGCCCCCTCCGAATAAGTCGGAGGAGACCACCGTTCAGTTCCCAGCCACCCTGGCGAAATCGAAGCAGTCGAAGCACCGGAGAAGCACGAGGGCACAGCAGCCCTCGACTGCGCCCCAGCACACAACACAAGCGCGCGTCCGGCCTGAGCGCGCCGGGTATCCCTCGGGCAGTCCCCCGCGGCGGCCGGTCTCGGACACCGACGCGCCGCGGCCCTGCCCACGGAGGTAGAAGAGGCATGACCGACATCAACGGGCTGGAGCCCATCGCCACGTTCTGCGGGAACTGCAACTGCGGCTGTCCCCGACTGTTCGTCGACCCAAGCGCCCCGGCCGACCGCCGCATCGTTCTGACCGACGACTTCGGCCAGCGTGTCCAGATGAGCGCCGACCAGTTCTCCTCGCTGGTCGACGAGGCCAAGAACGGCAGGCTGGACGGCATCGCCGTGCCCTGACCGGCCGCCCGATGCCGGGCACCGCTGTCGCCCGGCATCGGGAAACCCCTCAGCCATCGGCGCGAGGGCTGGTGAGGTCCGCGGTGGTGACGGAACGCCTCGGCCGGGTCGACGCGGTCGCCCTGGACAAGACCGGCACCCTCACCGAAGCGGCCCGCGCGGTCACTCCTCCGCCACCAGCTCCAGGTCTTCACGCGTCGTCGTCCGGGGCATCTCGGGAACCGGCCACGTGTGGTCGGGTACGTACCCCACACCGCGCCACCACGGATCGGCGGGCAGGTCGCCGGCAGGCTCGAAGGGCCGGCCTGGAACAGGCAATGCGACCGGCTGTCCGACCGCGTCGGCGGCGGCCTTCGTCCACTCACCGGGCTCGGCCCAGGCGTGCGGCGCCAGGTTGAAGGTGCCCCAGTGGATCGGCAGCATCACACCGTGCGGCTGCCCGCCCTGGAGGTCGAGGTGGGCTCGCATACCCTCCTCGGGCGTCATGTGGATGTCCGGCCAGAACTCGGAGTAGGCGCCGATCTGGATCATCGTGGCGTCGAACGGGCCATGGGCGGCGCCGATGTCCTTGAAGCCGTCGAAGTAGCCGGTGTCGCCGCTGTGGTAGATCCGGTGCTCGTCGCCGGCCACGGACCACGACGCCCACAGCGTGTGCTGGGCGTTGCGCAGGCCGCGGCCACAGAAGTGGCGGGCCGGCGTGGCGGTCAGGGTGATGCCGCCGACCTTGGTCGACTCGTGCCAGTCCAGCTCGCGCAGCCGGTCCGCGGACACGCCCCAGTGCTCGAGGTGGGCGCCGACGCCGAGGGGTATCGCGAACACGGTGTCCGTGCCCGCCAGAGCCTTGATGGTGGGCAGGTCGAGATGGTCGTAGTGATCGTGGGAGATGACCACGACGTCGACCGGGCCGAGCGAGGCCAGCGGCAGGGGCACCGGGTGCAGCCGCCGGGGACCGGCGAAGTCGAAGGGTGAGCAGCGCTCGCCCCACACCGGGTCGAAGAGCACCCGGTGCCCGTCGATCTCGGCGAGCACGCTGGAGTGGCCCATCCAGGTGAGCCGCAACCCGCTCGCCGGGGGCTTGGCCAGTTCGGCATACGTCGTCGGGTGCACCGGAACCGTGCCGCTCGGCACCCGGCGGACCCGGGACTCCTTGCGGAAGTAGACCTTCGCCAGCTCCAGTGTGGAGTTCCCGGAGGGGCGGATCCGGGTGCCCGACGGGTTCACGAAGACGCCGTCCGCGAAGTGCGGCGATCTGCGGATGCGCGCCAGGCGCTCCCCGCTCGGATCCGCGCCGAAGGCGGTGGGCCGCAGCGCGCGGAGTCCGGAGCTCAGGGAACGGGATCCGGTCACGGGTCCTCCAGTGGAGTCGGTGGGGGCTCCCATTATGGGCGGGCCCTCTGACGGCGCCGGGTCGGCCGGGTCGCAGCGCGATGTCCCCGGCTCTCACCGCGCCGTGCGGGCCCGGATGTCCTGTCGAGGTGCTCCAGGCCCTGAGCACCCCAACCCCTGGCCGCGCGTTCTTCTTCCACGCCGCGGGGCCAGAGTGCGCGGAAGGGCTCGGCACTGCCGCAAGCAACTGAACGGCCGGTCAGTACAGTGTGCGCATGACCATCGACCGCAACGCTCCCCTCATGACACTCGTCTGGACCGACCACGTCACCGGCCGGCGCGGCTACCTCGTCGTCGACCGGCTCGTCCGCGGGGTCGCGAGCGGCGGGCTGCGGATGCGGCCGGGCTGCACGCTGGACGAGGTGGCCGGGCTGGCCCGCGGCATGACCATGAAGGAGGCGCTGCACTACAACCCCGGGGGCCGCTATGTCCCACTGGGCGGTGCCAAGGGCGGCATCGACTGCGATCCCCGGGCCCCGGAGGCGTACGACGTCCTCGTGCGCTATCTGCGCGCCATGAAGCCGTACGTCGAGAGCGTCTGGACCACCGGCGAGGACCTGGGGCTCACCCAGGAGCTGGTGGACCGGGCGGCCGCCGAGGCGGGGCTCGTGTCGTCGGTGCAGGCGGTGTACCCGCTGCTCGACGACGAGGCGGCGGCGCGCCGCCGCCTCGCCGACGCGTTCGCGGTCGAGGTGGACGGGATCGGGCTGGACGGGCTGGTCGGCGGGTGCGGGGTCGCCGAGTCCGTCCTCACCGCCCTGGACCGGGCCGGCGTGCCCTACGCGGGAACGCGCGTGGCGGTGCAGGGGTTCGGCACCATGGGCGGGGCCACGGCACGCTTCCTGGCCCGGGCGGGGCTCGCGGTCGTCGCCGTCGCGGACATCAAGGGCACGATCGCCCATCCGGACGGGCTCGACGTGGAGGCGCTGCTCGCGGCACGCGACGCCTACGGGACGGTGGACCGTGCGGCGTTGCGCCCCGACGACCGGGAACTGCCGGGCGACGCCTGGCTGTCGGCCGAGGCGGAGGTGCTGGTGCCTGCGGCGGTGTCGTGTGCGGTCGACACGGTGAACCAGGCGCGGATCGGAGCCCGGTGGATCGCCGAGGCGGCCAACATGCCGGTGCTCCCCGAGGCGGAGGTACTGCTGGCGGCGCGCGGGGTGACCGTGTTGCCGGACGTGGTGGTCAACTCCGGGACGAACGCCTGGTGGTGGTGGACGCTGTTCGGTGACATCGAGGCGGACGCCGGCCAGGCGTTCGCGTACACGCGGCGGGCGATGCGGGAGCTGGTCGGCCTGATGCTCGACCGCGCGGAGGCGGGCGGGACGACCCCGCGGGCGGCCGCGCACGGCCTCGTCGCGGACCGGCTGCCGGTGATCGCGGAGCGCTTCGGATGGTACCGGTGACGTAGGGTAGCCGCGTGACCAGGGTGCGGTTGAGCGTGGCCGAGCGGCGTGAGGAGTTGCTCCGGGCCGCCGTCGGCCAGATCGAGGCACGGGGCGTGGCGGCGGTGCGGATCGCCGATGTGGCCTCGGCCCTCGGGGTGAGCAACGCGCTGGTGCTCTACCACTTCTCGACCAAGGAGAAGCTGGTCGCGGAGGCCTTCGCCTACGCCGCCGAGGACGATCTGACCCAGCTGCGCAAACTGCTCGGCCGCCGTACGTCGGCGTTGCGCCGGCTGCGCGCGGCGGTGCGCTGGTACGCACCGACCGGGCAGGCCAAGGGCTGGCGGCTGTGGATCGAGGGCTGGGCGGCGGCGCTGCGTGAGCCCGCGCTGCGGGAGGTCGCGCGAAACCTCGACCGGCAGTGGAAGGCCGCGATCATCGAGGTCGTGGCGGAGGGGGTGGCCGCGGGCGAGTTCCGCTGCCCCGACCCGGCGGCCATGGCGCTGCGGCTGACCGCGCTGCTCGACGGGCTGGCCGTGCAGATGACGGCGTACGAGGGCACGGTCCCGCGGGCGCGTGCCCGGGAGTGGGCGGACGAAGCGCTCGCTTCTGAACTGGGCGTGGAGCGCGCGGAGTTGACGACGAAGGCCTGACTCGCGTCTGACCTCGGCGGCCGTGCGCGACCCGGACCCGAGGGGGCCGGATGCCGGGCCCCGGCCCGGGGCTGTGGGCCCGGCCCGGGGCTGTGGGCCCGGCCCGGGGCTGTGGGCCCGGCCCGGGGCTGTGGGCCCGGCCCGGGGCTGTGGGCCCGGCCCGGGACCGGGCTACGGCCCCGGGGCGGTGCGGTGCGGCGACGCGGTTCAGACCGCTTGGGCGATCCGCATCCTGATGTCGTCCGGCGACAGGGCGCCCTTCGCCACCACGCGGTCCCCGGAGGACTCGCCGCGCAGCCGGCGTCCGATCCACGGGACCAGGTGCTCGCGCGCCCAGTGGATGTCGTCGCGCCGCACCTCGAACGTGCCGCGCGGCGGCAGCGGCGGCCAGGGCTGGTCCGGGTCGGCCGGCACCTCGATGCCGAGCACCTGGCCCGCCCGCAGGGCCACCCGGGTGTGCCCCTCGGGCGAGAGGTGGAGGCGGTCGTCGTCCCAGGCGCGCCGGTCCTGGACGGTCTTCAGGGACCACAGGTCGAGCACCGGGCAGCCGTACCGGTCGGCGATGGCCCGGACGTGCCCGTTGTACGTGGCGATCTTGCCGCGCAGATGCCTGAGCACGGGCACGCCGCGGGTGTCGAAGCCGGTGGTGACCATGACCGTGCCGACGGCGGAGGTGAGGTCGGCGACGGCGCGTTCGAAGCGCTCGGCGACCTCGTCGGGGTCGGTGCCGGGCCGGATGATGTCGTTGCCGCCCGCGCAGAAGGAGACCATGTCCGGGGCCAGTTCCAGGGCCTTGGGTATCTGGTCCGCGATGATCTGGTCGAGCAGTTTCCCGCGTACGGCGAGGTTCGTGTACCGGAAGTCGCCCTCGGGACGCAGGTCGGCGAGGAGCACCGCGAACCGGTCGGCCCACCCGACGAACTGTCCGTCGGGGCCGGGGTCGCCGACGCCCTCGGTGAAGCTGTCCCCCACCGCCACGTACGACCCGATCACTGATCTGTTGTCATTCTTCGAATCGTCTGCCACGTCGGACCATGATTCACCCTTTGATGTGAGCTACGCGACCGTAGGAAGGGCTTGACGGACGGTGAGATAAACCACCCAGCTCATTGGCGTCGATCCGGAATAAGGCTCTGAGTAGGGATGTTCAGTAGCCCGACGTGGCTCGTCGGACTCAGATGCGACGCAGCCGGATGACCGTGGCGTCGAAGTCGCCGTGCAGTCCGGGCCGCAGACCATGGTGCAGCAGCACGGCACCTCGGTGGATTCCACCGGTTTCGCGGCATTCGTAGGTCGCCGAGGGGTCGAGGCCCCGCAGCCGCAGCGGTGGGGCCGGCTCGCCGTGGTGCTGCGCCTGGAGCAGGGCGAGGACGACGGCCTCGTCGCCGAGGACGTACTGCACCGCGCTGAGCCCTCCCTCCGGGCCCCGCAGCCGGTAGAGGTCGCCGCGCTGCACGACGGGGCGGATCTCCTTGTAGAGGTCCACCCAGTCCCGGGCTTCGGCCAGCTCCTCCTCGGTCCACTCCGCCAGGTCGCCGCCGACGCCGAGCACCCCGGCCATGGCGCTGACGAACCGGAAGCGCAGCGAGCTGACCCGCCCGTTGAGCTGGGTGTTGGGGCTGTCGGTGACCCAGGCGGCCATGACCCGGGCCGGATGGATCTGGCTGAAGCCGTGCTGGATGGCGAGCCGGTCGAGTGGGTCGGTGTTGTCGGAGGTCCACACCTGGTCCGTACGGCTCATGATGCCGAGGTCGACGCGTCCACCACCGCCCGAGCAGGACTCGAAGGCGACCGAGGGGTGCGCGGCCCGCAGCCGGTCCAACAGGCCGTAGAGCGCGCGGACATGATCGACCCACAATCGCTGCGGGTACGCGTCGCCGGGCCAGCCCGCGTCGGTGAAGCACCGGTTGAAGTCCCACTTCACATAGTCGATCGGGGCACTGGAGAGCAGCCCGTCCAGCTGCTCCCACAGATACTCCTGGACGTCGTCGCGCGCCAGGTTGAGCACGAGCTGGTTGCGGAACTCCGTCCGCCTGCGTCCCGGCTGGTACTGCACCCAGTCGGGGTGCGCGCGATAGAGGTCACTGTCCGCGTTGACCATCTCGGGCTCGACCCAGATGCCGAACTGCATCCCGAGCGCGTGCACATCGTCGGCGAGCGGCTTCAGCCCGCCCGGGAAGCGGTCGGGGTTGGGGGTCCAGTCGCCGAGCCCGGCCCGGTCGCTGGTGCGGGCCCCGAACCAGCCGTCGTCGACCACGAACAGCTCGACGCCCGTCGCCGCGGCCCGCCGCGCCAGCTCCCGCTGCTGGTCCTCGGAGATGCCGAATCCGGTGGCCTCCCAGGAGTTGTAGAGCACGGGCCGGTCCCGGTCCGCGTCCGGGATGACATACGCCCGCTGGTAGGCGTGCCAGGCGCGGCTCGCGCCGCCGAAACCGCCGTCGCTCCACAGCCCGGCGAAGACGGGGGTGGTGTAGGTCTCCCCCGCCGCCAGCCGCAGCAGACCCGAGTCGTCGTAGCCGGCCCCGCCGGTGATCTGCACTTGCGCGTCGGGGAGTTGGGCGACGGCGATCCGCCAGCTTCCCGACCAGGCCAGTGCGCAGCCGTAGACCTCGCCGCGCTCCTCGGTGGCGTCGGTGTCGAGGGCGACCCACGGAAGGTGCTGGTGCCCGGTGTGGCCGCGGCGACTGCCGATGACCTTCTCGCCGTAGGTGAGGCCGGACCGGACGAGCCGGGACTCGGCCGCCCAGCGGCCGTGCAGCTGGGACAGCCGCCAGCCCTCGCGCTCGGGCAGGGTCCAGGTGGCCGCGTCGGCGCGCAGAAGCTCCACCGGGGCGGCGCCGTCGTTGGCGAGGGTCACCCAGCGCTCGACGACATCGCCGCGCATCCGGTAGTGGAGGTTGATCAGCAGCCCGCTGTCGGTGAACCGCAGCCGCAGCTCCTCGCCGTCGGCCTCGTACGCCTCGAAGGCCCACTCGGTGCCGCGGCGCTTCTCGGTGCGCACGGACAGGGCCGGCCGGACGAACCGGGGGCCGCCCTCGACCGGGTACTCCTCGTGGCCGTCGAGCTGGGACTCGAAGGGCCAGTACCGGGGGGCGGGCAGGGCGGCGAGGGCCTCCGCGTCGGCGAGGGCGATGCGCGGGCCCCAGTGCAGATGCAGCAGCTCGTCGCCGTCGGTGAGCCGCAACGCATAGCTGCTCCCGGGCCCCGACAGCAGCCAGATACGACCGTCAGCGCCGATCTCCAACATGGGACCCCCACAGATCCGAACAGGTGCGACCAGGTCTCAACATCATCGGGCCTGAGAGGCCTCGCGGGCAACGGCTGAAACCCGGGTTCGGCCCGGCACCCCCCGCGCGAATGATTGACCGATAAACCCATGTCGTATCGTCGAAGCGCGGCCCGCCGACGAGCAGCGTCGGCGGACGGATGGGAGGAGCCCCCGTGACGCAGCAGGTCCCGTCTACCGAGCCCGAGCTGACCGGAGTGCGCAACTTCCGTGACCTGGGCGGTCTGCCGACCGCGGACGGGCGGCGCGTACGGCACGGAGTGCTCTTCCGCAGCGGCCACCTCGCGCACGCGACGGAGCAGGACGCGTCGTTCCTCGCCTCCCTCGGTCTGCACACGGTCTTCGACTTCCGCAACACCGCGGACATCAGGCTGGAAGGACCGGACGTCGAGCTGGCGGGCGTGCGGAACATCAACCTTCCGCTGACGGACCCGGCGGACGGGGCGGAGTTCTGGAAGATGGTCCGCGACGGCGATCTGGACCAGCTGCGCGCGCTGCTCTCCGACGGCAAGGCCGCGAACCGCATGATCGCCTCCTACCGCACGATCATCCGGGAGCGCACGGCCGAGCACTCCCGGGTACTGCACGCGCTGGCGGAGGACAGCGTGCCCGCGCTGATGCACTGCGCCGCCGGCAAGGACCGCGCGGGCCTGTCGATCGCGGTGACACTCGTCGCCCTCGGGGTCGAACGGGACGCGATCGTCGCGGACTACCTGGAGTCCAACGCCAAGCACCGCCGCTACAAGGTGCACCGCAACGGCTCCTCGCCCGACACCTACTCGCCAGAGGTGATGGAGTTGCTCAGCCCCCTCTTCGACGCACGGGTCGAGTATCTGGCGGCGGCACTGGAGACCGTGGAGGACACGTGGGGCGGCGTCGACGCCTATCTGGAGCGGGGGCTCGGCGTGACGCCGCAGATGCGGGAGCGGCTGCGCGGGCGGCTGCTGGACTGAACGGCCCCGCCGCCGCAGGGGGCCCGGACCCGCCGGTCCGGTCCTACTTCGCGCCCACCGAGAACAGGAGATAGATGAAGCCGGCGAAGAGGTGGCCCACCGCGATGTAGATGATCAGTCGCACCCACAGGGCGCGGGGGAACTTGTCTTCGATGTCGCTCATGGTGTTTCTCCAGGGTGAGGGCCGATGCAGAGCGCGCTGAGCGGGCTCTGCATCAGGGTGTGGACGAAGAGCAGGTCGGTTCCACCGTGGTCGGCGGCCGCCAGTCGGTGCGGGGTCAGCGAGTCGAAGTGGGCGCTGTCCCCCGGTTGGAGTACATGCGTGGTGTCGCCGAGGCGGAGCCGCAGCCGTCCCTTGAGGACGTACAGCCACTCCTCGCCGGGATGGACGCGCACGATGTCACCCTGGGTCCCGTACGGGACGTGGACACGGAGGGCCTGCATCCCGCGTCCCGGCGCGCCGGCCTGCCAGTATGTCCAGCCGCCCGCGCTGGTCGGTTCCATGGCGGGGGCGCGCACGATGGCATCCGGGTCGGCGACGGTCTCGCCGAGCAGTTCGGAGACCGTCGTACCGTAGAGACGGGCCAGCGCGAGCAGCATCGGCAGCGAGGGCTGGCGCTGCCCGGTCTCCAGCCGGGACAGATGCGCGGGCGAGAGTCCGGCGGCGAGCGCCGCGGCCTCCAGGGTGAGCGAGGCGCGGCGGCGCAGCGCACGCAGCTGCGGTGCGACGGCGGGCAGGTCCTCGCCGGGGCCGGACTCGTTCTCGGAGCTCATGCTCCCATTGAGCCGGAGCTTTGCCTCTACGGCAAATTTCTTGTCTAAGAGGCAAAGCTCTTGCGCAGTCGTGGCTAGCGGTTCGCCACCGCCTGCTTGATCAGCGTCTTTCCGAAGTCCCACATCAGCCCGCCGCCGTGCGCGTCGTCCATCACCGCGGTGAAGGCGTCCACGAAGCGGTCCACGTCCTGCTCGCCGATGATCAGCGGCGGAATCAGCTTGATCACCTCCAGATGGTCGCCGGAGACCTGGGTGAGGATCCGGTGCCGTTGCAGCAGCGGAACGACGACCATCTGCGCGAACAGGCCCTTGCGGGCCGCCTGGAGCATGGTCCACCGCCCGCGCAGCCTGAGCGAGCTGGGCCGGCCGAACTCGATGCCGATCATCAGGCCCCGGCCGCGTACGTCGCTGAGCAGCTCGTACTTGTCCACGAGCGCCGTGAGCCGGGACTTCAGCTGCTCTCCGACGGCCCGGACGTTGGCGACGATCTGCTCGTTCTCCATGACGGAGAGGACGGCGAGCCCGGCCGCCATCGCCTGGGCGTTGGACCCGAAGCTCGCCGAGTGCACGAGCACCCGGTCCATGGACGAGTAGACCTTCTTGAAGATCCACTCCTTGCCGAGGGTGGCACCGACCGGTACGTAGCCGCCCGAGAGCGCCTTCGCCACGCACACCAGGTCCGGTTCGACGCCGTCCTCGTGCTGGTAGGCGTAGAAGTCCCCGGTACGGCCGAGCCCGGTCTGCACCTCGTCGGCGATCAGCAGCGCCTTGTGCCGGTGCAGCAGCTCCTGGGCGGCCCCCAGATAGCCGGGCGGGGCCTCGTGGACGCCCTTGCCCTGGATCGGCTCGACGATGAGGGCCGCCACGTCCCCCTTGACCAGCTCCCGGGCCAGGGCGTCGAGGTCGCCGAGCGGGACCGGCGTGTCGGGCAGGAGGGGGGCGAAGCCGTCGCGGAACCCGGATTCGCCGTTCACCGACAGGGACCCGGTGGTCAGCCCGTGGAAGGCATGGGTGCAGTACAGGATCCGCGGCCGGCCGGTGGCGTACCGGGCGAACTTCAGCGCGGTCTCGACCGCCTCCGTCCCGCTGTTGCCGAAGAACACCCGGTCCAGGTGGGGGCTGTGCGCCAGCAGCTTCTCGGCCAGCAGTCCGGGAAGCGGCTGACAGTCGAAACGGGTGAGATCGGCGAGCTGTGCGTCCAGGACGTCGTGCAGTGCCTTGCGCACCACCGGGTGGTGGCGGCCCAGGCCCATCACCCCGAAGCCGGCGAGCATGTCCAGATAGTCGTTGCCGTCCGCGTCCCAGAAGTGGGCGCCCTCGGCCCGCTCGTACGTCTTGTCGAAGCCGATGGTGTGGAGCATGCGCGGGAGCTGGTGGTTGAGGTACCTGGCGTGCAGCTCGTAGCGCTCGGCCCCGCGCTCGGCGAGGAGCGCGCCGAGGTCGAACTCGCCGGTGCCGGAAGGGGTGGTCATTCCTGTGTCTCCTTGGACGGCTCATCCATGGCGGTGAGGCTGGCGCTGATCCGCCCCGCGATCTCGACGGGCGTGAGGCCGATGTCCGCGAGCACCTCGGCGCGCTTGGCGTGCGCGAGGAACTGCTCCGGGATCCCGAACCTGCGGACGGGTACGTCGACATCGGCGTCGCCGAGCGCCAGCGCCACCGCGGATCCGACACCGGCCGAGCGGCTGTTGTCCTCGACGACCGCGACCAGCCGGTGACCGGCGGCCAGGCCCGGCAGGGACGGGTCCACGGGCTTGACCCAGCGCGGGTCGACGACCGTGCAGCCGATGCCCCGGGCCTCCAGCAGCTCGGCAGCCTGCAGACAGACGGGCGCCATGACACCTACGGCGACGAGGAGCGCCTCCGGCCGCTCGGCGCGGTGCAGGACATCCAGGCCGCCCACCCGGTCCACCGCCGGGATCGACGGGCCCACCGACTCCTTCGGGAAGCGGATCAGGGTCGGCGCGTCGTCGACCGCCACCGCCTCCCTGAGCTGCGCCCGCAGCTGGTCGGCGTCGCGCGGTGCGGCGATCCTGAGGCCCGGCACGACCTGGAGGACCGACATGTCCCACATGCCGTTGTGCGACGGTCCGTCGACGCCCGTGACCCCGGCCCGGTCCAGGACGAAGGTGACGCCGCAGCGGTGCAGGGCGACGTCCATGAGGAGCTGGTCGAAGGCGCGGTTGAGGAAGGTCGCGTAGACGGCGACGACGGGGTGCAGTCCGCCGGTCGCGAGTCCCGCCGCGGACACCGCCGCGTGCTGCTCGGCTATGCCGACGTCCCACACCCGGTCGGGGAACCGCTCGGCGAACCTGGTCAGGCCGACCGGGTGCAGCATGGCCGCCGTGAGGGCGACGACGTCCTCGCGCTCCTCGCCGATCAGCGCGATCTCGTCGCCGAACACCGACGTCCACGAGGGGCCGCCGGAGGGCTTCAGCGGCTCGCAGGTGAGCGGGTCCATCACGCCGACGGTGTGAAAGTGGTCCTCCTCGTGGGCGAGCGCGGGCTCGTAGCCGCGCCCCTTCTCGGTCAGGCAGTGGATCAGCACCGGACCGTGGAAGCGCTTGGCGCGGCGCAGCGCCGACTCGACGGCCCGGATGTCGTGCCCGTCGATGGGCCCCACGTACTTCAGGCCCAGGTCCTCGAAGAGCCCCTGTGGGGCGAACGCGTCCTTGAAGCCCTTCTTCGCGCCGTGCAGGGCCTCGTAGACGGTGGTGCCGACGACGGGCGTGCGCTGGAGCACCTCCTTGCCCCAGGCCAGCACCTTCTCGTAGCCGTCCGTCGTGCGCAGGGTGGCGAGGTGGTTGGCGAGACCGCCGATGGTGGGCGCGTACGAGCGCTCGTTGTCGTTGACGACGATGATCAGCGGGCGGTCCTTGGCGGCGGCGATGTTGTTGAGCGCCTCCCAGGCCATGCCGCCGGTGAGGGCGCCGTCCCCGATGACCGCGACGACATGGCCCTTCTCCCCCTGGACCTGGCGGGCCTTGGCGAGCCCGTCGGCCCAGCCGAGCGCGGTGGAGGCATGGCTGTTCTCGATGATGTCGTGCTCGGACTCCTCACGCGACGGATAGCCCGACAGGCCGCCCTTGCCGCGCAGTTTCGAGAAGTCCTGACGTCCCGTCAGGATCTTGTGCACATAGCTCTGGTGGCCGGTGTCCCACAGGATGCGGTCGACCGGTGACTCGAAGGCCCGGTGGAGCGCGATGGAGAGTTCCACCACCCCCAGATTGGGCCCCAGATGACCCCCCGTCCTCGCGACCGCGTGGATCAGGAACTCCCTGATCTCCTCGGCCAGTCGACTCAGGTCCGCCTCGGACAGCGCCTTCAGATCACGTGGTTCCCGGATGCTCTCCAGAATCGTCACGCTCGGGCCCCCTCTCACGTCCGTGCTGTTCAGCTCACGGTGACGGCCGGTCCTCCGGCCCCGGCGCCGTCCTTCTCCATCTGCTCGGCCAGCTTCATGGCCTCCTCGATCAGGGTCTCCACGATCTTCGACTCGGGCACCGTCTTGATGACCTCGCCCTTGACGAAGATCTGCCCCTTGCCGTTGCCGGACGCCACACCCAGATCGGCCTCACGGGCCTCACCCGGACCGTTCACGACACAGCCCATGACCGCCACCCGCAGCGGCACCTCCATGCCCGTCAGGCCCGCCGTGACCTCCTCGGCCAGCTTGTACACATCCACCTGGGCACGGCCGCAGGACGGGCACGAGACGATCTCCAGACCCCGCCGGCGCAGGTTCAGCGACTCCAGGATCTGGATGCCGACCTTGACCTCCTCCACCGGCGGCGCGGACAGCGAGACCCGGATCGTGTCACCGATGCCCTGGGAGAGCAGCGCGCCGAAGGCCACCGCCGACTTGACGGTCCCCTGGAAAGCCGGTCCCGCCTCGGTGACGCCGAGGTGGAGGGGGTAGTCGCACTGCTCGGCGAGCTGCCGGTACGCCTCGATCATCACGACCGGGTCGTTGTGCTTGACGGAGATCTTGATGTCCCGGAAGTCGTGCTCCTCGAACAGGGACGCCTCCCACAACGCCGACTCCACCAGCGCCTCGGGAGTGGC
>NZ_JBIVNO010000037.1:0-37851 GCF_044753645.1 Streptomyces sp. NPDC093261
GTCATGGGCTGTGTCGTGAACGGTCCGGGTGAGGCCCGTGAGGCCGATCTGGGTGTGGCGTCCGGCAACGGCAAGGGGCAGATCTTCGTCAAGGGTGAGGTCATCAAGACGGTGCCCGAGTCGAAGATCGTGGAGACCCTGATCGAGGAGGCCATGAAGCTGGCCGAGCAGATGGAGAAGGACGGCGTGGCCTCCGGCGAGCCGTCCGTCTCGGTCGCTGACTGACCTTTCCTACCCGCGCTTTTTCCGAGTCCCGTCACCTGGGGGTGGCGGGACTCGGTCGTACGTCCGCCCAGACGCATTTCCCGGGACTGCGTGGCTCCACGCCCCACCGCTCGGCCAGCGCCTCCACCAGCAGCAGGCCCCGCCCCGACTCGTCGTCCGCCGGGTCCTGCGGGGGCCGCGCCTCGGGCAGCCGCTCGCTGCGGGTGTCGGAGACCTCCAGCCGTACGCCGTCCGGCGTCGCGACGAGCCGCAGATGGAAGTCCCGCCCCGGCACATGCCCGTGCCGTACGGCGTTGGCGGCCAGTTCGGCGGCGATCAGGGTGACGGTCTCGTTGAGGGCGCCGTCGTAGGGGTGACCCCACTCGTGCAGGCGATGGGAGACGAGACGCCGGGCGAGCCGGGCGCCCCGGGGGCTGGACGTGAACCGCATCTCGAACGTGTGCGCGGACGGGATGCGCTTCGGCATATGCCGGTCGGGGGGAGTTGCTGACTTCATGGTGCTCACGGTCGCGCACGCTGCGTAGCGTTGAACAGCGGCTGAGCCGGGACCGTCGGGCGTTGTACGTGGTCGGGGCGCGTCTGTACGCGCGGTGAGCCGTAACCGGTGCTGCGCCAGGAGCGGTGAGGGGTGTATGAGCGACGATCAGGCCGTGGGGGCGGGTGTGCCGCACATCTTCGGGCGGCAGTTGAAGAGGCTGCGGACGTGGGCGGGGATGGGACGTGCGGAACTCGGCGCGCGTAAGGGGTACTCGGAGTCGACGATCGCCTCCTTCGAGCAGGGGAGACGGATTCCGTCGCGGCAGTTCATCGGGCAGGCGGATGAAGGGCTGGACGCGCATGGGGTGTTGCCGGAGTTCGTCGAGGAGATGGAGAGGGCGCGGTATCCGCCGTTCTTCCAGGATGCGGCGAAGCTGGAGAAAGAGGCGGTGGAGTGGCATGTGTACGACGCCCTCGTGGTCAACGGTCTGTTGCAGACGGAGGACTACGCGCGGGCGGTGTTCGCCATGAGGCGGCCTTTGCCGGACGAGGACGTGGTCGACCAGCGTGTGACAGCTCGGTTGGCCCGTCAGTCGATCTTCTCCAGGAAGCCCCCGCCCGTCATCAGCTTCGTGATGGAGGAGTCGATCCTCCGTAGGAGTCTGGGCGGAAGGGCTGTCATGCGGGGCCAGTTGGAACAGATTCTGCTCGTCGGGCAGCAGCGGAACGTCGAGATCCAGGTCATGCCGAACGACCGCGAGGAGCACGCGGCACTCGCTGGCCCCTTCACCTTGATCGAGACGACGGAAGGGCGCAGGATCGCCTATGCGGAGGTGCATACGTACAGCCGCCTCTTCACCGACCGTCGAACTGTCAGGGAGTTGGAGGAGCAGTACAGCCTTCTGCGCGCCCAGGCCCTGACCCCGCGCGAATCACTGACTTTCGTAGAGAGGTTTCTGGGAGAGACATGAACACCCAAGAGCCATCCGAGCTTGTGTGGTTCAAGAGCAGCTACAGCAGCGGCGAAGGGGGTCAGTGCCTCGAAGTCGCCCTGAGCTGGCGCAAGTCCAGCTACAGCGACGGCCAAGGCGGCCAATGCGTAGAAGTCGCCCCCTGCCCCGCCGCCATCCACATCCGCGACTCCAAACACGCCCCCGGAACCGGCCCCACCCTCACCCTCCCGTCCACCGCCTGGAAGGCATTCACAGGGTTCGCCGGCAGGTGACGGTGCGCTTACCCGGTGCTACGGGCGGCGCCGAACAGGCACGCCAGGTACAGTGCGGAGATCAGCAGACCCCAGGGTGAGGCATCCGCACGTGTTGACGCAGACGACCACCCGGGTCCTCGAACCGAGTGACCTGGACGCCGCGCTCGCCGTCCTCGACCGCGAGCCGGTCGTGAACGCCTTCGTGACGTCCCGGGTCCAGGTCGCGGGGCTCGACCCCTGGCGTCTCGGCGGCGAGATGTGGGGCTGGTACGAGGACGGCATGCTCACGTCGCTGTGCTACGCGGGCGCCAACCTCGTCCCGATCTGCGCGACCCCGCGCGCCGTACGCGCCTTCGCCGACCGCGCCCGGCGGGGCGGCCGGCGGTGCTCCTCGATCGTCGGTCCCGCCGGGCCCACGGCCCAGCTCTGGCGGCTGCTGGAGTCCGGCTGGGGCCCGGCCCGCGAGGTCCGCGCCCACCAGCCGCTCATGGTCACCGACCGGATGCCCGCCGACATCGCCCCGGATCCCTATGTCCGCCGCGTCCGCAAGGACGAGATGGAGACGATCATGCCGGCGTGCGTGGCGATGTTCACCGAGGAGGTCGGTGTCTCCCCGCTGGCCGGTGACGGGGGACTGCTCTATCAGGCCCGGGTCGCGGAACTCGTCGGCGCGGGGCGTTCGTTCGCCCGGCTCGACGACCAGGGCAGGGTCGTGTTCAAGGCGGAGATCGGCGCGGCCACCCCGAGGGCCTGCCAGATCCAGGGCGTGTGGGTCGCTCCCGAGTACCGCGGCCGGGGCCTCGCGGCGCCCGGCATGGCGGCGGTGCTGCGGTACGCGCTCGAGGAGGTGGCGCCGGTGGCCAGCCTGTACGTCAACGACTTCAACACGGCCGCCCGGCGCACGTACCTCAGGGTGGGGTTCCAGGAGGTCGGCGCCTTCATGAGCATCCTGTTCTGAGACCCGGCAGGGACCCCGGTAGGCTCCAGACATGCCGCGTACCCCCGACGACGTAGTGATCGGCCCCCTGGACCTGTCCGCACGCGTCGACGAGGCGCTCGCCGTGCAGGCCATCGCGTTCGGACTCGGTGCCGAGGAGATCGCCGTACGCCGTCAGATCGTGCTGCGGCACATGACCTACCCGGGAGCGCGCGCCCTCGGCGCCACCACCGCCGCCGGACGGCTCGCCGGGTTCGTCTACGGCATGCCCAACGACCGTACGCACTGGTGGTCCACCGTCGTCGAGCCCTATCTGCGGGCCCAGGGATACGACGACTGGCTCGACAGCTCCTTCGTGATCACCGAGCTGCACGTCCACCCGGTCTACCAGAACCGCGGCATCGGCCGCGCCCTGATCACCACCCTCACCGACAGCGCCGACCAGCCGCGCTCGATCCTCTCGGCGATCGACACGGACAGCCCGGCCCGCGGCCTGTACCACTCCCTGGGCTATGTGGATCTGGCCCGGCAGGTGGTCTTCCCCAGCGCGCCGAAGCCGTACGCCGTGATGGGCGCCCCACTGCCGCTCCGCCGCCGTTAACGGATTTCCACCGGCACAGCAAGCCCGGCTAACCTCCTAGCCATCAGCCTCCTCCACTCCCGGCTTCTCCCGGGCGGGGGGACCCCATCGGCAGGAGTACGAGAAACCATGGCGAACGCACCGGTCCAGCGCATGTCCCAGTTGATGGCGAAGACGCTGCGCGACGACCCGGCGGACGCCGAGGTCCTCAGCCACAAGCTGCTGGTGCGCGCCGGCTATGTGCGCCGTACCGCCGCCGGTGTGTGGACCTGGCTGCCGCTCGGCAAGAAGGTCCTCGCCAACGTGGAGCGGATCGTCCGCGAGGAGATGGACGCGATCGGCGCGCAGGAGGTGCTGCTGCCCGCCCTGCTGCCGCGCGAGCCGTACGAGGCGACGGGCCGCTGGGACGAGTACGGCGCCGAGCTGTTCCGCCTCCAGGACCGCAAGGGCGGCGACTATCTGCTCGGCCCGACCCACGAGGAGATCTTCACCCTGCTGGTGAAGGACCAGGCGTCCTCGTACAAGGACCTGCCGGTCATCCTCTACCAGATCCAGACGAAGTTCCGGGACGAGGCCCGGCCGCGCGCGGGCATCCTGCGCGGCCGTGAGTTCCTGATGAAGGACTCGTACTCCTTCGACCTGGAGGACGAGGGCCTTGCCCGTTCCTACGCCCTGCACCGCCAGGCCTACCAGCGCGTCTTCGAGCGCCTCGGCCTCGACTACCGGATCGTCGCCGCGACCGCGGGCGCGATGGGCGGCTCCAAGTCCGAGGAGTTCCTCGCCCCGGCCGAGGCCGGCGAGGACACCTTCGCCGACTGCCCGAACTGTGACTTCGCCGCGAACACCGAGGCGATCACCTACGGGCTGAAGCCGGTCGACGCCACCGAGGTGCCGGCGCTCGAGGAGATCCCCACCCCCGACACCCCGACCATCGAGACTCTCGCCGCCTCGCTCGGCGTCCCGGCCTCCGCCACCCTGAAGAACCTCCTGGTCAAGGTCGACGGCGAGATCGTCGCCGTCGGTGTCCCCGGCGACCGCGAGGTCGACATGGACAAGGTCGAGGCACACTTCGCGCCGGCCGCCGTCGAGCTGGTCACCGTCGACGACTTCATCGCCCGCCCCGACCTGGTGCGCGGCTATGTCGGCCCGCAGGGGCTGGAGAAGGTCACGTACATCGCCGACCCGCGGGTGGCCCCCGGCACCTCCTGGATCACCGGGGCCAACAAGGAGGGCATGCACGCGAAGAACGTGGTCGCCGGCCGTGACTTCGAGGTCGACGCCTACGTCGACGTCGTGGTGGTGCGGGAGGGCGACCCGTGCCCCAAGTGCGGCACCGGCCTCAAGCTCGACCGTGCCATCGAGATCGGCCACATCTTCCAGCTGGGCCGCAAGTACACGGACGCCCTCAAGCTCGACGTCCTCGGCCCGAACGGCAAGCCGGTCCGCGTGACCATGGGCTCCTACGGCATCGGTGTCTCCCGCGCGGTCGCCGCGCTGGCCGAGCAGACCGCCGACGAGCAGGGACTGTGCTGGCCCGCGGAGGTCGCCCCGGCCGATGTGCACGTGGTGGCGGCGGGCAAGGCGCTCCAGACCGAACTGGCCCTCGAGGTGTCCGGGAAGCTGGCCGAGGCGGGCCTGCGCGTCCTGGTGGACGACCGGGCCGGTGTCTCCCCGGGCGTGAAGTTCACGGACGCCGAGCTGATCGGTGTGCCGAAGATCCTGGTGGCGGGCCGCCGCTCCGGCGAGGGCGTCGTGGAGCTGAAGGACCGCCGGACGGGCGAGCGCGAGGAGCTGACGGTGGAGGAGGCGATCGCCCGCCTGACCGCCTGACGGTCCGCGCCTTCGGCGCGGCGACGGCCGCCGGTCCGCGGGACCGGCGGCCGTCGGCTTCGCCGGTGCCCAGTCTCGCGGACGACGCTCTGCCTTCCGGAAGGCGGAACACGGCTACAGCCAGGTCGCGAACTCCAGCAGCAGTTCCGCGTCCTGTGCGCGGCCCACCCGGCGCGCCCGCACCCCGGACTCCACCGCCCGGAACAGCGTCCAGCCGCGCAGCCGCTCCTGGTCCAGGTCCAGCGACTCCGCGAGCCGCTTCACCCGGCGGCGGGTGATCGACGCACCGGAGGGCGCCGCGATCAGGTCTTCCACCCGGTCGCGCACCAGGCGCGCCAGATCGAAGGCGCACTCGCCGACCACCGGGTCCGGGCCCACGGCCAGCCACGGCATCCGCTCCCCGGCGAGGATCTTGCTCTGCCGCAGCGTGCCGTGCAGCAGCCGGTTCTCGGGCGGGGCGGCGAGCAGCTCCTCACGGGCCGCCAGCGCCGCCTCGATCAACGGCGCGGCCTCCGGGTCCGTCAGGGCGCCCTCCCGCATCGCCTCGGCCTGCCGGCCGGTGCGCCCGGCCACGGTCTCGAAGGAGTGCCCGGCGGGCGGCTCGACCCACAGCCGGCGCAGGGTGTCCGCCGCCTCCAGCAGGGCCTTCGCCTCCGGCAGCGAGCGCACCGACATCTCCGGATGGAGCCGCTCCAGCAGCAGCACGCCCCGCTCGGCGTCCGCGTCCAGGAGCCGTACGGCCCCCGAGCCGTTCCAGTGCGCGAGCGCCGCCCCCTCGCTCTCCGGCCGCGCTCGGGGCGGTGCCAGCTTCAGCACCGCGGGTGTGCCGTCCGCCTGCCGCACCAGCAGCACCAGGCTGCTGCGGCCGCCCGGCGCCTGCACCCGCTCCACGGTCAACCCGCGTAGCTCCACCGCCTGCCGGATCAGCCCCGGCAGCGTGGCCAGCCACTCGGCGCCGCCGTCCCGGTGCGTCTCGCCGAGCGCCCGCACGAGACGCCGCGGCGGTTCGAAAGCCATGCGCGAGTTGTTCCCTTCCAGGTCGGCTTCGCACGCGTGCGGTCTGCGCGTACGCCTACGTCCCGCGGTGCCGCTCAGGTCCGCGGTGTCACCGACGCGGAGGCAGTGGCCGCCGCCGCCCGCTCGGCCAGACCAGGGAAGGCTACGCTCTCGCCGCTCCAGCGCACCGCGCGCACCGCCGCCTCCCGCAGCGCCTCGGCCGCGGACCGCCGCCGCGCGCCCGTCGAGGCCCGCACCAGGTCCGCGTACACCCCGGCCACCCGCTCCTCCAGCTCGGCGGCGAGCCGCACGGCCGCGGCGGAGTCGGGCACGGGGAAGGGCAGGGCGTACCCGGCCGCGGCGGCTTCCGGCGTCCCGCCGAGGTCCCGTACGGCCCGGACCAGCTCGTCCCGCCGGGCGCGATGGGCGTCGTAGGCGGCCTGTGCCTCCGCCCGCCGGGACCGCTGGACGCGCCCGCCGACGACGCCGTAGCCGTAGACCGCGGCGTGCTCGGCGCCCAGGGCGGCCTGGAGGGCCGCGAGCTCGCCGCCGTCCTTCGGCGTGCTGTGGCTGGTGCTCACTTTCCGGCCTCCGTCAGCAGATACACATGGGCGGCCCCGGCCGCCGCCACGGACGCCATCAGCCGGGCCAGCTCGCCCGGCACGTCCAGCAGCGCGGCGGTGCGCCGGTCGGCCAGGATCCGTTCGGCGGCGGCCAGCCCGGCGAGGGCCGACTTGGGGTCCGCGGGGACGGCGGACGCCGTGGGGGACGCGGAGCCCGTAGCGGGCGGGGACGCGGATCCCGTAGCGGACGGGGACCCCGTAGCGGGCGGGGACGCGGAGCCCGAAGGGGAGGGGGACGCCGAAGGCGACGGGGACGCGGAGCCCGAAGGGGACGGGGACGCCGAGGCGCCGGGGTGGCCGCCGAACGCCTGGGCGTGCCGGACGGTCTCCGCCCGCAGCGGACCCAGCCGGGCCGCCAGCCCCGGATGGGCGGCGATCACGGCGGCGTAGCGCTGCGCCAGTTCCTCGCTGTCGCGGGCGGCACGCGCGCGTACCCGGTCGGCGGCCGAGGTGCCACGGCCCGGGCCGGCCGTATCGGCGGCGGCGGAACAGCCCGCGACCAGCGCGGCGCCCGTTGCCGACGCGAGCAGGCTCCTTCTGCGCAGGCGGGTGCGCGGGTGCGGGGGGAACGGCACGGCAGACGTCCTCGAAGACCTCGTACGAACGGTTGGGCGGCTGCCCGTGATCACCGTACCCGCGCCCCGCCCCGCCACTCGCCATCGGCTCGGCCTGGCCGGGCCCCTGGACGGCCGGGGCGGCTGCGCCGGTGGACGGCAACACCCTCCGGGACCGGATACCCTTTGACCTGACACGCGACCATCCCACAACAGCACACGCGGCCGAGGAGTCACCCGGATGAGCACCACCCAGAGCGAGAGGCTGCGAGAACTGCTGGAACCGCTCGTCAGCTCCCAGGGACTCGATCTCGAAGAGATCGCCGTGGACTCCGTCGGACGCAAGCGTGTGCTGCGCGTCGTCGTCGACTCCGACACCGGGGCCGATTTGGACCAGATCGCCGATGTGAGCCGCGCGCTCTCGGCGAAGCTCGACGAGACGGACGCGATGGGCGAGGGCGAGTACACCCTCGAGGTCGGAACCCCGGGCGCGGAGCGCCTCCTCAGGGAACACCGGCACTACGTACGGGCCGCCGGCCGGATGGTGAGGTTCCAGCTCGCCGAGGGCGGCGAACTGGTCGCCAGGATTCTGCGGGTCGACGACGACGGAGTCGACCTCGAGGTGCCGGGTGTGAAGGGCCGCAAGGCCACCACCCGCAGACTCACCTTCCCGGACATCGACAGGGCGCGCGTACAGGTCGAGTTCAGCCGCAAGGACATGAAGGACATGAAGGAAGAGGAGGAGGCGTAGCCGTGGACATCGACATGAGTGCCCTGCGGGGTCTGGTACGGGAGAAGGAGATCTCCTTCGACCTGCTGGTCGAGGCGATCGAGGCGGCCCTCCTCATCGCCTACCACCGCACCGAGGGAAGCCGCCGCCACGCGCGCGTGGAGCTCAACCGGGAGACCGGCCATGTGACTGTGTGGGCGAAGGAGGACCCCGAGGACCTCGAGGAGGGGCAGGAGGCGCGCGAGTTCGACGACACCCCGTCGGGCTTCGGCCGCATCGCCGCCACCACCGCCAAGCAGGTCATCCTGCAGCGCCTGCGCGACGCCGAGGACGACGCGACGCTCGGCGAGTACGCGGGCCGCGAGGGCGACATCGTCACCGGCGTGGTCCAGCAGGGCCGCGACCCGAAGAACGTGCTCGTGGACATCGGCAAGCTGGAGGCCATCCTGCCGGTCCAGGAGCAGGTGCCGGGTGAGTCGTACGAGCACGGCAAGCGGATCCGGTCGTACGTCGTTCGGGTGGCGAAGGGTGTGCGCGGTCCGTCCGTCACCCTCTCGCGCACCCACCCCAATCTGGTGAAGAAACTCTTCGCCCTGGAGGTGCCGGAGATCGCCGACGGGTCCGTCGAGATCGCCGCGATCGCCCGTGAGGCCGGCCACCGCACGAAGATCGCCGTCCGGTCCACCCGATCGGGCCTGAACGCCAAGGGCGCCTGCATCGGCCCCATGGGCGGACGGGTGCGCAATGTCATGGGCGAGCTGAACGGCGAGAAGATCGACATCGTCGACTGGTCGGACGACCCGGCCGAGATGGTGGCCAACGCCCTCTCCCCGGCCCGTGTCTCCAAGGTGGAGGTCGTGGACCTCGCGGCCCGCTCCGCCCGGGTGACGGTCCCGGACTACCAGCTGTCGCTGGCGATCGGCAAGGAGGGGCAGAACGCCCGCCTCGCGGCCCGTCTGACCGGCTGGCGGATCGACATCCGACCGGACACCGAACAGCCCGCCGACCGGCAGGGATGAGGCCCGTGACCCCGGCCGGGGAATAGATCCCGGCCGGGCGTCGCTGAGATCACGACAGTTTTCTGCGCAGCAACTGTTCGATTCTTGCCCCAAAGGGGTGAGGTCGGTGCGGGGAGGTAGACTTAACCGTGTCTGGCCGGACGCATGCCCGAGCATGCCCTGAGCGCACCTGTGTGGGGTGTCGGGAGCGAGCGGCCAAGATCGAACTGCTGCGCATCGTGGTGATCGAGGACATCTGCGTCCCCGATCCTCGCGGTACGCTGCCCGGCCGGGGTGCCTATGTGCACCCCGTGCCGGCTTGTCTCGACCTGGCGGTCCGCCGCCGGGCATTCCCGCGGGCGCTCCGCGTCCCGGGACCGCTCGACATAAAGGCGTTGCGCCAGTACGTCGAGCAGACCGAGAGTTGCCCCCAGCGCCTTGCTGAGCAGGCAACACCGTAAGACGCGCTGCACGGAGCCCCGTGCGGTCTGGTACCTCGCGAGTCGAAAGCAGGTCGAGATTGCGATGAGCACTCGATGAGTACGCGATGAGTACGCCCATGAACTAGCGACGGTCCGGCCGCAACCCGGACCTCAAAGGAGCGAAGTGGCTAAGGTCCGGGTCTACGAACTCGCCAAGGAGTTCGGTGTGGAGAGCAAGGTCGTCATGGCCAAGCTCCAGGAACTCGGTGAATTCGTCCGATCGGCGTCCTCGACGATCGAGGCGCCCGTAGTACGCAAGCTGACCGACGCCTTGCAGCAGGGCAACGGCGGCGGGGCGAAGCCCGCCGCCTCCCGCAAGGCCGCACCGGCCAAGCCGGCCGCGCCCTCCCCGGCGCAGGCCGCACGTCCGGCTGCCCCGCGCCCGGCGGCGCCCAAGCCTCCGGCGGCCGAGCGCCCCGCGGCCGAGCGCCCGGCGGCCTCCGCCCCGGGCCCGCGGCCGACGCCCGGCCCGAAGCCCGCGCCGCGGCCCGCCCCGGCGGCCCCGGCCCCGAGCACGCCCGAGTTCACGGCACCGCCGTCGGCTCCGGCTGCCCCGACCCCGGCTCCGGCCGCGCGTCCGGGAGCCCGTCCCGGCGCCCCGAAGCCCGGCGCACGCCCCGACGGGCGCGGCCAGGGCCAGGGCGGCGGTCAGGGTGCTCGTCCGGGTGCCCCGCGTCCGGGGGCCTCGGGCCAGCGTCCCGGCGCCCGTCCGGCCGGTCCCCGTCCGGGCAACAACCCCTTCACCTCCGGTGGCTCCACCGGTATGGCGCGCCCGCAGGCGCCCCGTCCGGGCGGCCCCCGTCCGGGCGGCCCGGGCGGTGCCCCGGGCGGCCCGCGTCCGCAGGGCGCCGGCCAGGGCGGTCCCCGTCCGCAGGGTGCGGCCGGTGGTGGTCCTCGTCCGCAGGCTCCGGGCGGTCCGCGCCCGACTCCGGGCTCGATGCCGCGTCCGCAGGGCGGTCCGCGTCCCGGCGGCGGCCCCGCGGGGCCGCGTCCGAACCCCGGCATGATGCCGCAGCGTCCCGCTGCCGGCCCCCGCCCCGGCCCCGGCGGCCGTGGTCCGGCCGGTGCCGGTCGTCCCGGTGGCGGTGCCGGTCGTCCGGGCGGTGGCGGCTTCGCCGGCCGTCCCGGCGGCGGTGCCGGTCGTCCGGGCGGTGGCGGCGGCTTCGCCGGCCGTCCCGGTGGCGGTGCTCCCGGTGGCGGCGGCGGCTTCGGCGGTGGCGGCGGTGGCCGTCCCGGCTTCGGCGGCCGTCCCGGTGGTCCGGGTGGTCGCGGTGGCACGCAGGGTGCGTTCGGCCGTCCCGGCGGTCCGGCGCGTCGCGGCCGCAAGTCGAAGCGGCAGCGCCGTCAGGAGTACGAGGCCATGCAGGCCCCGTCGGTCGGCGGTGTGATGCTGCCTCGCGGCAACGGCGAGACCATTCGCCTGTCGCGCGGTGCGTCGCTCACCGACTTCGCGGAGAAGATCAACGCCAACCCGGCGTCCCTCGTCGCCGTCATGATGAACCTCGGCGAGATGGTCACGGCCACGCAGTCCGTCTCCGACGAGACCCTGCAGCTCCTCGCCGGCGAGATGAACTACACGGTTCAGATCGTCAGCCCCGAGGAGGAGGACCGCGAGCTGCTCGAGTCCTTCGACCTGGAGTTCGGTGAGGACGAGGGCTCCGAGGAGGACCTGGTCGTCCGTCCGCCGGTGGTGACCGTCATGGGTCACGTCGACCACGGTAAGACCCGTCTGCTCGACGCGATCCGCAAGACGAACGTCATCGCGGGCGAGGCCGGTGGCATCACCCAGCACATCGGTGCCTACCAGGTCGCGACCGAGGTCAACGGCGAGGACCGGGCGATCACCTTCATCGACACCCCGGGTCACGAGGCGTTCACCGCCATGCGTGCCCGTGGTGCCAAGTCGACGGACATCGCGATCCTCGTGGTGGCCGCCAACGACGGTGTGATGCCGCAGACGGTCGAGGCCCTGAACCACGCCAAGGCGGCCGAGGTGCCGATCGTGGTCGCGGTCAACAAGATCGACGTCGAGGGCGCGGACCCGACCAAGGTGCGCGGTCAGCTGACCGAGTACGGCCTGGTGGCCGAGGAGTACGGCGGCGACACGATGTTCGTCGACATCTCCGCCAAGCAGGGCCTGCACATCGACAGCCTGCTGGAGGCCGTGGTCCTCACGGCCGACGCCGCCCTGGACCTTCGGGCCAACCCGAACCAGGACGCGCAGGGCATCTCGATCGAGTCCCGTCTCGACCGCGGCCGCGGTGCCGTGGCGACGGTCCTCGTCCAGCGAGGCACGCTGCGGGTCGGCGACACGATGGTGGTCGGCGACGCGTACGGCCGCGTCCGGGCGATGCTCGACGACAACGGCAACAACGTGGCCGAAGCCGGCCCGTCGACGCCGGTGCAGGTCCTGGGTCTGACCAACGTCCCGGGTGCCGGCGACAACTTCATCGTGGTCGAGGAGGACCGTACGGCCCGCCAGATCGCGGAGAAGCGCGCCGCCCGCGAGCGGAACGCCGCGTTCGCCAAGCGCACGCGCCGCGTCTCGCTGGAGGACCTGGACAAGGTGCTCAAGGCCGGCGAGGTCCAGCAGCTGAACCTGATCATCAAGGGTGACGCTTCCGGTTCGGTCGAGGCGCTCGAGTCCTCGCTGCTCCAGCTCGACGTCGGCGAAGAGGTCGACATCCGCGTCCTGCACCGCGGCGTCGGTGCGGTCACGGAGTCGGACATCGACCTGGCGATGGGTTCGGACGCCATCGTGATCGGCTTCAACGTCCGCGCGGCCGGCCGCGCGGCGCAGATGGCCGAGCGCGAGGGCGTGGACGTCCGGTACTACTCGGTCATCTACCAGGCGATCGAGGAGATCGAGGCGGCCCTGAAGGGCATGCTGAAGCCGGAGTTCGAGGAGGTCGAGCTCGGTACGGCGGAGATCCGCGAGGTCTTCAAGTCGTCCAAGCTGGGCAACATCGCCGGTGTGCTCATCCGCTCGGGCGAGGTCCGACGCAACACCAAGGCCCGCCTCATCCGCGACGGCAAGGTGGTCGCGGAGAACCTCAACATCGAGGGGCTGCGTCGCTTCAAGGACGACGTCACTGAGATCCGCGAAGGGTTCGAGGGTGGTATCAACCTCGGCAACTTCAACGACATCAAGGTCGACGACGTCATCGCGACGTACGAGATGCGCGAGAAGCCGCGGGTGTAACACCCCCCTGCGGGTGTGACCGCCGACGGATTGCCGCCGGCCGACGGGACTTGGTCCCGTCGGCCGGCGTGCCGTCTGCGCGGGGCTCCGGCCCCGGTACCCCGCCCCTGGCTCGACGGCCCGGTGAAAACCCGTCGAGCCGCCTCCGGT
This sequence comes from Streptomyces sp. NPDC093261, assembly GCF_044753645.1. Classification (NCBI taxonomy): domain Bacteria; kingdom Bacillati; phylum Actinomycetota; class Actinomycetes; order Kitasatosporales; family Streptomycetaceae; genus Streptomyces; species Streptomyces sp. NPDC093261. The sequence goes on from NZ_JBIVNO010000037.1 coordinate 12,992, forward strand.
GTTCGTTGTACGGTTTTCGTGTCCCTGCCCCTTCCGGCGGCGGGGCCATCGATCCCGTACCGGCGGGTCATCCGGATTCATACATGTATGTGGGGACGCTGTCCTTCGACCTCCTCCTGGGCGACGTACGGTCGCTGAAGGAGAAGCGCTCCGTCGTCCGGCCGATCGTCGCCGAACTCCAGCGGAAGTACGCGGTGAGCGCGGCCGAGGTGGACCACCTGGACCTCTACCGGCGGGCCGGCATCGGCCTCGCGGTGGTCGCCGGCGACGCGGGGCATGTGACCGACGTGCTGGACCGGTGCGAGCGGCTCGTCGCCGGGCGCCCCGAGGTGGAACTGCTGTCTGTCAGACGGCGCTTCCACGGCGACGACGACTGAGCATGGAACACAGATCAGGAAAGAACGGGAGACGGACCAGTGGCCGACAACGCGCGGGCGAAGAGGCTGGCGGACCTCATCCGAGAGGTGGTGGCCCAGAAGTTGCAGCGCGGGATCAAGGACCCGCGGCTCGGCACGCACGTCACCATCACGGACACCCGGGTGACGGGTGATCTGCGGGAGGCGACCGTCTTCTACACGGTGTACGGGGACGACGAGGAGCGGAAGGCCGCCGCCGCGGGTCTGGAGAGCGCCAAGGGCATCCTGCGCTCCGAGGTCGGACGCGCCGCGGGCGTGAAGTTCACGCCCACCCTCACCTTCGTCGCGGACGCCCTGCCGGACACCGCCCGGACCATCGAGGACCTCCTCGACCAGGCGCGCGCCTCCGACGAGAAGGTACGCGAGACGGCCACGGGCGCCTCGTACGCCGGTGACGCCGACCCGTACAGGAAGCCCGGCTCCGAGGACGAGACGGACGACACCGCCGAATGACCCAGAAGCACACCCCGCCCGACGGCCTTGTCATCGTCGACAAGCCGTCGGGCTTCACTTCGCACGACGTCGTCGCCAAGATGCGCGGGATCGCCAGGACCCGGCGCGTCGGACACGCGGGCACCCTCGACCCGATGGCGACCGGCGTGCTCGTCCTCGGCGTGGAGAAGGCGACCAAGCTCCTCGGCCACCTCGCCCTGACGGAGAAGGAGTACCTCGGCACCATCCGGCTCGGGCAGAACACCGTCACGGACGACGCCGAGGGGGAGATCACCTCCGCCGCCGACGCGTCCGGGGTCACCCGCGACGCCGTCGACGCAGGGATCGCCAAGCTGACCGGTGACATCCTCCAGGTCCCGTCCAAGGTCAGCGCGATCAAGATCGACGGCGTGCGCTCCTACAAGCGGGCGCGTGACGGCGAGGACTTCGACATCCCCGCGCGACCCGTCACCGTCTCCTCCTTCACGGTGTACGACGTCCGGGACGCCGTCGCCGAGGACGGCACCCCGGTGCTGGACCTGGTGGTCTCCGTCGTCTGCTCCTCCGGGACCTATATCCGGGCCCTCGCCCGCGATCTGGGCGCGGACCTCGGGGTCGGCGGCCATCTCACCGCGCTGCGGCGCACCCGTGTCGGCCCGTACAAGCTCGACTCCGCGCGCACCCTGGACCAGCTCCAGCAGGAGCTGACCGTGATGCCGATCGCCGAGGCCGCCGCGGCCGCGTTCCCGCGCTGGGACGTGGACGCCAAGCGGGCCCGGCTGCTGACGAACGGCGTGCGCCTGGAGATGCCCGAGGAGTACGCGGGCGCCGGCCCCGTCGCGGTCTTCGACCCGGAGGGGCGCCTGCTCACGCTGGTCGAGGCGGTCAAGGGCAAGGCGAAGAGCCTGGCCGTGTTCGGCTGATGCCGCTGCCGGGGCCGGCTGTCTTCGGCTGATACGGGTACCGGCCGTGTTCTTTCGCTGCCGGTGCCGGTGCCGGTGCCGGCGTGGCGTGCGCCTGTGGGGGCGGCGTCCCGGGCCCATGCCCGTGGAGCGGCGTCACGGGGTTCGAGCCGCCGCTCCACGGTCCCCCCTCGGTTCCCCCTCCCAGAGGTCTATCCATCCCCCCTCGCCTATTCACCCCATCGAGCAGGCGCTCGGAGTGAACCAAGGGAGCGGAAGGGGGCGCGTTCGCCGCAAGATCTGTTCCGTTGATCACCAGCGGCCTACCGTCGGGCTCAGGCACGGCGGGGAGGTTCGAGCATGGCGGTACGAGGCCCTCGGACACCGGACGGCGCGATGGGGCACGGCACGGGTTCCGCCCTTGTACGGGTGTGCGACCTGGCCGGACGCCCCCGCGGCACCGGGTTCGCTATCGACCACCGAGGCACACTGATCACCAGCCACGAGGCCGTCGACGGACTGGCCCGCCTGGTGCTGCACGCGCCGGACGGACAGGTCTGCGAGGTGGACGCAGACGCGGTGACCCCGCTGCCGTATGCCGACCTCGCCCTCGTCCGCACCGAGGGGCTGGGCCTGGACCCGCTCCCCGTCACGGCCCGGGACCGGATCGAGGCCGGTGCGTACGTCAGGATCGCCGCGGGCGGCTGGCGCGAGGCCCGGGTGCTCGGCACGACCGCCGCCACCTACCGGGCCGCCGAGTGCTCCCGCCTCGTCGACGACACGCTGGAACTGGCGGTCGGCACGGCGGGCACCGAAGCGCTGCGCCCGGGCGGCGGGGCCGCCGGGGGACCGGTCCTCGACGCCGCCACCGGCGCCGTGCTGGCCGTCCTCGGCACCCGGCTGTACACCGAACACCGGGCCACGGGCTTCGCCGTACCGCTGCGGGGGCTCGGACAGCCGCTCGACGAGCTGCTCGACCGCAACGCGCGGACCGTCCCCGCCTACGGGGCGGACCTGAACCTCGCGGGAGTCCTGGACCTCACGGCGAGGGCCGCGGGAACGGGCAGCCCGCCCGACGACCGCGTCACCGTCCAACGCTCGCGCGTCATCGAGGAGTTCACGGCCTTCGAGCGAAGCGCGTCCGCCGTCCTGGCGCTGGTCGGCGCCCCCGGCAGCGGCCGTACGACGGAACTCGCCGCCCTGGCCGCACGGCGCGCCCGGGGCCCCGAGCCGGTCCCCGTGCTGTCGCTGCGCGGAGCGGACCTCAGGGAGACGGACACCTCCTTGGCCACCGCGGTGGCGCGGGTGCTGCACCGCGCGGCGGGCGGCGACGCTCCCGCAGCCGGATCGACGGCCGGAACGGCGTCAGTGGCCGGGGGCCCCGAGGGCGAGCCCGGCGGGATCCGGCCCGAGCACCTCGCGCGGGTCGCACGGGATGCAGGGCGCCCGTTGCTGCTGCTCCTCGACGGCCCCGAGGAGATGCCGGCCGGCCTTGCCCGCAGGCTCCCCGAGTGGACGCGGGAGACGGCCGCCTGGCTGCGCGGGACCGGCTCACGGCTGGTGATCGCCTGCGGACCGGAGTACTGGGAGGAGGCGGGGACGGAGTTCCCGCAGGAGTTGCTCCACCGAGGGCGCGCGGTGGAGCCGGAGGGGGACGTGCGTCACGCGATTCCGGCGCCGGACCATCTGCCTCCCTGTGTGACGCTCGGCGAGCTCACCGCGGCCGAGGCACGCGAGGCCCTGGCCCGCCATGGCATCCCCGAGGGCCTTCTCCAGGACTCCGACGCCCGGCACCCGCTCGTCCCGCGCCTGCTCGGGGAGGTGCGCGCCGCGCTTCCCGATGCGCCGGACGCGCAGGGCGCACCGGATGCGCCGTACGCCCGGAGTGTGCCGTACCCGCAGGACGTGCCGCACGCGCCGCTCGACCGTCACCAGGTCTTCTCCGCCCACCTCGATCTCGTCTGCCTGCGCATCGCGATCCGGCTCGCCGCCGAGAACGGGCTGCACGGCACGGCCGTACGCCGCCTCGCGGCCAAGGTCTCCGGGCAGGTCCACGAGGCCGCCCGCCGATGCCTCGGCTCCGGGCGGGGCGCCCTGGACGCGTCCGCCTTCGAAGCCGTCTTCCCCTGGGGGCCCGCGCCGGGACGACGGCTCGGCGGCACCGCGGGCTGGGCCTGCGCCGTGCTCGCCGAGGGCCTGATCCAGCCCGCGGGCCACGGCTACCGCTTCACCCACGAGGAACTCGCCGACTGGCTCCAGGGCGGACACCTCGACCTGGACGCCGCCCTGCACACCCTGGTGCACCGGAGCGTGCCCGGCACCGGAGAGCGCCCGGTGTCCTCCCTCGCCGCCACGGCCGCCGCACGCCGCCGCACCCGCCCCCTCCACCGGGCCGCCGCCGTGCCCCGCACCCGGCCCGTGCCGCGCCATCGCATCGGCCCGGTCGTCCAGGCACTGCTCCACCTCGCCCGCCGGGAGGGCCCGGCCGGACTCGCCCTGCGGCTGGAGGACCTGGTGCACGCGGTGGACGCGCTGCCGGCGCCCCGCTCCACCCCGCCGGACGACGACGCGATCTGGTGGGCCGCCCACCTCCTCGCCGGTACCCTCGTCCGGCTGCCCGACGCACGGCCCTACCTGCACGTCCTGCGCCTCCTCGCGGACCGCATCGTGCGATGGCGGGCCGAGGGGCGGCACGTCCCCCGCGCGTTCGCGCCCCGGTTCTGGACGGCGCTGCCGGTGCCGGAGTCCGAACGCCTCGACCTGCTCAGAAGGCTCGTGACAGCCGACGAGGCCCCGCGCGCGACCGCGCGCCGGCCCCTGCCCCCGGGCGCCGGTCCCGGCCGGGAGGGCGACCGGGGAGCGGACGTGCCCGGTGACGACGCCCCGCCCCGCTACCTGGACGCCGTCGCGCGCCTGCTCGCCGCCGACGCCGTCGCCGTACAACGCCGTCTCACCCGCTGGTTCGACGACGAGCGCCCGCTGCCCGCCACCCCGCAGGCGACCGTGGCCACCGCCGCACAGGCCCTGCTGTACGCCCACCGGCACCGCGCCCCCGACGACCTGCCCGAGGCGCTCGCCGACAGCGCGCACCGGCGCGGCGACGAACTGCTCGCCGTGCTCGCCGAGGAGGCGCCCTCGGCCCTGTGCCGGGCCGTCGGCCGGTGGGCCCACGACGAGCGGCCCGCCCGGCGGGTGGCGGCGATGGCGTACGGGCTGCGCGCCGCCCCGTACGCCCGCACCGAGGCCGACCGCGAGCTGCTGCGTCACGCCGCCGTCACCGTGCTCGCCCGCCCCGCCGACTGCGCGGTGCACGGCGGAGCCCTCGCGCTCCTCGTACGCGATCCCCGCACCCGCGCCCGGCACCTGCCGGCGGCCCTCGCGCGGTTCGCCGCCGCTGACCCCCAGCTCCCCCCGAACGCCCTGGTCACAGCCTTGACCACCCATCCGGAACCGGTACTCTCCGCGTTCCGCACCCGGCTGCGCAACTCCGGGCCCGACACCGCCGAGACCCTGCGTGCCCTCACCGACGCCACCACACCCGCCCTCGCCCGCCGGGTCGCAGCCCTGGTTCGCGAGGTCGCGGCACAGGGCCCGGAGCAGGGGAGCGCCGACGGCCCGGGGGCGGGCCGGAGCCTCGCGGAGCAGATCGCCGCCTATGTCGGCCGACGGCTCGACGACGGCCTCGCCGCCCGCGCCGTTCTGTTGCCGCTGGTCGCCGGACTGATCGACGGCGGACCGCCGAGGGTGCGCTCCGCGCTCGCCGCGGTCCTCGCCGCGCCCGGCGACGAGGAGTCGCGTCCCCTGCGCTACGAGCTGCTCGACCTGCTGCTCGCCCAGGAGCGGGACCCCGCCGTCCTCGACGCCCTGTTGCGGGCCGCCGCCGACGGGGCGCACCACGGCGGGGAGGCGCACGTCCGCCTGGTGGTCCACCGGACGGGCCTGTTGCTGGCCCGTACCCAGGAGGGCGCGGCCCGCCTCGACCGCGCTCTGCTCGATCTCGCCCGGCGGGTGCCGGGGTTCGCGCAGCTCGTCGCCCGCTGGCTCGCCGAGACCCCGGGGGAGTGGGCCGTCGTGGTCGGTCCCGGCACCCGCCGCATGATCGAGAGCCTCGCGTCCGTACGGGTTCCCGCCTGACCGGCCCCGGCGGGCCGGCCGCGCGTGCCGCCTGTCACAGCCACCATGCCGATGCGGGCCGAGAGCCCGTGGCATGGCACCCTTAGACCTGCGTACAAGGCAAACACGGACACGGGTTCGACGAGGAGCGGTCACAGTGCAGCGCTGGCGTGGCTTGGAGGACATCCCCGAGGACTGGGGGCGCAGCGTCGTCACCATCGGCTCCTACGACGGAGTCCACCGCGGACACCAGCTGATCATCCGGCATGCCGTGGAACGCGCCCGTGAGCTGGGCGTCCCCTCGGTGCTCGTCACCTTCGACCCGCACCCCAGCGAGGTCGTGCGCCCCGGCAGCCATCCGCCGCTGCTCGCCCCCCACCACCGCCGCGCCGAACTGTGCGCCGAGCTGGGCGTCGACGCGGTCCTGATCCTGCCGTTCACCACCGAGTTCTCCCGGCTCTCGCCCGCCGACTTCGTGGTCAAGGTCCTGGTCGACAAGTTGCACGCCAGGGCCGTGGTCGAGGGCCCCAACTTCCGCTTCGGCCACAAGGCCGCCGGGAACGTGGAGTTCCTGGCCGAGCAGGGCAAGACCTACGACTTCGAGGTCGACGTGGTGGACCTGTACGTGTCCGGCGAGGCGGGCGGCGGCGAGCCCTTCTCCTCCACCCTGACCCGGCGGCTGATCGCCGAGGGCGATGTGGAGGGCGCGAGCGAGATCCTCGGGCGCCCGCACCGGGTCGAGGGCGTGGTGGTGCGCGGCGCCCAGCGCGGCCGTGACCTCGGCTTCCCGACCGCCAACGTCGAGACGCTGCCGCACACCGCGATCCCCGCCGACGGCGTCTACGCCGGGTGGCTGCACGTCCAAGGCGAGGCGATGCCGGCCGCGATCTCCGTCGGCACGAACCCACAGTTCGACGGCACCGAGCGGACCGTGGAGGCGTACGCCATCGACCGGGTGGGCCTGGACCTGTACGGGCTGCATGTCGCCGTCGACTTCCTCGCGTTCGTCCGCGGCCAGGCCAGGTTCGAGTCGCTCGACGCCCTGCTGGAGCAGATGGCGCAGGACGTCAAGCGCTGCCGGGAGCTGATCGCGGCCGCCGAAGGCCGCGCCTGAACCCGTCCTGTCGGGATCGCTCGGCAAACTCCCCGCCACCGCGCTCGGTTGTAGAATCCTCGCTGTCCGTAAGGTCGGTGGAACGGAGTGAACCGGTGGCGACCGAGCAGGAGAAGGAAGCGCTGTACGCCATGGACATCAGTGGCGTCGAGTGGGTCGGCTCCACTGACGGTCCCCAGGACGAGCGGGTGGAGATCGCCTACCTGGAGGGCGGCGCCGTCGCGATGCGCAACTCCGCGGACCCCGACACGGTCCTGCGCTACACCGCGGCGGAGTGGCGGGCGTTCGTACTCGGGGCGCGCGACGGGGAGTTCGACCTGCGATAGCGACCCCCGGAACACCCGGAACACCCGAACACCTGGGACGCCCGGGACACTTGGGACGCCCGGGATGCGTGGGGACGTGTACGCGCGCGGCCGCGACGCACGCGGACGCCGGAGGGCCGGCACTGTGAGGGTGCCGGCCCTCCGGCGTTGCCGGCCGGTCCCCGACCGGCCGGTCCGTCACTGCTGTGTCCAGCCGGGCGGTACGGGACCCTGCTCGGGCTGCTCCTGCTGCGGCGGCTGCTGCGGTGCCGGAGGCTGCTGCCAGCCCTGGCCCGGTGCCGGAGGCTGCTGCCAGCCCTGACCGGGTGCCGGCGGCTGCTGCTGCCAGCCCTGACCGGGGGCGGGCTGCTGCTGCCAGCCCTGCCCCTGCTGGGGGGAGCCGCCGGGCCCGCCGTAGGGCTGCTGGGGCTGCTGGGGCTGCTGGGGCTGCTGCGGGGGCGCGTACCCCTGCGGGGGCTGCTGGAACTGGAGGTTCGGGTTGCCGAAGCCCTGCTGCGTACGGGCGATGTCCTCGGCGATGAGCGCGGCGAGATCGAAGTAGGCCTCGCGGGTCCTGGGACGCATCATGTTGAGGTCCACCTCCGCGCCCGCCGCGAGGTGTTCGTCGAAGGGCACCACGACGACACCGCGGCAGCGGGTCTCGAAGTGCGCGACGATGTCCTCGACCTTGATCATCTTGCCGGTCTCGCGGACACCGGAGATCACGGTGACCGACCGCTGGACCAGATCGGCGAATCCGTTCGCCGACAGCCAGTCGAGCGTGGTCGAGGCACTGCTCGCGCCGTCCACCGAGGGCGTGGAGATGATGATCAACTGGTCGGCCAGGTCCAGGACTCCGCGCATCGCGCTGTAGAGAAGACCGGTACCCGAGTCCGTGAGGATGATCGGGTACTGCCGGCCCAGCACCTCCAGCGCGCTGCGGTAGTCCTGGTCGTTGAAGGTGGTGGAGACCGCCGGGTCCACGTCGTTGGCGATGATCTCCAGACCCGAGGGCGCCTGCGAGGTGAAGCGGCGGATGTCCATGTAGCTGTTCAGCTGCGGAATCGCCTGCACCAGGTCGCGGATGGTGGCGCCCGTCTCGCGCCGCACCCGTCGGCCGAGGGTGCCGGCGTCCGGGTTGGCGTCGATCGCGAGGATCTTGTCCTGGCGCTCGGTGGCGAGCGTGGCGCCGAGCGACATGGTCGTCGTGGTCTTGCCCACGCCACCCTTGAGGCTGATCACCGCGATCCGGTAGCAGGACATCACCGGCGTACGGATCAGCCCCAGCTTCCGCTGGCGCTCGGCCTCCTCCTTCTTGGCGCCGAACTTGAACCGGGACGGGCCCGCGTTGTTCTTGCGGGCCTTGGGCTGGTGGCGCAGCAGCCGGTCCGAGGACAGCTCCACGGCGGCGTTGTAACCGAGCGGAGTGCCGGGCGCGGCCTGCTGCGGGGCACCGGGTCCGGCCTGGGGACCGACCGGGGCGGTCCAGCCCTGGTTGCCGTAGGCGGCGGGGGGCTGGTGGGGCGTCTGCTGCTGCGGCACGGTCTGGCCCGGAGGCTGCTGCTGGGGAGCGGCGGGGGGCGCGGGCTGCTGCGGCTGGGCGGGCAGCGGGTAGCCGTAGCCGGCCTGCTGGGGCGGATAGCCGTAGGCGACCGGTCCGGGCTGCTGCTGCGGCTGCTGCGGGGGCCCCGGCTGGGCGGGCGGCTGTTGAGGGTAGCCGTAGCCGGCGGCCTGCGGCTGGGGCGGCTGGGGCTGGGCGGGCGGCTGTTGAGGGTAGCCGTAGCCGGCGGCCTGCGGCTGCGGAGGCTGGGGCTGGGCGGGCTGGGGTGCCTGCCGGGGGTCGGCGGGCGGCGGTCCGCCCTGCGCCGGGAAGGCGGGCGGCTGGACCGGGCCGAACGAGCCCTGCGGGGGCACCTGATGCCCGGGCCGCGCGGGCGGCTGAGCGGGGCCGTATCCGGCGGCGCCGCCCTGTCCCGGCTGCCCGGCCTGCTGCGGCACTCCCGGACCCGGCTGCGCGGGCACATAGCCCTGCGGCAGCGGCGGGAGCTCGCTCTCCGGCTGGGGTGCCGCGGGGGGCTGCGCAGCGGGCGGCAGCTGTCCCTGCGCGGGGAGGGGGCCGGGAGCGGGGGGCGCCGGCTCTGCCGCTGCCGGTGCGTGCGCCTCCGCGTCCGTCCCGGCCGCTGCTTCGGGCTCTGCCTCCGCGGTCGCCGACGCGGCCCCGGGGCCGGTGCCGGCGTCGTCGGCCGTGTGGGCGTCGGGTTCCGCGACGGACCGGGCGTCCGCCGCCTCGGCGTCGTCCGCACCGGCCACGGACCCGGCGGAGTCACCCGCCTCCGCCGCGTCGCCGCGCTCCTCCTCCGGTTGCTCGTCGTCGGAGGAACCGCCGAACAGCCGCTCGGCCTCGGCGTCGGCGGCGGCATGGTTCAGCTCGGGCATCGGCTCCTCTGGGGTGGTCTGCCGGGGGACGCTCGGCGTGGGAGCGCCTGCCGCGGGGGCGGCGGCCCGGGGCGAATCCGCCTGGCCGTCTTCGTCGACCGGCCGCAGCACGGGGAAGCCGGGCGCGCCCGTCGGCTGAGCCGGCGTCTGCTGCTGCGGCTGTCCGTACCCGCCCGGCGCGCCCTGGCCCGGTTGGGGTGCCCCCGCACCCGCCTGCTGGGGGTAGCCGTAGCCGCCGGGCGTCACCGCGCTCGCGGCCGCCGGCGGGGTGCCCGGAGCGGAATGCTGCTGCGGAAACCCGTAGCCACCCGTTGCGTAGGGGTTCGCGCCGGGTGCGCCGAACGCGGGCTGCTGCGGTGCGCCCTGGGCATACGGCTGCGCCGGTGCGGGAGCCTGGGGGGCCGGCGCCTGCGGGGCAGGGGCCTGAGGCGGGGTGGCGGGCGGTGCGGGTGTCTGGGGCACGGGAGTCTGCGCGGCAGGAGCGGCCTGGTGCGCGGCGGCGTGCGGTGCGGGTGCCTGGGGCGGGGCGGCGTGCGGCGCGGGGCCGAGGCCGCCCGGCGGCCCGGTGGGCAGCCCGACGGCCGGCGCGACCGGCGGTCCGGGAGGCGGCGGCGCAGCCTGGTCGGGGTCCCGTGGCCCGCCGGCCGGGGAACCTCCTTGCGTGCTTTGGGCGTACCAGGCGGGAGGCGTGTAGACGATTTCGAACTCGCCGGTGAGGTCAACCTCTTGATCGTCCCCGTCCGAGGACGGGCTGCCGCCGTTGTACTCGGACCGATCGCTGTTCACTGCTTGCCTCCTGGTCAGCCACTGCTGCTGAGTTGGTCGTCGTCGCGGCCGGGCGGACCGAGTGGCGAGTCCCACGCGGCTGCGATCGTCACCGCATCACCAGAAGACTAATCACTCGTATCGCGGGAGGGAAAAGTGGCCGTGAGGGCGGCCGACCGGCACCGCACCCCGAGACGACAACGCGTCAGTCCATACGGCGGGCCACGCCGAGAAGGCCTGTCTCCGCGTCCGTGGGGTCGGTCATGACGAACTTGCGGTGCTTGCGGGTGCACCACAGGGCGACGCCGTCATAAAGGGTCGGCAGCGCCTGGAGATGCTCGTCCGGAATGCCCAGGGTGTCACGCACGATCTCCGTCTCCTGGGGCGAGATGCGCTGGATGCCGACCAGTTGGGCCTGGGCCAGCCAGCGCGGCGCGTGCTCGCTGACGAAGGGCAGCACCGTCACGACGGCCTGCCACGGCAGCGAGGTCACCCGTCCGCGCGGCGGACGAACGCCGCAGTCCCGGATCAGCACCACCGGGCTGGAGACCGAGGGACCCTGTGCGGGCACCCGTCCCACCGGATAGACCGTCACACACTGCTGGCCACCGCCCGCCGCCTGCGCCAACTGCTGCCACGCCTGCGGACGGCCGGTCTCGACACCCACGCGCGCCCCCGTCGCGGCCGCGCGCAGCGCCAGCACCTGGGCGAGCCAGAGGCCCCCCACGAGAACGACGTCGAAGGGCGTCGGACGGGACAGGCCGAGCACGGCCGGCTGCGACTCCGTGTCGGTGCCGATGATCACACCGTCGTCACCGATCGGCATGCTGATCGCGGCGAGCTCGTCGACGGTGACGACATGGCGGTTGCGGCGCGGTCCGCGCAGCCCGAAGCCCGGGCTGAAGACGCGCCGTTGCTCCAGCGGCGCCTGCGGCTGGGAGATGACCGGGATCATCCCGGTATCGGTGGGCGAGGCCACATGCGCCGGAGTGCGCGCGGCGGCCCGGCCGTGCTGCCCGGGTTCCATGGCCGTAGCGGGGTGGGACATCAGTACGTACCTCCGAGCGGCAACGTGGCGAGGGCTCCGGGGACCTGCTCCCGGTCCAGACGCACCAGACCGACCTTCGCGGCGCTCGCGGCCCGCTCCAACTCGCGGCCCACCTGGCCGAGTTCGCTGTCGCCGCGGGTGGTGATGCGGATGTGCCCGGTCAGGGAGACGCCCCGGCTGCCGGCCTTGCCCAGGGTCACGCTGAACGTCGTGGCGAGCACGGGAAGCGAGGTGAAGCGCGTGACCAGCTCGGGCAGCGACACGCCGCCGTCTCCCAACTGCGGCCAGCGGGAGAGCCAGTAGGTGGTGTGCCACCGGTCGTCGACACGCCAGCTGCGTACCGACTCGACCGTACGCCGCTGGGCCGGCCGCCCGTCCTGAGCGTGCTGCGCGTTGGCCCGCGGGTTCAGGCAGCTGGACGTCGCGAGCGCCTGCACCAGCTCGTTCTCGTCCAGGAGCGTCGCCTTGAAGCCGGCCCCGGCCAGCCGGCTCACAAGCTGGTCCGCCACCCGCAGCAGGGCGCGCTGCGCCCCCGGAACACCGTCACCCCGGGCCTGGACCGCCTCCGGGCACAGTTCCGGGTCGAGCTTGAGGGCGACCCACGTGAGCCGGAGCGCGGGGGAGCCGGCCTGCGCCTGCAGGGGACCGTAGGACCGTACGGCGACCGACTGCGGCGGCAGATGCGGCGCGGGCGCGGGCTGTGTGTGCTGCACGATCTGCGCGGACGCCAGACGGATGCCGTCGACCTCCAGCGCGTCGTGGACCAGGTGGATCGGCAGTTGCCGCCCGGCGGAGTCGGGACGCAGGGGCTGGTCCCCGGGCTGCACGAAGAGCACGGCGGTCAGGAAGGTGCCGTCCCCTATCATGCCGATCGAGCGGTCGTCACGGGACACGAAGCGGTACGTCCGCAGGGCCGGGTCGCACTCCACGGCGGGGGCGAGCATCGGGTCCGTCCCCGGCGGGACGGGCAGCTTGGCCCCGCGCTGACGGCGCCTCAGCGCGCGCCGCGTCTCGTACCACTCGGGCAGCGGCCGGTGTCCCCGGCGCAGGACCGCCATCATCAGCAGCAGCGCCGCCACAGCGCCGGCCGGAGCCAGCAGCCAGGGGGCGTCGGCGGCCCAGGCGACCAGCATGACCGCCGCCGCCAGTTCCACCAGGACGAGCTGCGGCAGCCGCACCGGGCCCATACCGCCCGGGCTGGGCAGCATGCGCGGCGACGCGGCGGCGGAGGCCGGAGCCGGCACGCGTCTGCGGTCCGGACCGTCCTGTTGCTGCTGTGCGCGGCCTCCGCGCCGAGTGCTCGTAGCGCTGGTCATCCCCCGGGACATCCCTTTCGCGAAATAGTGGCCGTTCGTCGGCGGAGATCCTCTGTGGACATCCCGGCGACGGGCCTGGGGCACCGATGGCCCACCTCATGCATGCGCGTGGCTCACGGTACCCGCTGATGAACGCGGGGCGACACAGGGGACACCGCAACCCCCACGCGGCCAGCCTGTCATGGACCGGCCCCGCATGGTGGTGCGCTGTGTGAGGCTCTGTGAAGATGCGGGGGCGGCGGGGCACCTGATGAACCGTCGCCCCATGGCGCAGTGCGATAGTAAATGCCTGCTCGGCCGCAGCGGCCCTCTGAGCACACAGAGCATCACAAAACGGGAGACACGGGGACCATGGCAAAGCGTCGGGACGAGCTCGCCGCCTACACGTTCGCTCGCAAGCGCACCGTCGCGGCGTTCCTGGCACCATCGCCGGGAGGCTCCGACGAAGGCGCGCCGCGCCCCATGCAGACGGTGATGCCCAGCCTGGCGATGGGCGTCGTGCTGGTCGTGGGCTTCATCGCCTGGGGCGTGATCAAGCCGTCGGCCCCGCCCGGCTGGGACACGCCCGGTGAGTACATCATCGTCGACAGCGACTCCACGACGCGCTACGTCGTCCTCAACGACAAGGGGGCGAACGGCAAGGCGACCCCGACGCTCCACCCCGTCCTCAACTACGCCTCCGCCAAGCTGCTCCTCGACAAGGACAAGGGCAGCGTCATCGAGGTCCCGGGCAAGGAGATCGACAAGAGCGGCATCCCGCACGGCGCGACCCTCGGCATCCCCTACGCTCCCGACCGGCTGCCCGCGAAGGAGGACGCGGAGAAGGCGAAGACCTGGGCGGTGTGCGAGCGTCCGGCCCCCGGATCGCCCGACGCCATCGACCGCGCCGTCTTCGTCCTCGACGCGGGCGACGCGAAGGCGCTCGCGAACTCCGGGAAGGTGGATGCCGGCGAGGCCCTGTACGTCGTGGACTCCAAGACCAAGCAGGAATACCTGGTGGACGGCAAGGGCAACGCCTTCCTGCTGGGCGGCCCCTCCGGCCTGGACAGCACCACCATGGAGCAGTTGCGCGCCGCCGTCATCGGCACCACGGCCCGGCCGCAGCCGGTCAGCGAGCAGTGGCTGCACACCCTCAACGAGGGTGGGGTCATCACCTTCCCGAGGATTCCGCAGGCAGGCCGGCCGACCTCGGTCAAGGGCCTGCCCCAGGAGGCGGGGACGGTGGGCCGGGTGCTCAAGGCCCAGGACGCGCAGGGCACGCAGTACTACGTCGTCCTCCAGGACCGGGTCGCCACCATCACGCCCTTCGTGGCCAACCTGCTCAAGAACTCGCCCTCCGCCAAGCTCGCGTACGGGACCGACGCCATCACCGACATCAAGGTCGGCACCCCGGACATCATCGCCGCCAACGGCGGTCAGGCGGACACCTTCTACGCGGACAAGGGCTGGCCCCAGACCGTTCCGCGGCAGGCCAACACCGCGGCCACGGCGACCGATCAGGCCCGCACCACCTCGTGCAGCGTCTACAACGGCACCATCGGCGAGAACAGGAAGCCGCAGCTGGCCGCCTGGGCCGGCACGGCGTACCCCAAGAAGGTCGTCGCCGATTCGCTGAGCGCCTATGTCTCCTCCGGCTCGGGCCTCCTCTTCCAGGAGGTCACCGGTACGGCAGCGGGCGGCGGTGCCACCTATCTGCTGACCGACACGGGCCTGCGCTACTCGCTCCCGTCGAACAACGACAGTTCAACCGGCACGTCACCCTCTTCCGCCTCCCCGGCCTCAGGCGACGCGAGCGAGACGGACAAGGCACGCACCCGCCTGGGCTACGAGAAGGTCTCCAGCCCCGCCGTCGTGCCGCAGTCCTGGGCGACGTTCATCCCCAAGGGGCCGACGCTGGACACCGGTAGCGCGGCGCAGCCGCAGGCCCAGTAGCCGCCCAACGGGCGCCCCAGGCAACCGACTTGAGGCACCGATCACGGAATCGTCGCTCAAGTGTGTGAGCCGTGTAACTGATTGGCCTTGCCTGTGGATGAGTGACGGGCGGACGATAGAGTGTTTGCAGCACTCAAAGCTGCGAAGCTTTTCCGGGCGCCTGGTGCAGGCTTCCCGGATCAACGACGACATGGGGGAAGGTTCATCATGGCCGGCCAGTTCCGGGTAACAGAGGACGAACTGACCAAGCTCTCCGGCGACATCAACACCGCGAACGGTCAGATCCAGGGAGAGATCCGCCGTCTGAACGGCGTCATCGACCAGATCGCGGGCGGCTGGCAGGGTCAGGCGGCCCAGTCCTACCGCCAGTTGCAGGAGCGCTGGAACGCGGACGCGAAGAGGATGAGCGACATCCTCAACGACATCAAGGAAGCCGTGGACTCCACGCGGAGCAACTACTCCGCCTCGGAAGAGCAGCAGAACTCGGAGATCAGCAAGATCATGTCCGACTTCGGCTGATCCAGCCGTTTCGGACCCGAGTTCTCACCGCTTTTCCCGGCTTTCCATCGATTTCCTTCGACTCTCCCTGAAAGGGAACGCGATGTCGATTCTCGTCAACTACGCAACCATCACCAACGCGTCCACGGACGTGCGCTCGACCGCCGGCCGCATCAAGCAGCAGCTCGACGACCTCGAGGCCGCGGTCAAGCGCGTCGCCAGCACCTGGGAAGGCGAGGCGCAGGAGGGCTACCAGCGCAAGCAGCGCGAGTGGGACCAGACCGCCGCCGACCTGCACGCCACCCTGCTGAAGATCTCCGCAGCGCTCCAGAGCGCGGCCGAGAACTACCAGGCCACGGAGAAGAGCAACGCCTCGACCTGGGGCTGAGCCGTCGGCGGCCCGAGGGACGCGACATGAGGGACATCGGCCCAGCCGACGCCACGGCGTCCGCTGGGCCGACCCCGTCTCCGAGGCCGCCGGCAACAACAACCGCACAACAACTCTGCGCCGCCAAGGTATTGACGCTACGTCACACTCATGGGCGCATCTTCACACACACCGACATGACCCAGCTTCGAAGGAAGCAAGCAAGCCCTGGGGGCCTGAACATGGGGGGCCTGACAGCCCGTTCGCGTAGCCGCGACAGTGGAACCCGCACACTGCGGTGGGCCTTCGGCGTGCTCGCGGCCACGGGAATCTGCCTCGCATCGGTCCCGCCGGCAGGGGCCGCCCCGGTGCCGGCGACGCCCACCCGCCTCGCCGACTCCGGGAGCTCCGAGTGCGTCTTCGGCGGCAGCGTCATCAAGTCCACGCCCTGGTCCCTCCAGCGCATCCTGCTGGACCAACTGCGCGGACAGGCGACGGGCGAGGGCGTCACGGTCGCGGTGATCGACACCGGCGTCGACGACTCCAATCCCCAGTTGAGGGGTGCCATGGCCCCCGGCGGGGGAGACTTCGTCGGCCACACGGACGGCACCCAGGACGACGAGGGCCACGGCACCCGGGTGGCGGGCATCATCGCCGCCCGCCCGCTGAAGGGCACCGGCTTCGCGGGCATCGCACCCGATGCCAAGATCCTCTCCTTCCGCTACACGGGCGCGCAGGAGAAGCAGGGCAACTCGAAGACGATGTCCCAGGCGATCAGCGCAGCGGTGACCAAGGGCGCGAAGATCATCAACATCTCCTCGGACACCGCGGACAAGCAGGACAACACGGAACTGCGCAACGCCGTCGCGGCCGCCGTGCACGCGGGCGCCCTGATCGTGGCGGCCGCCGGCAACGACGGAGCCGACGGCAAGTCCGCCGACACCTACCCCGCCTCGTACCCGGGCGTCCTGGCGGTGGCAGCCTCCGACCGCAACGACGAACGCGCCTTCTTCTCGCAGGCAGGCGACTTCGTGGACGTCGCGGCACCGGGTGTCGGCATGGTCTCCACCGTGCCGAAGGGCGGCCAGTGCACGGCCGACGGCACGAGCTTCGCGGCCCCTTACGTCGCGGGCGTCGCGGCCCTGCTCAGGCAGAAACACCCGAACTGGACGGCGGCTCAGATCGCCACCCGCATCGAGCAAACCGCCCAACGCCCGGGCCGCGGCCCCAACCGCTACACCGGCTGGGGCGTCGTCGACCCGGTCGCCGCCCTGTCGGACGACTCCACACCGGCCACCTCCCCCCAACCGGACCCGCCCGCCGCGGCCCACTCGGGAGGGGCCGTCCCGATGGCCGTAACGATGGGGGAGAGCGAAACGGACCGCGAACGCCGGGTCGCCATCTACGTCCTGGGCGTGACCCTGCTCCTGGTCCTGGTGATCGCGGGCAGCGGCGTCGCGGTACGGGACTGGCGCCACAGGCGGACCGACCAAGCCGGCCGGGCCGGCCGGGCTGAACTGTCGAGCTAGACAAGACTCGGATTTGGAAACAGGGGAGAGGACAACGGGGTATGAGCGACGGAATGCGGGTCGATCTGAGCGCGCTGGACGAGGTCATCCGCAAGCTCTGGGGGCTGCTGGACGACATGGACAAGGCCGGCACCACGTCGAAGTACGACACAGAGATCCCGATGGATGCTTTCGGTCAGTCGTGCTGGTTCGCCGAGGCCAGGGACTTGCACGGGGCTCAGGGCGACATGAAGACCAAGATCGAAGGAATCATCAAGCAACTGCACGAGTTGATAGACGACTTCAGCACCAAGACCTCGAAGGTCCGAGACAAGTACAACGACAAGGAACATGAGATCAAGCGGAGCGTGGGGGACGACTCGGGTGGCTCCAAGAAGGGCCAGCTGGCCTAGTGGTCATTTTCCGGAACAGAACTGACGAGGGAGTTCGCTGTGGCCGACGCTAGAGGAGACTACGAAGCCAGCCAGCAGTACGCGCAACACCAGGAGAAGGAGAGGAAGGCACAAGAGCAGAAGGACCACGACCGCCTCATCGAGTCGGACAAGGTCGCACACCAGGGGCATGGCGGACGCCCCACGGGCCTCAAGACGGACTTCATGTCCTACTCGATCAACGGCCTGCGCAAGATGATCCTGGACTCGAACCCCGGCAAGATCGCGGAGGTTGGCGGTCACTGGAAGAAGGTCCACGAGATCCTCTCCGGCGGTGACGGGGACGGCAAGACCGGCGGTGTGGACACGCAGCCGGCCAAGGGCAGCATCGCCGGCCTGCTCCAGACGGCCGTCGACAACGTCCTCGAGCACTGGGAAGGCCAGGCGGCAGAAGCCTTCCGGAGCAGAGCGAGCGACATCGGCGGCCAGATCCGCAACGGATCCGCGCACGCCAACTTCATGGCGGAGCAGCTCTTCGCGATCAGCAAGGACCTCGACGCCTCCAAGGCAAAGATGGAGGAGATCAAGGAACCCTCCCTGGCTGAACGCGCGAGCGACAAGCTCAACGATGACGGGCGGAACGACGCCCAGATGAAGAAGGACCTGGCGGCAGGCGTCAGCGCGGACACCGTCGCCAAGGCGGACGAGAAGAACCTATCCCTCACCAAGGAGCGGCAGCTGCAGGCCGTTGCGGTGATGGAGAATCTGGCGGCCAACTACCAGGTCTATACGAAGAACCTCGGTGACAACTCGTGGCAGAACCATAGAGAAGGCGTCACGCCACCGAGGCACGACGGCACGATGCCTCCCCCAATTACGCCCCCCAGCGTCTCTCCGGCGCGACCGGGTGCAGGGCGAGCGTCCAATAGGCCGTGGAGCGCGGGTCCCGCAACCAGCATCAAGCCAGCTCCCGCGGTTCCGAGTAACCGGGGCATCCCGGGAGGCCTTTCGGCTTCTCAAGAACGGGGCATCCCGGGAGGCTCGGAGCTTCCAAGTGTTAAGACGAAGGTGGACGACATCTCGCCACTCCCGACCCCGGGTTCCGGCCCGGGAACCGGAGGATTCGGAGGCGGCCGTGGCGTCGGCGGCATCGGCACAGGTGGAGTCCAGACCCCGGACATCGTGGCTCCTGGTGGAGCATCCAACCTCGGACGCGGCGGTATCGGCTTTGCCGGTGGCCGCGGCGGTTTGACTAGCGGCGGCGCGGCAGGTCGTGGCATCGGCGGTCGGCCCGGTATGGGCGGCATGGGCTCCGGTGGGGCGGGTGCCGCTGGCCGAGGTGGTGCGGGCCTCGGCGGCCGTGGAGCCCTCGCGCGGGCGCGAGGCGGTGTCGTGGGCGCGGCAAAGGGAGTCACCGGTAAGGGCGGTGGAGGCGCGGGCCTCCACGGCAGCCGCGGCGGATCCCAGCGAGGCGCCATGGCGGGCGGGGCTGGCGGTCGCAACGGCCGACGGTCCGAAGAAGAGAACACCGGGAACGAGCGTCCCGATTACCTGGTCGAGGACGAAGAGACCTGGATCTCGGAAGAGGACCTCAACCGCAACGTACCGCGGACGATCGAGTAGGCAACCAAGCGGGGTGGGCGGAGAGCCAGTGTCTGCCCACCTAGGCTGGCGTAGTCGGCCGTAGCTGAGTGAGGAGCAAGCAATTGGGTTTCAAACAAGTGTCCTCCGCGACGGGAGTCGTGGCGCTGACAGGAGCCTTGCTCCTCACTTCAGCCTCTACTGCCTCAGCGGATTACATCCGCGACAAGCAGTGGGTCATAGGTGTTATGAACTTCCAGAAGGTCTGGTCAGAGTCGCAGGGGCAGGGCGTCACAGTTGCAGTCGTCGACACGGGTGTAGACGCCAGCAACCCCGATCTGGTTGGCCAGGTTCTGCAGGGCAAGAATGTAACTGGAAGTGACGAAGACCCGCACCGTGACACCAACGGCCATGGTACTGGCATGGCGAGTATCATCGCTGGCCACGGGCACGGGGAGGGGAGCACTTCGGGTGTTATTGGCTTGGCACCGAAGGCCAAAATTCTCCCAATTAAGGCTGGAGATAACAGCGAAGACGTAGATGAGCACTGGCCGGCCGGTGTTCGCTATGCAGTGGATCACGGCGCCTCGGTGATCAACCTGTCGTTCAAGGACTCGCTTGCTCGTCCTGGTTCGGATGGAGCCAAGGCAATCGAGTACGCGCAGCAGCGAGACGTTGTCGTCGTGGCGTCTACCGGCAACGATGGAAGTGCCGAAGTAGATTATCCGGGAAAGCTGCCAGGCGTGGTGGCCGTAGGTGCAATTGACCAGTCTCTGAAACTCTGGGATAATTCGAACTATGGTGCAGGCGTTACACTCACTGCTCCCGGTGTCAAAATCGTGGAAGCCGACCCTTCACAGCCCAGTGGCTATTCAGAGGGAACAGGAACTTCTGACGCCGCCGCGTACGTCTCCGCCACCGCAGCCCTCGTCCGAGCCAAATATCCCAACCTTACCGCAGGCCAGGTCATCAACCGCCTGATCAAGTCGGCAACCTTCCTTGACCACGATGCCAAGGAAACACCCGACGAGGAATTCGGATACGGGATCATCCGCCCGTACAAGGCGCTGACGATGAACATCCCCGCCGGCCCCAAGGAGGGTCCCCTGGCCCAAGCCTCGCAGTCCACGTCGACGAACTCCGACTCACCATCGAAGGACAGCGACAGCACGGATAAGGCGAACAAAAAGAAAAGTTCATCTGCTGGCGGCATCCTCCTTATCGGTGGCATCGCAGCTGTCATGGTCGTGGCCGCTGCTGCCTTCGCTGTAATCCGCAGCCGCCGCAAGGGCCGTGGCAACGGACTTGGTTCGGGCGGCGGAGTCGCCCCCCAGGGCACGGGCTATCCGCCGCAGCACCCCACGCACTCGGCCGCCCACCAGTCGTACCCCAGCACGGCTCCTAACCGGGGATACGGCACTCCGCTGGGACAGGCTCCGCAGCACCCCAACCCCTATCCCCAACAACCCCCATATGACGGGCAGTAGGAGTAGGTGCCTCGGGGGGTGGGCGCGCTCTGCACGCCCTCCTCAGCGCCCCGAACCGATCACCCGCGCGCGGCTCGCCTGTATGAAGACCCCTGGTGGAACCAGTCGTAGTTGAGTGAGGAGCAGGGAAGTGGATTTCAAGCGAGTCTCGTCTACGACGGGAGTCGTGACGTTGACAGGAGCTTTGTTCCTCACAACGGCCTCAACCGCCTCAGCGGACTACGTTAGAGATCAACAATGGGCCTTGAACGTCTTCTCGGCCAAGGACGTTGGGGCTCAATCTCAGGGAGATGGTATTACCGTCGCAGTCGTCGACTCCGGAGTGGATGGCGGGCATCCCGATCTGAGTGGTCAGGTCCTGAAGGGTAAAGACTTCACCGGTGGCAGGAATGCCCAAAAAGACCTCGTCGGTCATGGAACAAAGATGGCGAGCATTATTGCTGGCCACGGTCACGGCGCGGGTAATTCCTCTGGCGTGATGGGGCTCGCGCCGAAGGCGAAAATTCTGCCTTTGCGTACCCTTCAGACGAGGACGGACAGGAACCTGGATGAAACTTGGGGTGCTGCAGTTCGATATGCAGTGGATCAGGGTGCGAAAGTTATCAATCTTTCCTTCTCTAATGATGGCGGAAAGACTCTAAATGCTGGTCGTGAGGCGATCGCGTATGCGGAAGCTCACGATGTTGTAGTGGTCGCATCCACAGGCAATGACGGATCTTCCGTAAATGAGCCGGCTGCGCTGCCGGGTGTGGTGGCTGTCGGTGCTGTGGACAAAAATGCGAACCTCTGGGCAGACTCAAACACTGGAAAACAGGTAGTGCTTACTGCCCCTGGTGTCGACATTGTTGGTGCAAATCCGACAAAGCCCAACGGATATGGCGTGGGTACCGGCACTTCGGAGGCCACAGCTTTTGTATCTGCCGCTGCCGCTCTGGTTCGCGCAAAATACCCCGAGCTCAGTGCCGGCCAAGTCATCAACCGCTTGATCAAGTCGGCCACCTTCGCGAATCACAGGGGTGGGAAAGCGCCTGACGAAGAATACGGTTACGGGATCGTTCGGCCGTATTCGGCACTCACGATGAATATCCCCACTGGACCCAGGGGAAACCCGCTCGGTCAACTCGATGCGTCCAGCTCCACTTCCGCCGACGGATCTAGAGGGACGAGCACTTCGACCCAGGCCGAAAAGAAGAATTCCTCTTCCGGCGCCATCCTCGTCGTCGTTGGCGGTATCGCAGTCGTCGTGGTGATCGGTGCGATCGCCCTCGTGGTAATGCGAAACCGCCGCAACGGTGGTAACAGCGGCCCCGGTTCCAGCAGGAGCGTCTCGTCCCTGGGCATGGGGCACCCGAGTGCTCAGCAGTCTTACCCCAATGGAGCTCCCGACCAGGGATACCCCGCTCCTCCGGGACAGTTCCCGCAGCAGCCGGACCCCTACGCCAAACAGCCCCCGCACCAGGGGCAGTAGGAGTCCGGTGCCTAGCGGGACGGGTGCATTCCAGAGATGCCGAGTCTTCACCTCTTGACCGCTTTCTCCTGCGGACCACTCGAGGTACCGGAGCCACCTTGCACGTGATCGAGCCGCACATGACGTCCCACGGCAGAGATCGATGAGGCCCCCCGCCTCTCGAGGATGCCAGCTTGGCGCCGTCGGCCGCGGTCGACGACAGTCGGTGTGTCCGGCGCCGAACTCCAGGTTCAGGATGAGCGGTTACTCCTGAGCCGAGGATCTCGGTCGACATCCTGGTTTACTGGGGCAATATGAAGAAGTCCGATACGGTCGACGCGCGTGTGGAGCCGTCGTCGTGGGACGGCTTGGGTATGACCGCGAGCTGGTTGAGAAGTATGACCTGGGAAAGGGCACGTAGTGAGGCAGCCTGAATTGACGCCGCTCGCATCATCTGCATCGCTCCCTGAGCCCGGCATCATGGGCCGAGGTCTGGGAGGGCTGTTCTTCGTTCTCGCCCTCGCGATCTTCGGGTTCAGCCTCTACAACGCGGCTCATGCGGCTGGCGTCGCCGGCACCCACGGCACTCTGACCGTCGAGCGTTGTTGGGTCAAACAAGGTAGCCGCAGCTCCAGTGACACCACGGTGTGCGGAGGTACCTTCCGGTCCGACGACGGCAAGATCACCGACGACGAGGCGAGCATCCGGGCGAAAGTGAAGTCGGGTAGCAAGGTTTCCGTGCAGCAGGCCGGCGGCTCTTACGTGCGGGTCGGCTTCGGCGAGACGACCCGATGGATCGCGCTGTTTTTCCTCGGCTGGCTCGTCGTGGCATTCGGCATGTCATTCGTCGCTACAGGCAGGTTCCCCCGCAGCGGTATGCAGGTAGCCATGATCACCCGGGCGGTATCGGGTACCCGGGTAGGCGCGGTGCGAAAGTGGTTTGTCGGCGTAGGTCTCGCCGGTTCTGGCGTCTGCCTCCTACTGACGCTGCTAGCCTGGCTATTGAGCTAATGGGCGGCTACACCGCAGGATTGTCGTAGCTCTGCCCCGGCTCAGGAAAACTCTGCAGAGCGACGCTGATCCTGCCGACCACCAACCCAGCAGCCGCTGTCGCCGTATCCACAGCGTTCTGGGCGGCACTGTAGGCTTCAGTTGCCCGCCCCCAAGTCTTGATCATTTCGGCGATTTCCAGAGCAGCCGCCGCATAGCCCATAACGGCTCCCACACCAGTCTCGGCCAACAGTGTGCCGGCGCTGAGCTCGACCTCCGCGATGATTGCCTCATCCGCTAGTTGCTCAAGCAAGCCCTTGATGAGATCGGCGGCCCTGGCCACTGCCAGACCGACTTCCTTGTAAGCGCCCTGAAGTTCCTTCAAGTCGCCTTCCAAGGAGCCGATCTTCTTCGCCAATTCGTCAAAGTAGACATAAGCGGCGTCGGCCGCGTTGCCGTTCCATGTCGCATCCAGCTCCCTGTTGCCGGACCTCAGATTCGCAGCTATGTCCTTGGTGAACGCTCCCGTGTTGGCCCACATCTCGCCGCACTTCACGTACGACTCCCAGTCGCCGGTGAACCAAGCGATGGCCTCTTCCAAGGGATTGAATCCGAAGACGAACTGAATTGTCGCCAGTGCCCACTCGCTGGGGCTGAGGAAGTCGCTTACCGTGCTGACGGTGTCACCGACAATTCCCTTGGAGAATTCATCAGGCGTGCTGGGTGCTTTGAGATGGCCGACGGGCTCGACAGTGTCTGCGAAACTCATGCGAGTGAGGTCTCCAGTGGGTTAGCGCTTGCTCGACGGGTACGTTCCGTCCAGCTTGGATGCCTGGTCCCGATCGGTTGCCCGATAGTACGCTGCGGATTTCGACAGCTCTTTGGCGCTGGCGACCAGGAGGGCGTGGAGCCGGGCGACCACGTCATTGACCCCATCCATCGCCTGGGAGTGCATGCCGGTCGCCCACATGAACAGCCCCTGCCCGGTGAGGGCACCCATGTCGCCGTACTTCTTGATGTACTGCTGCGCCTGGTTCATGTCTTCAGCCGCACGCCCCACCTGGCGGCTGTATCCATCAAGGTCTTCCGGCCTAACCTCGAACGTCATCCCTCGCCCCGTCATCGCACGGCCGCTCCGTAATCGTCGGCTACTCTAGCGCCGTCCGGAAACCCTTCGCGAGGAGCAGCGCGCATGGACGAACACCAGGTCGGTGACGAGGAGTTCCTCGACATCGCCAAGGATCCTGCTCGAGCCCGGGCCTTGCGCAAGTCGCTGCAGAGGCTGGCTGACAGCAAGGACGAAACCCTGCGGGAGATGGCCCGCGAAGTCCTCGCTGGCCGGGTCGGGCTGCGTCAGGCGGTGCGGACCAGAGCCTACCGGGAAGCGTTGCAGGAGAAGGCCGGGATGGGGATGCGCGCCTACGAGCGGATGAACGCTGAAGAGCGCAGCGCTGCAGAAGCTCAAGGCCTGATGCAACTGGACGCGTACCAAAAGGAGATCGACCAGGAGCGAGTCGAACGGCGGGTGGAGCGGGGGAGGGGCAAGAGAGGCACGTCGGCGCCGCACGAAGCCCGTGGCAGGGAGCTGTAAGCATGAGGGCGCCAGGGGAGCCGTGATCCGTACGTGAGTCGAAGACCTCCTCATCGATATCTGCCTGTTGCCGAGGTGCATGCAGCAAGCCGCGCCGCGGGCGCCGGCTGGTGCGGCGGGGCCACGGACCTTCCCCCGTGATGGTGGACACGCGTTCGTGTGTCATGCGGCCAGCGTGAGCTTAGCCGTGTGGTGTCGGTGTTCGTATTCGTTGGGGCTG
>NZ_JBIVNO010000038.1:0-27242 GCF_044753645.1 Streptomyces sp. NPDC093261
CGGAGCACCGTTGGCGATCGTCCGCCAGTACATCGAGCAGCAAAAACGTCCGCTCTAAAGTGCACGTCAGAGCAGCCTTGAGATGCATTCATCCCCGGCGTGAACGCCGGGGCTTTCTGCAAGAGTCCCGGTAAGATCTTGAAAAATGGAGAAAGTGCGCCAGCAGCTGAGTGAAACGGACAGCCGGATCGCCGCCGCGATGCTGGCCGCCCCGCGCGCCTCCTGGCGCACGGTCGGCCGCGTCCTGGACATCTCGGAGCGCACGGTCGTCCGCCGGGCGGCACCGTTGTTCGGCGACGGCACACTGCGGGCCACGGCCGTACGCAACCCCGTGCACTTTCCCGAGCTGATCCCGCCGGCCCTGCGCATCCGCTGCAAGCCCAACCGCATCAGTGCCATCGCGGCGACGCTGGCCCGCCGCCCCGACACCATGTGGGTGGACGTTCTCGGCGGCGGCGACGAGATCTGCACCATCCTGTTCCTGGACGGACCGGACGCCCGCAACAACCTGCTGCTGCGCGACCTGCCCGCCACCCCCGCAGTACAGTCCTGGACCTCACACATCCTGCTCCGGGTCTTCCCGGCCGCCTTCGATTGGAGCGGCGGCCTGCTGACGCAGACCGAACTGGCCAGCCTGCGACCGGACATGGCCGCGGCACCCACCCGCCCCGTCCTCCAGCCCCGCCCCTCGACCACCAGCTGATCACCGCACTGATCGAGGACGGCCGAGCCTCCTACACCGACCTCGCGCGCCGCGCCGACACCACCGCCCTCACCGCCCGCCGCCGGGTAGAGGCACTGGTGAACGGTCAGGTCCTCCGGATCGCGACCGAAGTCGACCGCGCCCGACTGGGCATCCGAGCCGAAGCTCTCCTGTGGATCACCGTCGCACCCGGCGGACTGGAGGAAACCGGCCGACAGCTCAGCCGCCACCCTCAAATCCGCTTCGCTTCCGCCCCCACCGGCTCCGCCGACCTCCTCGTAGCCGTCGCGGCAACCGACCTCAACGCGCTCTACGACTTCCTGAGCGACACCATCGGCTCCCTCGAACACGTCACCACCCTTGAAGTCACCCCCATCCTGACCGGGGTGAAGAGGACCGGCCTGCCCGGCAGCCTCTGAGGCGATCACATTTTCCGGTCAGGCAGGCCCTTTGCCCGTTCAGCAGCGGACAACGGACAAGAACAGACTGGTGTGCCATCGCGGGCTTGAGCGAGCCCACCGGTGGGGCCAGCGGCCCAGTCCGCGGCCAGCGCGGACAGGGCGGCGCCGGAGATCGTCAGGAAGGTACGGCGTTCCATCGCTGTTCGCAGGGCCTCTCTTATAGGGCCTGTCGGGGGCCGGATCCTCGCCACCGACGATCCCGTCCTGCTGCTCCGCTAC
Source organism: Streptomyces sp. NPDC093261 (assembly GCF_044753645.1). Taxonomy (NCBI): domain Bacteria; kingdom Bacillati; phylum Actinomycetota; class Actinomycetes; order Kitasatosporales; family Streptomycetaceae; genus Streptomyces; species Streptomyces sp. NPDC093261. Next base: position 1,384 of record NZ_JBIVNO010000038.1, read on the forward strand.
GACGAGGGCGGCGGTTTCTGGGCCACACCCGGCGTCGCAGTGGGCTACCGCCGAAATGGCGCTCATGCGGTGGCGGAGTGCCCGTCGGCTTCTCGGCTGCGCTCGTGCCCCATTGGGTGTTCGCTTGATCAGGTAGCCAGGTCTCAGTCGGGGCGCGGGAGGACCACCGACGCCAGCCGCTCTGACTTCGCCAGCGGTGGATATGCCAGGTACGACGTTCACCGCCGGAATAAGGTAAAAGGAGAGGTATGGGCGTTGGGCGCGTGGCGGACCGCCTCCTGGAGCAGCCGTCGAGCCGCAGGCTGCTGGTGATACCGCTGTCACTGATCGTGGTGATCACCGTGGTGGACCTGTCCTCTCCGGACTACATCCATCTCAGCCCGTTGCTGGTGATCGCTCCGGCTCTCACTGCCTCCCTGGCCGGGGCGCGGACGACCGCCGCGGTGGGGGCTTTGGCTGTGGCCGCCCAGGTGTTCATCGCTGTGTTCCGTGGCGGGCTGACCACGCCCAACCACATTGCACAGATGATCGCCTTGGCCATGCTCTCAGCGTGGGTGGTTTTCGTCTGTTGTATGCGAGAGCGGCGGGTCCGGGCGCTGGCCCGGGCGCGGTCGGTAGCCGAGACGGCACAGCTGGTTCTGCTCAGGCCGCCGCCTCATCGGATTGGGTCGTTGCATGTGAACTGGCTGTACCTGTCCGCCGAGGACGAGACCCGGATCGGGGGCGACCTGTTTGCGGTCGAGCGCGCCGCCCAACCCTGCACGCGGGTGATCATCGGCGATGTCCGGGGCAAGGGCCTGGCCGCCATCGGCGAGGCCTCGGTGGTACTCGGCGCGTTCCGTGAGGGCGCTCACCGGTGCGCCACCTTGGCCGAACTCGCGGCTGCTCTCGAGGAGAGCGTCTGCTGGGGCCTGGGGGAGGCGGCCGACAGGGAGCACGACCACGGCGAGCGCTTCATTACTGCGCTCCTGCTCGACATCCCCGACGACGCCGCACAGGCCGAGATGATCAACTGCGGCCACCCCCCGCCGCTCCTGGTGCACGATCAGCAGGTCACGGTCCTGCACGCGCGCCGCCCTGCACTTCCGCTGGGCATGTGGGGACTGCACGCCTCAAGCGGTCGAAGCGACCCGTTCACCTTCGACGTCGGCGACATTCTCCTGCTCTACACCGATGGCGTCATCGAATCCCGCTCCCCGACGGGAGCCTTCTACCCGCTCGTCGAGCGGGTCGCCGCCTACCCCGTCACCGGCGCCCAGGCGCTACTGCAGCGCATCCACCGTGACCTGCTCACCCACATCGGTGACGAACCCGCCGACGATGCTGCACTCCTGGCCATCGAGCGTGTCGACTCCCACCACTGGCACACGGGACTATCGGCTCTTCACTGAGGTAATAGCGCGGGATACCGGAGACCTCGACCCGGGATCACCGCACCGGCGGCTCACCTGGCGGAGAGGTCAGAGCCTTTCGTCGGTGGCCCGAGTGAAGGAAGGAGAGACCGACACCACGGGTGCGTTCCGCGAGATACGTGAAGTGCGCCCGCATGTGGCGTCGTGCCGGCCAGGTGAGCGGTCGTTCCGGGTTCGGTAGGGACTCGATCATTTGAGATCACCGAGTCATGGCACGTCCCTCCCAATACCCGCTTGAGCTGCGCCGTCGTGCGGTGCGGATGGTTGCCGAGGTGCGCCCGGAGTACGACACAGAGTGGGCCGCGATGAAAGCGGTCGCCCAGAGACTGGGCATCGGTACGACCGAGACCCTGCGGAAGTGGGTGCGGCAGGACCAGGTCGACGCCGGCGTGCGGCCCGGCGTGACCACCGAGGAGTCGGTCGATGTGAAGCGGTTGAAGAAGGAGAGCGCCGAGCTGAAGCGGGCGAACGGAGCGGCAGCTCCTCGTTCACGGTTGGGCGGGGTACGAGGGGATAGGGATCACACTTGATCGCTGAGCAATGGTTGGAGGCCGGACCGCAGGGGGCCGGCCTCCACGATCACAGAGCGCGGTGGGTTCAGTTCTGTGACCGGAACGTCATGCCGTACGTATCGCTCGTTTTGATCACTTGGGTCGGTGCCGCGGGGGCAGGCCAGACCTGGATGAGATGCTCCTCAACCGGCTCGTCCTCGACCATGAGTGCTTCCTGCCCGGCGTCACGGCCCCGAGCGTGGACCCGTACCCGGTACGGTCCGGGGCCCAGGACGGTGAGGGCTGGCAGTGAGGATGATTCGTCGTCGTCGAAGTCGGTCACGACAGCAGGCTTGTCGCCCGGCAGCAGCAGACTGACCTCTACGACCTCGTCCCAGGCGTCGGGATCCGCAGGTCCTGGTTCATGTGCGTCTGCCTGGACGGTCACGCTGACCGGGCCTGACTCGGTTCCGGTCATGACAATGGCGAAGTCACCGGGGTCGCGGAGGACTCCTGGGGCCGCGATAGAGGCGACCAGTCCGTTGAAGCCCATGTAGCGCCATTCGGTGACGTCGAAGACGTCGCCGTGGATCCAGTACTGGTTGTCCGTCACGCAGAGCCGGGCTGTCTTCGAGATCACAACTACCTCCTTAGGCGATGGCGAGTGCACCTGCTCGGCGCCCTCACACTCGTAGAACTGTCGGGAGGCTGGCGACGTCGAGTTTGGTGCGCGGTGAGGGAAAGCGGGGCGGGGCGCAGCTCCACCGCCGCCCTGCTCCTCTTGGCAGCCTCATTGACGCTCGGTCTGTCCGCCGTGGCAGCGGTGTGCGCGGCCTATGACGGGATGGAACACCGCACAGGCGAGCGCGCCTTGCAGACGTGGTTGCTACGGTGCTGTTCCAAGGCGCGCCGCCTCATTCGCGTCACGTCGGCGCCGACCGCATTCACCGAGCCCGAAGACGGCTGGATCAGCCCCAGCACACAGCCCAGCAGGGGTGCGCTTGCCGCTACCGCTCGGCCCCACGACCGCCACCGACTCCCCGGGTGCCACCTCGAGGTCCACTCCATCCAGCAACACGCGGTCCGCGACCTCGTAACGCAGCCCACGCACAGCAAGCACGGGCTCGTCCGGCATCATGCCGCTCATCCACTTCCCCCAGGAAACATCCGCTTGGTCCGGCCGACCGTACTGGTGCCGGAAAGACGGTTGGGAGGCGCGTCTCCCGCAATCCCCAGCGGTCCATCGAACGCCTCGCCCGGGCAGCGGTCAGCGCCCGGACCGGCCCGGAGTCGGACGTCTTCGACACGGTCGGCGCGCTCCTGGACGGCGTGCGCGACTGGCCTGAGCGGGAACTCCGGATCGCCGCCGTCGACACGCAGAGCGGACAGTTGGAGGTGTTCGACTCGCACTCAGGAGTGACACTCCTCGAAGCTGTCGCGGCGAGCTGTGCCGTGCCCCTCGTATGGCCGCCGGTTACCGTAGCGGGCCGACGCTGGATGGATGGTGGCAGTCGTTCGGCCGCCAACCTCCAGCTTGCACGCGGGTATCGCCGGGTGCTGGCGGTCGCGCCGATCCCCCACGCGGTCGGGCCGCATCCCAGCGCCTCGCAGCAAGCCGCGGAACTGTCCGACGACGGGGCGCGCGTCCTCCTGCTGTCCCCGGACCGCACAGCCCGCCGCATAATGGGCCGCAATATGGCGGACGACACTCGCCGGTCGGCCGCCGCCCGCGCGGGTCACGCCCAAGGCCGTGCACTGGCATCTTCGGTGGCCGGCCTCTGGCAGGAGTGACGTGTCCGCGGGCGCGTGCAGCAGTCCACCGACTGGGTGAGGTGCTGGATTTCGAGGAGTACGTCCGTACGCGGCACGACGCTCTGCTGCACAGGGCTCGCCGCCTGGTCGGCGACCCGCTCGAGGCCCAGGATCTGCTGCAGACCGCTTCGTCACGCACGTACCGCCGGTGGGAGTGCGTAGCGGACAAGCACCTCACGGATGCCTATCTAGGCCGCGTCATGATCAACACTCGCACGGAGTGGTGGCGGGCCCGGAAGCTGCAGGAGCTCCCCTCCGCGCAGCTACCGGACACGAGCGTCGAGGACTCCACCGAGCAGCACGCCGATCGCGCGCCGCTGCTGGACGTCATGCGAGTGCTGGCGCCGCAGCAGCGCAGCGTCGTGGTGCTGCGGTACTGGGAGCGGATGTCCACCGACGAGACGGCCGCCGCCCTCGGCATGGCGTCCGGAACGGTCAAGAGCACTCTGCACCGTGCGCTCGCCCGGCTCCGTCAGGAGCTGCAGCGCCGCGACCCCGACTCCGCTTCGGCGTCAGCCGTCGGCCGTCGGCCGTGGATCCCCACCGGCTGGCCGTCGGGCACGCTGATGCGCGGGGCGCACCGCATCCCGGCGCCAACGGATGTGAGGCGTCTGTTGGGTGTCCAGTCGCTGTTGTTGGCACGATGGCCTCATGGAGAAGTGCGAGGACAGCGAAACGCCGCCTGGGCGCTGCACTTTGAGGGTGCAGGTGTCGGCCGAGCCGGGTGTGGAAGCAGGGACGCATCTGGTGTCACTCCGGGATTGGCTGGCTGCGGAAGAGGCGCTGCGTGGCCGGGTGGAGCTGCTGGCCCGGACGCCGCAGCCGGGGCAGATGGGGGCCGCGCTGGACGTGCTGGCGGTGGCACTGGGCTCAGGCGGAGCGGGAGCTGTGCTGGCTCGTTCCTTGTCGACTTGGCTGGTGCAACGCCGTGCAGATGTCACCGTGCACGTGAGCCGCGGCGATGGGCGGGAGGTCGCCGTGGAGGTCCGCCGGACCAGCGATCCGCAGGCGGTGATCGGTGCGGTCGGGCGGCTGCTGGAGGGCGGGGAGGAGTGAGGCAGAGCGTGATGCGCTTCCCCGACGGTGCCGCTTCCCGAGTGGTCCTCATCGGATGCAGCGATTTTGACGACATCGGTCTGCCCGCGATTCCCGCCGTGAAGGCCAACCTCGCGGACCTTCACTCCGCGCTCACGCAGGATACGCACGGCATCCTGCGGCCGGAGCACTGCCGGGTGCTGGCCGATCCGGCCGGTCATCGCAGCGTCGGTATGGCACTTGCACAAGCCGCACGCGAGGCCGAGGACCTGCTGCTCGTCTATTACACCGGCCATGGGCTGCTGGACGAGGACGGGCTGCTCCACCTCGCGCTGTCCTCCACGGACCCCGGTCATGTCGGCTTCACCGGTGTCCCGGCCGACCTGGTCAAGCGCTACCTCGGCCGGGCCCGGGCACGCTTTCGGGTCCTGGTGCTGGACTGCTGCTTCTCCGGCCGCGCAGTGGCTGCCATGACCGAATCGGGCAGCCTGCTGACAGCCCAACTCGATGTGAGCGGCACCTACACCCTCACCTCCACCACGGCCACCGCACCCTCCCATGCACCGCCCGGGCAGCGTCACACCGCCTTCACCGCCGCACTGCTGGACGCCCTCAGCCAGCCGGAACCGCTGACTCTGGACGGCATCCACCAGCACATCGACACTTTGCTGCACGGGGCAGGGCTGCCGCGGCCGCAAAAACGCTCCGTCAACGCTGCCGGGGACATCGCCCTGGTCCGCGGCCCCGTCCAGCCATCCGGAAAGAGTGCAAAGGCGGCAGCCGACGGCGCGGACGAAGTTCGTTTTCGCCGGACGCCGCCGACCGCCCCGCCTGCGGACGGCCACCGCCACACCATTGCAGCCGTATTTTTCCTCGTCGTCATAGTGACACTGACATTGGTTTTCGGCGGCTGGCGGGTCCTACTGATCATGACCGCAGCCGTGCTGGGATTTGTCGGTCTCATTACCCTGCTGGCCGTCGTTGCGGAGAGAGTCCGCTATGAACTGATCATTGACGGCCAGGGGCTGAGAGTCGCCCACGGAAAGCGTTCTGCGTACGTGTCCTGGGCCGATATCGAGTGCGTCGGCGTACTGCGCACAATCGCCAACCACTCCAACGTACTCGTCGTGCGGTTGCGTCCCGACGCACCCCGTCCCCCGGGATTCGACAAAGGAGCCAACCACCACGTTCCAGACCAGCGTTATGTCATCGTGGGAACACTCGGCACCTATGGAGTCGACCCCGTGCGCCTGCGCTCGGCCATCGAACACTTCGTCGGCGGCCTGTACCGTACCGACCAACAACTACTGGAGATGGACCCCCGGTTGCGCTGAAGGAGCCGGATTGGGAAGCCCGGCTCCTTCAGCCGCGATCTGATCGGCTTGCCCCACCGTCTGCTGCGAGCCCGGTCGGCGAGCCGGTCCTGGACGCGACCGACTTCGTGAAGTCCCTCAAGGGCCGGCGCCGCCCCATCCAGGCATGGGAGGTCCCCGCCAAGGTCCTCACCTCCGCCTGGCGGCGCCTGGTCTTCCCGCCTCCGCCGATGCCCGTGGGCAGTGTGGGGAAGCGCGCACTGATCGTCGCCTCCACCGAGGCCCTGCGTACCGCCCTGCACCGGCACGAGGTGTTCGTGTAGGGCCTGCGCGAGTGGGGCAACCCCAACGCCCGCCTCCTCGGCGACGCCGCCTGGGAGGCCGCCCGCACCAGGGTCTGCGAGGAACTCGACCTCGCCCCCACGGGGCCGCAGCTGTCGCAGCTCGCCGCCGCCCCACCTCGGCGTCCAGGCCAACCAGGCCTTCGACCAGCGCACCTGCACCTACACCCTCACCGTCGAGGAACTCCACACGTACTATGTGATGGCAGGGGCGACGCCGGTACTCGTGCACAACTCCTTGTGCACGCCGCTCGACGTTGATCTTGCAACTGCGGAGGCGGCGAATCCGCTGATCGACAGTCTCCGTAAGACGGGGAAGCTGCTCAGTGACTACGTGACCAAGACGCAAGCCGAAGCTGCCGACTGGGAGCGGAAAGGCGTTGGGAAACCAACATTCCCGGCGCCCAGATGGGCGGAGACGTGTTCGAAAATCTTGACGGGCTGCTGCCCCCCGCTCCAGGGCGGACCTGGCATGAGGCGGACGTAGGGATCAACAACGTGAGCAGCTGCCCAACTGGAAGTGAGAACTCGTGAGGATTGAAATCGACGGCGCGGCAATTCGCTCCGAAAGAGATCTTCATGAGTTTTTGTCGCGAGCTCTGGATTTCGGTCCCTACTACGGAGCCAATCTGAGCGCTCTGTGGGATCGACTGTCGACGGACGTAGAACGACCGGTCGAGATCGTCTGGAAGGAGTCGGAGCTCAGCAGCACGGCGCTGGGCGAAAGCGAATTCGAGAGGATTCGCGCTCTCCTTCTCCGCGTTCAGTCACGGGATCAGTCCTTCGGATCTTCCGATCGTTTCACCGTGACGTTTGAATAACATAGCGCCTGTCCTACCAGGTTCGGAACCCGGTAGGACAGGCCAGCAGACGGAACTACCGAAATGGCACACCTGGCTCGGCACTCTGAGGGGTCGTTTCCTCCCGGTGTTTTATCCCGGAATTAGCGTTCAACCCTGGGGTGTCGGGTCGCGCCAGGAGATGGTGTTCTCACCGGTGAGGCGGTGGGCCATGAGGTCGGTCATGGCGAGGTGGATCGTGGCTTCGGAGCGGGCGGGAAGCGTTTCGTAGTCGCGTGCCAGGCGGCGGTGGAGCATGAGCCATCCGTAGGTCCGCTCCATGGTCCAGTGCTTGGGCAGCGGAGTGAATCCCCTGGTCCCGGGGGCGCGTTGGACGATGTCCCTGTCGATGCCGAGCCGGGCGGCGTGCTCGACGAGGTGCTGGCGGTAGCCGCCGTCCACCCAGACTTTGCGGATGGTGGGGTGGGCGGCTGCGATGTGGTCGACCGGAGCTTTTCCGGGCCAGGCAGGACTTCCTTCGCCGCTACGGTGTCATGCAGGTCCGCGAAGGTGACCATGACCATGAGATGAATGGGCGGAAGGGTGTCCGGCTCCACCAGGAGCGAGCGCCCTTCCGCGTACCGTTCCGGTGCGCGTAGTGACCTTGACCTATGTTTTCAGTGGTGCCAGCGGCGCGGCAGCAGGCTGCGCCGGCTGAACCGGCGGCGCGCGGCGGGGACGCGGGGGAGGGGTGTCTGAGGCGGTGTGGTCGGCGACAGGACGGGATGCGGTGCGGTGGGTGCACGGCGGCCGCCGTTGTGAGGTCTCATTCTTGTTGCGGTAGAGAGATCGCTTGGGCCTGCGATGCTGCAGATGGTTGAGAGATGCCTCGGCGCGCTTCTTCCGTATCGATCGCGGCCTTGAACTGCAGTAACGCAAGCTTGATGAGAATCCAGCAGATGCATTGAGAATCCTGGTAGCAGCCAGGGGTCCGCTTGTGACCGGGGTGCCGTCGGCTTGCCTTCGGCTGTCGGACGGGACCCGTTCGTCTCCTCGCGGCATCAGCGCTCTACTTGGGCGTGCGCTGCGGGGGAACCCTGGCGTGTGCGCAGCGGAGTCGGAACAGAGGCGACGCTGAAACGCAGTAGCCGCCGTCGTGTCCACCCCTTGAGGCGGTCTCCTTCGACGTGCAGCCGTCACCGGACGTTGGGGACGAGTCCGGGTGCGGCTCGGTGCGAGGGCTGGACTACCCGGCGATGTGCGCTATGCCTGCGGCCGCTGGTACTGCTACCCCAGGCGCGGCCACGAGGACGATCACACGGTCTTCGCTGCGCAGTTGAAGCGGGACATGCTCGCCCACCGCGCGTTCGTCCGCACTCCCGGCGATCTGTGGACCGTCGGCGCCCTGTGCAGGGAGCGAGTCGGCACTCCGCGACACATGTCAGGCGACTTAGACGTCTCATTTGGTGAGTCTGCGGTAGCAGATGAGGCTGCAGGCGATGGCGGTGAACGGGAGGAAGTGTTGGCCTTGCGTTCGTAGCGGCGGTGTAGGCGGCGGCTTCCGGCGAGCCAGGACATCGTGCGCTCGATCGTCCAGCGGTGCCGGCCCAGTCGGGTGGAGGACTCGATGCCTCTGCGGGCGATGCGATGCCGGATGCCTCGTCCCCGGAGCCATCGACGCAGGTCGTCATAGTCGTACCCCTTGTCCGCATGCAGCTTGGCGGCCCTTCGTCGGCGTGGCCCGCGGCGGGGGCGGCCTACATTTCCAGGCATGCTGTTGTCCGCTCACGCTTTCGCGCTCAAGTAAGCCCGGCGACCCAAGAACCTCCCTCCAAGTTCATCCCGACTGCGTCGGGGATACAACGAAGCGCCTCACGGCGCACGCTGGACGAAGTCCTTCACCGACCCACGGCTCTGCGCGGCCATCGTCGACCGCCTCACCTTCAACGGCACGATCATCGAGACCGGCACTGAGTCCTACCGCCTTGCCCGGACCAAAGCCAGGCAGCGGGGTGCGGACAAATGATCCACCGTCATGTCTGCTGCATCCTCAAAAATGCCGCTCATGAAGCTGCCGCAGCACGAAGAGCTGCCGAAGCCGATCCCACGATCGCCTCGCCGTGGCCGAAGCACGCCACTTCCGCATCCAGCCGACTCAAGGCCCGCAAGGATTCCAGTGCACAAGAGCGGTCCGTGTTGAACACCCCGGCCATGGTCTTGCCTCCCACGTTCGCTGCAGCGTCGCCCAGGAAGAGCACTCTGAAGGCAGGGAGATAAAACGCAGTGCTGCCCGGAGTATGGCCCGGCGCAGCCACTACGCGAGCCCCGCCACCAAAGGGAAGCACATCTTGATCACCCACCTCATGGTCCACAGCGACCGGCGGTGCCGGCGGCAGCTTCGGCTTGCTCTCGAACAAGGAGCGTTCCCAGTCCGGAGCATCCGCGAAGACCGGCGGCGGAGCCGGTGACTCCCCCCGGATCACCCCGGCATCCAAACGGTGTGCGAACACCTCGATCCCACCCCACGCGGCGATCTCGGCAGCACCGCCGGCATGGTCCTCATGAAAGTGTGTGAGCACGATACGCCGCAGGTCCCCGGGCTTCGCCCCGACACTCAGGATGGCATCGGCGACTGCCGGACCGGCCCCCGCAAGCCCAGAATCGATCAACGTGAGCCCGTCCGCGTCACGCCACAGATACGCCTGCCCCACCTCGAAACGTAACAGATGCAGTTCCGGCAACAGCTCAACGATCTCCATACGAACAACCTAGGCACCGTCGAAGCCGTGCACTCGCCGCTTCGCCCTCAGCAGATAACTGAAAGCACGCTTGATGACTCGAATCGAGTTCCGTCGCGCAGTCACGCCAACCGGGGCCAGCATGGACCGGAACCCGGGGCCAGCCCAAGCCGGAACTCCACCCATCCAGCCCCCGAACCGGGGCCAGTTCGGACCGGAAAAGTGGGGCCACTTCAGAGCGTTAACGCCAGAGGGTGGAGGAGATGTGGGCCAGGGCGGGGTCTGCAGCGGTGAAGAACGTTTCGACTCCGGCCAGTTCGTGGTTCATGCGCGCCATCGGCCTTTCGTAGTCCAGGTCGGCAACGCCGCGGACTCCACGGATGACGACGTCGATTCCGACTCGGCGGCAGTACTCGACCAGCAGGCCGCCGGTGTGGGAGTCGACCGTGACGTTGCTCAAGTCAGTTGCTGCCGCGCGGAGCCGGTCCAGCCGTTCCGTGATGGGGAGGCGGCCGGTCTTGTTCGAATTGAACATCACACACACGACGACCTCGTCGAACAGGAGGGCAGCGCGCCGGAGTACGTCCTTGTGCCCTTGAGTGACCGGGTCGAAGGATCCTGGGAAGAGGGCTCGCATGATTGGAGAGAGTAACAAGCGTGTCCCCGGCACTAAGAGGCGGTTCATCTCCGCGAGGTCCTTGGTCTCGCGGCCGACCTCGTCCTTGTCGGAGGTGATCTCGACGGTGAACTCCCCGTTCACGGTGCGGAACAACCTCTCGATCTTCCTGCGTCCTTCGGGGCGTCCCGGGGCGGAGTGCACCAGATTGATGCCGAGTTTCGCGCAGGCCCTCAAGAGGAACGAATCGACGAACGCGCTGCCGTTGTCGACGTCTCCGCCGCAAGTTCGCGTTTCTGAAGGCGCAACGCGGTGAACTTGCGGGGCGTGCGGGTGGGATATCAGGGGTTGGGGCGTGGGTTCGAGCGTATGAGCGCAGGGTGGGGCAAGGAGTGGACACCAATCGGTGAGGAGGGATGTTTGGCTTGTCGAGCCGGCCTCCTTGGTGAGAATGAGGCCCCGGGCCGGGTGGCTTGATCGGTTCGCGTGCCTTGATCGCTGTCGAGCCTGCTGGCTAGGTTGGCCGGCATGACCGATCCCAGACCCCTCGCCTGGCCGCCTGCCCCGATCAGGACCGAGCGGCTCGTACTCCGCGAGTCCGAGGCCCGGGACCGTGCGGCGGTCATCGAGCTGAACGCCTCGCCCGAGGTGGGCACCTACCTCGGCGGCCCTCAACCGCGTGACGAACTCGAACGCAAGGTGCCTGCAGTACCCGGGCGGCGCCCTGGCTGGTTCGTGGTCGAGCTCGACGGAGCGATGGTCGGAACGGTCCAGCTCAAACCGCACGCCCCCGAGCTGCCGGGCAGCAACCACCGTCGGAAGGCCGGGGAGACCGAGCTCGGTTACTTGTTCCTGCCGGAGGCCTGGGGACGCGGGTACGCCACCGAGGCGTGCACAGCGGCACTCGACTGGTTCGCCGGCGCGCTGCCCGGTGAGCCGGTGGTGCTCTACACCCAGACCGCCAACGCCCGCTCGATGCGCCTCGCGGCGAAGCTCGGGTTCGCCGAGCTGGAACGGTTCGAAGCGTACGGCGCCGAGCAGTGGCTCGGCGTGTGGTCTTCGGTCACGCCACCCGCTTGAGCCGTGCTCGACAGCGCAGATCCGCGGCGCCGTCGAGAGGTCGTCGGTCTCGCTGCGGACAACAGTCGAGTACGCCAAAGCCGCGCGAGGTCTCGGCGGTCAGAAAATTCGGCTCTGTCGGGGATCTTGTGACGTCACCTGCCTGACCTGGGCATCTACCGGGTGTGCGGTTCAGGGTTTTTGGGGCGGTTGCTGCCGCATTTAGCTGGTGTGGTGGTCGAGGCGATCGAGCGTGCGGCCGGAACGGTCACGTTCTGCGCTCACTTCGCAGTGCCGACGGCGAGGTGCCCAAAATGCGGGGTGGTGTCGTGGCGTGTAGACGGCCGGTACGCGCGCCGGCTCGCAGACGCGCCCGTCGGCGGAGCCCCGGCGGTCGTCGAAGTCATGGTGCGCCGATTCAAGTGCCTCAATCCGCAATGCCCGGCGGTGACGTTCACTGAGCAGATCGAAGGGCTGACCAGCCCGCATGCCCGGTACACGCCGTTGCTGCGCACGCTGCTCACGTCGATCGCCGCTGTTCTGGCGGGTCGGCCGGGCGCACAGCTCGCAGCCGCGCTGGGCTCCGCGTCGCCAAGGACAAGCTCCCTGAACTCCTCCGGGATTACCGGAGTTACCTCAGATCAGCGTGCGGGTGCTTGGGCTCGACGACTTCGCGCTGCGCAAGGGCAACTCGTACGCCACGGCCCTGGTGGACTTGGAAGGACGGCGCCCAGTCGATGTGCTGCCGGGCCGGGACGCCGAGCCTCCGGCCGCCTGGCTGCGCGGCCATCCGGAAATGGAGGTGATCTGCCGTGACCGGGCCGGCGCCTACGCCGAAGGCGCCCGTAGCGGGGCCCGCAGGTGCCCAGCAAGTGGCAGACGCCTGGCACCTGCTGCGCAACCTCGCCGAAGCGGTGGAGAAGACAGTCGGCGCCCATCACCAGTGCATCCGCAAGGCGTTGACGACAACCCCGGCCGACACGGAGTCCGCCACGGTGCCCCGGGGGCGGAGGAGTTACCGCTGGAAGGGGCGCCGTTCGTCCGCCGGACGGTACCCGGGACGTCCTCGGACACCCGAGACGGCTGGTGGCCCGCACCGCCGAGCGGTACACGACCGTGCAGCAGCCGTTGTCCGAAGGCAAGTCCCTGGCCGCGATCGGCCGCCGGCTGCGGCTGGATCACTCCACCGTACGGCGCTTCGCCCGCGCCCAGAGCCTCGATGAACTGGTGGCCAAGGCCACCAACCGGACATCGATCGTGGACGAGCACAAGCCCTGTCCGCACAGGCGCTGGCGCGAAGGCTGCTACGACATCCCGCAGCTGCACCGCGAACTGTGCGCACGCGGCTTCACCGGAGACATCCAGTGCGTCCGCCGCTACTTCCGCCGCGACTTCGCCGACATGATGCGCGATTTGCGCGGTGAGGAACTGCCCGCCTGGATGGACCGCGTCCTCTCAGACGACCTACCCGCCTTGCATTCCCTGGTCAACGGCATGAACAGGAACCTGGACGCGGTCACCGCCGGCCTGTCCGCGCCCTGGAGCTCGGGCCAGGTCGAAGGCCAGGTTACGAGGGTCAAGCTGCTCAAGCGCATGGGCTATGGCCGGGCGAACCTCGACCTCCTCCGGCGACGAGTCCTCAGCAGTCCCTGAGTGCCAGACCGAGGTCAGTACCAGCGGCTGAAAGCGGCAACGCCGGATCCGGCCTCTGCGGCGTGTCGAATCACCCGTAGGGGCGCGTCAATGAGTCCCGCCGCATCGCAGTCGGGTGTGTCGCCCATCGCGGTCATCCAGTCGGTGATCCGGGATAGTGCGGTGCTTCGCTGCGCGTGGGACAGGAGCAGGGCTCCCTCAACCTGAGGCAGAGCGGTCCGCACCTCGTCGGCGGAAAGCAGGAAGTCCCCGAACCAGCCGGGGAGCATCGCCGACCGTTGAGCGCCAAGGCCGTAGTACAGGGCCGCGACCGGGTTGGCCTTCCGGGCAGTGGCAACGAAGAGACCAGCGCCAACTACCTCAGGCATCAACGCCATACTCGCGTCCTGCACGGCGTCCGTGGCCGCGGTGGACACGTTGGCGTCCTCGATGAAGTCCGCGAATCGATAAGCGACCGAGGTGGGCGCCAAGGATCCGGAAGGACCCAGGGAACGCTCGAAAAACGCCTCATGCTCGCCGCCGTTCAACCACCAGGCCAGTGTCTGGCTGAAACCCGGAGGCTTGTCCCAGTCGCCGGGCCGCATGAGATGGACGAAACGGTCCGGAAGGTCCCGAGCCTCTGCGTCGGGGATGACGCCGACCACCCACGCGCCTGTCGAGCTCACCGTCACCCCTCCCAGTCTGCGGGGGCAACCTTATCCGCCTCGCTGGTCGGCATCACAAGATCACGACAGAGCCGAATTACATGACCGTCGACACACTCTCGCCTGACCGGGCCCGCCTTGCCGTCCCGGCCCCTGTGCGGACGGAGGCCGGGAGGGACCGCTCGCTGCTCTGGTCGGCGCGAGCACCCCGCGCATAACCTCGGCGAATGAACGAGAGCGCGGAGCAGGCCCGGTTCTTCGTACGCACGTGAGCCAAGGCGGTGTTGCGGCAGGCGGCACGGGCGCGGATCATCCGGCACACAACAGAGCAGGACAGCCGGAACTACGACCGGATGGAGGACTGGAGTCCCCCGCTGCACGTGCTGGAGGAGAACTTCCGCACCCAGTGGGCCGAGGAGCATCAACTCATCTGGGCCGCGCATCAGCTGCACGTGCCGCGAGCAGACCATATGATCACTCCGCCCTAGCGTCCGCTGCGGCCACACACGCCTCCGAGACAGGCCGAAGACGATGACGAGCACCGCCCGCAAAGCTCCCTGGATCCTTGCCCGCTCCGCGCAGGCGGCGGTAGCGACGGCCGCCGTGGCGGACGCGCTCCGCGCGGCGGCAGTCCGGGATCACTACCTGCACCCCACGGATGCGTCCCTGCACAAGTCCGGCTTCATCTCCATGATCTTCCTCAATCTGATGAACCTTGCGATCGTGCTGTTCCTCGTGTGGCTCGCCCGGTCCCGGCGCAACGCCCAGGAGCTGTCCCCCCAGGCCTCGCTCCCGAGTCGGGGCTGGACGATCGGCGCGTGGTTCATACCAGTGGTCAACCTCTTCATCACTCGCCAGTTGGTCCTCGACATCGGGCGCGCGAGCTCCGCGTCGTGGGAGCAGAAGCGAGACACGACACTGGTGAACCTGTGGTGGGTCGCCTGGATCACGCACGCGGTGGTGCTCACGGTGGGGGGCTGGCTGGCCCCGGGGTCGATGGCCTTCCTCGTGGTGGCGGAGGCGCTCATGATCGCGGCGGCCGTGCTGTTGGGGCTGGTCATCGAGCGCATCACGGCGTTGCAGAGCGCCGCGCTCGGCGCCACCGTTCCGGTCGCGCCTCTCGCCCCGGCGTGAGGCAGTTCCCCGAGGCGCTGCCCACAGCGACGGGATTTGCTGCGCGCATGACCGGCAATTACCTAGCCTCGGTTCTCCGCACGAGCTGGCCGAGGCTTGATCAAAAAAACGAGAAGTGCCCCTGACCTGCAACGATGGGACTTGTCTAGGGCCGAGTCAATCGCGTGGAAAGCAGCACCTCTCAGGTGAAGAAGAGTATCGGGTTGTACCCGCGTGTCCGCGTCGAGCGCGGTGGCAGTCCGGTGGTCTCGCAGGCCGGGGCAGTGCTGCTCGTCGAGAGGGTCCGCAAGTCCGGCTTGGCGCTGCGATATCGGCAGCGCTGGCGCCGTGGCGCAAGCCGCGGACGGTGCACGACCCGGGCAAGGTCCTGCTGGATATGGCGCTCGCGACGGCTTTGGGCGGGGACTGCCTCGCGGATGTTGCGATGCTGCGGGCCGAGGCCGACATGTTCGGCCCGGTGGCCTCAGACCCCCGGCAGGTCTGGGAGTTGGCCGGTGAAGACAGTCGTGCTGCTGGTGGAAGCGCGATCGTGGACAGCGACGGCGTGCTGGTCCTTGCGCACTCCGAGAAGCAGGACGCCACCCCGACCTGGAAAAAGACCTTCGGCCATCATCCCCTCGTCGCGTTCGTCGACCACGGCCAGGCCGGTTCCGGAGAGCCGGTGGCCGCGCTGCTGCGGCCCGGCAACGCAGGCTCCAACACCGCGAGCGATCACATCACACCACCACCCAACTCGCCCTGGCCTGACTCCACCCTGCGGCGGGAACGGCAGACACTGATCCGCACCGACTCCGCCGACGGCATCCACCCCTCCTCGACTGACTCACCCACCGGGGCCGGTGGCTGTCGTATTCCGTCGGAATGACCACCACCGAGACCATCCACCAGGCCGTGCTGAAGATCCAGAAAAAGGCGTGGACACTGGCCTACGACGCCGACGGCACCGAGCGGCTCGGCGCCTGGGTCGCGGAGATCACCGACATGCCCGACCTGAGCACCTGGCCCAAAGGCATGAGGCTGATCGTCCGCAAAGAACGGCCACACCCCGGCGCCCAGTTGCGCTTCACCGATCTCGACGGGCTGCGACTGACCTGCTTCGCGACCAACACACAGGGTGGCCAGCTCGCCGACCTCGAACCGCGTCACCGCAGGCGGGCCCACTGCGAGGACCGCATCCGCGCCGCCCGCGACACCGGCCTGCGCAACCTGCCCCTGCACGACACCGCCCAGAACCGTATCTGGCTGGAGTTCGCCTTCCCTTCCGTCAGCAGTCGCCCAAGAGCATTCCACGCCACGCAGGTGGGTTCCACAGGGTTTCGGCTTACCTTGGCTGGACCCCTATGGTGGTCCCGTGGGCAGGGATGGTGCGCCCCGGCTGAGGCTGGTCGTGGTCACGGACGACGATCCCGGGCCGCTGCTCTGCCGTGGATGTGGTGGCCTATTGATGCCGACGG
Source organism: Streptomyces sp. NPDC093261 (assembly GCF_044753645.1). Classification (NCBI taxonomy): domain Bacteria; kingdom Bacillati; phylum Actinomycetota; class Actinomycetes; order Kitasatosporales; family Streptomycetaceae; genus Streptomyces; species Streptomyces sp. NPDC093261. The sequence continues at coordinate 17,865 of NZ_JBIVNO010000038.1, forward strand.
TGAAGGCGGCGGCGGTTTTCTGCTCGTCGGCTTGTCGCGCGCGGCACTGGCGGCGGATGCGGAGAGCGAGGGCGAGGACCGAGGTGGTCCAGGCCGACCGGACGGCGAACTGCCCGGAGTGCGGAGAGAGTTGGGCGGCCAGGGTGGAACATCCGGCCTCTGCACGGTACTGCTCTCCCCGCTGCCGCAAACGGGCATGGCATCGGCAGCGCACTGCGCAGAGCGGGGTGTGAGACCGCGCGTCCCGCTGCGGCAGGGCTGCTCTGCGCGCCGGGCCGGTGCGCCCTGGCGACTGCTCCCCGGCCGCCAGGTGGTGTCAAGTGGCGCATGTCCGGGGTCAGTTCGTGTCACGAAAGGTGACGCGCCCGGGGTCCATGGGGGTAGGTGCGGATGTCCGCGATGGTCGGCAGTGTGACCCGGGATCGCTACGACGAGCTGGTCAAACTGGGGCGGGACTGGGTGGCCACGATGAGCAGTGCTCAGTGGCGGCTTGGTGACGCGGCCACGGAGATCGAGCCGATGCGCTCGTATGGGGTGCAAATCCCTCCGGGAGGGAAGACCTGTTCACCGCCAGCGAGGCGATCAGGATGTTCGCCGAAGACGTCGGCCTTGCATACACGAGGGTCCGCAGCTACAGGTGGGTGTCCTCGCGCTGGCCGAAGGAGCGCCGGCGGGCGGACGTCTCGCACACCATCCACAAGGTGCTGGCCAGCATCCCCCATGAGCAGGAACGCTTCGAGGCGGTCAACACCCCCCCGCCCAGCCTGCGCGGCGGACAGCCGCGCTGGACGCACGCCAGTGTGAAACGGGTCGTGGGCTTGAAGTCGATTCCCTGGAGAGCGTCCAGGAGGGTGGAGGCGATCCACGACCCGGCCATCGACGACGCGGTCGCGGCTGTGGTGACCACCGACTTCCTGCGCCGTCCGGCGGTCGCCTCGAAGGCGATGGCTGATCTTCGAGTCCAGCGAATCCCACGAGATCCACCGATGGCTCCTGGAGCTGAGGATCCAGACCGGCATCCGCTGGGACAAGGCCGAAGTGATCCGTGAACGACAGGTGCAAGAGGGTGCAGCTGCCGTCCCAGCACCCCGGTCGAGCCTCTGAGGCCCTCACCCCAGCGCCCTGGCCGCGCCACTTTGGATCGATGACGGTGTTGCCGGAGCGGGATGTGGCGGTGTCCGCCGGCGTGCACGCGGTGCGGTCGATGAAGACCACCGGTACGACGCCCGCAGGCATCCCGGCTGGCTTCGTGTTGGTGCTTCAGTTGGGTGGTGTGCGAGTGGTCGCCCGGTTCCAGGTGGGTGTCCTGACGGGCGGTCGGGCAGCTCGCTGTCGTCCGGTCACGATGACTTGCCAGATGGCGAGAAGCAGCAGCGTGCCGGTTTCGGCGACGAGGCTGAGGACGGCTTGCGGCGCGGGCTGCAGACCGTGCTCCGTGAATCCGAACACGCTCGCGGTGCGCGAAGCGGTGAAGCCGCCGAGGGCGCCGAGCGCGACGCCTGCCGCGAGGGCCCTCAGCAGCAAGGGGGGTGTCCTGATCAGCAGCAGGGCGGCGAGGGCGAAGGCCGCGCTGGCCTGGAGCAGGAACAAGGGGCCGATGATGTGGACGAAGCGGTACTCATCCATGTAGAGCTGGGCGTGGATGTATCCGCTGGCAGCGAGGGTTGCGGCGGTCGCCGACCGCAGGGTGGGGACGAGCAGTCTTTGGACGTTCATGCCAGCCTCTGGTCTTTGATGGCCAGTTCGCGGTCGCCTTGGCGGTAGCCGACGCTGCGGATGCCGAGTGCGTCTTTGAGCTGTCGGGCGGGGACGACCTGCGGGGTGGGGGCGGGGGCGCGGCCCGGTTTGGGCAGGGGGTAGGCGGTGGTGGTGGCGGAGTGGAAGGTGATGTTGCCCTCTGTCTTGGTGAACAGCTGGTGGACGTGCCCGTTGAGACAGGTGACGGACGAGAAGCGGCGCAGGAGAGCGATCACTTTGAGGGCGTCGTCGGTGCTCCAACCCCACTGCGGGTACATGGCGAACAGCGGGATGTGGCTGAAGACCACGATGGGGGTGTCCGACGACAGCCCGGCGAGGTCCTTGCGAACGAAGTCGATCTGGTCGTTGCCGAGGTGGCCGAGCTTCTCCAGGCTCAGTGTGTTGACCAGGGCGATGAAATGCACGCCGTGGGTGTCGAAGCTGTACCATCCGTCGCCGAGCGTGCCCATGCCGAAGGTCCGCCGATAGGCGCGGCCCGCATCGCCTATGGAGTCGTGCTCGCCCGGTACGGTGAAGACGCGGTCTGTCTTCATTCGGGCCATCATCTGCTTGACCTGGTCGAACTGACTGGTCGTGGACAGGTGTGTGAGGTCGCCGCTGTGCATGACGAAGTCAGGCCGGAATCCGAGCGAGTTGACCTGGTTGATCGCTTCGGTGAATGAGCCGGCCACGTCCGTGTTCGCCGGACCCTGGAAACCGATATGACTGTCGGACACCTGCACGAACCGCAGCGCGCCGCTTCCCGCCTCGGCGGCCCCGGCGTTGGTGCCCCGGGAGTCCGCGATATGGCTGATCACCTCCCCACTGGCCACGGTCAGCACCACCGCGCCGCCGAACCACCCTGCATGCCGCATGAGTTGACGTCGAGTCATGCCGTGTTCGCTTGGGGGCCGACGGACGTCGTCGGCCAGTGCTCCGTCGTGAGTGTCGTGATAGTCGGCCATCAGGTCACCTCCACGGTGGCGGTCATGAACGGATGGATGGTGCAGAGGTAGGCGTACGTGCCGGGTTTGGTGAACGTGTAGCTGTAGGTGGCGTGGGTGGCCAGGGCGGCGGAATGCAACGGGCCGCCCGATCCGGCGCTGGTGACGGTGTGGGCGTCGGTGTCCTGATTTGTCCACGTCACCGTCGTGCCCACTTTGACCTTCAGAGTGGCCGGGGAGAATGCGAAGTTCTTGATCGCCACGGCGTTCCCGGTCACCGGCGCGGCCGGCGCGCCCGTGCTCGATGGACTCATGGGCATGGTCATGCTGGGCATCGGCGAGGTGCCGGGAGCGGTGCCCGCCGGGTTCGCCGGCCCCGTGGCACCGGGCGTCCCGGCTGTCTGGTGCTGACCCGGCCCGGGTGTGATGGTGCCGGCTCCGGTGGACGAGGAGTGCGACGACTGGCCGCATGAGCTGAGGAGCCCCAGTGCGCCGGCAGTGGCGACGGTGGCGACGGCCAGTCCGGCCGCAGCGCGTGATCGCCGGCCAGGTGTGCGGAATTTCAGGTGCATGGTGTCCGTTCCTCACTGATCAGGCGGAGACGGGGGTTGCGCCGGCGGAGGGCGCAGGCAACCGCAGGGATGTAGGTGGATGTCGTGTTCACGGGCGCGCGCTCCTCGCGGCCCCGAACGAGCACGGGCGCTGCCCCGTACCGCCGCGGACCTCGACGTGCCTCGCGCTGCACATCCGCCCTCGCGCTGCGCATCCGCCCTTGCGCGCCGCGAAGGTGCAGGCGGCATGAGGCAGTTCCCCTGCGGGGAGCCGCGAGGGACTCGGGACCGGTCGGCGGTGCCTGTAGGGATGGTGCGCACGCTGGGGCAGGTGGAGTTCTGCCCCCGAGGCTGCGCAGCCCTCGACCGCTGTGCGTGTCGAGAGCCGCGTAGAGCCGTCGACGTGGTGTGCGCCGGGCATCGGCCTGGGCTGCGCGGTGCCGCCGAGTTCGATCCACGGGGGCGGGCTGATCGCGGTCGGAGCCGGGAGCAGGTACGTGGCGTGGTGTTTCTCGGTCACCTCTGACCCAACCTTTGTCATATGGGAGTCGATGAGGGTTGACGTGTAAGTGGGCCCTTGTCCGCATCCACGGACGGCGGTGGTCCCACGGTTCGGTAGATATGCACTTTTTATGAGATCTCTTGGTGTCGCCGCAGATCAGCCGGCCGCCCCCGGGCCCGCGCACACCTGACCCCGGTGGCGCCGTACGGCCCAGCGTGGGCATATCGGCCTGCGGCGGCCGCAGAGCGTCACCTGCTCCGCGCCGTGCGTTACGGGACAAAGTGGGGCATGTGCGTAATGATCGGTCCATGCCCTGGAGTCCCCGAAAACGTGGTCCAAGGACCGATCCGGATCGCTCCGCGCACCGTGTCTCTGGTAGAGGGACCCTTTCGACCGCAGACGAGGAACTGCTGCGCACTCTGTACGCGGAGCATGCAGGGCCCCTGTTCCACTACGTGCTGCGACTGACCTCGGGAGATTGGCAATGGGCGGAGGATGTGGTGCAGGAGACGCTGCTGCGGGCGTGGCAGCATCCCGCCGCGTTCGACCCCGCTCGCGGCCCGGCCCGGGCATGGCTGTGTACGGTCGCGCGGCATCTGGTCATCGACGCCCACCGGGCCCGGCAGGCCAGGCCGGCCGAGGCCGGCGGCGATGCGCTGGAGCGAGTCGCCGAGCAGCAATCGGGCGAGGACGAGATCGAGCAGGCACTGCAGAGCTGGGCGGTTGCCGAGGCCGTCCGGTCACTGTCCCCGGACCACCGCGCCGTCCTGCTGGAGACCTACTACCGGGGTCGGACCATGGCGGAGGCCGCACAGGTGCTGGGCATCCCGCTGGGCACCGTGAAGTCACGGACGTACTACGCCCTGCACGCCTTGCGGCTGGCGCTTCAGGAGCGGGGGATCGAGCCATGACCATGGCGGGCAGGAGGCGGCGACCGTGAATGCGGAGCACGACGCCCTCCGGCTGGCGCTGGGAGGGTACGTCCTGGGCGCGCTGCCCTCGGGGGAAATGGAACGCGTGCGCGTCCACCTCGCGCAATGCGCCGATTGCCGGGCCGAACACACCCAGCTGGCGGGGTGTGCCGCGCTGCTGGTGACAGTGACCGAAGCCGAAGCCTCAGGCCAGACGGTGCCGAGGGCCGAGGGCGACCTGGCCGACCGGCTGGTGGCACGGGCAGCCGAAAACGCACAGGGCTCCCCGCGCGAACGGGCCGGTGTGCCCGCAGGGTCACAGGCGCCGCAGGGGGGCGTGCTGGAGAGGTTGCTCCAGCAGGCTGCGGCCCGGCGCCGCAGGACCTGGCGTCTACAACTGGCCGGCGCTGCCGCCTCGCTGACGTTCATCGCGGCAGCGGCCGGCGGCACATGGCTGGCGGCTGTCGGATCCCTGGGCAGTCAGGCGAGGCCCCCTGGGCCGACCGCGCCGACCGCCTGGCGCACCTTCTCCGGAAGCGATCCCACCACCGGCGTCTCCGCCTCGGTGAAGGTCTCGCCCTCGGCCTGGGGCAGTGTCCTGCAGGTCTCCGCCAAAGGGGCACCCGCCGGAATCACCTGCCGACTGCAGGCGGTCGGGCCCGGCGGAGCGAGGGCGGACGGCGCCACCTGGCGCGCAGGCGAGTACCCTCCCGGCACCACGATCCCAGGGGCGGTTCCCATGTCCCCGGGAACCATCGAGCACTTCGAGATCATCGCCGGCAACGGTCAGAAGCTCGTCACAATCCGCGCGTGAAGCGAGGGGAGCCCACGCGGCCCCGTCGACGGGGCGGGCTCCTGGCGCACCGACGCCTCCTCGCGTCCCGGCGCGGGTCGCAGGAAAGGCGCACCGACCGCGACAGGGCCACCCCGCGCCACACCCCGGGCGTCCACCCCACCGCCGCCGCCACGCGTGCGGCGGTCGGGTGTGAGCGCACGGCGGCACGAGAGCGCCGCGTGCGCGGCGGCCCCGCAGGTCGACGCCGGTACCTCGCCGGCCGCAGGCTGATCAGCGCGACGGGCGTGGTGGCGGCTGGTGGCCCACGCGGCTGCCAGAGACCGGAAGAGGTCACCTGCGCGGCCGGACTGATCGAGGTGAAAGCCGTCCGGGTGTACGACCAGCCGATCGAGGGGCGGCCGCATGCGGTCGTCGATCTGGCAGCTGTGGTGCCACACGTTCCCAGGACCGGTCAGGTGCTGCGGCTGCTCGGCCTGCACAATCTGTCAGCGCAGGACTGTGTCGGCACCGGGGCAGTTCTGCGGCTCGGTCGCGAGGGTCTGGGCCGCCACCGTCACACGGCGTCCGGGCAGCGGCAGATCGGCCACCTCCCAGGGGCCCGGGTCCTGCTCACGGCGCGCCGACGGTTTCCGGGAGCTGGTCGAGCTCACCCCCGATTCCGGCGAACCGGCACGGTCCTCAAGCGACTTGGTGCATGAGCGCGCCGACGGAGCGTGCAGCCGGGTCATCGACATTCACGTGACCTCCAAAAATCCAGCAAAAGGGGCGAACCACTCGAACCGTTCCGTGTGCCTCGACCGTGGAACTGAATGAGCGCGCCCCTACAGGATCCGACCCACCGACCGCCCCCGAAGGGGTTGGCGGGTCTCCCCCATTCCGGTCTCCGCACATCCACAGAAGAGCCAGAAGACCATGTTTCTGTCCGATTCCCCCAGCCCGAGTTCACTGCTCGGCCAGCCCTGCGACCACCAGGCACTGCTCACCCTGCCCGCGCAGGAGTCACACGTCTCCGCCGCTCGTCACTTCGCGGCCGATCTGCTGGCGACCTGGAGCGTGCCCTCAAGCGAGCGGGACTCCGCCGTACTCATCATTGACGAACTCGCCGCCAACGCTGCCCAGTACGGCCACGAGCGCATGACCCTGCTGCTCGTCCTCGACCACGGCACCCTGCACATCGTGGTCAGCGACTCCGGCACGGCCGTGGAGCACCCCCGCCCCGACATCGCCCCCGACGAACACGGTCGCGGCACCGGCATCGTCCAGTACCTCGCCCAGTCGACCGAGATCCACCGGACGCGCAACGGCTGCGAAGTCCGCGCCTGCCTGAGGTGCTCGACATGACCGGCCCGGGCGTTCCGCGCGAGCTGCGGTGCCGGGTCACCAGACGGCCCCGCAAGTGGGCCCTCGCGACGCACAAGCCGCGCCCCGTCGACAGCTACCCGGGCCCGGCCCAGGTTCCCATGCGGTCCGCGGCACATCCACCGGCCCTCGATCACAGCCACCCCGACCACGACACGGTGCCGTGTCGACGCTGCGGCGCCGGCCCCTGCGAACCGGCGGAGTGGTGACCGTGGACCTCACCCCGAACAGCCGTGAGGACACCGGCGTCCCGCCAGCGCACCAGGCATACGCGAATGAGCCCGATCTGCGCCGCGAGATGCACCAAGTGCTCGCTCTCGGGGCCGAACGCGACGGCCGCCAGGCCAGGCCCGTCACCGGCCCCCCGATCGACGCGACGGCCGCCGAACGGGCCTGGCTGCTCCGCCGGGCGGCCCTCATGGACCGGATGGCCTTGCATGACCCCGGCCCCGGCCCGGTCGCAGCCGCCGCGGAAACCGCCGCGCAACTCGTCCTGCACGACCGCCGCCATCCCGACCTGGTGGCCGGCCCGCTCCACCCCGACGCGATCACGCTCGCCTCCGGACGTCGCCTCTACGTCCGCCAGGAGTACGCCGCCTGGACGGCCGCCGGGCGCCCCGGAACCTGAACCGCCCCCGGCCCGTCAGGAGGAAGGACACATGACCCGCAAGGAGATCGAAACCCGGCACGCCGCCGCAGCAGCCGGCCAACTCCACCCGCCTCGCCCTCCACGCCCGACCGCCATGCGTGAACATCGCGCCGCCCGGCGGCAGGAGCGGTCACGTCAGGAAAGGCCGGTAGACGCATCGCGGCCGAGTGCGAAGGCTCATCAGCCGTTCCCGGTGTCAGACGGTGGTTGCTCCCAGGGGCAGTGGCTGGGCGTCCGTCCGGCCCAAACGCCCCCGCACATCTCGTGGGTACGGCAGCCGGCGCTGGTGGCGCGTACGCACCCGTGCCCGCGCCCTGGGCCGTGTCCGATCTCCTGTAATCGGGCGGGCTTGTGAGTGAGACATCGCTCCGGGCACCCGGCTGTGCCTTCGGCTGCACGGACCATCCCGACGGGTTCGAGCGGGAGTCATTCCACCGCGGCGGCGAGGGCGATGCCTGCCTTGCCGGCCGTCAGCCGCGGGAGCATGCCGGCACCGGCGAGGTCCGTCTCGATGTCCAGGACCTGACTGTGGTCGTGGGCCATGGCCACAGGATCCTCCACGAGGTGTCCTTTCCTGTCGGCGAGAGGTGCCTGCTCGCGATAGTCGGACCCAGCGGGGCAGGAAAATCCACGCTCCTCAACGTCCTCACAGGCCTGGGCCCAGCGGATCGCGGCACGGTGCTGTACGACGGACGTGACCTCTACCGCAACCACACCGAACTCCGCCGGCGCCTCGGACTCGTCCCTCAGGACGAAATCCTGCACACACAGCTCACCGTGCGGCGCGCCCTCAGTTACGCGGCCCAGCTGCGCTTTCCGCAGGACACTGCGCCGGCACAACGGCAGGCACGGGCCGAGGAGGCCATCCGGGAACTGGGCCTGGGAGAACGCGCCGACCGGGCGATCCACAGCTTCTCCGGAGGGCGGCGCAAACACGTCAGTGTGGCCCTGGAGCTGCTGACCAAGCCGTCCCTGCTGTTCCTCGACGAGCCGACCTCCGGCCTCGACCCCGGTATGGACCGCTCGCTGATGCGCATCCTGCGCCGCCTCGCGGACGATGGACGAACCGTCATCGTTGTCACCCACAGCGTGCTCAGCCTCGACGAATGCGACCTCCTGCTGGTGCTCGCACGTGGCGGCGAAGTCGCCTACTGCGGACCGCCGTCCGAGGCCCTGCCCTTCCTCGGCTTCGCGGACTGGCCAGAGGCATTCGTGGCGTTCGAGACAGCGGGCGACCGCGAATGGGCGAAGGAGTACCGGCACTCACCTCACCATCAGCGGTACGTCACGGACTTCAGGATGCGGCAACCCGCCTCCCGGGCTCAGGCGCGGCGAGCAGGACCACCCCGGCGGCGACAGACGTGGGGCGCCCAGCTCGGCACGCTGGCCAGACGCTACGCTGCCGTTCTTGGCACTGACCGTACCTTCCTGAGCGTCATGATCGCGCATCCTGCAGTGATGGGCGTCCTGACCCGGTTCATCGCCGGCAGTCGGCTGAACCGTGACACGGCAACCAGCGCCCTGCTTGTCCTGTGCATCGGCGCCGTACTGACCGGCGCGGCCAACGCCGTGCGCGAGCTGGTCAAAGAAATGGCTGGAACCATCCAGCTTGCCTCCGTCCTCCCGGACAAGAAGGTGAAAACCGATCCGCTCCTGCATCACACGGCCGCCGCATGGCTGCTGAGTACCGGCATGCTGCTCTTGCTGTCAATCGTCTTCGCAGTGGCCGTCGCCTGCATGCTACGGCGCCGCGAACCCGCCATCATGCGCAAGTAGAGCCCCGGCAGGAGCCCGCCCCCGGCCGGCCCGGCCCGGGGCACGAGCCCACCCATCCCAGTGAGAAGGTGAAGACTATGTTCCGCAACGCACTTGAGCCGTGGCACCTGGTGCTCCTGGTTCTGGTGATCGTCCTCGTGTTCGGCTCGAAGA
>NZ_JBIVNO010000039.1:0-18457 GCF_044753645.1 Streptomyces sp. NPDC093261
TCGGCAGTCGTGGTTCTTGGACGGTCTTGAAAACCGTCGTGGCGCGAGCCACCGTGGGTTCAAATCCCACACCCACCGCGCAGATTGACGGCCCCGACCAGGCAGGACGGTCGGGGGCCGTTGCGCTGGGCGCAGCCCGCTCGTCACCGTGTCTCCCCGTGGTTTCCCGCTCGGTCGGGCACGCAAGGGGACTACTGCAGTTTCCCGCGTCTCCCCGCCGGTCGCTCTTCGATCGGGCACGCCGGGGGCGCGGCCGGCGCCTGGCCCCAATAGGAACACCTCACCGCCATGGGTGGTTTGCGCGCTGAGCTGAAACACGACGCGCGTCCTGAGGTCTTCCTCAGGGGCGCGTCAACGATCTCCCCTCACCCACCGCCCTTCCCGGCTCCCATCCCGTCTGCCGTCGGCCCACACACCGTGGAGCGGGCGTGGCTCCTGGCGTCCAGGTGGAGCGCGCCACTGTACGAACGACTGTGAGGATTCACCGCGGCGCTGCTCGGCAGGCCTGACCCACCGAACGATTGAGGCTTCGAGCTGTCCTCTCCAGGAATCGTCGGCTGGCTGGGCGGCGCTTTGCACGCGGCCGGTCGGGCGCCTGTGACCTCATAGGAGCCCGGCCAAAGGTCCCACCACAGTCTTGTCCAGCCGCCCGACCGGCCCGTGCGATCCCTCGCGTATCGCACGGAAGGACAGCACGACACAGCATGGCAGACCAGATCGTGGTGGTCGGCGGCGTGGACACCCACACCGACTTCCACCAGGCCGCGGTGATCGACTCCATCGGCCGGCACCTTGCCACCGCACCGTTCCCCACGACTCCCGATGGCTACCGGCGCCTGTTGGAGTGGATGCGCTCGCACGGTGATGTGCTCGCCGTCGGGGTCGAAGGCACCGGCGCCTACGGCTCCGAACTCGCCCGCTTCCTGTTGGCGAACGAGGTCACCGTCGTCGACGTTGACCGCCCCGACCGCAAGGCCCGGCGGGCCAACGGCAAGTCCGACCCCGTCGACGCCTACGCGGCCGCGACCGCCGTCCTGTCCGGCCGCGCCAACGGCCGGCCGAAAACCCGCGACGGCGTCGTGGAGGCCATCCGATCCCTGCGGGTCGTCCGCCGTTCGGCCATCAAGGCCCGCACCCAGACGATCAACCAGATCCGTACGCTCATCGTCTCGGCCCCTGCCGAGGTACGTGAACGCCTACGTGGCCTGCCCACTTATCAGCTGATCTCGCAGCTGTCCCGCTCCCGCCCCGGCACCGATCTCGCCGACCCGAGCTGTGCGGTCAAAACCGCCCTGCGGCGACTGGCTTGCCGCCACCAAAACCTCACCGAGGAGATAGCCGAGGCTGACGCGGAACTCCAACCCCTGGTCGCGCAGGCGGCCCCGGGGCTGTTGGAACTGATCGGTGTCGGCACCGAGACGGCCGCCCAGCTCCTGATCACCGCCGGCGACAACCCCGACCGTCTGAAATCCGAAGCCTCCTTCGCTCACCTCTGCGGGGCAGCCCCAATCTCCGCAAGCTCTGGCCGGACCAACCGCCACCGCCTCAACCGCGGCGGCGACCGCCAGGCCAACCATGCCCTCCACACGATCGCCCTCGTGCGCATGCGCTACGACGCTCGCACACGGCTCTACGTCGCACGCCGCACAGCCGAAGGCATGTCAAAGAAGGACATCTTCCGCTGCCTCAAACGCTTCATCGCGCGCGAGGTCTACAAGCATCTGACCAGCACGAACACCTCACAGGCAGAACTCCTACAGACCGCTTGACGATCTATAGGAGCTTCCTTGACGCCCCTGGGCCGCGTCTGCTCGGCTCTGTCTGGGTCGATGTGCCGCGACACCCCAAGCTGAGCCACGGCGAGGCTGGCAGGGCACCCTTAGGCCAAGAAGATGGCGATATGGGTGTGTCTGTTCTGCTCCCCGGTGTGTTCATCGCACCATGAGGGAGGCGCCCACTCGGGGCCGCCAGGTTTCTGTCAGGTAGGGCGCAGTTCGACGTAGAAAGCAGGTCAGTCATGCGCGCTGGTCGCCGCTTCAGTCCGCTTCCCCGCTACAGAGGCGTATTGGCCGCCGGCCTCACGGCCCTGCCGGCTCTCTTCGCCGTGAGCACGGGCACTCCCGCTCTGGCGGCCGCTCCCGCTCATCAGAAGGAGGGCCGGCCGTCTGTCCGCTATGTGCAGGTGTCCAACACTCAGACGTGCACCCCCGACAGTTTCTGCACCGTCACCGCCACCTGCCCGTCCGGGACGGTGGTCACCGGCGGTGGCATCACCGCCGACAACTTCATCAGCAGCGGTGTGTACGTCTACGAGACCCAACCGACCAGCGCCACCACCTGGAGAGGCACCATCCGAAACGCCAGCACGTTCACCTTCCATGTCACTGTCAAGGCCGTGTGTATCCGCCTCCCCCGCGGCAGATCCTGACAGGAACACGCTGATCCGTCCCGATGAGAGGTCGTCACGCCGCGCCCCCCGCCGCGAGTACAGCGGGGGCGAGTCCGGCGTGCGGCCCGTACACGGACGAGCCGGTGGTCGCAGACGTCAACGTCAAACGGCCGGGCCGGATCCCTCGCTCTTGAAAACCGTCGTGGCGCGAGCCACCGTGGGTTCACATCCCACACCCGCCGCTTGCAGGCCAGAGGCCGTGCATGTCAGATCCTTGCTGGTCAGAAGGGGTGCCCCTTGACGGCGGGGCACCCCTTCCGCATGCGCGGGGGCTCTCACCGGTTCCGGCTCAGCCGCTTCGCGGGCGAGCGGCCCTGATGCGCCGGGCGACTCGGCGCCAGGCCATCCAGAGGTTGGCCAGGAACAGGGCCGCCCCCGCGATGGGCCAGCCCGCGGATCCTCCTTCGCGGTAGGTGTGGATGCCCACCAGCAGGAGTGCGGCGCCCACCGCCACGCCCATCAGGTCGAGAAAGAGGTCCAGCAGGCGGGTGGCCTTCCCAAGGGTGATCACGGCGGGATCATGACAGGGCGGAGCCTCGCCGCCAAGGGTCACTTCCCGCGGTCAGGGCCGATGCCCCGTCATCCGTGCCGCCGACGCGACCGTCGAGCGGGCCTCGCGCCCGGTGAGGCCGGTGCGGATCGCCGCGTCGACCAGGGCGGGGGCGAGGTCGGGGCCGAAGCCGTTCTCGTACGCCCGGCAGGCGGCCCAGAAGAGGCGGGTGTTGCGCTGACCCTCGTGTGCGGTCAGGACGAACTGGACCAGGCCCTGGCCGTGCCGCCCGGTCGACGAGGGCGTGGGGTGGCTGGTGCGCGGCGGGGGCGTGAGCAGGCGCAGCAGGGCGGGCGGGCAGGGCGCGGGCGCCAGGTGCGCGGTGCCCGGCACGATGCCGTACGCGCCGTGTTCGGTGCGTGAGCCGGGGCCGACCAGATAGCCGCCGGCGCCCCGGACATCGATGCCGGGGGCCAGACGGCTCGCCGAGTTGGGGACGACGACGTCCGGCGGCCCGCTCAGCCACAGGTGCCGGCCGCCGCTCGGGGTCAGCACGACCACCGTCTCGGGGATGGTGAACAGATGGCGCAGCGCCAGTTCGCGCAGGGCGGCCGAGGAGTCGGTGCCGGACTTGGTGTCGAGGTCGATACCGATCAGATGGTGGGGGTGCAGTCCGCAGGCGATGCCGTAGCCGGTGGCCCAGGGCGCGGCGGCGAACAGCGCGCGGATGCGGCGGGGGTCGGTCGTGGCGTCGTACACCCCGTGGCCGAAGCGGCCGCACTCGCCGTGGCACATGGCTGCCGTCGGATCGGGGTCGTCGCGATGGGGGGAGCGCAGGGCGGGCAACTTCGTCCGGGACAGCGGGATCACCGCCAGTCCGCGCTCCGCAGCGGACAGGGCGTGGGCCAGGGCCAGGGTGGTGGCCTGCCGGTCGGTGGTGGCCATGGTCCCCATTTTCGTACGTACGTTCGAAAAAAGGAAGAGGGGTGTGGTGCTCGGCGGGCCGCGCCGGGACGGCCTCCGCCCTTGGGGTGTACGGGATCCGAGGGCCTCGGCGGTCGCCGTCCGGGCACCCCGCGGGGAAGTGTCGCGAAAGGGGTTTATCGACCACTCCTCACGCTTGAGGGCGAATCACGGCTTCCGGGGAGATTCGCCGGTGATGCGGTGGGCAACTCTGGAGTCGCGACGTCGTGCACCGTCCGAGGCGGTCGGCCAACTGCCTTGGCACAAGCCGCATTTCACGTACGCACCGGCGACCCGGCCGGCACGTACAGGGTTCTGGAGGAAACACATGGCAAGCATCCGTACCGCCCGCGTCCTCGCCGCTGTCGCGGCGCTCCCCCTCGCCGCCGCCCTCTTCACGGGCGTCGCCTCGGCGGACAACGGAGCCTTCGCGGGCGACGGATCGAACGCGGCGGCGGCGAGTATCACCGGCAGCGGCGTCGGCCGCGACAACAACGGCAACTCGTCCACCACACAGCAACAGGCGGTAGGCGCCGGTGCCTCGAATCAGAGCAACACGGCCCAGGTGAACCACTCCGCGTTCACGTCCATCAACCAGCGGAGCCAGACCGTGCTCATCCACTTCACCCGTCTGTGGTGAGCGCGCGGCCGGCGCGACATCGTCGGCCCTGATTCCACGTGTGTGCTTTCCGGGGTCATCACACGTCCGCGCGGCGGCACTTCGGTGCCGCCGCGCGGACGTTCACCGGTGTCCACACGCGCGTGGACATCCGCCTTGACAGTGCCCATGATCTGACGGACAGTCAGAAAGTCTTGCTCCGGGAGAGGGGGAGCCGATGATCGACGCGGGCGAGAGTGCGTTCGCCGCGCGGCTGAAGGCCTACGAGGGCCGGCCGGCCGCGGTCGCGGGCGTCGGCAAGGACCCGGTCAACGCGCCCATGATCCGGCACTGGTGCGAGGCGATGGGCGACACCAACCCCGCGTACACCGGCCGCGACGCCATCGCCCCGCCCACCATGCTCCAGGCGTGGACGATGGGCGGTCTTTCCGGTGCGGGACGCACGGGGGCGTACATCGAACTGCTCGCACTGCTCGACGAGGCCGGCTGCACCTCGATCGTCGCCACGGACTGCGAGCAGGAGTATCTGCGCCCGCTGCGGCCCGGCGACGAGATCACCTTCGACGCGGTGATCGAGTCGGTGTCGGACCGGAAGCGGACGAAACTCGGCGCGGGATACTTCGTGACGACGCGGATGAATGTACGGGTGGACGGGGAGACGGTGGGGACCCACCGCTTCCGTGTCCTCAAGTACGCGCCGGCGAAGGATGCGTCCGTGAAGCCCACCCCGGCGAAGGACGGGCCCACGAAGGACGCGTCGACGCGGGATGCACCGACGAAGGACGCGCCTGCGCGCGACAGACCCGGCGGCCGAAGGCCCCGCCCGGTGATCAACCGGGACAACGCCGGGTTCTGGGAGGGCGTGGCCCGGCACCGGCTGCTGATCCAGCGGTGCTCCGGTTGCGCTACTCTCCGCTTCCCCTGGCTGCCGGGGTGCAACGCGTGCGGTTCGCCCGAGTGGGACACCATCGAGGCGGGCGGCGCCGGGACGGTCTACTCGTATGTGGTCATGCACCATCCCCCGTTCCCCGCCTTCTCCCCTCCCTACGCGGTCGGCCTGATCGAGCTGGCAGAAGGCGTGCGGATCGTCAGCGATGTGATCGGGGTGCCGTACGACAAGGTGCGGATCGGCATGCCCGTCCGCCTGGAATTCGTCCGGTACGACGACGAGTTGGAGCTCCCGGTGTTCCGGGCCCAGGACGGCAACGGGGCTGAGGACTGACATGGGCCTCGAACAACCGGACACGCAGGTACAGCCGGGAACGCGCCTGCCACCGCTCACGATCGAGATCACGCGCACACTGATCGTGGCCGGGGCGATCGCCTCCCGTGACTACCAGGACGTGCACCACGACGCCGAGCTGGCCCGCCACAAGGGTTCCCCCGACATCTTCATGAACATCCTGACCACGAACGGCCTGGTCGGGCGGTATGTCACGGACCACTTCGGTCCGGAGGCGGTCCTGCGCAGGGTGGCCATCCGGCTCGGCGCGCCCAACCATCCGGGGGACACCATGGTGCTGACCGGCACGGTCGAGGAGCTCGACGGGGACACCGCGACGGTGCGCGTGGCCGGGGACAACGGCATCGGCCGGCACGTCACCGGAACGGTCACCGTCACCCTCCCGGGCGGGGGAGCCCGATGAGCGTGCGGACGAGGGACGCTCTCGGCGGACGGGCGGCGGTCGTCGGGATCGGCGCCACCGAGTTCTCCAAGGACTCCGGCCGCAGCGAGCTGCGGCTGGCGGTGGAGGCGGTACGGGCCGCGCTGGACGACGCGGGGCTGTCGCCCGCGGACGTCGACGGCATGGTCACGTTCACGATGGACACCAGCCCCGAGATCACCGTCGCCCAGGCGGCCGGGATCGGTGAGCTGTCCTTCTTCTCCCGGATCCACTACGGGGGCGGAGCGGCGTGCGCGACGGTTCAGCAGGCCGCGCTCGCGGTGGTGACCGGGGTGGCCGAGGTCGTGGTCTGCTACCGCGCCTTCAACGAACGCTCCGGCCGCCGCTTCGGCTCGGGGGTGCAGCATCGGGAGCCGTCGGCGGAGGGGGCGGCGCTGGGCTGGTCGCTGCCGTTCGGGCTGCTCACCCCGGCGTCCTGGGTGGCGATGGCGGCCCAGCGGTACCTCCATGTCCACGGGCTGACACCGGAGGCGTTCGGCCGGGTGGCCGTGACGGACCGCCGGTACGCGGCGACGAACCCGGCGGCGTACTTCCACGGCCGGCCCATCACCCTGGCCGACCACGCGGCCTCCCGCTGGATCGCGGAGCCGCTGCGGCTGCTCGACTGCTGCCAGGAGACGGACGGCGGCCAGGCGCTGGTGGTCACCTCCGTCGAGCGGGCGCGTGACCTGCCGCACCCGCCCGCGGTGATCACGGCGGCCGCGCAGGGCGCGGGCCGCGCCCAGGAGCAGATGACGAGCTTCTACCGGGACGACCTGACCGGGCTGCCCGAGATGGGCGTGGTGGCCCGTCAGCTCTGGCGGACGTCGGACATGGGGCCCGAGGACATCGACGTGGGCATTCTCTACGACCACTTCACGCCGTTCGTGCTGATGCAGCTGGAGGAGTTCGGGTTCTGCGCACCGGGCGCGGCGGCGGACTTCGTGGCCGCGGGGACGCTGCCGCTCAACACCCATGGAGGGCAGTTGGGAGAGGCGTATCTGCACGGGATGAACGGCATCGCGGAGGCGGTACGGCAACTGCGCGGCACCGCGGTGAACCAGATACCCGGCGCCGCCCGCATCCTGGTCACCGCGGGCACCGGCGTCCCCACCTCCGGTCTGATCCTGACGGCGGACGGCTGACGGCTGACGGCTGACCCGGGCACGAGGACGCCGGACCGGGGCACGGACACGGGCTCATCTGCCCGGGCACGGGGACGAACGACCGCCCGACCCGGATGGCGCGCGCCGCCCGCCCCTACGACCACCGTGGCCGCCGGGTCGGCCGCCGCCCCGGGCCCGCCCCTCAGGGGCGAACCCTCGGGCGGGTGCACCGGCTCGTCCACCTTCAGGAGGTGGGGACAGCCCCCCGCATACAACCTGAGGCGGAGACCGCTTCGGGACCTGCGGCCGATCCGCCGCAAGGGGAGGCGAACCTAGCGTGTAGCCATGACCACACCCGTCTGCACCAGCGCTCCGAACGCCGCTGCATCAGCGAGGCAGACCCTTCCCTACCCGTCGTTCTCGTCATACGTCAAGGCACGCCAGCCGGTACTGCTGCGTACCGCCCGCTCGCTGACCGCGAACCCGAGCGATGCCGAGGACCTGCTGCAGACCGCCCTCGCGAAGACCTATGTCGCATGGGAGCGGATCGAGGACCACCGCGCGCTCGACGGGTATGTGCGCCGGGCCCTGCTCAATACGCGGACCTCGCAGTGGCGCAAGCGCAAGGTCGACGAATTCGTCTGCGACGAGCTGCCCGAGCCGGAGGGGACGCCGGCCGCGGACCCGGCCGAGGAACAGGCGCTGCACGACGCCATGTGGCGGGCGATCACAAAACTTCCGGCGCGTCAGCGGGCGATGGTGGTCCTGCGGTACTACGAGGACCTGAGCGAGGCCCAGACTGCCGAGGTGCTCGGTGTCTCCATCGGCACGGTGAAGTCCGCGGTGTCCAGGGCCCTGGGCAAGCTCCGCGAGGACCCCGAACTGGAGCCGGTGCGTTGTACATCACGGCCCGATCACTGATCGATCATGCCGGGGACTAGTGACATACCGAGTGGTATGTGCGCAGAATCAGCGCAACCCCCTACCACCGCGTAGGCAACGTCGCCCCGGGAGGACGCCGTGCAGAGCACGATGCAGGACGTACCGCTGCTGATCTCGAGGATCCTGACCCACGGGTCGACGGTCCACGGATCGTCTCAGGTGACCACCTGGACCGGCGAGGGCGAACCGCACCGCCGCTCCTACGCCGAGATCGGCGCCCGTGCCGCCCAGTTGGCCCACGCCCTGCGCGAGGACCTCGGCGTCCGGGACGACGACCGGGTCGCGACCCTCATGTGGAACAACGCGGAGCACGTCGAGGCGTACTTCGCGATCCCCTCCATGGGCGCCATTCTGCACACCCTCAACCTGCGCCTCCCCGCCGAGCAATTGGTGTGGATCGCCAACCACGCCGCCGACCGGGTCATCATCGCCAACGGCTCCCTGCTGCCGCTGCTCGCTCCGCTGCTGCCGCATCTGAAGACCGTCGAGCATGTGATCGTGGCCGGCCCGGGCGACCGTTCCCTGCTCGCCGACACCTCCGTCCAGGTGTACGAGTACGAGGAACTCCTCCTCGGCAAGCCGACCGCCTATGACTGGCCGGAGCTGGACGAACGCCAGGCCGCCGCCATGTGCTACACCTCCGGCACCACCGGTGACCCCAAGGGCGTCCTCTACTCCCACCGGTCCGTCTACCTGCACTCCATGCAGTGCAACATGGCCGAGTCGCTGGGCCTGACCGACCAGGACACTGCACTCGTCGTGGTTCCGCAGTTCCACGTCAACGCCTGGGGCCTGCCGCACGCCACCTTCATGACCGGCATCAACCTGCTCATGCCGGACCGTTTCCTGCAGCCCGCGCCGCTCGCCGAGATGATCGAGAAGGAGCGGCCTACCTACGCCGCCGCCGTCCCCACCATCTGGCAGGGTCTGCTCGCCGAACTGACCGCCCGGCCCCGGGACGTCGCCTCCCTCGGCCACGTCACCATCGGTGGTTCGGCCTGTCCGCCCGCGCTCATGGCGGCCTTCGACAAGCTCGGCATGCGCGTCATCCAGTCCTGGGGCATGACCGAGACGTCCCCGCTCGGCACGACGGCCCGACCGCCCGCCCATGCGCTGGGCACGGACCAGGAGTTCGCCTATCGGCTCACCCAGGGACGCTTCCCGACCGGCGTCGAGGCCCGTCTCACCGGTCCCGACGGTAAGCGGCTCCCCTGGGACGGCGAGTCCGCGGGCGAGCTGGAGGTGCGCGGACCGTGGATCGCGGGCGCGTACTACAACGGCCCCGATGCCGAGCCCCTGCGCCCCGACGACAAGTTCAGCGAGGACGGCTGGCTCAAGACCGGGGACGTCGGCACCATCAGCCCCGACGGCTACCTCACCCTCACCGACCGTGCCAAGGACGTCATCAAGTCCGGCGGCGAGTGGATCTCGTCGGTCCATCTGGAGAACGCGCTGATGTCCCACCCGGATGTCACCGAGGCGACCGTCGTCGCCGTGCCCGACGAGAAGTGGGGTGAGCGTCCGCTGGCGATCGTGGTGCTCCAGGAGGGCTCCACCGCGGACTTCACCACCCTCCGGTCCTTCCTCGTCGAGGAGGCGAGGATCGCCAAGTGGCAGCTCCCGGAGCGCTGGACGGTCCTCGGGGCCGTACCCAAGACGAGTGTCGGCAAGTTCGACAAGAAGCTGCTGCGCCGGCAGTACGCGGCGGGCGAACTGGACGTCACGCTCATCTAGGGCCGGGCACAGGGGCGTTGGACGCGCGTGTGGGGCGCTGTTTCACGTGAAACAGCGCCCCACGCGACATATGAACCGGTAAGTCCGTTTCGCTCAGTCCCGGTTGGTGGCGCCGGGAGGGTGCCGACCGGTTGCCGCTGACCGGTGACCGGTCGCTGCTGACCGGTTGCCGCTGACCGGCTGGTGCCGATCAGTTTGTGCCGATCAGTTGGTGCCGATCCGCGCCAGGAGATCCACGATCCGCTCCTGCACCTTGGGGCTCGTCGAGCGCTCCGCCAGGAACAGGACCGTCTCCCCCGAGACCAGCCGCGGCAGCTCGGCCTGGTCCACGGCCGTGGTGTAGACGACGAGCGGGGTGCGGTTGAGCAGGTTGTTCGCGCGCAGCCAGTCGACCACCCCGGCCTGCCGGCGATGCATCTGCATCAGATCCATCACCACCAGGTTCGGCCGCATCTGCGCCGCCAGGGTGACCGCGTCCGCGTCCGACGCAGCCCGTGCGACCTGCATGCCCCGCCGTTCCAGGGTCGCCGTGAGGGCCAGCGCGATCTCCGCGTGCTCCTCGATGAGCAGCACACGCGGCGGGTGCTGCTCGGAGTCGCGCGGGGCGAGTGCCTTCAGCAGTACGGCCGGGTCGGCGCCGTACGCCGCCTCGCGCGTCGCCTGTCCCAGCCCCGCTGTGACGAGTACGGGAACCTCGGCGGCCACCGCCGCCTGACGCAGCGACTGGAGCGCGGTCCGTGTGATCGGGCCGGTGAGCGGGTCGACGAAGAGGGCGGCCGGGAAGGCGGCGATCTGCGCGTCGACCTCCTCACGGGAGTTGACGATGACGGGCCGGTAGCCGCGGTCGCTCAGCGCCTGCTGGGTCGTCACGTCCGGCGCGGGCCAGACGAGCAGCCGACGCGGGTTGTCGAGTGGCTCCGGGGGCAGTTCGTCGTCCATCGGCCGTGACTGGGGCTGGTCGGCGATCTCCACGGCACCGCCCGGACCGTCGAGCGGCTCGGGGCCCTCGTCGGCGTTCACATCCGGTGCCCCTATGGCGTACGACCGTCCGCCGCCCTCCGTGGTGCCGGCCAGGCGGGACTGCCCGGCCAGGGAGGGCTGCGGCGGGACCGGAGCCGAGGCGGACTGGGGATGCGGACGCATCGCCGTCTCCGGGCGCTCGCCCGCGGGCTCCGGAGGCGTGCCGAGCTTGCGGCGACGACCAGAACCGTTCGACGCGTGCGGCGGCGGCGTGGGCGACTGGGGGCGGGGCTGGGCCTGGGCCTGCGCCGCCTGCTGACGCGCGAACGGCACACCCTGCCCGAGCGTCCGCACGCTGATCGCCCGGCCCTGCGTGGAGTTCGGGTCCATGGGCGCGGCGGCCTCGGCCGGCAGCGGCTGGGCGGCCCGTGGCTGGGCGGTGCGTGGCTGGCCGGTGCGTTCCGGAGGCAGCGGCGTGCCCGCCGACGGCGTGGGCTGCGGCAGCGGCATCCCGGCCCCGGAGGGGTCACCCGAACCGGACCAGGTCCCCTGTGGGGGCACCGGGGGCACCGGCGTCCCGGGCGCGGGCGGTACGGGCGCACCGCCCGCGGGTGTGGCGTGGGCGGCCACCATCGGCTGCGGCCCGGGCTGCCCCTGCGCGCCGGGCTGCGCGGTGGCGGGGGGCTGTCCGGGAACGGGCCGGCCAGGGACGGGCGGACCGGGAACGGCGGCGGGAGCCGGCCGACCCGGTACCGCGGGCCCAGGCCCGGGCTGATCAACGCCGCCGGACCCGCCCGCCACCGCCTGAGCAGGGAGGGGCTGCGGGGGCACGGCCACAGCAGGGGCCACGGGCACGGGCATGCCTGGAGCCGGGACAGGCTGGGGGCCCGTCGGTGCGGGGCCGCCCTGCGCGGGGACCGCCGGGCTCATCTGCCCGGGCGCGGTTCCGGTCGTGTCCGTCCCGTCCGGGGTCGCCGGTCGGGCACGGCGGCGGCCCATGGGCGCGGCAACGGGGTGCGGCTGCGGCGGGGTGTGGTCGTCGGCCGTGTCGTGCGCCACCGCGTCATGACGACTCTCGTCCACGGGAGCGGGAGCGGGAGCGGGCACGGGAGCGGCGGAGGCGGGCTGCTCCGGCGCGCGGTCCGCCTCCGCAGGCGGCAGCGCGAACACGGTCCGGGCACCGGAATTCGCGGCGGCGGCCCGCTCGTTCGCGGCGGCCAGGGCGCGCCGACGGCGTCCGGTCGGTGTGGCGGCGGAGTCCTGGGGCGACGGCGCGTCGGGGGCCGTGGGCAGTGCGGGCGGCAGCGCCTGCGGCTCGGTGTCCCGGCGGGCGCGACGGCCGGTGGGCACCGGCACCCCCTGCGGCGGTACGGCCTCCCCCAGTCCGGTGGCCGACGCGGCGGCTCCGGCGGCATGCTCCGCCGCGGTCACCACCGAGCCCTCGGACACGCCCTCGGCGGGGCTCGGCCGCCCGCGCCGCCGGCCCGTGCCACCGGACGCCGAGGTCTCCACCGCGTTCTCGCCCTCGGCCGTCTGTGCCGGAGCCAACGCCTCGGCGGCCGACTCCTCCGACGCACGCCGCCTGCGCCGCCCGGTGGGCGCGGCCGCAGGCTCGGCGGACGGGGCGGACCCGGCGCCCACCTCGCTTTCCAGGAACGCGTCCACGGACGACCGGCGGGCCCGCCGCCGGCCGCCGCTCCGCTGTGCGGGCTGCAGCTCCGGCTGCGCGGTCTGCGCGATCTCGCCGCGGGTCTCCTCCACGGGTGTCCTGACCAGGGGTGCCGTGACCGCCCCGGCGCCGCCGCCGAGCGGCACCTCCAGTACGTACGCACTGCCGCTCATCCCCGGCACCTCGTGCGTCTGCAGCACACCGCCGTGCGCGCGCACGATCCCGCCGACGATCGGCTGGTGCACCGGGTCTCCCCCGGCGTACGGGCCGCGCACCTCGATGCGTACGACCTCGCCGCGCTGCGCGGCCGCCACGACGACGGTGTTGTCCAGGTAGCCGCCCGCCGAGACGGGCGCGTTGCCCGTGGCGTCGACGCCCGCCACATCCGCGATGAGATGCGCGAGCGCCTGGGCGAGCCGCTGCGGGTCGACCTCGGCCTCGATGGGCGGGGCGTGGACGGCGAACTGCACCCGTCCGGGCCCGATCAGCTCGACGGCGTCGTCGACACCCGCGGCGACGACCGCGTCGAGCATGACGGTCGTCCGCACGAGCTGGTCCTCGCCCGCGTCCAGGCGCTGGTAGTCGAGGACGTTGTCGACGAGCGTGGTGATCCGCGAGTAGCCGGCCGCGAGGTGGTGGAGAACCTGGTTGGCCTCGGGCCACAGCTGGCCGGCGTCGTCCGCGGCGAGCTTGGACAGCTCGCCGCGCAGTTCGTCGAGGGGGCCGCGCAGTGACTGGCCGAGCATGGCGAGCAGTTGCTCGTGCCGGCCGGCCAGGGCCTCGTAGCGGTCCTTCTCGCGCTCGCCGAGCGCGGCGTAGCGCTCCTCGCCGGCCGCGATCTCCTCCGCGTGCCGCTCGCGCACGTCGCCGAGTTCGGCGGTGTGCTCCTCCCGCAGCCGCGTCAGCTCCTCCTCGTGCTCCTTGGCGATCCGCTCCAGCTCCTGCCGGTGCTGCTGTTCCGCCTCCTCCTTCTCCGCGACGAGCGTGTCGAAGGGGCGCCGGTCGGTGAACGTCATCACGGCGCCGACGATCTGGTCGCCGTCACGCACCGGCGAGGTCGTCAGGTCGACCGGCACCTTGTCCCCGGCCTTGGACCACAGCACCTGCCCGCGCACCCGGTGCTTGCGCCCGGAGCGCAGAGTGTCGTGCAGCGGCGACTCCGTGTACGGGAAGGGGCCGCCGTCCTCGCGTGAGTGCAGGACGAGGGTGTGCAGCTCCTTGCCACCCAGGTCGCTGGCCCGGTAGCCGAGAATCTGGGCGGCGGCGGGGTTGACGAGCACGATCCGCCCGTCGGTGTCCGTGCCCACCACGCCCTCGGCCGCGGCACGCAGGATCATCTCGGTCTGCCGCTGGGAGCGGGCGAGTTCGGCCTCCGTGTCGACGGTGCCGGACAGATCGCGGACGACCAGCATGAGCAGCTCGTCGCCGGTGTAGCCGTAGCCGTCGTAGGCCTGTCGGCCGTCCTCGAGGTTGGCGCTCGTGACCTCGACGGGGAACTCGCTGCCGTCCGTGCGCCGCGCGATCATCCGCGTCGGCTTGGTGCGCCCGCGCGGGTCCGTGGAGTCGGGGCGTCGCATGGACCCCGGGATCAGCCGCGAGTCGAACTCCGGCAGCAGGTCGAGCAGCCCGCGCCCGACCAGGGCGGTACCGGGCGTCTCGAAGGCCTCCAGGGCGATGGTGTTGGCGTTGACGACCGTCCCGTTGGCGTTGACCAGCACCAATGCGTCGGGAAGCGCGTCCAGTATGGCAGCGAGGCGAGCAGCGCCTCGGGATGGCCTGCTGCTCACGAGACGCTTCCTCCCTGATACCGCACCTTGCCGACCGCGGAGGCCATCTTGCCAATCGGCCCGCAGCGTGTCACGCGAGGGAGTCTACGGGCACCGGCCCCGCGAGCGGCGCCGGATGAGAGGGAGGTCGCACGCGGAAGTGACGCAGAAGCTGTGACCGCGCAGGTCGTCGCGCGGAACCCGGCCTCAGCTCGGGTGCACCTCCGCGCCGGCTGTGGACGGACGGTGCTCTTCCCGCGTACGCACCGCCGGAAGCAGCGGCACGAGGCTGTCCCAGCGGGCCACCTGGCAGCCGTCGCGGCGGTCGTACCGCGCGTCGACCGGCCGCCCGGCCCAGGTCCCGGAGATGCGCGCGGTGGCCGGGCCGCCGTACTGCATCGTGCACAGGGCGCGTGGCGGCACCGGGGCGAAGGGGTCGTGCCCCCAGACGGTGCGCCGGTCGAGCGTGGCGCACGCGGCGGCGGGGCTCGGATGCGTGCCCCGCGACGGGTGGCAGCGCAGCACATACGTCCCGTCGGCGCCCCCGGCCTGCCGGACGGTGATGACGAGCTGGTCGGCGCGGGGCAGGGGCAGAGTGCCGTGCGCGTCCGCCGGGGCGGGCGCGGCGACGGCGGCGAGAACGGCGACGGCCCCGAGGAGCACGGTGCGCGAGGAGAACTGGACCATGCCATGACTAACGGTGGCGAAGCGGGACGGTTTCGTATGTGACCCGAGTGGCGGAGGTGGCTGCCGTGCCAAAGGGAAACAGCCCTCCGGTGACGACGAGGCCGCCACAACCCGGGGCCAATCTGTAACGAACCCGGCTAGAACGGACACAAGCTGACCCTCGATGCCCGCCGAATGCCTCCGCGACGCATCCGGCTCGTGGATCAGCGGCCTTGTGCTTTGCCCTGTGGCCTTCCTGCCTAGTACCGTGGGGGGCGATTGGTGACACCCCACCCGGCTGTGTCATCATCTGCACGCACCATTCGCGTTCGCGCGCGGACGGTTGTGCTGGAGGCGTCGCCTAGTCCGGTCTATGGCGCCGCACTGCTAATGCGGTTTGGGCCTTAAAGCCCATCGAGGGTTCAAATCCCTCCGCCTCCGCACTTGATCCCGAAGCCCCGGTCCCCGTGACCGGGGCTTCGGCGTTCCCGGGACCGCCCCCCGCGAACCGCCTCCCCTGCTCGCCTGTGGGGCGTTTTCGCAGGTCACAAGGGGTGTGCCTAATGGATTTCACATGGCGGCGGCAGTCATGTAATGTTCTTCCTGTCGCCGCGAGCGGGCCGGAAGGGCCGGGAGCGAAGACGAAAAACAGAAAACAAGCACTCGTAGCTTAACGGATAGAGCATCTGACTACGGATCAGAAGGTTGCAGGTTCGAATCCTGCCGAGTGCGCAACAGGCCAGGGGCCCTGTGGAGTGATCCACAGGGCCCCTGGCTTTTGGCTTGACGGCAGTATCGCCGTCGCCCTGTCGTTCGCCGAGTACCGGCAGAGCCTGGAAGCGGCCGGTTTCACGGATATCGAGATCACGCCGACTCATGCCGCTGCCGATGGGATGCACTCCGCGATCATCCGAGCCGATGACTAATGAGTCGTCCACTGCGGCGGTCCTGCCGCAGTCCCCGGCATGCAGGGCGGTCCGGGGTGGACGACGGTGTGCCGTCGGCCGGGGGTGTCACCTGTGGCGGTAGCCGCGCTGGCGGCGGGTCTGGCAGTCGGAGAGCCGGAAAGAGGCGATACGGGTGTTCCAGTTTCCGGTGCCATCTGCCGGTTGGTACTGGTTGGTGTACCAGAACGTACAGTTGTCCACCGGGTCGATCGCCATGGAGGTGTAGTCGCCCCAGCGGTTGCTACCGGTCTGGGAACCTGCGCCGGTCCACACGGTGGTTTCGTGGAACGTCATCAGGTTCCGCGGGTCGTGCGCCAGGCGTCCGGTGATACGGATCGAGGGATGGGTCTGCGAGGACGACTGCGAGTATCCCAGGGCGATGTCGCCCACCTTGTCCTGGGCTACCGAGCCCATCCACCGGTACGTGGGCCCCGGAGCGTAGGTGCTCTGCTGATGGACGACCGGCCGGCCGTGCTGCAGCCGCAGTTCGTACCAGCGCACGCCCACGCCGCCGCGGGCATCGACCGCGTGGTTGAAGACCAGGGACTGGTGGTCGCCGAAGTTGCGGTAGGCGAACCGGTACATGGGGGAGTAGGAGAGCGAGTCCAGTTTCTGGGCGGTGCCGGCCTGAGGGACGCACTGGGTGGGATCGGTACTCTCGCAGGCCCGGATGTAGGGGGCCACCTTGAGCTCCTTCGGGCCCGTGAGGGTGGTGCGGGCCTGGTGTGTCCAGTCGACGTGGAACCGCCAGTACTGCAGGCTGTCGTCGGTGGGGCCGAGGTTGATCAGCAGGTTGGGCTCGCCCCGCGGGGGTGGTGTCGTGCCGTCGAGGTCCGAGCCGAGCGGGATGGTCGAGGCCGGGACGGTGTAGCACTGCTGGTCAGCGTCGGCTCCGCGCAGCATTCTGTGCCGGTCCCAGGCACATGCCTCGAAGAGCGTCCCGGCGGCGTTGGCGGTGGCGATCACGTAGTAGGCGTCCGGCCACACCGCGAACTTCGGGTGGTCGGGGAGGTTCTGATACCCGAAGTCGTAGCGGTAGTACTCGCCGGTGGCGTCCGCGGTGCGGGAGACGCCGACGCACAGTCGATTCGTGGTGGTTCCGTCGTCGCTGGCGAACTGGTTGATGATCCAGCGGTGAGCCAGGGAGTCCCAGCGGACCTCGGGGTCTCCGAGGAAGTCGCTCTGAGCGGTCTCGCACGGTCCGCCGAACCCGCTGAACAGGGTTTGGGTCGTCAGCGGCCCTAGTAGCGTGGCACCGGATTTGGAGTACACCGCGAGTTCGAAGTTGGTGATCTCCACGACCTGGCGGGAGCCTACCGAGGCGTTGGGGTCAGGAGGGACGCCCCCGCCCTCCCGGATGCCCTCGAAACTTACGCCCGACCGGATCCGGCCCCGGTTGCCGTCGTGGTTCTGCACCACCCGATCGGGACCCGGGGCCTTGGTGAGGGACGGGTGAGGCCCCTTGCTGGGGGACGTGACGTGGGGGGCGCGGCGGAGCTGTCTGGATTTTTGCCACAGCTCACGCAGCGGTGGCGAGGTGTCATGGTGCACCGCGGGGCCGGAGTCAGCGGACCGAGAAGCGTGCGCGTGGACGGTCGGCTTGAGTACGGCTTTGGCGGCGGGCGTGGCGGACCACGACGGGGAGGCCACCAGCACCGCTCCCACTGAGGCGACGGCAACGATCGAACGCAAGACACGGGATACGTGCATCCATCCTCCGAACGGGTCGGTGAGCCGACCCGTTCGGCCGCCTGGTGACGGCGTCGTCCGAGGCAACCCCCACCCGTGTGCAGGGCTGTCGGGATCTCCCCGTGCCCCCGGTACGCCGGGTACGTTTCGAGGCCGCAATATGACGGCGGGCGACTCATCTGATCGCGTGGAAAACCTAGTTATCCACCCCTTCCGTTCGACGCTGGGGTGACCGACGTCGTGTCGGGTGCGGCTCAGCCTTTTGGCGCTGCCTACATGACGGCCATTCGGGAACTGGCCGCTGCCTTCACTGTGGTGGCGGGTCCCGGCTTGTTCTGAAGGATGTTCCGGTGATGCCGGTGGCTCGGAGACGACGGCAACCTTGACGGCGACGACGGCACACGTAAGCCGCCGAAAGCCACAGAGATCACCGGCCGTCTTCCGGTCGCCGGTCTGCTGAGCGCGCCGCATCCGGAGCGCCCTGAGGCACAGCCCCGGTAGCGGCAGGTAGTCGTCCGACTCCTCCGTCTTGGTCTCCCGGTGGACGATCTGGCGGCCTGCCCGCTGGAGATGGTGATCCACGTAGAGCTCGGTGTCGCGCTTGACGCCGCGGCGGCCGAGGCGCCCAACGACACCGACGAGGAGTATCTCCAGTCATCTGTCTGGCCGGAAGTCGTGGCCGTCGCCGGACGCCTCGCTCAGGTCATGGTCGCGAACGATCTGAGGGAACTTGCCGGGCTGCTCGACGAAGAGGCCGTGCCGGACCCGTGCCAGGTCGTGCGGGGAACCATGG
>NZ_JBIVNO010000040.1:0-13661 GCF_044753645.1 Streptomyces sp. NPDC093261
CAGGCCCGCCCCTTCAAGTGGACCAAGACCGCAGACCAGATCATCGACCGCATCTGCCGCTACTGCGACAGGATCTCCGGACCGGCTCACTAGGGGAAGGGCCGCGCCTGCGTCAACTCGTCGTAGACGCTCAGCACCTGGGCCACGGTCTCGTCCTCGGTGGGCCACGTGGCGGCCTGCCGGGCGCCCCTCTCCCGCAGCAGCTCGCGGCGCACTGGGTCGTCGAGGAGTCGTACGACGGCGGTGGCGAGGGCCGCCGCGTCGCCGAAGGGGACGAGTTCGGCCGCGTCGCCGACGAGTTCGCGGATACCGCCGACGGCCGTGGCGACCAGCGGCACGCGCGCGTGCAGGGCCTCCTGCGCGAGGAGGGACCGGGACTCCCAGCTGCTGGGCAGCAGTGCCAGATCGGCGGCGGCGAGCAGTTCGCCGACGTCCTCTCGCCGCCCGACCAGTCGCACTGGCAACTCCTCGTCCTCGATGCGCCGCTGAAGCACCGTCCGCAGTGGCCCCTCCCCCGCGACGACGACCAGGGGCACCGGATCGAGGCGACGCCAGACACGGGAGGCGTCGAGCAGCACGTCGTATCCGCGGTACCGCTCGAGGGAGCCGACCGCCATCAGCAACGGCCGGCCCGTCGCGCCGAGTTCGGCCAGGGTCTTGGAGCGCAGGCGGTCGGGATCGTCGTCCTCGGGGGACGTGCGGGGAGCGGGCAGGGCGACGGCGGCGAGCCGAACGTCCCGCGCGCCGCGGCGGCGGGCCCGGTCGACCAGGTCGGAGGAGGTCCCGAGGACGACGGTCGCGGCCTTGGCCACCCGCCGTTCCATCAGGCGCCTCAGATGGGCGCGAGCGCCCTCGGCGTGCGCCCGCGTATGCCAGGTGACCACAAAGGGGGTACGCCGCCCGCCGAGCGCGAGCGCGGCACGCAGACCCGCGTGCAGCCCATGGGCGTGCACCAGGTCCGCCTCGGCGCAGACGCCGCGGAGTGCGGCCAGGGAGGTCGGATCCGTGCTGCGGGGCACGGGGATGTGCCGGGCGCCGACGCCGGTGAAATCGTAGATGCGCTCGGCCTCAAGGGGGGCGCATACGGTCACCTGCACGCCCCTGGCGACGAGGCCCGCGGCCAGCGACCGCACATGCGCGCTGCTGCCCGCACTGCCCCCGCCGAGCACCTGCACGGTGCGCAGCGGCGTCCGGCCGTGCGCTGAGTGGCTGCTCGCGAGGCTCACGTGGCCGGGGCTCCTGGTTCGGCATCGGGCGGTCACGAAGAAACGTACAGAAGGATCGCGCGATGGGCGTGGACCGCGCGAGGTGCTCCGCGGATGACTCAAGCATGCCAGGGCGCGGGGGTGGTGCGGCACCGGCGGAGGGCGGCGACGGAGGCGGACCGAGCGACCGGCGGCACGCCCGGTCACTCCCCCGGGTGAGGCGCGACCGGCGGCACGCCCGGTCACTCCCCCGGGTGAGGCGCGACCGGCGGCACGCCCGGTCACTCCCCCGGGTGAGGCGCGTGGCGGGGTCAGGTGGTGTGTGCGGGTGCCATGGGTGAGCCGGTTCCCCAGGTCCTCGCCGCCTCGGTCACCTTCTCCCCGCACGCGGCCGCGGCGACGAACGCCGCCGCGTGGGCGAGGAGTCCGGCCCGGCCTCCCCCACGCCCGGCGCCGCTCAGGCGGGGAGATCCCCATCCGACGGCCACGGCGGTCCCGAGGGCGGCGCCGAGGGCATGGGCTCCGGTGTCGCCGAGCATCGCCCGCTCGCCCACATCCTCGGGCAGCACCGCGGCGGCGCTCCCCAGCACGGCGGCGCACAGCCGCCCGCCCGCTCCCGCCCGCGGCAGCCCCGGAGCGGCCAGGGCGAGGACGGTTCCGGCGGCCCGCCCCGGCCGCACGTCCACAAGGTTGACGAAGTGCGCGGCGCCGGCGATCACCACCCCCGCCAGCACCTTGTCCAGCGGCCGCCGCTGCAACGCGGCCCCCGCGGCGAGCGCCGCCGCCGAGATTCCGAACAGCTTCACCGCACCGCTGGTGACCTCGCCGTCCCGCAGGGCCGACAGATGCGCCCGGAACCCGCGCCGGGGGTCCCCGGCGCCTACGACGTCGTCGTAGGCGCCGCAGGCACCGGCGGCGAGCACGGCGACTCCCGCCGCCGGGTGGACGCGCCCGGCGGCGAGCGCCACGGCCACGGCCGACGCGGGGCCCGCGTACAGCTCGACGGTCCGCCCCGCGTGGTTCTTCCGCTCCCAGCGGCCGGGGCCGCCCGGCGCCAGCGCGCGCAGGGCGCTGGTGGTGGCGCGGGTGACGGCCGCGGCGCGGGCGAACGAGACCGTCCTGCGAGAACGCGTGATCATCCCGCCACCCTACGGGAGCCGGCCGACGGCGTTTCCCGCCAGACGTCCGCACGCCAGACGTCCGCACGCTAGTGGTCTGCCCGCTTGGGGTCTGCCGCTAGTCGTCTGCCCGCGCCGTCGCCAGCAGCTCCTCCGCATGCGCCCGGGCGGTCTCGGAGTCCTCCTGGCCCGCCAGCATCCGGGACAGCTCCCGGATGCGGTCCTCGCCCTCGAGCACCTTCACGCCCGACCGGGTCACCGACCCGTCGTTCGTCTTCTCCACCAGCAGTTGCCGGTCGGCGAACGCCGCCACCTGCGGCAGATGGGTGACGACCACGACCTGCGCGGTCTTCGCGAGGCGGGCCAGGCGCCGCCCGATCTCGACCGCCGCCTTGCCGCCGACGCCCGCGTCGACCTCGTCGAAGAGGTAGGTGGGCACGGGGTCCGTCCCCGCGAACACGACCTCCACCGCGAGCATCACCCGCGACAGCTCACCGCCCGAGGCGCCCTTGGCGATGGGCCGCGGCGGCGCGCCCGGGTGGGGCGCGAGCAGCAGCTCGACCTCGTCGACGCCCGACGGCCCGTACGCGACCGTGCGCCCGCCGACCTCGACGCCGTCCGGGTCGTCCGTCTGCCGGATCTCGAACGACACGCGTGCGTGCGGCATGGCGAGCGAGGCCAGCTCGGCGGTGACGGCGGCGGCGAACCGCTCGGCGGACTCCGTCCGCGCATCGGTCAACGCCTGGGCGAGCGCGCCCAGTTCGGCGCCCAGCGCGTCCCGCTCGGCGGCCAGCTCCTCGATCCGGTCGTCGTCGCCGTCGAGTTCCGTCAGCCGTGCGGCGCTCTGCTCGGCCCATGCGAGTACGGCGCCCACGTCCTCGCCGTACTTCCGGGTCAGCGCGGTGAGGGCGGCTCGCCGCTCCTCCACGGCCGCCAGCCGCAGCGGATCGGCGTCCAGGTCGTCGGCGTACCCGGCCAGCTCCCCGGCCACATCGCCCAGCAGGATCCCGATCTCCCCGATCCGGTCGGCGAGCCCGGCCAGCACCGGATCGTGCGAGCGGACCGCCTCCAGGGCCCGGTGCGCGCCCGCGACCAGCGTGGCCGCGTCGACGCCCTCGGGGTCCTCGGGATTGCCCGCCAGCGCCGCGTGCGCGGCGGTCGCCGCCGACGCGAGCGCCTCCGCGTGCCCCAGCCGCTCGGCCTCCTCGGCCAGCTCGACGTCCTCGCCGGCTCGTGGCTCCACGCCCGCGATCTCCTCGAGCCCGAAGCGCAGCATGTCGGCTTCCTGGGCCCGCTCGCGGGCGCGCGTGGTGATCTCCTCCAGCTCGGTGGAGACGGCCCGCAGCCGCCGGTAGGCCTCTCCGTATTTGGCGAGCGGCACGGCGACGGCGTCACCGGCGTACCGGTCGAGCGCCTGTCGCTGCCGGGACAGCTTCAGCAGGCCCTGCTGGTCGGTCTGCCCGTGCACGGCGACCAGCTCGTCGGCCAGCTCCGCCAGGACCCCGACGGGCACGGAGCGCCCGCCGAGGTGCGCCCGCGAGCGTCCCTCGGCGGATACGGTACGGCTGATCAGCAGCGCCCCGTCGTCCAGCTCGGCCCCGGCCTCTTCGGCGCGTACGGCGGCGGAGGCCTCGCGGGCCAGGGCGATCCGCCCCTCGACGACCGCGTTCTTCGCGCCGATCCGTACGAGCGCCGGGTCCGCGCGGCCGCCGAGCAGCAGGCTGAGGCTGGTGACGACCATGGTCTTGCCCGCACCCGTCTCACCGGTCACGGCGGTGAAACCGGGTGACAGCTCGACGACCGCGTCGTCGATGACTCCGAGCGACCGTATCCGCATCTCCTCCAACACGGAGAAGACCATACGAGGTCGGGCTGGGGATGTGCGAGCGGCCCTGTCACCCCGGAGGGGGACACCGCGCCCCGCATACCCTCAGCCCGCACCCTTCAGTGGGGCGCTCCCCGCCACCCGGACACGGGCAGGGCGAACTTCGCCACGAGCCGGTCGGTGAACGAGGCGTGGTGCAGACGGGCCAGCCGCACCGGCACCGCTCCCCGCCGCACCTCGACCCGCGCGCCCTGGGGCAGCTCCACCATCCGCCGTCCGTCGCACCACAGCACCCCATGTGGGGTGTCCGGCTGCACCTCCACCGCGAGCACGGAGTCCGGCGAGGTCACCAGCGGCTTGGCGAACAGGGCGTGCGCGCTGATCGGCACCATGAGCAGGGCCTCCACCTCGGGCCACACCACGGGCCCGCCCGCGGAGAAGGCGTACGCGGTGGATCCGGTCGGGGTCGCGCACACGATGCCGTCGCAGCCGAACCCGGTCACGGGCCGGCCGTCGATCTCCAGGACGACCTCCAGGAGTTTCTCGGCGGAGACCTTCTGCACGGCCGCCTCGTTGAGCGCCCAGTCGGTGTGCACGATGTCGCCGTTCTTGTGCACGACGACGTCGACGGTCATGCGCTCCTCGACCTCGTACGCCTTCATCACCACCCGGTCGACGACCCGGTCGAGGTCGTCGCGCTCGGCCTCGGCGAGGAAGCCGACCCGGCCGAGGTTGACACCGAGCATCGGCACCCCGGAGGCGCGGGCGAACTCGGCGCCGCGCAGCAGGGTTCCGTCGCCGCCGAGCACGATGAGCAGCTCGCACCCGTCGAGGCACTGCGGAGTGGCCTCCTTGACCAGCTCCACCTCGTCCGACAGCGGCAGGTCCGCCGCCTCGGCCTCCAGGACCCGTACGCCGATCCCGCACCGCACCAGTCCCTTGACCACCAGCTCGGCGCTGCGAATGGCCGCGGGCCGCCCGGTGTGGGCGAGCAGGAAAACAGTACGACCTGAGTTCTGTGTCAACGCGGCCCCTCCGCCACTGCTCGGTCAACGTCGGCCGGGTCCAGTGCGGGTGCCCCGGCTCGCAGCCACAGAAAGTACTCGACGTTGCCCGAGGGCCCGGGCAGTGGACTGGCCGTCACGCCCTTCACGCCGAGCCCCAGTTCCGCCGCCCGCCCGGCGACCCCGCACACCGCCTCGGCGCGCAGCTCGGGGCTGCGCACCACTCCGCCGCTGCCCAGCCGTTCCTTCCCCACCTCGAACTGCGGCTTGACCATCATCACCAGGTCGGCATCCGGCTTTGTGCACCGCACCAGGGCGGGCAGCACCAGTCCGAGCGGGATGAAGGACAGATCTCCGACGACAAGATCCACAGGTTCCCCATCGATCACCTCGAGCGTCAACTCCCGTACGTTCGTACGGTCCTTGACGGTGACGCGTTCATCGCTCTGGAGAGACCAGGCCAACTGTCCGTACCCGACGTCGACGGCGACGACACGGGCGGCGCCCGCGCGCAGCAGGACGTCGGTGAAGCCTCCGGTGGACGCGCCGGCGTCCAGCGCCCGCCGTCCCCGGACCGTCAGGCCCTGGGGCCCGAAGACCTTCAGCGCGCCCGCCAGCTTGTGGCCGCCCCGGGACACGTACTCGGGATCGCTGTCGTCCTGCGCGACGACGATGGCGGCCGCGGTCTCCACCTGGGTGGCGGGCTTGGTCGCGACGGCCTTGCCGACGGTGACCCGGCCCGCGGCGATCAGCTGACTGGCGTGCTCACGCGAGCGCGCGAGCTTCCGGCGGACCAGCTCCGCGTCAAGACGGCGGCGTGCCACTCCTGCCACGTTCGGTTCAGCTCCTGTTCTCGTACGGTCATCTGCCGTGTGTGACCCGAAGGGTCTCATTGGGGGGTGGTGGTCGGGTGACGGGCGGGCACCGGGGGTCCCGGGCGGGAGTCGAGCGCGGTGAGCACGTCACGCAACCCCTGGTGTACATCCTCGTACACCTCGACATGGCCGTCCGTGGCGAGGTGGTCGGCATCGGCCAGCCGCTCCAGCCGGGCGTCGACGTCGGGGTTCCCGGTGGGGGTCCGATCCACGTGCAGCGGGGCCGGGGCGGCCGGGTCGTACTCGGGTTCGGTCGCGGGTTCCACCGCGGCTTCGGCCATGGGTCCGGCCGTAC
Organism: Streptomyces sp. NPDC093261; assembly: GCF_044753645.1. NCBI lineage: Bacteria > Bacillati > Actinomycetota > Actinomycetes > Kitasatosporales > Streptomycetaceae > Streptomyces > Streptomyces sp. NPDC093261. The sequence continues at coordinate 6,323 of NZ_JBIVNO010000040.1, forward strand.
GTTCGGGCGCGGACCCGGCCTGCTCCGCGGCCGTCTCCGCCGTCACCCTCGCCGCGGTCACAGAGTCGCTCATGCCCCGACGCTACCTCGTGGCGCTGAGGTACCGTCGCTGACGATGGCCACGATTGAGGAGTGCCGCAGGGCACTCGAGAAGTTTTCGGACAACCTGGCGGGCTCCGAGGGGGACGTGCGCGCGGCCACGGCCCTGAACCGCTCGCTCAGCTGCCGTATCACCGACCTGGACGTCACCTTCGTCGGCCGTCTGGAGGACGGCCGGATCGAGGTGCTCGACACACTCCAGGGACCGCCGCCCGACAAGGCCCAGATCAGGCTGGCGATGACGGGCGACGACCTGGTGGCGATGGTCGACGGCGAGCTGCACTTCGCCAAGGCGTGGGCCTCGGGCCGGGTGAAGCTCGAGGCGGCCCTGCTGGATCTGCTGCGACTCAGAAAGCTCCTCTAGTCACCGCAGCGGCTCCTCGGGCCGCCCTCCCGGCCCGCGGCGGGCGGACTCCCTCCTCCGGCCCGCGGCGGGCAGACTGCTCCTCCGGCCCGCTGCGAGCAGACTGCCTCCTCCAGCCCGCTGCGGGTCAGGTGCCTCTCCCCGGGCCCGCGGCGGGTCAGGTGCCTCTCCCCGGGCCCGCAGCGACTCGGAAGGCCTCACCGGCCCCACGGTGGCTCAGGCGACCTCTTCGGCCGCGCCCCGTGTGCGTGCCCTGCGTGCCGCGGGCACCACCAGCGGGGTGCCGGTCTCCGGGTCGTCGATGACCTGGCAGCGCAGCCCGAAGACCTTCTCGACCAGTTCCGCCGTGACGATGTCCCCCGGCGCGCCCTCGGCGACGACCTCGCCGTCGCGCAGGGCGATGAGATGGGTGGCGTACCGCGCCGCGTGGTTGAGGTCGTGCAGCACCGCGACCAGCGTCCGCCCCTGTGCCTCGTGCAGTTCGGCACACAGATCGAGTACGTCGATCTGGTGCTGGATGTCGAGATAGGTGGTCGGCTCGTCGAGCAGCAGCAGCGGGGTCTGCTGGGCGAGCGCCATGGCGATCCACACGCGCTGCCGCTGGCCCCCGGAGAGTTCGTCGACATAGCGGTCGGCGAGTTCGGCGACCCCGGTCTGCGCCATCGCCTCCCGGACGACCCGCTCGTCCTCGCCCGACCACTGGCGCAGGATCCCCTGGTGCGGATAGCGCCCGCGGGCCACCAGGTCGCCGACGGTGATCCCGTCCGGCGCGATGGAGGACTGCGGCAGCAGGCCCAGGGTCCGGGCGACCTTCTTCGCCGGCATGGACTGGATGACCTGCCCGTCGAGCAGCACCCGCCCCCGGGCCGGCTTGAGCATCCGGGACAGTGCCCGCAGCAGGGTGGACTTGCCGCAGGCGTTGGGCCCGACGATCACGGTGAAGGAGTGGTCGGGGATCTCCACGGACAATCGCCCGGCGATCACGCGCTGGTCGTAGGCGAGGGTGACGTCGTCGGCGCGGAGACGGTTCACGGCGCTCCTTGTGTCGTTCGTTTCGGGTCCGCCCGGGGCGCTCGGGGCACTCATACGCGGCCTGCCCGGCGCTCGCTGACCAGCAGCCACAGCAGATAGAGGCCGCCGAGGACCCCGGTGACCACGCCCACGGGAAGCTGGTCCGCGCCGAAGGCCCGCTGCGAGGCCCAGTCCGCGACGATCAGCAGGGTGGCCCCCATGACCATGGAGGCCGCGAGGTTCGGCCCGGGCGAGCGGGTCAGCCTGCGGGCGAGCTGCGGCGCGGTGAGCGCCACGAATCCGACGGGGCCCGCGGCGGCGGTGGCTCCAGCGGTGAGCAGCACCGCGGAGACCATCAGCAGCACCCGTACACGCTCGACGCGCACCCCGAGGGCGTACGCGACGTCGTCGCCCATCTCCGTCATCCGCAGCCCCCGGGACTGGCCGAGGACGATCGGGACGAGGACGGCGCACAGCGCGACCAGCGGCCACACCTGGTCCCAGTCGCGCCCGTTCAGGGAACCGGTCAGCCAGACGACCGCGCGGGCCGCGTCTACGAGGTCGGCCTTGGTGAGCAGATAGCCGTTGACCGCCATGACGACGGCACTGACGCCGATGCCGACCAGGACAAGACGGTGGCCGTGCACGCCCTGCTTCCAGGCGAGCAGATAGAGGGCGAGGCCGGTGGCCAGTCCGCCGACGAGCGCGCCCACGGCGACCTGGCCGGCACTGCCGGAGAACAGCACGATCACCACGAGCGCCCCGGCCGCCGAGCCCTGCCCGAGGCCGAGCACGTCCGGACTGCCCAGCGGATTGCGGGATATGGACTGGAACACGGCGCCGCCGAGCCCCAGTGAGGCACCGACCAGCAGGCCGGCGAGCACCCGGGGGAGCCTGAGTTCGGTGACGATGAACTCCTGGCCCGGGTTGCCGCCCCCGAACAGCGTCCTGAGGACGTCGCCGGCCGGTATCGAGAAGTCGCCGGTGCCGATCAGAAGAACGCTCGCGGCGAGCGCGACGGCCGGCAGCAGCACGACGACGGTGAGCGCCCGGACGTCGAGGCGTACGGAGAGGCCGCCCGGGGTGCGCAGGATACGGGTGCTCTTCACAGCCGTGCCGTCCGGCGTCGTCGTACGAGGAGGATGAAGACCGGGCCGCCGATGATCGCGGTCACGATGCCGACCTGGACCTCGGCGGGCCGGGCGACGATACGGCCGATGACGTCGGAGCCGAGCAGCAGCACCGGTGACAGGACGGTCGCGTACGGCAGGATCCAGCGCAGGTCGGGGCCGGTGAAGGACCGTACGACGTGCGGGACCATCAGTCCGACGAACACGATCGGGCCGCAGGCGGCGGTCGCCGCACCGCACAGCACGGTGGCGGCGGCCATGGACAGCGCGCGGGTGCGGTCGAGACCCGCGCCGAGGGCTCGGGCGGTGTCGTCGCCCATCGCCACCGCGTTCAGCGGCCGGGCGAGGCCCAGTGCGAGGGCCGTGCCGGCCACGAGGAAGGGCAGGACCTGCCGTATGGTCGCGTCGGTGGCCGAGGCCAGCGAACCCACCGTCCAGAAGCGCATCCTGCCGAGCGCCGCATCGTCCATGATCATCACTGCCTGGAGATAGCCGTAGAGGGCCGCGCTGATCGCGGTGCCGGCGAGCGCGAGCCGCACCGGGGTGGCGCCCCGGCCGCCGCCGAGAAACCACACCAGGGTCCCGACGGCGGCCGCGCCCAGGAAGGCGAACCAGACGTAGCCGCTCAGGCTCGTGACGCCGAAATACGTGATGGCGGTGACGACCGCGGCGGACGCGCCCGCGTTGATGCCGAGCAGTCCCGGGTCCGCCAGCGGATTGCGGGTGAGCGTCTGGAGCACGGCGCCGGACAGGCCGAGGGCGACGCCGGCGAGCAGCCCGAGCACCGTCCGCGACAGCCGGTCGCCGACGACCACGTCGGCATAGGTCCCCGAGTCGTGGAACAGGCCGTGCCAGACCTGCTGGGGCGAGAGCCCCTTCGCCCCGACCGCGATGCTCGCCAGCACGACGAGCGCGAGGATCACCAGCGAGAGGAGGAGTCCAAGGGACCGTATCGCCCGGCGGGTCGGGGGCGCGGGGGCGGTCTCCGCGCGTGCTTCGGGAGGACTGTCGACCAACACGAAGTTAGGTTAGCCTACCCTCGCTAATCGTTTGGGGGCCGCCCTCCCGTCTCACAGCCCCAGGCGTGCCAGCGCCTTCCCGCCGTCCAGCCCGCACCCGCCCTCACCGGCCGCCGTCCAGGCCGCCGCGCACAGCGCCCGCAGCCCGTCCAGCGCCTCGCCCTCGCCCGCCAGTTCCAGCCGTTCCCGCCCCGCCGTCGCGGTCCAGCCGCCGCAGCGGAAGCCGTCGCCCGCCGGCTCCACCTCCGGCTGACCGGACGGCAGCCCCCGCAGATCCGCGTCGACATACGTCGGCCGGCGATGCGCCGGAGCGGCCAGCAATTGGGCGCCGTCGGTCACCCCGGTCAGTACGAGCAGCGAGTCGACCTCGCCGTTGAACGCGCCCTCGATGTCCGTGTCGAGCCGGTCACCGACCACCAGCGGCCGCCGGGCGCCGGTCCGCAGGATCGTCTCCCGGTGCATCGGCGGCAGCGGCTTGCCCGCCACCTGCGGCTCGGCACCGGTCGCGATCCGGACGACCTCCACGGCCGCCCCGTTCCCCGGCGCGATACCGCGCGCGCTCGGAATCGTGAGGTCGGTGTTGGACGCGAACCAGGGCACCCCGCCCGCGATGGCGTAACACGCCTCGGCGAACCGCCCCCAGGCCAGCCCGGGCCCGCCGTACCCCTGCACCACGGCCGCCGGATCGTCATCGGCCGACTCCACGGGCACGAGCCCCCGCTCCCGCAGCGCGACGCGCAGTCCCTCACCACCGACCACCAGCACCCGCGAGCCGCCGGGCAGCTGCTCGCTGATCAGCCGGGCGACCGCCTGCGCCGAGGTGACGACGTCCGACGCCTCGGCCGGTATCCCCAGCTCGCTGAGGTGCTCGGCCACCGCCTCCGGCGTACGCAGCGCGTTGTTGGTCACGTACGCCAGATGCATGCCGTCCGATCGAGCGGTCCCGAGCGACTCCACGGCGTGCGCTATCGCCCGGCCGCCCGCGTACACCACCCCGTCGAGGTCGAGCAGCGCCGTGTCGTACGCCTCGCTCAGGGGGCGCGCACTGCCTTCGGGCCGCGTCCTGACGGTCTGGCTCATTGTGCATCGCTCCTCGTTCGCTCGTTTCCCCGATCATCCCCCATGGCACTGACACACTTACGATGCACCAATGAACACTGCAGGTCCCAGGGACGTATCAGCGAGCAAGGGCCTTGAACTGACCCCCTTCCGGGGCCTGCGCTACGACCCCGACCGCGTCGGCAGCCTCGCCGCGGTCACCTCCCCGCCGTACGACGTCGTCGTACGCCCGGACGGGCTCCTGCACCTGGAATCGGCCGATCCGCACAACATCGTCCGGCTGATCCTGCCCCAGGCGGCCACCCCGGCGGCACGCAACAAGCAGGCGGCCCACACCCTGCGCCGCTGGCTCGACGAGGGCGTCCTGCGGGCCGACGCCGAACCCGGTCTCTATGTCTACGAGCAGTGCGGCAACGGTATGCTCCAGCGCGGTGTGATCGGCGCGCTGCGCGTGTCGCAGCCGTCGGAGGGCGTGGTCCTGCCCCATGAGGACGTCATGCCGCATGTGATCGCCGACCGGGCGGCCCTGATGCGCGCGACCTCCGCCAACCTCGAACCCCTGCTGCTGACCTACCGGGGCGGCGGCGCCACGACCGGCGTGGGGGCCGTCATCGAGCGCACCGCCCAACGTACGCCCCTGCTGCGCACCACCACGGAGGACGGCTTCAGCCACCGCCTGTGGTCGGTCACGGATCCCGCCGAGGTCGCCGAGATCCAGTCGGAGCTGGCCCGGCACCAGGCCCTCATCGCCGACGGGCACCATCGCTGGGCGACGTATCTGCGTCTACGCGCGGAGCACGGCTCCCCCAGCCCCTGGGACTACGGTCTGGTCCTCCTGGTGGACACCGCCCGCTACCCCCTTCGGGTGCGCGCGATCCACCGTCTCCTGCACCGCCTTCCGGTGGCCGACGCCCTGTCCGCCCTCACCGGCCTGTTCCGCGTCCGCGACCTGGACGTGCCGCTGCCCCAGGCCCTGGACGCGCTGGCCGACGCGGCCGGTCACGGCAACGCCTATCTGCTGGCGGGCGACGGCGCCTTCCATCTGGTGGACCGGCCGTCTCCGGAGCTGCTGGCCCGCACGGTGCCCACGGGCCCCCCGGAGGCCTGGCGCACCCTGGACGCGACCGTGCTGCACCGGACGCTGCTGGAACACATCTGGCGCATCCCCGAGGACTCGCCGGAGCACATCGCCTACATCCATGACACGGCCGCCACGGTCGAGAAGGCCGAGCGCATCGGCGGCACAGCCGTACTGATGCATCCGGTCCGCGAGGAAGTAGTACGCGAGCTGGCCCGCCAGGGCGTGACCATGCCCCGCAAGTCGACGTCATTCGGTCCTAAGCCGGCGTCGGGGCTGGTCCTGAGGGCGCTGACCACCGGCTGAGGCACCCCGGCAACGCGAAGGGCGGGATCCTCTGGGATCCCGCCCTGCCCGGTGCGCGTAGGTCAGCCCCGGTCGCCGGCCTCGCCCTCGGCGCGCTTGGTGCCGTCCCCGGCCTCCTCGGCCTCCGTGGCGTCGTCGACCTCCGTGGCGTCGTCGACCTCCGTGGCGTCGTGGGCCTCCTTGGCCTCCGCGGTCGCCGGCTCGGAGGAGAACCCGTCGCCGCCGTCCTCGCCGGGGTTGTCCTCGCTCCCCTCCTCGTCATCCGCCTGCTCGTCGAGCGCGTCGACGAACTCCACGCCGTCCAGCTCGGCGAGCCGGTCGGAGGCATCCGTGCTGCCGTCCTTGTCGGCCTCGACGGCCTTGGCGAACCACTCGCGCGCCTCGCTCTCCCGCCCGGCGGCGAGGAGGGCGTCGCCGTACGCGTACCGCAGCCGCGCGGTCCACGGCTGCAGGGAGTTGGACGCCAGCTCCGGGCTCTGCAGCGTCACGATGGCGGCGTCGAGTTGCCCCATGTCACGGCGCGCACCGGCGGCGACGAGCCGCATCTCGACCTGGCCGGCCTTGTCGAGCTTGTGCACCTCGGGCGCACCGGCCATGTCCAGCGCCTTCTCGGGCCGGCCGAGCCCGCGCTCGCAGTCCGCCATGACGGGCCACAGATCGATGTTCCCGGTCATCCGCCGGGCCGCCCGGAACTCTGCGAGCGCCTCGCCGTACTTCTGGCTGGCGTACGCGGCGAAACCGGCGGCCTCGCGTACGGCGGCGACACGCGAGGCGAGCCGCAGCGCCACCTTCGAGTACGCGTACGCGCCCTCGGGGTCCTCATCGATGAGCCGGGCCACCATCACGAGGTTCCTCGCGACGTCGTCCGCGAGGGTCTTGGGCAGGCTCTGGAGCTCCTGCCGTACGTCCTTGTCGATCTCGTCGCCCGTGACGTCCTCGGGGATCGGCAGCCGCTTGATCGGCTCGCGGTCACGATCCCGCTCGTCACGGAACCGGCCGCCGCCGCGCCGGTCGTCACGGCGGTCGTCACGCCGGTCGTCACGGCCTCGGAAGCCGCCGGGACGGCCACCGCGGTCGTCGCGACGGGGGCCACGCGCACCGCGGTCATCACGGCCACGGAAGCCGCCGCGGTCATCACGGCGGTCGTCGCGCCTGTCATCACGGCGCTCGTCGCGCCTGTCGTCGCGCCGGGGGTAGCCGCCGCGGTCGTCACGGCGGTCGTCGCGGCGGAAGCCACCACGGTCGCCACGGTCCTCGCCACGACGGTCGTCAC
>NZ_JBIVNO010000041.1:0-12687 GCF_044753645.1 Streptomyces sp. NPDC093261
GGGTCGACTGGTTCAACAACCAGCGCCTCCACACAGCGATCGGCGACATCCCGCCCCACGAGCACGAGACCAACCACTACGCTCAACCCCAGCCCAACCGGCCGCTGGGGTCAACGCATAGAGCCTCCACCGATCCCGGAGCGGTTCAATCTCTCTCAGTGGAGCGTCGTTGCCGCCGTTGGGGCACCGGTTGAAAGAACTGTTGGGTGCCGAGCGTGCCGTGGGTGATCTGCGGCGTTACTTCGGCATAGGCATGTCACCCGGTGAGGCAACGTTCACCGGCAGCCGGTTCGAGCATCTGGCCGGTGGGGGAGACCGGCCGGAGATCGCCGACCGGATCACGGCGGAGGACCTGGTCGCGGTGCAGACCTTGTCGGTGACCGTTCCGGCTTCTGTCGCGCTGGACATTCTGGAGGGCTCCCTCGGCGCGCAGCTGTCTGGTCTGCTGCACGACATCCCCGCGGACGTCGACATGGTCGACGCCGAAGCGGACGTCTTGGCCGGGGGCTCGCCGGCGGACCGGGCCTGGCACCTCCTCTGCGCACAGCACGGAGTTGACTGGGTCATCGCTGGGAAGCTCTTGGCTCGTAAGCGTCCGCAGCTGTTGCCGGTCTACGACAAGGTGGTGCGCTGCGCTCTGGGCCGCCCGCGCCCCTCGTTCTGGCTTGCGCTGCATGCCGCGCTGCGCGCGGACGACCGTTCCCTGCACCGCCAGTTGCTCGCGCTGCGCCAGGTCGCGGGGGTGCCGCAGACGGTGAGTGCGCTGCGGGTATGCGACGTGGCGGTGTGGATGGGGCACCGGTCGGAGGGTCACGCTTGTCCTCGCTGACTTCGGCAGCGAAGGTCCCCTCCGGTGTTCTGGCGTATGAGGGTGACGGACTTTTCCAACCGTCACTGGGGTGTGTGGGACGTTCGCGTGGAGGGGTCCACCGGGGTGGGCAAGAGGTGCGGACTCGCGGCCGGGGTGCCGCCGGCGGTGCGGTCCTGGGGCTGGAGGAAACGTGTCCGGCGCTGGGCGTTGCGGGATCCGGGGGCTGGGCCGTGATGCGCAGGAAGGAACATTGCTTGGTGATCGGGTTCAGCACCGCGACTTTCAGCGGGGTGCGGGCGGCGGCCTGGATGCGGGCCAGCCAGGTCTGGCCGGGGACCAGGATGGTCAGCTCGGCCGGCCACTGGGCGAGTGCCTGGGGATCGGGGCACACCACACCGGCGAGGGTGAACGCGCGGCCCGGGCGGGGCCCGCTGTAGACGAGCAGGCCGTTGCCGTGGGCGGGGCTCTGGACGCCGTACTCGACCGGTTTGCCGGATGCGCTGCGGACCAGGTGCGTGAAGGCGGGCCACAGCTGAGGGTCTATTCCGGCGTGTTTGAGGAAGGCGGCCAGACGCTCCTGCTCGGCCTGCCGTTCCTGGGCCCGCTGCAGGGCGTCTTCAAGGCACCGTTCGGCGGCGGCGGCCCGCGCCGTGGCCGCCCGGCGGGCCTGCTCGGCAGCCCGGGCACGTGCGGCGGCCTCGGCTTCCGCCTCCATCCGGGCGCGGGCGGCCGCCAGTTGCACGTACGCGTCGGCCGTCCACCACACCGTGCCGCCCGGGCCGGTATGAGGGTGCACCCGCCCTTGGAGGATCCACCGGATGGCATCGCCGAGCGGGCAGGTGATGTGGGTCCATCCCGCCGTCCCCGCCAGCGTGCGCGGAGCCCAGGCGTAGCGCGCCATGCCGTGCCGCACCGTCCAGCCGCCCCCGCGGCCTTCGGGGTACTCCACCCGCAACGTGGGCACGGCACGCTGCCAGGGCCTGCCCTGCAGCCCGACCCAGCACACCCCCACACCATCTCGTGCATAGCGGTCGGTGCGCATCCGCGCCTCTGGCGGCGTCATCGGCGACAGCTGCGCTTCCAGAGCCATGAACGCCCTGCCCTGCTCATCGAAGACCAGCACGTCGGCACGCCAGTTGCGCCGCTCGCTGCTCACCTCCAGCTCTGCTGTGAACCCCGCCGCCCGGGCGGCCGTGGCCAGCTCCAGCTTCAGCAGGTGGTGTTGGTACGACTCGTTCGCCAGCTCGCAGTCACGCGGCTGCTGCTGGTGGTAGAAGTGCCGGGCATGGTGTGAGGAGACCCGCGCGAACACCCGGCCCCCACACTCCGGGCACGCCAGCGGCACCCCCTTGACCCGATGGACGTCCTCCCAGGCACGGCCGCACCCGAGATCGTCCAGCGACGCATCCAGCCGCCCCCAGTCGGCATGGACCGCGGTGAACCCCATCCGCCCTCCCCCAGGCGCGCGGTGTCTCAAGCTCGGTGCCGGTGGCCCGTCGTTGGCCTCAGCGTCCCTGGGCAGGGCAGCGGCGGCGACGAGACTGCCGCTGCCGTCGCACGATGCCGGCCCACCCCCTCGGCGCGCAGGACACGCAGCGCCGCCTGAGCGGTGTCCCCGGGCGAGGGCGCACTGCTCCTTGGGGCTGCGCACGGCAGGCCGCCGTTCACCCGGCCACAGCCGGCCGGCCAGCATCTGCCGCCTGAAGGCCTGCGGCGGATCCGCTGGCAGGCAGGCAGCAGGGCAAGGGACCGAAGTCGGCAGCGGCGTGGCGTCGGCCGCCGTGGTCACCGACTGCCGGCGGTGTCGCGGCGGGGCCGGTTCGGTTCCCGGCCGATCTGCGCGGCGACGTGCCTGATCTCTGCCTCGCCGTAGGCGGTGCGCACTCCGGAGGGGCTGTATCCGGCGTGGCGGGCGAGTTCCTCCAGTTGGTAGGGGCGGCTGCCGTGGAACTCCCTCCCGTAGGCCAGCAGTTGCCGGATCCGGGCGTCCACGGCCTCCTTCTGCGCCTTCAGGTCGTCCAGCGCCAGCAGCAGCGGGTCCGTCTCGAGCTCCTGGCTCGCGGCCTCCAGGCCGAGGGCGTCGTTGCTGCGCTGCTCCGCCACCTGTTCGCAGGCGTCGGCGTAGCAGTCCTCGGGGGTGACGGTGCCGGGTTCGGGCATGGGGTGGCGCAGGGCGGCCAGTTCTTCAAGCGGATGCATGGTGCGATCATCGCAACTATTTGCGATGGTCGCAATAGACTGGCAGAGGACAGGGCGAGGAAGACATGGGCGGGCGGGGGCAGGAAGCCCGGCGCAGGTCGACGAGTTCTACGCCCACGCCGTCGTGCGCAGGTACGACCCGGAGGCCGAGGTATCCCGCGCGTACTGAGCACGGTGTCCGTGGACCAGCGGAGGGGGGCGGGTGGTTTCCACTACGATGCCGACCGGCAGGACGCGCACCGCCGACCGCCGATGCTGTATCCCCGCCCGCGCCGGGGCAGCTCAGACGGCCAAGGTCCCCACCCGGGCCCGCGACACCCACCCGCACGACTGCGGGCAGGCGCGGGGTGCCCGGAGAGAAGACGTCATGCCACGCAACCAGTCCCGCGTCGGCCAGCGCGCCCGCGCCGCGCAGAAGGCCGCGGGCGGCACGGGCAAGTACACCGAGCTGCTGCGCGCCAAGCTCGGCCCGGGCGGCGTCCGCCGGGAGCCCGGCCACGCCGAGCCTGCCCGCCGTCTCGCCGCCCAGCTGCGCGCCGGCTTCGGCGCCGAGGGGGAGAAGGCGGCCCGCCTGGTGGATGCGGCGGTGGCCTGGGCGGTGAAGGATCGCGAACTCAAGCACGCTCTGTTGCGTACGCAAGGCGACCTCGCCGCCCGCGGGCGCCTGCAGCCCGCCGCGGACAAGCACGCCGCCAGCGAAGTCACGGTGCACGACGCGCCCCTCGTCCAGGTCGTGTACATGGTGCTGGAAGCGGCCGCCTGGGAAGAGGCAAAGGTGAGCGCGGAGTTGCTGCGCGCGGCCGCGGACGTCCTGGACCGGCTCGTCGGCGCCAGCCACATCTGTAATCCCGCGATCTACGGAGTGCGGGCCGACGGATGGCTCACCGAGCCGAGGATGTTCGAGCGGATCTACACCACGACCGCCCCGGTCGCGGTCATCGCGGCAGCTGCCCTGCGCACGATGCGGGAAGCCGCCCGCATCCCCGACGAGGACGAAGCTACCGACGCCGACTGCATGTTCACTCTCCAGGAGGCGGCCCGCTTCGCGCGTACCGCCGCCGACCTCGCCGCCCGCCCGGCCGCCTGACCCACGGGGCTGGCCCGCTGTCCCGTACCCGCCTGGTACGGGACAGCCCGGATCCTCACCGCGGAACGCCGACAGCGGCCTGTACGACGAGGGGCGGACCGTCTGGCACGCGACGCTGCCGGACAACCCCGAGGAACACGGCTGACCTGCGGTCAGGGGGTGACGTGCGCGCTGTCGAGCCGTCGGTGGACCATCGACAGGGTGGTCAGCAGTTCCAGCAGCTCCTCGTCGGTGACCGTGCGGTGAAGCCGCGGCTCGTGCGCGGCCGGATTGCGGAACATGCTGAACAGTCCCTTGACCAGGTTCGCCAACCCCTTCTGCTCGTCCAGCTCGGGCCCGGTGGCGTTCGCGTTGATGGCCACCCGAGCCGTGCCTTGGCCGGGCATGAGTACCGCGTCGACCAGGCGCGCCCCGTCCAGACCCAGGCCGGTGAGCTGCCGCAGCCGGTCGGCTACCGACTTGACCGCCTCCAGGCTGGCGTGGAAGGGGTTCTTGGCCAGGATCTCCAGCGTGCAGTAGCGCAGCACCTCCGGATGCGTGGAGCGGCGGCGCAGTTCCGACCGCAGCGAACTGGCGTGCTGGGCGGCCTCGTTGAGAGTGGCCGCGATCGGTCCCTTGGCGAGCTTTCCCTCGTCGTTGACCCGTAGCCCGACGTGGACGAGGACCTCGTTGAGATCGTCCCGCCGACGCGAGAACGTGTGCGGTTCCTGCGCGTAGCGCACGGGAGTCATCGCCTCGCTGATGAACGCGATCACGCAGTTGGCCGCTTGCTGGCGTGCCTGCTGCGCCAGCAGCGCCGCGGCCAGCCGGTCCCGCTTGTTGCCGCCCTCCGCGTCCGGCACTCTCACGGCCGCCAGCAGTTGCCCGATCTCCCGTCCGGTCAGCCCCTGCGCGGTGTCGCCGAGCACACCGGCCACCGCCGTGACGACCCGTGCGGGCCAGGGCTCGAATCTACGCGCTGCCATGTCCTTGCCACTTCCCCTCGTTTCATGGCCAACCGGCCAGGATGACACGGGCGCGGACAGGGCGGCTGCCCCTTTCCCGCGCCCACAAAGAACCGCGGCCCCCGGCATGTTCGTCCCGGGCCACGGCCGACCCCGGCGAAGCCGGGGAATGATGTCCGTGCGTACCTGCATCCGGCTGCGGCCCCGGGAGCCGTGGGCACCCGGGGCCGCTCATGCCTCTCGACCTGCGGCTATGCCGAATCGGCGTCCGTCCCCGCACCGGCGGGGCCGAATTGTGCCTGCCGGCCGATGTTGAAGGCCAGCGCGGCGGGTGTCTGCGTGAGGTCGACCCGCGGGTGAGCGGATCCGTCCACCGGGTTCAGTAGCCGGGCCGTCCACCCCTCGGCGTTGCGCACCACCTCCAGGGCGCTCTGGTCGGCCAGGGGCAGGATGGTCAGCAAAGACCAGGCCCCCCGCCGGGCCACGCCGGTCGTGGGGTGCGCGTAGTGCTCGGCCAGCCGGTCGCCGACCGCGCCGGCGCCCTGGCGGCACACGCTGCCCACGTACTGGCACCCGCGGCGGCTGTCCCACGCGACATACACCGCGCAAGTCGCCGCCGCCCGGCGGCGCACCGCATCCGGCCGGGCCGGGCACACCACCACCGGCGCATGCCTGCCGCCGCCCCGCACCACGTTGTCGTCGAGCACCGGGCCCACCAGCCGCAGCACCGGCTGCAGCGCCCGGCCGATCTGCGCGGGCAGCGTGAGAGGGGCGCTCACTCGGTGTCCTCCTCGTCCTCGTCGAACACGAAGAGGGAGGTGTCGACGGGCCCGAACTTCGTGAGGATCTCGGCGAGCTGGGCCAGTTGCTCGCGCTGGCCCTGGACAGCATCGAAGGTGCCGAACACCTGGTTGCCGCGCCTCTGGCTCATGCGGGCCAGCGCCCGCGCGGCCTTGGCGGCCGAGGTGATGCCCTGCTCGAGCGTCCGGCGCAGGCGGACGTCCTCCGGCTCGGGCTCGTGGTGCTTGCCCCCCGTCTTGGCCTTGGCCTCCGCGCGGTTCTTGGCGATGGTCTCCAGGGCCTGGGCCGGGTCGGCGGCGTGGACGAGGTCCCACTCGTAGTCGATGATCATCTGCTGGCCGGCCTTGTCGAGCATGGGCTCGCCGTCGCGGACCAGGACACCGTCGACCTCGAGCTCCTGGGTGTGGAACAGCTTGGGCAGCACGGCCGGGTCGGCGGCGACGTGGGCGCGGGCGATGGAGTGCAGCATCCGCAGCCCCCCGGCGGTCCGCGCCAGCAGATCCAGCAGTTTCACCGGTGTCGCTCGGAAGGGCGCCTTGCGGGCCTCGCGGTCGGTGCCTTCCTTTGAGCCGCGGTCCCGGGTGATGTAGCCGTCGAGGATCGCCGCGGTGCCGCCCAGGACGGTCAACTCCGCCACGGCGCCCGTCTCGCCGGCCACAGCGCGCTCGAGGATGTCGTCGAGGACCTCGAAGGTGTCCTCGCCCTTGGTCAGCTCCCATGGCTGCTTCCACACGGTGTCGGTGATCGTGCCGCCGTTGCCGAAGGCGCGCAGCGGCTGTTCGATGCCCTCCTGGCTGCGGTAGTCTGACAGCGCCACAGGCGCCAGACGCTCGCTGACCCGCTGCCGGTCGGCCTTGCCCATCCCGAATTCCTGCTTGATCAGCCGATTCATGGCGTCCGCGTGCGGCCCGGCGAGCACCGCGTGCTGATGGACCGCGGCCGACCACAGCCGGTGCGCCGGAACGCCGAGCAGTTCGTGCATGGCCTGCGCGCCCACGGTTCCCGACAGCACCCGGTGTACGTCCGGGGTGATCAGTCCCTCACGGTGGGCGTGCCGGTAGACCCGCTGCATGCCCTGTGTGTTCTGCGCTCCCGGGGTCCAGGCGGTGACGTGCACGTGCAGATTGGCCAGCAGGTCGTCCCGGGCCGCCACCAGATCCGCCAGCGGCTCGCCGCTGTCGGACCGTGCGCCGACGACGACGGTGGCCGGGAAGGCGAGCGTGTGGCCCTCACGCCGGGTCGCCTCCGTCAGCACGGGCGCGGCCAGGTTCTTGCGGGTGCGCGCGGTCAGCTCGGCCACCCGCCGGCGCGCGGCTCCCTGCTCGGCACGGCTGCGCTCGCCGGGCTGGTCGGTCGAGCTGATGACGGTGCTGATGCAGGCCGAGATCGCCTGGTAGATGTCGCCGCCGGTGCGCGCCAGCCACATGCTCACCAGTCGGCTGTTGCCGTCGCCCGCGATCAGGAAGGTGTCCTCGCTGCCGTCGTCGTACACGACGCGCATCGCGAACAGCGTCAGCGGCTCCTTCACGCCCTGCTGGAGCACGCTCTGGGTGTAGTCGTTCTCGCCCTTCTGGGCGTAGAAGGTGTTGAGCATGCTCTCGGAGACCGCACTGGCCAGGGCCTTGCGGTCGCGCATGCGGACGGTGAAGACCGCGATCGGCTCGCCGGTCTCCGGATCGGTCAGCGTCTCGTACGAGGTCACCAGCGACGTGGGCGGTGCCGCGTCCATGGCCGTACGCAGCTGATCCGCCCACCGCTGGTTGATTAAGTCGGGCAGGACGTCGAGGTCGAGGTAGCGGTCGTGCGGCGCGGTCGCGTACAGCGTGCCGCCGACGACCGGCTTGGCCGTCAGCAGGCTGACCGGCTCACCGCTCACCAGAGCGCGCAGCCGCGCGGGATCGACCGCGCCCGAGGTGACGGCGTTGGCGGCCGCCTCGTCCAGCGAGGTGTCGGGGTTCTCCTGGAGTGCCTTGCGCACACCGCGGAGCCGGGTCACCGGCTGCGGGTCCGCCACCGGTGCGGGGCGGCGCAGCAGGGGAGGAAGGCCGTCGTCGGGTTCCTGCCCGTCCCGGCCGTCGAATGCGTCGATCGAAGTCATGGTCTCGCCCTCCCGGGCATCGCGCGCAGCAGGAAAACCCGCGGGCAGGGTCGTCCCTGCCTCCACTGCGCGCCGTCCGCAGGGGGCGGCGAGGCCGTCACGATCCATCAGCGGCTCCCACGCCGTGACGTCCCGTGCCGACTGGCGTTCTACGTCGCCGACGAGCCGCTGGTCAGCCGGTCCGAGGACCGAACGCCCGTCGATGACGGGTGCCAGCTGCTCTCATGCCTCAGCTCGAAGTCTGTGACATGCAGTTTCCGTGTAGCCAGAGCGGTGCGCGGCCGGCGCAGCGTTGCTGGACCGGCAACCCCTGAGTGTACGTCAGCACGAGCCGGACCACGCCGAGTTCATGTAAACAGCCAAATAGCCCAGGTCGCGGCCGAGTTCGTCCCACGTCATGCCCAGTCAGCGGCCGCAGCCACCGTCACGAGTACGGCCACGGCGAGGACGGTGCCCTCCGGCCCCTCAGCATCCTGTTTTTACGCCCACTCCACGCCCAGCTTCCGCAACGCGTTGTACGGGAGCACGGATACGGGCTCCCGCTGTCAGGCCAGCCCGCGGATCACCGGGGTCAGCCACTGGCGATACGCTGCGGCGTCCTCCCGCAGAGCCCGGCTTACCACCACGTGCTTCTCCGAGACGTGCCAGCCGACCGTGTCGGCGACTGGCAGCTCCGTCACCTGCAGCTCAAAGGGACGGGCCTTGCGCCCTATCTCCGTCTCCACCGCCCGGACGAGGTTCCCTTCAAGGCTACGGTGATCACCGCGCGTCATGGTCTCCGCGTGCTCGCGGCCCCGGGCAGAACTCCACCGCACGGCGTCATCGAAGCACGCGCGCACCAGTAGTCCGAGTTCCTCGCCGTCCCCGAACCTGGCCTCCGGTGCAAAGAACCCACGATCGGGCCCTTCCTGCCGTGTCAATTCGCGTTCCCACCACCGGGCCCACTGCACCGACGCCTCCGGGAGCGCAAGAGGCGTGAGGCTCGCCCGCGCTTCGACCGCTGGCACCAGCGGCGGCACACCGATGTCAGTGTGCGGACGCAGACCTGCCGCATCCCGCACGAATAATCCGATCACGAGCTCCTGCGAGGTCCCACTTCGGACCTGCCAGCTGGACGATCCTGCATACCGCATGACGGACATCCTCCGCCGTTGACGCTGTCCAGACCAGCGGGTTTCGGGGCGATCGCCTCGGGTTGTCAGGTGCAGGTGGTCTTCACGATGTCGGCGACGATCCCGTAGCCGCCGCCCTGCCGAAGAACGACGGCGAGCCGCGGTTCCTGCCCGTGGTCTCCGAGCGGGCCCGCGCCAAACTGAACCGGATCGCCGCGACGATGACGCGCCCGCCGAAGCAGAAGGCCTGGCCCCTCGCCAAGCTGCGCGAGGAGTGGAAGGAGAGCGCGATCCGCACCTCCGGGGTGGCCGCCGACATCATCAACTCCCTCCTCGAGTACGCCCGTGCCGAAGCGGCGGCCATCCGGGCCCGGGTCGCCGCCGTGGTCGACATAGCGCTGGCGGCCGTCGACGTCGCCGCGACGGTGTTCGCGATGAACGGTGGCGGCTGGTTCCACCGCCGCCACCTGCTCGCCGAAGCCCGCCGTCACCTCGCTCTTGTCCTGCGCGGCCGCCGCCGCGAGCCGGGCCTGGACGAGCACATCGTGGACGCCGCGCTCGCCACGTACTGCGTGGACATCAGCGAGCCGAAGACGCTGCGCGGCCTGATGCCCGACTATCGCCTCTACACCGCCCGCTGGTCGCTGGCCGACCTCCAACCCGCCCGGCGCCCGCCGACCACCGCCCCGAACCGGCAGCCCCCTACCGATCCGGGAACACCGGCAGCGCCCCGGCCATCGGACCTGGAGCCGGGGGAGCGGCAGATACCCCGCGTGCCGTTGCCCTACGAGCGGGCCGTCCTCGCCGGCGCGGTGCTCCGCGAGAAGCTGCGCACCACCGTCGCCGCGCGGGGCCGGGCGTACGACGTCGTCGCGCACCAGCAGGCGGCGATGCCCGAGCAGCTGCTCGCGCTCCCGGCCGCCGACCCCGAGCACGACGACCAGGAGCCGGAGCTCGGCCGCCGGGAGGCGATCGACATGACGGCGTTGCGGGCTTTGAGGGAGTCACGCACCGGCGTGGAAGCCCTCGATCTCACAGCCGAGCGGCTGCGCCACCTCCAGGACGCGTTCACCAAAGGCGGCCGCCGACTCCCGCGCCCGCGCGGACCGCTACGCCGAACAGGACCATGCCGACCCAGCGCACCCGGTGCGCCAGGACGATCAGCGGGCGCGCCGACCGCAGGGGCCCGGACCGCACCGCGGCCGGGAGGCCGGCCACTGACCGGTGCCGCGGGTGTGCATCGACGATGCCCCGCATCCACTCCACCGAGTGGAGTCCACCGGCCGGGAGTGCGCGACGTCGCCGGGACGATGCTGTGCATCCACCCAACGCAACCACGGCCTGTGTCAGGGAGAAATGCGACGCCACCAACTGCATTGCCCCACCCGGTGCGCACACTCCCGTGCCGTCGGCCGCACCGGTGCGCACCACTCCGCGGTGCACCGGATGGACTTGGCCTCCTTGGTGTCCCGTTGTGGCGTGCGTTCGCGGACACCGGTGCCGATCTGTTGTGGCGGGTGCCCGCCAACCGCGTCCTGCCCGTCACCAAGCAGTTCCGTGACGCTCGTGGCTCTCTCGCCCGCAGGAGTCGTCTTCGCACGTGAAACGCCGGACACGAAGTCGTAGCACCACCTGCCGTCCTGCCACGGGGCGGTCAGCTGGAAAGCGCAGGTAAGAGCCGTGCACCCGCCCGGACCAGCTTCCGCAGCCTGGGCACCGAGCCCCAATCGGTCAGGCATCTGACACCGACTCGAATCACCTCGCCATCGTCCTGCACCGACTCCACCCTGATCCCCGGATCCGCCAGGAAGAGCAGCTCTTCTAGCCGGAGCAGTACCCCGCGCACAGGCCAGAACCATCAGCCCGAACGCGGTCGGCCCGTCAGTTTCCGGACGATCTCGGGAGACCTATTAGCAAGACCAACAGTCACAGGGAGTAGCGCCCCACAGAAGTTGGACCAGAACGTGCTCTCGCTTACGAAACCACACGGCTGCCGTGAACCTCGCGAGACATAGGCCGTACGAGGGCTTCAATTGCTAATGTCAAGTTCTTGTCCGGCACACCGACCGCGTCGACTGGCCCTGCATGCCGCGCCGTTGGTTTGTGGACCGGAGATGCCGGATTCAGGCGGGAGAAGGGGACCAGGGCATGAAGTCAGCCTTGGTATTCATACATGGCATCGGCGGTCTGCGGGATGCGGAGGCGGAGCTCGGCTCCTGGCTCAAGGCGCTGGCTGTCGGCGCCCGCAAGGCGGGTCATTCGTTCGAGGGCTCGGCACTGGAGCAAGACAGCTTCACCGACGCGGCCTTCGCCTACTACGGGGACCTGTTCGTTCGCCCACAGGCCCAAGGCGGCACGGCACCACCGAGCGACGCGGCAGGCGAGGACGAAGCGCTCCGGCACCTGCTGGAAGAAATGATCAATACCCAACTGTCGGCCTGCCGAGACGACGAGGAGCGGCGTGTACTGCAGCACGCACACGCCGAGCTGACAGCCACCCGGCAGGCGCAAGGCAGCGGACAGCTGGTACGGCGTCTGGTGAACGTCTGCACCACTCTGCTGGCTCTGCCCGGGATCCGGCTCGGAGGCCAGTGGGCGAGCGGCCGGATCATGGCAGGTCACCTCGCTCAGGTGACCCGCTATCTGGCCCGAGCGGAACTTGACGGCGGACGCACCCTCGATGAGCGCATCCGTGATCGAGTCCTCAGCTTCCTGGACGAGGACCGACCCACCGTCGTCATCGCCCATTCCCTGGGCAGCGTCGTGGCCCTGGAAGCCCTGCACCACTATCGGGGTCCCATACCGCTGTTCGTGACCGTCGGATCTCCCATCGGCACGCGCACCGTGGTCCATCCCCGGCTGCGCCCCCAACCGCCGGCCACGCCGGAGTGTGTGAGGCGCTGGCTCAACTACTGGGACCGGGACGACATCATTGCCTCGCGCCCATGGCTGGAGCGGGACGTGCTGCCCAACACCGTCGGCTGCCTGCCCGTGAGTGATCGGGTGGACTCCGACGGAATCTGGGTGCACACGGCCACCAAGTACCTGGCGCAGGCGAGTGTGGCTGGTCCTGTCGTGGAGGCCATCCGCCTGGCCGGGGAGGGCACGCCGGCATGACGGCCTCGCGGGCACTTCTCATCTTGGCCCCTCAGAATGCGGTCATGGGACCCCTGGATGCGCTGGAGGATGCCGCACGCGCCCTTGGCGAGGTTTTGCAGCACGACGAACTGGGCGCTTGCGCTCCGGCCCTCGCCGACAGCTCCCTGCTGTACGGCACGGACGTCACTCAGGCACGGATCGAGGCCACCGTGCGGGCCGCTGCCCGGCGGGCCGGGGAAGCCGGCGCCACCCTGGTTCTGGCGTTCCTCGGCCACGGCATGGCGCCGCCCGGGCGTCCGGAGCTGTACTTGATGGGAGCCGACGCGCAGCCGGAGATGCTGAGCACTGCAGTGAACGTCGGACAGCTCATCGTCGAGGCGGCGGAGCATCCGGGTGTCAACGGCGTCATCGGACTGATCGACACCTGCCACGCCGCGGGAGCGGTGCCCGACCTCAAAGCGCTCGTGGCCGGCGTGCGGGGCGGACGCACCCGTGTATCCCTGCTCATGGCCTCGGGCGCCGAACAGCCTGCCTTC
>NZ_JBIVNO010000042.1:0-10194 GCF_044753645.1 Streptomyces sp. NPDC093261
CCTGCCCGCACAGCGCGTTGAAGCAGGAAGCCCCCGGAAGGGTCAGATGACCCAGGCCGGAATCCCTGGACTTTAGGCCAGGGAGCACGTCAAGTCCTTCTTCCTCGATCCAGTCCAGGGGGGCGGTCGTTTCTGGCTCAGATTCTCACCTCGGCTTGGAAACGTCTCAGAGCAACCGAGACGAGAGGAAGCGGGTGAGCACGATGGCCGCGGGTATCGAGCGCACGGTGGTGGACAGCGGCAGGGGCAAGGTCAGGGGAATCGCTGAGGGCTAGGCGGTCTCCTTCCGGGGTGTTCCGTACGCCGCGTCGCCGTTTGGCGGGCTGCGGTTCGCTGCGCCGCAGCCGCACGAGGGCCGGACGGACGTGCGGGACGCGGCCAAGTCCATCACCCCGGTGCTGCTGCGGAGCGCCCCCTGCGGCCTGGACCCGCAGGATCCGCACCAGGCCGCCGAGAACGCCGGCGCCTACCTGCGTCTGCTGGGCATCCCGGCCGGCACCGATGCCGCAACGGCTTTGCGGGCTCTGCCGGCCGGGCAGTTGCCGGACGCTTACGGCCGGCCCTCCGTCCAGCTCGCGGCTCCGGGCAACGCGGCTCCGCCGAGGTATCCGGCCCTCGGCGCCCCCCGGCATGCCCCGCACCCGGCAACGGGCGCTCATCGACGGCGCCCTGGAGGGCAAGCCCCTGCTGATCGGCACCACCCGCGACGAGGCGCGGCCTTCTTCGCCTTCGATTCCCGCGTCCAGAACCTCACCACCGAAGCCGCCCTGGACGTGCTCACCGCCCAGGTCGGCCGGCAGGCCGCCTCCGACGTCTACCGGCAGCACGCCGCCCGTTTCCCGCAGGCGACACCTGCTTCGTGATGCCGGGCGCCGGCGGTCCTGGAGACCCTGTACGCGAAGGCCCTGGACACGGCCACCGTCCACTGACACACACCCGAACCCTGGCATGTGATCGGCATCACATGTCAGGGTTCGAACTTTCCTGTCCGCCCTGCATCCAGTCCGCGTCGGCCAGGTTCGTTTCGGTTCACCAAGGAAGGCTCAATGGGTTATCTGCGCGGGTTCATCCCCTGGATCGTCGCCGGCTTCGTGTCGGGCTTCGTCGACTGGCGTTGGGGTGCGGTCAGTGGTTTCGTCTCGGGGCTGCTGCTCCTGCTCCAGGACCGCCGTCGGGGGGTCGGCCTCGACGCGCTGATCCTGGAGGCCGGCAGCATCGCGTACTTCGCGTTGGTCGGTGCCGTCGCCGTGGCGCGGCCGCACTCGCCCCTGGCGCACCACACCGACGTCTTCTCCTTCGCCTGGCTGGCCGCCACGGCGTGGGGGACGCTGGCGATCCGCCGCCCCTTCACGCTGGGCATCGCCAAGCGTCAGACGCCGCGCGAGTTCTGGGACATGCCGGAGTTCGTCCGCGTCAACAATCACATCACCAGCGCGTGGGGCGCCGGCTTCACGTTCATCGGCGCGAGCCTGGTCGTGGCGGGCGCGGCGGATGCCCCCACCTGGGTGGGCATCGCCGCCCATGTCGTCGGCCTCGTCGGCCCCGCCGTCTTCACGAAGGTCTATCCCGCCCGCGCCCAGGCGCGCCTGCAGGCCGCTCAGGCGCCGGTCACGGCCGTACCGCAGTAGTCCACCCAGGCACTGGTCCATCCAAGAGGAGTGCGTATACATGAGCACTGAAGCAAGGAACGTCGTCCTGGTCCACGGCGGGTTCGTCGACGGTTCGGGCTGGAAAGGGGTCTACGACCTGCTGACCGCCGACGGCTACACCGTCACCGTCGTGCAGAATCCCACCCTGTCCCTCGACGGAGACGTCGCCGCCACCAAGCTGGTCCTCGACGCCCAGGACGGACCGACCGTCTTGGTCGGGCACTCCTACGGCGGCGCGGTGATCTCCGAGGCGGGCAACCACGAGAAGGTGAGCGCGCTCGTGTACATCGCGGCGTTCGCGCCCGACAAGGACGAATCCGTCAACACCCTGATAGCCGACCCGCCGCCCGGCGCCCCGGTTCCGCCGATCCTGCCGCCCCGGGACGGCTTCCTCTTGCTGGACCGGGAGAAGTTCGCCGCGTCCTTCGCCGCCGACCTGCCCGCCGACGAGGCACGGTTCCTGGCCGACTCCCAAGTGCCGTGGGGCGTGGACGCGTTGGGCGGAACGGTCACCCGTCCAGCCTGGCGTGCCAAACCGAGCTTCTACCTGGTCGCCACCGACGACCACATGATCCCGCCGCCGGCCCAGCGCGCCATGGCCGACCGGGCCGGGGCGACGGCGACCGAGACGAGCGGCAGCCACGCCGTGTACGTGTCCCAGCCCGCCGAGGTCGCCGCGCTGGTCAGGAAGGCCGCGTCGCCCGGAACGCGGGCATGACCGAGGAGATGTCCCTTCCTCGCCACCTCCGGGGCCGCTTCGCGCCGGTCCCGGAGGAGCGCGAGGCGGCCGCTCTCACCGTGCGGGGCGCGCTGCCGCCCGAGCTGGACGGCCGCTATCTGCGCAACGGCCCCAACCCGCTGCCCGGCGAGGTCTCCGCTCACTGGTTCACCGGCCCGGGCATGCTGCACGGCATCCGGCTGCGCGGCGGGCGCGCCGAGTGGTACCGCAACCGCTGGGTGCACACCAGGGAGTTGGAGGGGCACCCCTTCGTCCGGGAGGACTTCACCATCGACCTGGCGGCGACGCCCGCCAACACACACGTGATCCGGCACGCCGGGATGGTGCTGGCCCTGTGCGAGGCGGGCCTGCCCTACTGGGTCACCGACACGCTGGAGACCGTGGGGCCGTACGACTTCAGCGGGCGGCTGAGGACGGCGATGACCGCGCATCCCAAGGAGGACCCGATCACGGGCGAACTGCACCTGTTCGGCACCGGGTTCGCCCCGCCGTACCTCACCTACCACCGGGTCACTGCCGACGGACTGCTGCTTGAGAACCGGCCGGTCGAGGTGCCGGGGCCGACGATGATGCACGATTTCGCCGTCACCGAGCAGTACATCGTGTGGCTGGACCTCCCCGTCGTCTTCGACCCCGCGCTGGCCGGAGGCGGCGGCATGCCCTACCGGTGGGACGAGCGGTACGGCGCCCGGATCGGGATCATGTCCCGCACGCCCGGCAGCACCGACGTGCGGTGGTACGGCATCGACGACTGCTACGTCTTCCACGTCGGCAACGCCTACGAGGATGCCCACGGCCGGATCGTGCTGGACGCCGTGCGCCACGAACCCGGAGCCTTCCGGCACTCCTGGTCCGGCATGGGCGGCCCCGGCGGCCAAGCCGTGGGGCGGGAACCGGGATGTCCCGAAGCCCCCTCCGTCCTGCACCGCTGGACCCTCGACCCCACGACCGGCCGCGTCACCGAGTCCCGACTGGACGACCGCGAGGCCGAGTTCCCCACCCACAACGACACACTCACCGGGCGTTCCCACCGCTACCTGTACACGGTCTCCGGCCACGGCATCGCCAAGCACGACCTCATGACCGGCACCAGCCACCTACACAAGACTCCCGGAAGCCGCCATGCCGGCGAGGCCGTCTTCGTACCCGCGGCGGACGGCGCCGACGAGGACGACGGCTGGCTGCTGTCGCTCGTCTCGGACGACCACGGCAGGGCAGGCGAGCTGCTCGTGCTCGACGCCCAGGAGCTTGCCGTCCAAGCGGTGGTGGAGCTTCCGTACCCCGTCCCCGCCGGTTTCCACGGCAGCTGGCTACCGGATCTGCCCTGACCAGAGCATGATGCAGCACAGGCACGCACGCCCAGGGGCCTTGGCCGGAAGCCGCCCGGGCCGCGCGGGCGCAAACCACGTCGCCACGGAGGCGTTCGCCACCATGACAGACCTCAACGCGCCGACGGACGAGGAACTCACCCGCAGGGCACAGGCGGGCGAGACGGCGGCGCTCGGACTGCTGCTGGCCCGTCACCAGGCACCCATGCGGGCGGTGGCCCTGAGCCTGCTCGGCTACGGCCCCGACGCGGAGGACGCGGTGCAGGACGCCGCGCTGATGGCGCTGCGGCGCATCGGCGACGTACGGGATCCCACGGCCGTGGGCGCGTGGCTGCGGGCGATCGTGCGCAACAGCTCCCGCATGCGGCTGCGGGCCGGGCGTGAGACACCGGGCCTGGACGGTCTCGACCACCTGCACGCGGGTGGCCACGGGCCGTCGCATCCCTTGTGTCCTCCATATCTCTCGCATCCCGAGCGGGTCGTGGACCAGCACGCGATGCGCGACTGGATCTGGGACGCGGTGGAGCAACTGCCCGAGCCGCTGCGACTGGTGCTGATGCTGCGCCACTTCAGCGACATCAGCACCTATCAGGAGATCGCCCACGCCTGCGAAATCCCCGTCGGCACGGTGCGCAGCCGCCTCAACCAGGCCCGCGCGAAGCTCTCCCAGGTGCTGCTGTCGACCGCCACACACGTGCACGACGACGCCTCCCGGCTCACCGAGGACAGCCGCCAGGAGGCCGAGGTCACACTGGACGGCGCCCGGCGCGGCTGCCAGCCCAGGGAGATCCTGGAACTGTGGCCTCCGGAGACCGAACTGCTCGGCGTCCTGAGCACGCCGGGCGCACGCTGTCACCCCTTCCCGGCCATGCGCAGGAACCGGGAAAGGGGCGTGACCCAGCATCTGCGCCACGTCGTGGCCAGCCGCTCCGTCACCATCTGGGAAATGGACGTCACCAACCCCACCGGCACCCCCGATCCCTGCCCGCCGACCCTCGCCTGGCTCATGATCCGCCGCAACAGACGAGTCCGGACACTCCGCGTGGTCTTCCCCCAGCCACAGCGATGAAGGGCCGACGAATTCAGTAGCCCAGGTGGGCCGCTGCTCTGATATCCGCTTGGACCGGACTTGGCGCATGTTCTGCATTTCCGCGTGCACCTATGACGTGTTTCCAGCTTCGTCAATCGTGATATGGCGGTGAATCGCCGGTCGGCTCCTACAACAGTCTCGTCAGCGAAACCTTCGCAACCTATCGCCTCGAGCTGAGGGAGAAGACGATGACCGACCACGGAGCCGACTTGCTGATCCGCGCCGGCGCGGTGCACACCCTGGTGCCCGGTCAGGCCACGCAGCGGGCCCTGGCGGTGCGCGGCGACCGGATCGCGGCCGTGTCCGCCGACCCGCACGGCCTCGACCCCGCGTCACGCCAGCCGCCTCCTGCTCACCAACCCCGAAAACCTGCGCCCGAAGGAAACGACCCTGCTGGAGAAGATCGCCGCGGCCTGCCCGGAGATGACCGCACTCGCCGATCTCGTACGCGGCTTCGCCACCCAGCTGAAACCGGCCGAGGGCAACGACGTGAAACTCACCGAGTGGATCACGACCGCCCGGGCCATCGACCTGCCCCACCTGCGCAGCTTCACCAACGGGGTCGAAATCGACCGGTCCGCCGTGAACGCCGGCCTGACCTTGCCCTACCACAACGGCCGCACCCAAGGCGTCAACACCCGCACCAAGAGGATCACGAGACAGATGCACGGACGCGCCGGATTCGACCTCCCCCGCCACCGCATCCTCCTGCCCTGACGGACGCCCACGGTCACCACCGACTACGGGCCAGAGCCGAAGACCGTACAGACCCCCGGAATCTGCACGGGGAGAGCACATCGAGGCATCTCTCAGTCATCTGCAGCCCCGCCGGCCAGAGCGATCTCTCTGCCGCAACTAGGATGAGAACGCACAACACGCCACCCCCCACACCAACTCCCCCCCACCTCAGCGACGGCGGCCGAACGCAGCGACATCGAAGTGCCCTTCGAAGGGCTGCCGGAGCCGATCCACCTCGAACTCCGACCATGTTCAGCGCGGGTTGTACTGGACCGACCGCGGCGACCCGCCCCGGGGCAACACCGTGAACCGCGCACCCATGCATTCGCCGAACGCAGTACGTTCGCCCGAGATCCTCCTCACCCACCTGGTGGAAGGCATCGGTGTCACCCTCGATCCGGACGGCGGCCGTATGTACGTGACCGACCTGGGCGGCAGCGTCTACACCGCCGGTCTCGACGGATCGGACCGCGAGGGAGATCCTCGTCGCACAGGGCAACCTCACCGGAATTGCCGCTGCCGTGCTGCTTGCCGGAAAAGGCGTCTGACCAAGTGCGTACGTCACACTTCGCGTTTTGTTCAACGTTAAACTGCACTGAGAGGTGTCGCTGCCCAGGATGCCGAGGACCGGGCAGTCGAGGCGCGAGCCGGAGCCGAGGCCCTGGCAGCCGAGTGCGGCGAAACGGGCCGGAGGTACGGTGGCCGCACAAGCGAACCGCGAAGGCGGTGGTCGAGGGCGGGTGGTGGCGGATGGAGTGGCGTGAGTACGCCGAGCAGATGGCCCGGCTCGCGCGCGAGTTGCTGGCCCAGGACTCGATGCAGGGGACGCTGGATGAGATCGCGGCGTCGGCGGTGAAGCTGGTGGAGGGCTGTGATGCGGCCGGGATCCTCGCGGTGAGCAAGGGCCGGGCCGTGACCTTGGCCGCGTGCGGGGACGTGGTCCGCGAGAGCGACCGTCTGCAGGGCGAGCTGGGCGAGGGCCCGTGCTTCGATCTCGCCCGCCGCAAGGGCGGTGAGCGCGTGTACCGGATCGCGGACATGACCCAGCCGCAGTCGGCCTGGGAGCGGTTCGCTGCGGCAGCCCGCGGCCTCGGGGTGGGCAGCATGACCGGGGTGCTGCTCTACACCCACGAGGAGGACTTCGGCGCGCTGAACCTGTACGCCCAGCGGCCCGGAACCTTCAGCAAGGACATCGAAACCGCGGGCTGGCTGCTGGCCTCCCACGCCGCCGTCGCCCTGGCCAGTGCCCGCACCATCGACCAGCTCGAGCACGCTATGGAGAGCCGGCACGCCATCGGCGAGGCCATGGGCATCCTCATGGAACGCCACCACCTGAGCGAAGACGACGCCTTCAACGTGCTGCGCCGCATCTCCCAGCACCACAACATCAAGATGCGCGACGTCGCCCAGCGGGTCAGGAACGGACGCACCAGCCCAGCCTGAGTGCAGGGGGCGCGGGGCGGGCAGGCGACCGGGGGATGCACCCGCCCGCCCCGCGGACAAGGGGTTCCGGTGGCAATGGCCGCGACATTCTCGACCTGGCGGCGGTGTCGCTGGCGGCGACGGTGACCCCAGCCGCACGCGGGCCGGTGGCTGAATCCAGGGCGGTCACGTACGGGCTGTGACCTGTGCTTTCAGAGGATGATGCACGTCTGCAGCACGTCAGGGCCACGCGCCCGCAGTGACCGGAACCGTGTGGCCGAACGCCACCAACGGGTGTAGCGTCGTGATCAGCAGTCGTGGTTCCGAAGTCCCGTTCGCCCGTGATCGCAATCGCGGGCGTTTTTGCTGTTCAACGCCTCTCCGGACCAGGGCGATCACCTCCGGATCCCGCACGGTGCGGGACCCGATGCGAGTCCCTTCAAAGGAGACAGGCACATGGCTACTGGCACTGTGAAGTGGTTCAACGCGGAAAAGGGCTTCGGCTTCATCGAGCAGGAGGGCGGCGGCCCGGACGTCTTCGCCCACTACTCGAACATCGCCGCCCAGGGCTTCCGCGAGCTCCACGAGGGTCAGAAGGTGGAGTTCGACGTTACGCAGGGCCAGAAGGGCCCGCAGGCGGAGAACATCCGCCCCCTGTAACGCCGCACGCAAAAGAGCCCCGACCGGGATGCACCCGGACAGGCAGGCGATGGCGGCTCGTTCGCGAGACGCCATCGCCAATGCTGAATCATCGGCGCGGCCGTCAGGGCTTGAGGACGACCTTCTCGCAGTGGTCCTTCTTGTTCTTGAACAGGTCGTAGCCGGTCGGTGCCTCGGTCAGGGGCAGCCGGTGGGTGATGACCCGGGTGGGGTCGATCTTGCCCTGCTCGATCATGCCCAGCAGCGGTTTCATGTACTTCTGCACGTGGCACTGTCCGGTGCGCAGGGTCAGGGACCTGTTCATCCAGGCACCCGCGGGGAACTTGTCGATCAGCCCACCGTAGACGCCGATGACCGACACCACGCCTCCGCTGCGGCAGGACAGGATGGCCTGGCGCAGGGCGTGTGGCCGGTCGGTCTCGGAGCGGACCGCCTGCTTGGCGCGGTCGTAGAGTTGGACGTGGGAGGCGCCGTGTGTGGCCTCCAGGCCGACCGCGTCGATGCACTTGTCGGGGCCCCGGCCGGCGGTGAGTTCGAGCAGTGCCGACCGTACGTCGGCGTCCTCGAAGTTGATGGTGGTGTAGCCCTGGGCGGCCGCCATGTCGAGCCGGTAGGTCTCCTTGTCGATCGCGATGACCTTCTCCGCGCCCAGGACCCGGGCGCTGTCCATGGCGAACTGGCCGACCGGACCGGCGCCCCAGACGGCGACGACGTCACCTTCCTGGATGTCGCACATGTCGGCGCCCATGTACCCGGTCGGCAGGATGTCGGACAGGAACAGCACCTGCTCGTCGCTCAGATCCGACTCGATTTTGAGAGCGTTGGCGTCGGCGAGCACCACGCGGGCGTACTCGGCCTGGCCGCCGGCGAAGCCGCCGGTGAGGTGGGAGTAGCCGTAGATGCCGGCGGTGGGGTGGCCGAAGAACTTCTCCGAGATGCCGGCGTTGGGGTTGGTGTTCTCGCAGCACGAGAACAGCTCGGCGCGGCAGGACGCACAGGCTCCGCAGGCGATGGGGAAGGGCACGACGACCCGGTCGCCGACGCGCAGTTCGTCGCTGACGCCGGGGCCGACCTCGACGATCTCTCCCATGAACTCGTGGCCCATGATGTCGCCCTTTTCCATGGTGGGGACGTAGCCGTCGAGCAGATGGAGGTCGGAGCCGCAGATTGCCGTCGAGGTGATCTTCACGATGGCGTCGCGGCTGTTCAGGATCGACGGCTCGGGGACGTCCTGCACCTCGACCGAGTTGCGTCCCGTCCAGCAGTTCGCCTTCATGCCAGGGCCTCCTTCAGTTCTTTATCGGTCAGCGGTCGGGCCGGGCGCTGCGGGAACTCGCCGCGGGCCCGCTTGCCGCCGGGTGCGCCCTCGGAGCGGACGACCTCGCCGATCTCCGCTATCTGCTTGAAGCGGCGCAGGTCGTCGTCCAGCTGCTGGTGCGGTTCCTCGCCGAAGTAGCGCGCCGCGGCCTTGCCCAGCGCCCCGCCGGGTAGGTCGTAGCGCAGGGTCACCCGGATCTCCGTGCCCCGGCCTCCGGGGGCGGGCACGAAGCGGACCTCGCCGGAGTTGTCGATGTCGGCGCCGTCCACCGACCGCCAGGCGATCAGCTGGCCGGGGACGTCCTGCGTGGTCTCGGCGTCCCATTCGACCGCCTTGCCGAACGGCGCGCTGGCCCGCCAGTGGCTGGTGCGCGGGCCGGTGACGCGCACCTCGTCCAGGTGCGCCATGAAGTCCGGCAGTCGCTTCAGGTCCTTCCAAAGGGCGTAGACCTCGTCCGGGGATCGGTTGACGGTGACGGCCGCGGTCAGTTCCATGGAGGTGCTCCTACGGGTGCGGGTCACCGCCGCGTAGACGTCCGTGGCCGTGATGGCGGTGACCGCGGCGGTCGCGGCAACGGTGCGGCCCAGGCCACGACCGTTGTGGTTCCTCATGGCCCGGGTCAGCATCGTCAGATCCATGAGATCGCCGCCGACGCGACCCCAGAGCCAGGCAGGATGCGGCCGCCCCAGCAACCCGGTCGCCGCCGCGAGCTCGCGCACACCGACGGCGGTCGTCGCCGAGCGGTGCCGGAAAGTGCCGTCCACGCCCAAGGCCCGGGCGAAGCCCGCCGGGGCGACGACCTGCGGCACACCCAGGAGGGCACTGGCCCAGCCCAGGCCCCGGACGAGCGGATCGTGTTGGAGGCGGGCGGTGGAGATGTCTGTCTTCATGAGTGCTCCCCACGTGCGGTGAGGTGAACGGAAGGCGGGTCACTTGACCGAGAAGGTCAACAGCGCACAGCGGACAACGCCGGAGTCTCCGCGCGTGGCCCGCACCCAGTCCTCAACTCCCGTGGCCGGACGCGGTCGATCGCCGCTGCAGGTATGACAGGAGCGCAGGCGACGACGGCCTGTCCAGCCCGGCCGAAGCCGGGATTGGACGCCACTTGTCGGTCGGCCGGTCCTGGAGAGCAGGCGGCCAGCGGCCCTGGATCTTTTACCGCTTGTGGCCGTTGCCGTGGCCGTCGGGATGCAGGACGACCTTGGTCCAGCCCTCGTCACGGGCGTCGAAGTGCTCGTAGGCGGTGGGGG
>NZ_JBIVNO010000043.1:0-8637 GCF_044753645.1 Streptomyces sp. NPDC093261
ACAGGCCCGCCCCTTCAAGTGGACCAAGACCGCAGACCAGATCATCGACCGCATCTGCCGCTACTGCGACAGGATCTCCGGACCGGCTCACTAGGTACCGCTCACCGGGGGCGTGGAAGGGCTCCGGTCTTGCCGATCGTCCGCCATCGCCTCGCATCCGCCGCACCGACAGTGGCGTTTCACCGGAGGCTAGCGGAGACGCTGGGCACCTTCTGGGGCGAACGACAGTCTGCGGGCGATCAGCAGGGCGACGTCGTCGTGGTCGTCGGGCTGCCGGAGATCGTGCAGGAGACGGTCGCAGGTGTCTTCCAGCGGGCAGTCGGGTGCGTCGAGGACGCGGAGGAGCGTGTCGAGGCGTTCGTCGATGGGGTGGTGGCGGGTTTCGACCAGTCCGTCGGTGTAGAGGACCAGCTGGTCGCCCAGGTCGAGGCTGACGGTGGTGGTCTCGAAGGGGACGCCGCCGACGCCGAGTGGGGTGCCGGTGGGCAGGTCGAGCAGGTGGGGATGGTTTCCGCGGCGAACGAGGACGGGGGGCAGGTGGCCGGCGTTGGCAATGTGGCACTCACCACGGTGGGGATCGTAGGCGGCGTAGAGGCAGGTGGCGATGTACTGCTCCAGTCCGGAGGTGATCGTGTCGAGTTGCTCGAGGACGCGGATGGGGTCGAGGTCGAGGCCGGCGAAGGCGGCGGTGGCGGTGCGCAGACGGCCCATGGCCGCGGCGGCGTCGATGCCGCTGCCCATGACATCGCCCACGACGAGAGCCGTCCTGTCGCCGCCCAGCGGGAGGACGTCGTACCAGTCACCGCCGATTTCGTAGGCGGCCTGTGCGGGCTGGTACCGGGAAGCGACCTGCAGACCGGGCAGGTGGGGCGGGTGGTGGGGGAGCAGGCTGCGCTGCAGGGTCTCGGCGGCGTTGCGCACGCTCTGGTGGGCGCGGGCGTTGTCGATGCACACCGCGGTGCGGGAGGCCAGTTCGGTGGCGATGCCGAGATCGTCCTCGTCGAAGGGCCGTGGATCGCGGGCGCGGGTCAGCCCCAGGAAGCCGAGGACGGTGGCGCGTGCGGTGAGCGGGACGGCCATGTAGGAGTGCACTCCGGCGCGGGCCAGCAGCGTGGCGGCATGGTCGTCCCGGGCGACGCACCTCAGGTCGTGGCCATCGGCGTGGGGGATCAGGATGGGCCGGCCGGTGCGCACGCAGCGGGTGGCCACGCGGTCGTCGTCGTACGCGGCGATGTGGCCGGGCGGATCGGCGGCCTCGAGGGCCTCGGTGGCGTAGGCGCCCTTGAGCGCGAGGGCACGGAAGAACGCGGGACCGACGCCGTCATCCCCCCTGCCCATCCTCAGGGCCGGCGCGGGGCGCTCGGGTGCGTCGGCGGCTCGGCGCGGCGGGGGCGAGGACGCGTTCCTCCGGTGCGGGGGCGACCTGTACGGCGGGCACGTCCCGCTGTGCGCGGGTGACGAGGTTCGGATTGCGGGTGGGGATGCTGAGCGGGCCGCCGTTGCACTACCGGCTTGCGCGGGACACGCCCGCCGACGCCGCTCCGGGATCCCGGACTACTGAGACACTGAGCGACATATCGGGCGAGGAGGAGGAGAGCGGTGGTTGCGGCTGCGGCGGTGCGGAGGAGCAGACCGTGCCCGAACCGGACGTACGGTCCGTCCCCCATGTCCTGTGCTGTGCCACGGCCTTGGGCGCACTCGACGCCGTGCGGGCCGGCAGCTCCATGGTGCCCATCGACCCGCATGAACCGCTGCTGCTGCTCGCGCAGACCGAACAGCGTGACCCCGGCCGCTTCGATGTCGAGTACGTGCTGCGCGGCCCCGAGGCCTGGCGGCTGGGCCTCAGCCATCGCTGACCGGCTCCACCGCGGGCGCCCGCGCACTCCTCGGACGCCGGCGCGCCCCGCACGTGCGGCACCAGCCGTATCCGCCCTCACAACGACGAACGAAGGAAGGCACATCATGGACAGAGCGCACCGCTGGACCGGCGCGCTGGTAGGGACGGTCGGCGCGGCTCTGATGGCCGCCGGCCCCGTCATGGTTCTTCAGGGTCGCAAGGGCCGGAAGGAGATCCGTAGCGAACTGGCCGCACAAAAGATCACGTTCCCCGGCCACGGGCTACCCGTCCACCTCGTTCCCTTCGCCGGGCAGAGTGTGGAGACCGGCCCCCAGGCCCACGCCTACGCCGAGCTGATCAAGGACCATGTCGTCCAGGCGACCGGCGGCCGCACCTACGCCGAGATCACCGAAGAACTGCACGCCACCGGCAACGACGACGAGAAACTCGTGCAGCTCCGTCAGACCGCCTTCATGGGCGAGACGCTGCGCGGCTCGCTGCTGTCGGCCTACCAGGCCTGGCACCTCACCGCGCTGGTCACGGGCCTGGGAGGTGCACTGACCGGCCTCGGCGCGGCGCTGGTGGCCACGGCGACCGCCCTGGGCGCGAACCCACGCCGCTCCTGACACGACTGGTCCCGGAGGCCCACCACGGTGTCGCGCATCCCAAGGGCCGCCCGGAACTGGCCTGAAGAGCTGCGGGAGGGGCCCGTCAAGTCTGCCGGCAGTGCACCGGGGTGTTGGCGACCTCGTCCGGGCACTTCCGGTGGGGCCGACGCGTCCGCCGGTCGTGTCGCCAGTCGGACGTCGCCAGGGCCAGGGACGCCACCATGCCGACCAGGGCGGCGCCCAGGGCGGTGACGAGGGCGTCGCGGTAGTCGTCGCTCCTGCCGAGTACCACGTAGAAGAGGCCGGGCAGGGCGGCGGTGCCCACCGCGGCGCCGAGGCGCTGGCCGGTCTGCAGCGCGCCGCCCGCCGCGCCCGCCATGCGAACGGGCACGTCCCGCAGGGTCATGGTGATGTTGGGGGAGACCACGAAGCCGCCGCCGATGCCGCCCAGGAACAGCAGCGGGGCGGCGATCCAGGGAGCGATGTCGAGGGGTGCGAGGCGCAGCAGGAGCGCCGTGCCGGCCAGGCCGACGATCACACCCGCGAGACCCCACACGGTGAGGAGGCGGCCGAACCGGTCCACCAGCCGGCCGGAGACCACGGCCGCGCTCGCCGAGCCGATGGCGAAGGGGGTCACCGCGAGGCCGGACCGGAGCGGGGAGAAGCCGAGGCCGTGCTGGTAGAAGAGGGCGAAGACCAGCCAGATGCCGCTGAAGCCGATGAAGTACAGCGTGCCGACGCCGGCGCCGACGGCGTAGCCGCGCACGGTGGAGAACAGGCGCGGGTCGAGCAGCGGCTGGATGCCCCGGGCGACGAGGCGGTGCTGCCACCGGGTGAAGACGGCGAGGACCGCGGCGCCGACGAGGAACAGCCACCACAGGCGGCCGATGCCGCCGGAGTCCGCCTGGACCAGCGGGTACATGAGCGCGAGGACGCCGAGGCCGAGGAGCAGGACACCGGGGAGGTCCACATGTCCCCGGCCGGACCGCCCGGTGCGGGGCAGCAGGCGGCGGCCGAGCAGGACGGCGAGGATGCCGATGGGCACATTGACGTAGAAAATCCACCGCCAGCCCTGGGCGCCGGAGGCCAGGGCGAGGATGACGCCTCCGGTGATGGGCCCCGCGGCGGAGGAGATGCCGACGGTGGCGCCGAAGAAGCCGAAGGCGCGGCCGCGTTCGGAGCCGCGGAACAACTGCTGGATGAGCGCGGAGTTCTGGGGGGCCATGAAGCCGGCCGCCAGGCCCTGGGCGAGGCGGGCCACCACCAGCAGCGTGATGTCGGGGGCCGCTCCGCACGCCGCACTGAAGATCACGAAGCCGCTGAGGGCCAGCAGAAAGATACGGCGCCGGTCCAGGGCGTCACCGAGGCGCCCGGCGGTGACGAGGGCGAGGGCGAAGGTGAGGGCGTATCCGGACACCACCCACTGCACCTGGGCGGGGGAGGCGTGCAGATCGCGCTGGATGGTGGGAAGGGCGACCGCCACGATCGTCACGTCCAGCAGGCTCATGAAGCCGGCCACCAGGGTGACCCACAGCGCCCGCCACCGGCGCGGGTCCGGCTCGTACCCGGCCTCCTGTGCGCCCGGGTTCCGACCGCCTGCCGGTGACGTCGACGCTGTCACGTGGGCTCCTCTCACCAGGACCGCACCCGGGCGAATCAAGTTCCCCACCTGGGCACGGGCACACACCACAGCGGATGTGGCCCGCAATCCGTCCACGATCAGGGTGAGGATGCGGGCCGCCCGTTTGGCGCTGGGGTAGGCGACCAAAGGCCGGTCCGGCAACTCGCCCTCGCGCGCGCCATCTGGGCGCCGCGGTGGCAGGCGAAGTGGGGAACCGCCGGGGATGGCGTGCGATACGTGGCCTGGGCCCTTGGCAGGGGTCCCAGCGCAACGACTGCCGCGCCCGGTACGGTTGCGGCCTCCTCGGCTGCATCACCGCCAGGGGTCGGTTACCTTGAGAAAGTACCTGGTCAGAGGGGGGTCACCAGCCGTAACCCATCGGGGACGCTCCATGACCGGCCTGACCGTCATTCTGCTGCTCGTGGTCCTGGCCACCGCTGTGGCGACCGGTGCCCGACGCTGGAGCCTGCCCGCCCCCTCGCTCCTCGTCATTGCCGGTCTGATCGTCGGGCTGATGCCGTGGGTGCCCGAGGTTCGCCTGCCGCCTCATGTGATCAACGTGCTGGTGTTGCCGCCCCTGCTGTTCGCCTCGGCCGGGGAAATCTCGGTCCGCGACCTGCGTACCGTCTGGCGGCCCGTGACCGGTCTGGTCTTCGGCCTGGTCCTCGCCTCGGCCGTCGCGGTCGGGTACGTCGCCCGGGCGATCACCCCGCTCACCGTCGCGACCGCGTTCATCCTCGGCTCTGTCCTGGCCAGCACGGACCCGGTGGCCGTCACCGCGCTCGGCCGGCGCCTGCGTCTCCCACCGCGCGTGCAGGCCATGGTGCAGGCGGAAAGCCTGTTCAACGACGCCACGTCCCTGGTCCTGTACAAGGTCGCCGTGGTCACCGCGGTGTCCGGCAGCGCCATCACCGTGGCCGGGACTGTCGAGCAGTTCCTGGTCCTGGGAGGCGGAGGAGCCCTCATCGGCGCGGCGGTCGCCATGGTGGTGGCCCTCATCCGCCGTCGGACCGAGGACCCCATCCTGGAGACCGTCATCGCATTGGTCACTCCGTACGCCTCGTACGTCATCGCCGAGCAGTCGCACACCTCCGGCGTGACCGCCGTCATCGTGTCCGGGGTTGTCCTCGGCAGCTCCGGTCACAAGCTCAGCAACGCCCCCATCCGCCTCCAGGTCCACGCCGTCTACGACACCGTGTCCTTCCTGCTGGAGAGCGTCGTCTTCGCGCTCATCGGACTCGAGCTCCCCTCCGTCGTCCGTCAGCTCGCGCGTGACGAGCACGGCTGGCCGCTGTGGGTGCCGGTGATCGCCTTCACCGTGCTGGCGATCCGCCTGCTGTGGGTCTTCCCGCTGTCCGCCCTGATCCATTTCCGGCACCAGGAGGGCACCAGGCGGCTTTCCTGGCGCGTTCCGGCCGTCTTGTCCTGGGCGGGCACCCGAGGCGTCATGCCGCTGGCCGCCGCGCTCTCCATCCCTCTGACCACCGACACGGGGGCGCCACTGCCACACCGAGCGCTCATCCTCACGCTCACCACCGGGACCATCGCGCTCACCCTCATCTTCCAGGGTTTCACTCTCGCCCCCATCGTCCGCCGCTCCGGCATCGCTCTGGAACCGGAGCACACCGCCCGCGAAGAGGCACGGACCCGCCGACGCATCGCCCACGTCGCTCTCGAAGAGCTCAAACAGCTGGGCGATCCGGATCAGTTCGCCGATCTGGGTATCGCGGCCGAGACGGCGTTGAAGCAGGCCCGTCGCCAGCTGGAAGCGCGCGTACACCAGGCCGACGACGCCCACTACAGCGACCCGGACGCCCGTCCTGCCGATGCCTATCGCGAGATACGCCGGACGCTCATCGCCATCGAGGTGGCCGAACTCCAGCGCCTCTACGAAGCGAACAAGATCAGCAACGCCACCCGGCGCCGGATCCAGCGCGAACTCGACCTCGAAGAAGCCAGCCTCCGCGCCCGTGGCTGACCCTCACCGGTCGGCCCCGGGTGCCTGGCAGCGTGGTGCTGACTCACCTACGCGCCGTCGGGCAGGCGTGGGTCGCGGCGCGCGCTCGAAGCCGGCGCGGACCTGGTGTGCCCGGACGAGGAGTCCCCACCATGAGGGTGGCCCACCGAACGACCATCGGACGAAGAGAGCACACATGCAGACGGTCGAGGATGTCGACAACTTCGCGGCGGAAGCGCACGCCGGCCAGGTCGACAAGATCGGCGTCCCTTATATCGAGCATGTTCGCGCGGTCGCCGCCGGACTCGCGCCGTTCGGCCCCGAGTTGGTGATGGCCGGTCTGCTGCACGACGTGATCGAGGACACCGACTGGACGGCGGGGCGGTTGCGGGCAGTCGGTATCCCGGCTCATGTCGTCTCCGTCGTGGAAGCTGTGACCAACCAGCCCGGTGTTCCGTACGGCGAGAAAATCGAGCGCATCACCGGCAACCGGGACGCAACCCTGGTGAAGATCGCCGACAACGCGCACAACAGCCACCCCGACCGGACCGCCCAGCTCCCCACCGAGAAGCGCGACCGGCTGGCCGCGAAGTATCGCGAAGCCCGCGACGTCCTCTGGGATGCCGCCGACAGCAAGCACATCGAGGTCGTCCTCTCGATCGTCAATCCTTCGCTGCTCGCCGAACTCCGCGAGCGGCAGGCCGCCACTGAATCGGCGCCCCCTGCTGTTCCGCCGCAGCCATCCACCGCATGACGACGGCCCCGCCGCCTCCGGACACGGCGGGGAGACGAGCGCGTCCGCGACCTGGACGGGGGGATGTGAGCCGTAGCACACGGCCATGAGGCTTCCGGTTCGGCCGGCGGAAGCGTACGTTCCGTTTACCTCGCGACGGCGCCCTCCCGGGCGCTGGCCCGCCGGTCCCGGGACGGCGGGCCTCGCGGGGGCCAACGAGCGCTGAGAAGCGGCGGAATCCGGCCGCGCCCGGCGTGGACATCGCCACTGATCGAGTGGCTGGTCGGACGTGCGTTGCTTGGCGGGCTGGCGCCTCCTGTCCCCGTGCCACGATCCCGGGCGGCGACCCGCGGGACCGGCTGCGCTCACCGGCCGCACCTCGCATGCTCGCCCTCATGGAGAACATGCCGGAGCCGACCTGGACCACCGACTGTGAGCCGTGGTCCACCGACCGTCCGACCGACGACCAGCGGCTCGGCGCGCGCTCGCCATCGCGGCAGAGGCTCAACGCCCGTGAGAGGATGCCAGTTGTCCGAATCCTTGAGGACTCCCACCTCATGCGGTTGCAGCACGCGCCCGCTCGGGAGGGTGATTTCAAGTCGGGCCACCGGCGTGCCGCCCTGCTTCTCCACGAGCGGCATGGGCCGCTCGTCCGGGGCGAAGAGGAAGTCCTGGCCCCGTTGGCGCAAAGGCGAGCAGCACAATGCGCAGTGACTCGCCCTTCTCGGTGAGGACGTACTCCTGGTAGACGCTGCCGTCGGACGCGGGCTCCAGGCGGAGGATGCCATGGGAGACGAGTTTGCTCAGCCGTGCGCTGAGGATGTTCTTGGCCAGGCCAAGACGCTTTTGGAACTCGGTGAAGCGGCGCGCGCCGTCCAGGGCGTCCCGGATGATGAGCAGCGACCACCAGTCGCCGATCTGGTCCAGTGAGCGTGCCACCGGTCGCGCATCCGCGTTCCTCCGCACCCACCTTCAGCCCCTGACACGGCGACCCCGCGCCGGAGCCGCCTGTGGCCGCTCCGCGGGAGCCCGCAACGGCTCGATTCCTCCATGGGGAAGCCGCTTCGCCGCTCAGGGCTGCCCGACCCTGGCAGTGGTCTCAGAACGGGTGGAACTCTTCGAAGGGCGGTTCGAACGAGGGGTCAGGCAAGCGCAGGGCCTTGCAGCGAGTCCTTGACTCGGCTTGGGGACTGGCGCCAACCATCTCCACGGTTTCGCCGGCGAAGGCGTCGGGAACCTCCGTCCATCCCAGGTTCCGCTGGTAGTAGTGCAGGGCCGTTCGCACTGACGGTGCCCAGTCGTCGTCGATGACGATCAAGCCGCCAGGTCGAACGATCTTTCGCAGGAAGTAGAGATCGACGAAAACCTCATGGAACCGGTGACTGCCGTCCACGAACGCCGCGTCGGCGACGAGACCCTCGGTGAGGAGTTGCGGGAGTGCCAGCGACGAGGGAGTGAGCATGAGCGAGGCGATCGAGTCCAGCCCGGCAGAGCACAGCAGGTCCCAGCCGGCGTTGGACCACTCACTTTCTTGAAACGGGTCGACGATGACGTGCCGGGGGTGCGCCGAGTCGACAGTGATCAGTGCCTCACCGATCGCGAGCGCGGAACTGGCGTACGCGAGACCGACCTCGACAACCGTCGGCGCGCCCTCGGAGATCAGCAGGTCGCGCAGCCGGTCACAATCGCCTTCGGGCACCGTGACCGTCTCGAAGTCCGCGTCGCGATCCCTCGTCCAGGAAGGCCCCTCCTCCGCGAGCCGACGGCGAACCTCGCGGACCCGCGCCTTACCGGGACTCTTGCAGAAAGCCCCGGCGTTCACGCCGGGGATGAATGCATCTCAAGGCTGCTCTGACGTGCACTTTAGAGCGGACGTTTTTG
>NZ_JBIVNO010000044.1:0-5653 GCF_044753645.1 Streptomyces sp. NPDC093261
CGCACGCTCGCGAAGCTCGGGAGGGTAAGGGGACGGACGTGCCATGACTCGATCCTCTCAGGGAATCGAGCCTCCATCAGACCCGGAGCGGTTCACGAGTCCCGTGACCTGGTGATTCTCCAACGGCGCGTGGTCGGCGAGTCCGATCCTGGCCAGAGGATGGCCACAGACCCGCTCGACTGTCGGCTCCCGCGCCACGACCGACATGACCCACGACCACACGAGTCGATCACAGGGCTCCGCGTCGCCTTGCTTCAGAACAGGATCGACTACCTCACGAGCACCCAGGGGGGCTTGGGGCGTGGGCCTGGCGCCTGCACATACGCAGACCTCCATGTGCAGGTCTGCTGTCTGCACATGGAGGCCCATGCGGAGCGGCGGAGTGCCGCTACTTGGTGCAGACGGTGTGGGGCTTGACCCAGACCTTCTTTACCTTGCCGTGGGATTTGACCTTCTTCCAGTAGCCCTTGACCTTGTGACATTTCTTCGCCGGCGGTGCCAGATGGCTGGACGTCACGCTGGCGGTCGAGGAGGGCGCCGCGGAGGCGGAGCCTGCCGCTGCGGCGGCCACTCCCGTCGCCAGAATGGCTGCGGCGAGACCTGAGGTGAGGCCGCGTGCGATTCGTTTCTGCATCGAGAACTCCTTCCCGAATCCGAGCGCCCCGGAAGGTCCGCGCCCGATGGAGCGCTGCGGCCGGTGGGGCTGCCCTTCAGGATTGTCTCGGGTATCCCGAGCACGCATCCTCAGAAAGAAATGTCACCTGATTGACCCAATCCTCACGCCCCTGACGTGCGGCATTGCGCGTTCGCCCGCATCACACGCCGGTGTACTGATCACCGGTCTCGCTCACCAGCGAGGCTGAGGAAGCCCACGGCTCTGACCAGCTCAGATGCCGTGGGCTTCTGTCGTTGCCGGTCGGCGTCGGGTGACCTCGCATGGCCCGGAGACGGCCCAGGGGGCCTGTTGCTGATCCGGCCAGACCTTGCCGGTGCGTCACCTTCGTGAAGAGCGCCTGGCCGCTCGTGGTTTTCCTGCGGAGGGCCGGGGACGCGCCGGCACTCAGTCCACGCCCGGCGGCACGCGCGTGGCCTGGTGGTAGTACATCCGCCAGCCCGTGGCTCCGTCCCCCTTGCGCCAGATCGAACTGTGCCTGGTCCTGCGCTCGCCGAGCATGGTCTCGAACGTCAGATGCACCAGACCCGGCGCGAGCAGCACCCCCGAGATCTCTGAGGGCTCGTAGCGGGGAGCGTCTGGCGAACTGCCGGGATGGTCGGCCAGTTCGGCGAGCATGGTCTCGTACGTCCATCGTCGCCCCGACCCGCCGACCTCAACGAATTCCGGGTCGAGGAGCTGTCCGGCGCGTTCGCGCGAGGCGCGTACCCGCGGATCCATGAGCAGCAACTCGCCCGCAATTGCCTGGTTCACATCGTCTGCTGCACTGTCCATGGACGTATCCTCACCGAGCCCAACCGCCTGACTGCAACCTAGTTGACCTGCCGCCACCGTCCAGCCACAACTGACCGTGGGCGGCTGTGACCTGCGGCCGCCTAATCGATCAACCTTCTGACCTGCTGCCCAGCTGTCGGCAGTTGTCGACGTTGGTCACCATCGAGCGGCCTTCCACGGCCCCAGGACGGCCCGGGAGGGCGCTCGTGGATGAGCACCGCTTTAGGAGTTCGATTCGGCGTCCCGTATCGGTCTGCATAGCGGCTTCGTACCGCCGTTCGTGGGTGCGCCCTCAGCTGCACTGATACGCCGACGTTCGCGCCCGTTGATGTCAGGACCAGATGTCAGCTGCCTCGCTGACGTCCCTGACCCGCGGATCGTGAGGCAAAGGCGTTTGCGGGCTCACAGGGCGTATCGCCCCCGTGCAGGAGGCGATACGCCCTGCCGCCCGCCCCGCTGGCTAACCCATGGTCTTGGCGCCGTCCAGGGACTCGCGGATGATGTCGGCGTGGCCGGCGTGCTGGGCGGTCTCGGCGATGATGTGCATCAGTACCCGGCGGGCCGACCATCGCGCGCCCGGCTGGGACCACGGGGCCTTCGGTAGTGGTTGTGTGGCGTCCAGGTCGGGGAGGGTGGCGACTAGTTCGTCGGTTCGGCGGGCTACCTCGGCGTAGTCGGCGAGCACGCCGGTCAGCGTCTCGCCGGGCAGCATCCGGAACTCGTCGGCCCGTCGGGCCCAGTCGGCCTCGGTCATGGTGGTGAAGTCGGGCATCGCCGACGGGCCATCCAGGATGAACTGCGCCCAAGCTCGCTCGACCGCAGTGACATGTTTGATCAGGCCGCCCAGGCACAGCTGGCTGGCGGTGGTCCGGCGCCCGGCCTGCTCGTCGGTGAGGTCACGGGTGGTGAAGCGCAGGAAGCGCCGATGCTTGGTCAGGGCCTCCAGCAAGTCGGCGCGCTCGCTGGTGGCGGTCGGCTCATGGGCCGAGTCGTGGGTGGCCAGTTCGTTGACAGTTACGGTCTCGCTCATGGTCGCTGCCTTCCGTGGTTCGTGTTCCGCCAGGCAAGGAGGACGCTAGGGGGCCTGGAGGTCAGATCCTGACCTAAATGACCGGAGGGTGAGGATGCTGAGGCTTGACCTGGTGCTTGACCTGTCGGGGTGGCGGGATTTGAACCCACGACCTCTTCGTCCCGAAGCAACTGAGACGGGGGCGCTGTCTTGGGCCGCTGTGCATATCACTTGCGCTGATGGTCCACAGACGTTCGGGCTCGTCCGCCGATGTTCGCCGGCATTGTCACGCAGTTAGACACTCACCCCCCGGCCCCGGGTCACTTCTTGCGGCGCTTGCTCGCCCTCTTCTTCAGCTCGGCTTGGCCGCGCTTCGTCCAGTCACCTTGGTGGAGGTAGCAGCGCGACGTGCCCTTCACTGTCTTGTTCTGGCAACGACCGCCGGCCGCCGTTGGCCAACCGCACTTCCCTTGCTTCCACTCGCCCACTGTCAACCCCCGGTAGTCCGGCTCCACTGTCGCCAACCAGCGTGCGTGGCCGCGCAGTCGTGGGGGAGGGCGCATGGCATGCCGCATCCGGGCCCCACGCTGTACGCGGTCAGTACATCCGGCGCGTCTCTTCGATGTGCACGCTTTCCAACTGTCCGCATGACCGTGCGGAGGTGTCCGTGGGGGTTCACGCGGCAGGTCAGGCGGGGTGCGCGTACGGCGATGAACCGAGGTGTCCGTCAGCGCACTGGACAAAGACCAGGACAACGACACCTCGTGTCAGTCGTTCCTGTGTCCCGGGGGGCTTTGTTTGCTGTCGTCAGTGGTGGCAGGGCTTCTTCGGCTTCTCGGGCTTGTGGGGCTTGTGGTGTTTACCATTCCCCGGGGTGATCGCGACACGGCCCGGAAAGGCGCCGACGGGGACGGTGGCGACGACGGTGTTGGTGGTGGTGTCGATCACCTGCACATCGTTCGAGCTAACGGTGACGATGTAGGCGCGTCGGCCGTTCGGGGTGATCGCGACACCGCCCGTGATGCCGCCGACGGGGATGGTGTCGACGACGGTGTTGGTGGTGGTGTCGATCACCGACACGTCGTTCGTTCCGTTGTTGGCGACGACGTAGGCGCGTCGGCCGTTCGGGGTAATCGCGACATCGTGCGGGTGGGTGCCGACGGGGATGGTGGCGATGACGGTGTTGGTGGTGGTGTCGATCACCGACACGTCGTTCGAGGCGAAGTTGGTGGCGTAGGCGCGTCGGCCGTTCGGGGTGCTCGCGATACCGATCGGGCCGGTGCCGACGGGGATGGTGTCGACGACGGTGTTGGTGGTGGTGTCGATCACCGACACATTGCCCGAGCCGAAGTTGGTGACGTAGGCGTGCAGGCCGTCCGGAGTGATCGCGACTAGGTTCGGCGAGGTGCTGACGGGGATGGTGGCGATGACGGTGTTGGTGGTGGTGTCGATCACCGACACATCGTCAGAACCGGCGTTGGCGACGTAGGCGCGCAGGCTGTTCGGGGTGATCGCGATACCGATCGGCATGTTGCCGACGGGGATGGTGGCTACGTCGGTGTTGGTTCTGGTGTCGATCACCGACACAGTGTTCGAAGCTCGGTTGGTGACGTAGACGCGTCGGCCGTTCGGGGTGCTCGCCACACCCTCTGGGTCGCCGCCGACGGGGACGGTGGCGATGACGGTGTTGGTGGTGGTGTCGATCACCGACACGTCGTTCGTGCCGGCGTTGGTGACGTAGGCGTCAGGGGATGGGCGGGCCCAGGCCGGGGATGAGGAGACGGCCGGCAGGACCAGTCCCGCCAGCACCGCCAACGCCGCCGCGCACGTGCGCAGCCACGCCCAGGGCCCGCTCCTATTCGGCCCCGGACCGCGACGTGCAGGTCTACCTGCCGGGTGGGTCAGATGCATCGCTGTCTCCTTGCAGCCGGCGCCACGGCCCGGCGACCCCGACAGCGAACTGGGGTGCTCTGGGGATCAGAAGAACCGTGAACTGGGGATATCGGAACAAGCGACATATAGGGCGCGCTTTGACGGGAAGTCAGCGAGGCGCGCCCGGCTGCGGCCGTATGAGATCCAGGTGCAGCGCGCCACTGCACGAACGGCTTGGACGCCAGGGGCTGCGTCTGCTCGGCTCTGCCTGGGGAGGCGGTGGACGGGATGGGAGCTCTGATTCGGTCCGTTCGGGGACGTCCAAGGCGCTTTCCAACTGTCCGCGTGGCCGTCCGGGGGCGTTCGCAGGGGTTCATGGGGCAGGTCAGAGGGGTTGCACGCACGGCGGTGAACGGTGGTGGCCATGGGCGCACTGGACAAACACCAGGACAACG
The DNA here is from genome assembly GCF_044753645.1 of Streptomyces sp. NPDC093261. NCBI lineage: Bacteria > Bacillati > Actinomycetota > Actinomycetes > Kitasatosporales > Streptomycetaceae > Streptomyces > Streptomyces sp. NPDC093261. The sequence continues at coordinate 4,784 of NZ_JBIVNO010000044.1, forward strand.
AGGCAACCGACACCCGCTTTAGGAGTTCATTCTTGGCTGCATGCGCGCTGCCGCGTTGCTACTCCAAGGGCTCAAGGCAGTCCTCCTGCTACCGCCAGGGTCCCCATGCGTACGGCTCTGTTGCCGTCATCTTCTGCCGTCAGGAACCCGGTTGTTGATGTCAGCCACGGATGTCAGCCCGGCCGGCCAGGCTAGGCGCTGCTCGCCCCGACGCCTTGGCCCGCCCTCGCCGCAGCCCGTTTGATAGTCACTAGATCAGCTTCTCGACCTGGAAGCCAAGACGCTTCAACCAGGCGACTGCGTGATCCTTGCCGCCGCTGAACTCGCCGGGCGCCAGCGCACGGCCCTGATCCCACTTGTGCGCCACTCCGGCGATCGCCTTCGAGTCGTACTCCCCGCCCCTCATGCACGAGGACGTACGAACGGGCCTTGCCGAAGTGGTACGTCTCCAGGAACGCCTCGCGGCCCAACTCGTCATGCTCGGCGATGGCCTTGAGCACGGACGCCCGTGTGATTGCTCCTCTATGCATGGCCAAAGGCTACGGCCGGCCACTGACACGCGTGGCTGGCGTAGCGACTTTGGGCGAAGCCCCCATCAGTTGTCCCGGCCGGGGCTTCGAGCTGCGTGGACCTGGGGGGATTCGAATCCTTGGCCCCCTCGGTGCGAACTATGGGCACGACGGCCGCCGAGGGCTTCCGGTCACGTCGGTGGGTCATCCGAGCCTGATAACAGCTGGCTACGGTCGTCGTGGTTGCTGTACTTCGCTGCTGTACTTGAACCGCTCCGGGTCTGATGGAGGCTCGATTCCCTGAGAGGATCGAGTCATGGCACGTCCGTCCCCTTACCCTCCCGAGCTTCGCGAGCGTGCG
>NZ_JBIVNO010000045.1:1762-5137 GCF_044753645.1 Streptomyces sp. NPDC093261
TGGGTGGTTGGTCGTTGTTTGAGAACTGCACAGTGGACGCGAGCATCTGTGGCCAAGTTTTTAAGGGCGCACGGTGGATGCCTTGGCACCAGGAACCGATGAAGGACGTGGGAGGCCGCGATAGTCCCCGGGGAGTCGTCAACCAGGCTTTGATCCGGGGGTTTCCGAATGGGGAAACCCGGCAGTCGTCATGGGCTGTCACCTACTGCTGAACACATAGGCAGTGTGGAGGGAACGCGGGGAAGTGAAACATCTCAGTACCCGCAGGAAGAGAAAACAACCGTGATTCCGGGAGTAGTGGCGAGCGAAACTGGATGAGGCTAAACCTCAAGCGTGTGAGACCCGGCAGGGGTTGCGCTTGGGGGGTTGTGGGATCTTTCTTTCACGGTCTGCCGGCCGTGAGACGAGTCAGAAACCGTTGATGTAGGCGAAGGACATGCGAAAGGTCCGGCGTAGAGGGTAAGACCCCCGTAGTCGAAACGTCAGCGGCTCGTTTGGAAGACACCCAAGTAGCACGGGGCCCGAGAAATCCCGTGTGAATCTGGCGGGACCACCCGCTAAGCCTAAATATTCCCTGGTGACCGATAGCGGATAGTACCGTGAGGGAATGGTGAAAAGTACCCCGGGAGGGGAGTGAAATAGTACCTGAAACCGTGTGCCTACAAGCCGTGGGAGCGTCGGATGCAGCTTGCTGTATCTCGTGACTGCGTGCCTTTTGAAGAATGAGCCTGCGAGTTTGCGGTGTGTTGCGAGGTTAACCCGGGTGGGGTAGCCGTAGCGAAAGCGAGTCCGAAGAGGGCGGTGGAGTAGCACGCTCAAGACCCGAAGCGGAGTGATCTAGCCATGGGCAGGTTGAAGCGGAGGTAAGACTTCGTGGAGGACCGAACCCACCAGGGTTGAAAACCTGGGGGATGACCTGTGGTTAGGGGTGAAAGGCCAATCAAACTCCGTGATAGCTGGTTCTCCCCGAAATGCATTTAGGTGCAGCGTCGTGTGTTTCTTGCCGGAGGTAGAGCACTGGATAGGCGATGGGCCCTACCGGGTTACTGACCTTAGCCAAACTCCGAATGCCGGTAAGTGAGAGCGCGGCAGTGAGACTGTGGGGGATAAGCTCCATGGTCGAGAGGGAAACAGCCCAGAGCATCGACTAAGGCCCCTAAGCGTACGCTAAGTGGGAAAGGATGTGGAGTCGCACAGACAACCAGGAGGTTGGCTTAGAAGCAGCCACCCTTGAAAGAGTGCGTAATAGCTCACTGGTCTAGTGATTCCGCGCCGACAATGTAGCGGGGCTCAAGCGTACCGCCGAAGTCGTGTCATTGCAGCATAACGGCCAACGCCGGCTGTGATGGGTAGGGGAGCGTCGTCTGCCGGGTGAAGCGGCACTGGAAGGTAGTCGTGGACGGTTGACGAGTGAGAATGCAGGCATGAGTAGCGATTCACACGTGAGAAACGTGTGCGCCGATTGACTAAGGGTTCCTGGGTCAAGCTGATCTGCCCAGGGTAAGTCGGGACCTAAGGCGAGGCCGACAGGCGTAGTCGATGGATAACCGGTTGATATTCCGGTACCCGCTGTGGAGCGTCAAACATCGAGCATCGTGATGCTAAGGCCGTGAAGCCGTTCCGGACCCTTCGGGGGAAGGAAAGTGGTGGAGCCGCCGGACCAAGCGGTTAGTAGGTGAGTGATGGGGTGACGCAGGAAGGTAGTCCATCCCGGGCGGTGGTTGTCCCGGGGTAAGGGTGTAGGCCGCAAGGTAGGTAAATCCGCCTTGCTTTCGGTTGAGACCTGATGCCGAGCCGATTGTGGCGAAGTGGATGATCCTATGCTGTCGAGAAAAGCCTCTAGCGAGTTTCATGGCGGCCCGTACCCTAAACCGACTCAGGTGGTCAGGTAGAGAATACCGAGGCGTTCGGGTGAACTATGGTTAAGGAATTCGGCAAAATGCCCCCGTAACTTCGGGAGAAGGGGGGCCATTCCTGGTGAGAGCACTTGCTGCTTGAGCTGGGGGTGGCCGCAGAGACCAGCGAGAAGCGACTGTTTACTAAAAACACAGGTCCGTGCGAAGCCGTAAGGCGATGTATACGGACTGACGCCTGCCCGGTGCTGGAACGTTAAGGGGACCGGTTAGCTCACTTTCGGGTGGGCGAAGCTGAGAACTTAAGCGCCAGTAAACGGCGGTGGTAACTATAACCATCCTAAGGTAGCGAAATTCCTTGTCGGGTAAGTTCCGACCTGCACGAATGGCGTAACGACTTCTCGACTGTCTCAACCATAGGCCCGGTGAAATTGCACTACGAGTAAAGATGCTCGTTTCGCGCAGCAGGACGGAAAGACCCCGGGACCTTTACTACAGTTTGATATTGGTGTTCGGTTCGGCTTGTGTAGGATAGCTGGGAGACTGTGAAGCTCGGACGCCAGTTCGGGTGGAGTCGTCGTTGAAATACCAGTCTGGTCGTGCTGGATGTCTAACCCGGGTCCGTGATCCGGATCGGGGACAGTGTCTGATGGGTAGTTTAACTGGGGCGGTTGCCTCCTAAAGGGTAACGGAGGCGCCCAAAGGTTCCCTCAGCCTGGTTGGCAATCAGGTGTTGAGTGTAAGTGCACAAGGGAGCTTGACTGTGAGACCGACGGGTCGAGCAGGGACGAAAGTCGGGACTAGTGATCCGGCGGTGGCTTGTGGAAGCGCCGTCGCTCAACGGATAAAAGGTACCCCGGGGATAACAGGCTGATCTTCCCCAAGAGTCCATATCGACGGGATGGTTTGGCACCTCGATGTCGGCTCGTCGCATCCTGGGGCTGGAGTCGGTCCCAAGGGTTGGGCTGTTCGCCCATTAAAGCGGTACGCGAGCTGGGTTTAGAACGTCGTGAGACAGTTCGGTCCCTATCCGCTGTGCGCGTAGGAGTCTTGAGAAGGGCTGTCCCTAGTACGAGAGGACCGGGACGGACGAACCTCTGGTGTGCCAGTTGTTCTGCCAAGGGCATGGCTGGTTGGCTACGTTCGGGAGGGATAACCGCTGAAAGCATCTAAGCGGGAAGCCTGCTTCGAGATGAGGACTCCCACCCACTTGATGGGGTAAGGCTCCCAGTAGACGACTGGGTTGATAGGCCGGATCTGGAAGCCAGGTAACTGGTGGAGGTGACCGGTACTAATAGGCCGAGGGCTTGTCCTCAGTTGCTCGCGTCCACTGTGTTGGTTCTGAAACCACGAACAATCCCGCCGTCGGTGACGATGGTGTGTCGGGTTGTGTGTTTCATAGTGTTTCGGTGGTCATAGCGTGAGGGAAACGCCCGGTTACATTCCGAACCCGGAAGCTAAGCCTTACAGCGCCGATGGTACTGCAGGGGGGACCCTGTGGGAGAGTAGGACGCCGCCGAAC
>NZ_JBIVNO010000046.1:0-4173 GCF_044753645.1 Streptomyces sp. NPDC093261
CAGGGTGGACTGGGAGGCGTTCTTCGCCGGCACGGGCGCCCGCCGGGTCGATCTGCCGACCTACGCCTTCCAGCACGAACGGTTCTGGCCGCAGCGGACCGGTGCCACCGGAGACGTGTCCGGCGCGGGCCTCGCCTCGGTCGAACACCCACTGCTGGGCGCGGCCGTTGCCGTCGCCGGCGGCGAGGTCACCGTGCTCACCGGGCGGCTCTCCGTGCGGTCCGTACCGTGGCTGGCGGATCACGTCGTACACGGCCAGGTCCTGTTCCCCGGCACCGGGTTCGTCGAGCTGGCGCTGCGCGCCGGCGACGAGGTCGGGCTCGACCGGATCGACGAGCTGACCCTGGCGGTCCCGCTCGTTCTGCCTGAAACCGCCGCGGTGCACATACAGGTGCGGGTTGACGGCACTGCCTTCGGCGTGTTCTCCCGCCCCGAACACACCGACGGTCCGTGGACACAACACGCGTTCGGCGCCCTGGCCGCCTCCGAGGCCGCCACGGCCGACCTCTCCACGTGGCCGCCGGCCGGTGCGGAAGCCATCGCCCTGGACGGTTTCTACGAGCGGCTCGCCGACCTCGGCTTCGGCTACGGCCCGATGTTCCGCGGTCTCACGACCGCCTGGCGCCGCGGCGGCGACATCTACGCGGACGTCGTGCTGCCGGACCAGACAGCCGGCCAGGCCGACGCGTACGGCCTGCACCCGGCGCTGCTGGACGCGGTTCTGCACGCGGCGTCGCTGACCGGCGGCACCGATCGCAGTGTGCTCCCGTTCGCCTGGGAGGGCGTGACCCTGCACGCCTCGGCGGCCGCCGCGCTGCGCGTGGTCCTGACCGGGAATCCCGCCGACGGCGTCACCATCGCCGCCGCAGACACAGCCGGCAACATGGTTGCCACCGTCGACTCGCTCGTGTTCCGCGAGTTCGCCGCCGACCAGATGAGCCCAGGCACCGACGCGCTCTACCGAATCGACTGGTCGGCACGGGCACGCGCCGGCAACGAGCCGGTGACCGCCGTCGTGCTCGGCGACGACCCGCGCGGTGTCGCCGACCGGTTGCGTTCGGCAGGCGTCACTGTCTCGGCCGCCGTCGACCTGGCCTCGCTCGGCGGCGCCCCCGACGCCGTCGTCGTACCTCTCGCCGCCGACGGCGACGTGCTCACCGGAACCCACGACCTCGCCGCCCGTGCGCTGAGCCTGCTCCAGCGCTGGCTCGCGTCCGACGTGTCGTCCGACGGGACCCGGCTGGTGTTCGTCATCGACGGCGCCGATCCGGCCACGGCCGCGCCGTGGGGCCTCGTACGGTCCGCCCAGACCGAGAACCCCGGCCGCTTCGTCCTCGTCGATGCCGACCACGGACCGCTGCCGCTGGGCGTGGTCCTCGCCACCGACGAGCCCCAGGTGCGCGTGCGGGACGGCGAGGTCCGGGCCGCTCGGCTCGCCCGCCTCACCGCCCCCGCCGCGAGCACGCACTGGGACGCCGACGGCACGGTCCTGATCACGGGTGGCACCGGCGGGCTCGGCGCGAGCCTCGCACGGCACCTCGTCGCCGAGCACGGCGTGCGGCACCTGCTGCTGCTCAGTCGCCGTGGACCCGACGCCGAGGGCGCCACCGAGTTGGTCGCCGATCTGACAGGACTCGGTGCCACCGCAACGGTCCTCGCCTGCGACGTGACGGACCGGGACGCGCTGGCGGCGGCACTTGCCACCGTGGCGGCCGGGCACCCCCTGCGTGCCGTCGTGCACGCCGCCGGTGTGCTGGACGACGGTGTCATCGACTCCCTCACGCCCGAGCGCCTCGCCACGGCGTTGCGAGTGAAGGCGGATGCCGCCTGGCACCTGCACGAGCTGACCACCGACCTCGACGCCTTCGTGCTCTTCTCCTCGGTCGCCGGCATCCTCGGCGCGGCCGGCCAGGGCAATTACGCGGCGGGCAACGCGTTCCTCGACGCCCTCGCCGCCCACCGCCGCGCCCATGGGCTGCCCGGCCTGTCGCTCGCGTGGGGCGCGTGGGCGCCCGAGACCGGCATGACCGCCGGGCTCACCGACGCCGACCGCGCCCGCCTCGCCCGTGAAGGCGTGCCGCCGCTGACGGTCGAGCAGGGCATGGCGCTGTTCGACGCGGCCCTGTCCGTGCCGGACGAGGCCGTGGTGTCGCCCGTGCTGCTCGATCTGGCGGCGGTGCGGGCTCGTGGCGAGGTGCCCGCCTTGCTGCGCGGACTCGTGCGCACGCGGGGCCGGCGGATCGCGGCGCACGGAGGGGAGGTGGCCGACGGCCTGGTCCGCCGCCTTGCAGCACTCCCAGAGGCCGACCGCACGGAGGTCGTGCTCGACCTGGTCCGTGGCCGGGTGGCGGCCGTGCTGGGCCACGACGCCTCGGCGCCGGTGGATCCGGAGCGCTCGTTCCGGGAGCTGGGCATGGATTCCCTGACGGCGGTGGAACTGCGCAACGGCCTGGCCGCCGTGACCGGGTTGAGGCTGCCGGCGACGCTCGTCTTCGACTACCCGACCTCCACCGGGCTGGCGGCCTACCTGATCGGGGAACTGCTGGGGATCGAGCCGGCGGAGACGCCGGTCGCGTCACTGCCGTCCGTGTCCGACGACCCGGTGGTGATCGTGGGCATGGCGTGCCGCTACCCGGGTGGGGTGCGGTCGCCGGAGGACCTGTGGCAGCTGGTCACCGACGAAGTGGACGCCGTGTCGGCATTCCCGGACAACCGGGGCTGGGACCTCGACGGCCTGTACCATCCCGACCCCGACCACCTCGGCACCTCGTACGCGCGTGAGGCGGGTTTCCTGCACGACGCGGGGGAGTTCGACGCGGAGTTCTTCGGCATGAGCCCCCGTGAGGCGCTCGCCACGGACGCGCAGCAGCGTCTGCTGCTGGAGACGTCGTGGGAGGCACTGGAGCGGGCGGGCATCGATCCGGTGTCGCTGCGGGGCAGCCGCACCGGTGTGTTCGCCGGCGTGATGTACAGCGACTACTCGGAACTGCTGAACACCCCGGAGTTCGAGGGGTACCGCGGCAACGGCAGCGCCCCGAGCGTGGCGTCCGGCCGCGTCGCCTACACCTTCGGCTTCGAGGGCCCGGCGGTCACGGTCGACACGGCGTGCTCGTCCTCGTTGGTGGCCCTGCACTGGGCGGCCCAGGCGTTGAGGTCGGGTGACTGTGATCTGGCGCTGGCCGGCGGGGTGACCGTAATGTCCACCCCGAACCTGTTCGTCGACTTCTCCCGCCAGCGGGGTATGTCCGTCGATGGCCGCTGCCGGTCCTTCGCCGACTCCGCTGACGGTGTCGGCTGGTCTGAGGGTGTCGGCATGCTGGTGGTGGAGCGGCTGTCGGACGCGGTGCGCAACGGTCACGAGATCCTTGCCGTGGTGCGGGGGTCGGCGGTGAACCAGGACGGCGCGTCGAACGGCCTGACGGCGCCGAACGGACCGTCCCAGCAGCGCGTGATCCGCCAGGCTCTCGCCGGGGCCGGTCTGTCGCCGCTCGACGTGGATGTCGTGGAGGGTCACGGGACGGGCACGTCGCTGGGTGATCCGATCGAGGCGCAGGCGTTGCTGGCGACCTACGGGCAGGGCCGTGAGACGCCGTTGCTGCTGGGTTCGGTGAAGTCGAACATCGGGCACACACAGGCCGCCGCCGGTGTCGCGGGCGTGATCAAGATGGTCGTGGCGCTCCGCCACGGTGTTGCGCCGCGGACCTTGCACGTGGACCGCCCCTCGTCACACGTGAACTGGGAAGCCGGTGAAGTCGAGCTGGTAACTGAGGCGAGGGCGTGGCCGGTGGTGGAGCGGCCGCGGCGGGCGGCGGTGTCGTCGTTCGGGATCTCGGGGACGAACGCGCACACGATCCTGGAGCAGGCTCCGGTCGGTGAGGTGGTTGAGCCGGGGGCGGTGGATGTGGTGGTGCCGTGGCTGGTGTGCGGCCGGTCCGGGGCGGCCGCCCGTGAGCAGTTGGCCCGGCTGGCGGAGGTTTCGGCGCGGCCGGTGGACGTGGCGTACTCCCTGTTGTCGCGGTCGCGGTTCGACCACCGTCTGGTTTCTGTGGGCCGGACGTCGGGTGAGCTGTCGGTGGCTGCGGTGGAGGCGGTGGCTGGTGATGGTCGGTTGGGGGTTGTGTTCACGGGTCAGGGTGCGCAGTGGTTGGGGATGGGGCGTGGGTTGTATGGCCG
>NZ_JBIVNO010000047.1:0-4036 GCF_044753645.1 Streptomyces sp. NPDC093261
ACGGCTGCGGTGACGGCGCTGGCGGTGCTGCACGCCCATGGTGTCAGGGTGGACTGGGAGGCGTTCTTCGCCGGCACGGGCGCCCGCCGGGTCGAACTGCCGACCTACGCCTTCCAGCACGAACGGTTCTGGCCGGAGCGGACCGGTGCCACCGGAGACGTGTCCGGGGCCGGGCTCGAGTCCGTGGAGCACCCGCTGCTCGGCGCCGCCGTCGAGCTGCCGGACGGCGGCGGTGTAATCCTCACTGGCCGACTGTCGCTGCGTCGCCAGCCCTGGCTGGCGGATCACGTGGTGGACGGCCGGGTCCTGTTCCCCGGCACCGGTTTCGTGGAGCTGGCGCTGCGCGCCGGGGACGAACTCGGCCTCCGGCAGATCGAGGAACTGACGCTGTCCGTCCCGCTGGAGCTGCCCGAAACGGGTGCGGTTCCTGTGCAGGTGAGGGTCTCGGAGCCCGACGCGAACGGCCGCGCCGAACTCGACGTCTTCTCGCGCGACGGAGAGGAATGGATCCGGCATGCGACCGGCGTCCTCAGTGCGGCGTCCGTCGAACCGGCCTGGGACGCGGGGCAGTGGCCGCCGACCGGGGCCGTCGCGCTCGACCTCACCGGCTTCTACGACGGGACCGACTACGGCCCGACCTTCCGGGGGGTGACCGCTGCTTGGCGCGTCGGGGACGACGTGTTCGCCGAGGTCATGCTGCCGGAGCGGGTCCGAGACGTGGCGGCCTTCGGCATCCACCCCGCGCTGCTCGACGCCGTGCTCCACGGGGCCGCGTTCCTCGAGGGCCCCGAGCCCGGCACGCTGCTGCCGTACGCGTGGACGGGCGTGGGACTGCACGCGAGCGGCGCTGCCACCGTACGGGTGCGACTGAGCGGTTCCGCTTCCGCCGGTATCGGGATCGCGGTCGCCGACGGCACCGGCAGGCCGGTTGCGACGGTCGGCACGCTGCACCTGCGCGCCCCCGAACACGTGGATCGCGTGCGTTCTTTGTATCGGGTGGAGTGGGTGACGTCGGTGCCGGCGGTTGAGGTGGGTGATGTGCGGTTCGTGGAGTTGGTGGGTGGCGTTGATGTGGTGGCGTCGGCGCGTGCGTTGGCGGTTCGGGCGCTGGAGCTGGTGCGGGAGCCGGATTCCCGGGTGGTGTTCGTGACCCGGGGTGTGGTCAGTGGTGCGGATCCGGCTGCTGCTGTGGTGTGGGGTCTGGTGCGTTCGGCGCAGAGGGAGTTGCCGGGGCGGTTCTGGCTGGTGGATGTGGAGGGTGGGGGTGAGCCGGTTGTCACGGATGAGCCTGAGGTGGTGGTGCGTGGGGGTGAGGCGTTCGCGGCTCGGCTGGTTCGGGCTGAGGGGGGTGAGGGTCGGTCCTGGGGCGGTGAGGGGACGGTGTTGATCACTGGTGGTACGGGTGGTCTGGGTGCGTTGGTGGCGCGGCATGTGGCTGAGCAGGGTGTGCGCAGGCTGCTTCTGCTGAGTCGGCGTGGTCCGGCTGCGGAGGGTGTGTCGGAGCTGGTGGCTGAGTTGGCGCGGCTGGGGGCGGACGCTGAGGTCGTGGCGTGTGATGTGGCGGACCGGGCGGCGTTGGCGAAGGTCCTCCACGAGCGTGTGGTGACGGGTGTGGTGCACGCGGCTGGGGTGCTGGACGATGGTGTGCTGGAGGCGCTGACACCGCAGCGGCTGGATCGGGTGCTGGGGCCGAAGGCGGATGCGGCGTGGCATTTGCATGAACTGGTGGGGGATGTGGATCAGTTCGTGATGTTCTCGTCGGTGGCGGGTGTGTTCGGGGCTGCGGGTCAGGCGAACTATGCGGCTGCCAATGCGTTTCTGGATGCGCTGGCGGCTCATCGTCGTGCTCGCGGTTGGTCGGGTGTGTCGCTTGCGTGGGGTCCGTGGGAGCGGAGTGCGGGCATGACCAGCGAGCTGACCGGGGCGGACGTGGCGCGTATGCGGCGTTCGGGTGTGCTGCCGCTGGGTTCCACCGAGGGTCTGGCCCTGTTCGACGCCGCGACTGACCCGGCGACCGTGCCGGTGAAGCTGGACCTGGCGGGACTGCGAACCTCCGGTGAAGTACCGCCACTGCTGCGCCGCCTCGTCCGCACCCCGGCCCGCCGTGGTGTCGCACGCACCGGCGAGGCCGGTGACCTCGCACACCGCCTGGTCGGCCTGCCCCCCGAGGCCCGCACCGAGCTGGTGCTCGACCTGGTGCGCGGGCGGACGGCGACCGTGCTCGGGCACGTGGACGGTTCACTGGTCGATCCGGAGCGCTCGTTCCAGGAACTGGGCCTCGACTCGCTGACGGCGGTGGAGCTGCGTAACGGCTTGTCGGCGGCCACCGGGTTACGGCTGCCGGCGACCCTGGTGTTCGACTACCCGACCTCGGCCACGCTCGCGCACCACCTGCTCGACGAATTGCTCGGCACCGCTGAGCAGACCCCGGTTCCCGCCGGCGCACTGCCGTCGCTCTCCGACGATCCGGTCGTGATCGTGGGCATGGCGTGCCGGTACCCGGGTGGGGTGCGGTCGCCGGAGGACCTGTGGCAGCTGGTCACCGAGGGCGTCGACGCCATCGGTGACTTCCCTGACGACCGCGGCTGGGACCTCGACGCCCTCTACCACCCCGATGCGGCGCACACCGGCACGTCCTACACCCGATCCGGCGGGTTCCTGCGCGAGGCCGGGGACTTCGATGCCGCGTTCTTCGGCATGAGCCCCCGGGAGGCGCTGGCCACGGACGCGCAGCAGCGTCTGCTGCTGGAGACGTCGTGGGAGGCGCTGGAGCGGGCGGGCATCGATCCGGTGTCGCTGCGGGGCAGCCGCACCGGTGTCTTCGCCGGCGTGATGTACGGCGACTACGCGGAACTGCTGAACACCCCGGAGTTCGAGGGTTTCCGTGGCAACGGCAGCTCCGCCAGCGTGGCCTCCGGGCGCGTGGCCTACTCGCTGGGCCTGGAGGGCCCGGCGGTCACGGTCGACACGGCGTGCTCGTCCTCGTTGGTGGCCCTGCACTGGGCGGCCCAGGCGTTGAGGTCGGGTGACTGTGATCTGGCGCTGGCCGGCGGGGTGACCGTGCTGTCCACCCCGAACCTGTTCGTGGAGTTCTCGCGGCAGCGAGGCATGTCGGCAGACGGCCGGTGCAAGGCGTTCGCCGACTCCGCCGACGGTGTCGGCTGGTCTGAGGGTGTCGGCATGCTGGTGGTGGAGCGGCTGTCGGACGCGGTGCGCAACGGTCACGAGATCCTTGCCGTGGTGCGGGGGTCGGCGGTGAACCAGGACGGCGCGTCGAACGGCCTGACGGCGCCGAACGGACCGTCCCAGCAGCGCGTGATCCGCCAGGCTCTCGCCGGGGCCGGTCTGTCGCCGCTCGACGTGGATGTCGTGGAGGGTCACGGCACGGGCACGTCGCTGGGTGATCCGATCGAGGCGCAGGCGTTGCTGGCGACCTACGGGCAGGGCCGTGAGACGCCGTTGCTGCTGGGTTCGGTGAAGTCGAACGTCGGGCACACACAGGCCGCCGCCGGTGTCGCCGGTGTGATCAAGATGGTCATGGCCATGCGTAACGGCCTTGTGCCCCGGACCTTGCACGTGGACCGGCCCTCGTCACATGTGGACTGGACCGCCGGCGACGTCGACCTCGTCACGGAGAACACCGTCTGGCCGGAGGTGGAACGGCCGCGACGGGCGGCTGTGTCGTCGTTCGGTATTTCCGGCACCAACGCTCACACCGTCCTCGAGCAGCACCTCGTCAGCCCGGTCGAGCCGGAGCCTGCCGACGTCGTGGTGCCGTGGGTGGTGGCCGGCAAGACAGTGGCCGCCCTGAAGGAGCAGGTCGCGCGGCTCGCCCGCAGTCACGGACGGCCGCTGGACATCGGCTACTCGCTGGCGACGACCCGGTCGGCATTCGAGCACCGGGCCGTGCTCGTCGGCCGGACCAAGGACGAACTGGTGGCGGCTGCGGTGGAGGCGGTGGCTGGTGATGGTCGGTTGGGGGTTGTGTTCACGGGTCAGGGTGCGCAGTGGTTGGGGATGGGGCGTGGGTTGTATG
>NZ_JBIVNO010000048.1:0-3385 GCF_044753645.1 Streptomyces sp. NPDC093261
TGGAGCTGGGGCCGGACGGGACGCTGTCGGCGATGATCCAGGAGACCGCGGCCGTCACCACGGTTCCCGCACTGCGCCGAGACCGGGACGAGGAGGAGTCGGTCGTCACCGCGCTCGGCGCCTTGCACTCGGTCGGAGTGCCGGTCGAGTGGGCAGCGTTCTTCGGGCCTCTGCACGCCACCCGCGTAGATCTGCCCACCTACGCGTTCCAGCACCAGTACTACTGGCCCGAGCCGGCCGATGACGAGCCGGGCGCGACCGACCCGGTGGATGCCGAGTTCTGGGACGCCATCGAGAGCGAGGACCTCGACAGCCTCGCCGCCGGCCTCGGTCTCACCGGCGAGGAGCTGTCCGGAGTGGTGCCGGCGCTCGCCTCATGGCGCCGCCGCCGACGGACCGAACGCGACCTCGACGCCGTGCGCTACCGCGAAACGTGGGCACCGCTGACCGGAGCCGTCACCGGCGCCCCGCGCGGCATCTGGCTCGTGATCGTGCCGGAGGGAGCGGACGAGACCTGGGTGAGCCGCGTGGCCGGCGCGGCCGGTCCGGGCGCCATCCGTGTGCACGTACCGGTGACCGCCGACGCCGACGCTTTCGCCGCGCGGCTGTCCATCGCAGGGGGCGCGGGCTTCGCGGGCGTGCTGTCCTTACTGGCCGAGGACCCGGCCGGACCGGTTGCCACGGCCACGCTGCTCCGCGCTCTCTCCGGGCTCGGCATCACCGCGCCCCTGTGGGCGGTCACGCGCGGCGCCGTCGCCGCCGTCGAGGGCGACACCGTCGAGTACCCCGAACGCGCCGGCGTCTGGGGGCTGAGCCGGGTTGCCGCGCTCGAGCACCCGGACGCGTGGGGCGGTGTGATCGACCTGCCCGCCGAGCCTGACGACGCCGCACTCACGCGTTGCGCCGCCCTGCTCGCGCATCCCGTCGGCGAGGAAGAAGTCGCCATCCGCAACGGGGGCGTCGCGCTCGGCCGACGGCTGACACCCGCGCCCGCCGGGGACGCGCAGGAGTGGACCCCGACCGGCACGGTGCTCATCACCGGCGGTACCGGTGCGCTCGGCGCGCGCGTGGCCCGCTGGCTCGCGGACCGAGGTGTCGCACGTCTCGTGCTGGTGAGCCGCCGGGGTGGCACGGCGCCGGGCGCGACGGAGCTGCACGACGAATTGACCGCTTCCGGCGTCGAGGTGGACCTGGTCGCGGCGGACACAGCGGACCGAGACACCATGGCGGCCGTCCTCGCGGCGATCCCCGCCGACCAGCCGCTGACCGGCGTCGTCCACGCGGCCGGCGTCCTCGCGGACGGCGTGCTGACCAGGCTGAGCGCAGAACAGTTCGAGACGGTGTTCCGGGCCAAGGCCGCCTCGGCGCTGGTGCTGGACGAACTGACCCGCGGTCACGATCTGTCGGTGTTCGCCCTGTTCTCCTCGGCCGCCGGTTCCGTCGGCAATCCCGGCCAGGCGAACTACGCCGCGGCCAACGCGGTCCTCGACGCCGTCGCCCAGCGCCGCCGCGCGCTGGGGCTGCCCGGCACCTCGCTGGCGTGGGGCGCGTGGGCCGGGGACGGCATGGGCGGCAGCGCGACGGGCGTCGGCGCCGCCGCGCTCGACCCGCGACTGGCCCTCACGGTGCTCGGTCAGGCCGTCACGGCGCCGGACCCCACGCTCACCGTGCTGGACATGCGCCACCCCGACGTGCTGGCCACCCTGCTCACACCGCGGCCGCACCGCCCTCTGCTGTCGGCACTGCCGGAGGCGCGCCGCTTCGCCGAGTCCTCCGCCGCTCCGGCGTCCGGACTCGCCGCAGAGCTGCGGGCTCTCGACCACGACCAACGCCTGGCACGGGTCGCCGGCGTGGTGCGGGGCGCCGTGGCGGCGGTGCTGCACAGGATGCCCGGCGACATCACGCCGGACCGTGAGTTCGGCAAGCTGGGCTTCGACTCTCTGGCCTCCGTCGAGCTGCGCAATCGGCTTGTCGCGGTGACCGGGCTCAGCCTGCCCGCGTCCCTGCTCTACGACCACCCGACCCCGGCCCGGGTGACCGAGCTCCTGCTCGCCCAGCTGCTCGACAGCCCGAGGACCACCGTCACGGCACCGGTCGCCGCCGTCACCGACGAGCCGATCGCCATCGTCGGCATGGCGTGCCGTTTCCCGAACGGCATCGACTCGCCCGAAGCCCTCTGGGCGCTGCTGGCCGATGGCAGCGACGCGATCGGGCCGTTTCCCACGGACCGTGGCTGGGACCTGGACGGTCTCGCAGGGGACCGGCCGGACCGCAGCGCCACGCAACGGGGTGGCTTCCTGCACGACATCGCCGGCTTCGACGCGGAGTTCTTCGAGGTCTCCCCGCGGGAGGCGGTGGCGATGGACCCGCAGCAACGACTCCTGCTGGAGACATCGTGGGAGGCACTGGAACGCGCGGGGATCGATCCCCTGTCGCTGCGCGGCAGCTCCTCGGGCGTTTTCGTCGGAACGAACGGCCAGGACTACGGCGACGTGCTCGCCGGCACCGAGGCCGGCCGCCAGGGACACACCGGCACGGGCCTCGCTGCCAGCGTGCTGTCCGGCCGCCTCTCGTACACGCTCGGTCTGGAAGGACCGGCGGTTACCGTGGACACGGCGTGCTCGTCGTCGCTGGTGGCACTGCACTGGGCGACGCAGGCACTGCGCGGTGGAGAATGCTCGCTGGCGCTGGTCGGCGGTGTGACGCTGATGACGACGCCGTGGCTGTTCGTGGAGTTCTCCCGGCAGGGCGGGCTGGCGCCGGACGGCCGGTGCAAGGCGTTCGCCGAGGACGCCGACGGCACGGGGTGGTCCGAGGGTGTAGGCATGCTGGTGGTGGAGCGGCTGTCGGACGCGGTGCGCAACGGCCACGAGATCCTTGCCGTGGTGCGGGGCTCGGCGGTGAACCAGGACGGCGCGTCGAACGGCCTGACGGCGCCGAACGGACCGTCCCAGCAGCGCGTGATCCGGCAGGCGCTGGTGAGCGCGGGGCTGTCACCCGCGGACGTGGATGTCGTGGAGGGGCACGGCACCGGTACGTCGCTGGGTGATCCGATCGAGGCGCAGGCGTTGCTGGCGACCTACGGGCAGGACCGTGAGACGCCGTTGCTGCTGGGTTCGGTGAAGTCGAACATCGGGCACACACAGGCCGCCGCCGGTGTCGCGGGCATCATCAAGATGGTCCTCGCGCTGCGCAGCGGCGAACTGCCGAAGACGCTGCACGTCGGCGAAGTGTCGTCCCGGGTGAACTGGGAAGCCGGTGACGTCGAGCTGGTGACTGAGGCGAGGGCGTGGCCGGTGGTGGAGCGGCCGCGGCGGGCGGCGGTGTCGTCGTTCGGGATCTCGGGGACGAACGCGCACACGATTCTGGAGCAGGCTCCGGATGC
>NZ_JBIVNO010000049.1:0-2898 GCF_044753645.1 Streptomyces sp. NPDC093261
GCCGCCAGGACGGCAGATGCACCTCGTACACCGAGAACGGCGCCTCGTGCACGGGCAGGTCCGCCCGGTGCGCGAGCCACTCCTCGTCATGCCACTCGTGGTGGGAGACATGCACGATCGAGGACGTATGCGGCGGGGCCTCGGTGCGCCGCGCCAGCGGGTCGGCGCGCAGGGTGCGGGAGCCGTCCGGGCGGGTGATCTCGAACTTGTACAGCTCGCCCTCGCCGATCCCCGGCACGAACAGTTCCCACACACCGGAGGAGCCGAGGGAGCGCATGGGGTGACCGGTGCCGTCCCAGTGGTTGAAGCCTCCGGCCACGCGCACACCGCGCGCGTTCGGCGCCCACACCGAGAAGCGGGTGCCGACGACGCCCTGGTGGGTCATCGGGTGGGCGCCGAGCACCTGCCACAGCTGCTCGTGCCGCCCCTCGCCGATCAGATGCAGATCCAGCTCGCCGAGCGTGGGCAGGAAACGGTACGCATCCTCGGTCTCCCGCGTCACTCCCTCGTAGGCCACGAGGAGCCGGTACTCCGGGACATCGCGCAGCGGCAGCAGGCCCGAGAAGAACCCGTCGCCGTCGTCGTGCAGCTCGGTGCGCAGGTCCCCGATGACGATGGTCACCGACAGCGCGTACGGACGGAAGGCCCGGAAGGCGACCCCACCGGGCACCGGATGGGCACCGAGCACCGCGTGCGGGTCGTGATGGGTGCCGTCGACCAGCCGCGCGCGATCGGCTGCGCCGACGGCGGGGGAGACGGCCGGGGAGTCGGCGGGGGAGGCGGCGACCTCGGACGTGGCCGCCTTCCCGAGGGCCGTCCCGGGAGCGGTGGCTTTCTCGGCGACGGCCTTCTCGGGCACCGCTTTCCCGGCGGGGGCGGGCGCCTTCTTCCCCGCCGCCTTCTTCGCTGTGGGCGCCTTCTTCGCCGCCGCCTTCCTCGCTGTGGCGGTCTTCTTCGCCGGTGCCTTCGCGGCCGCTGTCTTCTTCGCCGCTGTCTTCTTCGCTGTCTTCTTCGCCGAAGCCTTCCCGGCCACCGCTTCCGGCGCCGCCGTCCTCCCGGCCGCCGCCTTCTTCGCCGCCGCTCCCGTCGCCGTCGTCTTCTTGGCCGCCGCCTTCCTGGCCACGGTCTTCTTCGTACCGGTCGTCGACTTCTCGGCGGCCACCGTCGTCCTCTTCGCGGCGGTCGCCTTCCTCACACCGGTACCGGTCTGCTGTGGACCGTCGCCGTTCTTCTGCGCGCTGTCGTCGGACGGGGGGCGGGGCGTCACGGGCGGGGCCTCCTCGGCAATGGGCAAAGAGCGGTGGATCAGGGGGTGGGGTCGGCGGCCAGGCGGCGTATCGCCGCCATCGGCACCGGCAGCCAGTCGGGGCGGTGGCGGGCCTCGTAGAGGACCTCGTAGACGGCCTTGTCCGTCTCGTACGCACGCAGCAGCACCGGTTCGGTGCGCGGATCGTGCCCGGCGACCTCGGCGTAGCCCGAGCAGTACGCGGCCCGGCACGCCGCGGCCCACTCCGCTTCCGGGGGACCGGCCGAGTGCGCCGCGTAGTCGAAGGAGCGCAGCATCCCCGCGATGTCCCGCACCACGGGCTGCGGCATCCGGCGCTCGGCGAGCGGCCTGGACGGCTCGCCCTCGAAGTCGATCAGCGACCAGTCTCCGGACGGCGCGCGCAGGCACTGGCCCAGGTGGAGATCCCCGTGGATGCGCTGGGCGGTCCAGGTCCGCCCCTCGGCGGCGAGGCCTGCCAGCGCCTCGAACGCGGAGTGCAGCGCGGGCGCGTACGACCGTAGTGCGGGCACCGCCTGCGCCGCCGCCTCCAGCCGCTCGGCCATGCCGCCGACCAGCAGCCGTATCTGGGTGTGGCCCAGCGTGACCGGGGGCAGGGCGCGGGCCAGGGCCGTGTGCACCTCGGCGGTGGCGCGGCCGAGCGCCCGCGCCTCGGGGGTGAAGTCCTCGCCCTTGGCCAGCTCGTGCAGGGCCAGTTCCCAGCCATCGGAGGCTCCCCGCAGATACGGCTGAAGGACGGCCAGGACATAGGACTCGTCCAGGTCGTCGAGGCCGGCGAGCAGCCAGCCGGCCGGTGCGGGCACCCGGGGACAGCGCTCGCGCGACAGCAGCAGCGGGAGTTCCAGATCGGGGTTGGTGCCGGGGACGACACGCCGCAGGAGCTTGAGAATGAACGTATCTCCGTAGACGACCGACGAGTTGGACTGCTCCGCAGTGACCCTCCGCGGGACGAGCCCGTCCCCTATCGGCTGGTGCGGGTCGCCGTCGAAGCGGAGTGCGCCGACGCGCGCCCGGGTGCGCAGCGCCTCCAGAAGCACGGTGGTGGCCCGGGGGTCGTAGAGGGCCTCGTACACGGTCAGGCCGGCCAGCGGTCCGTCCGCCACATGACCGATCAGCGCGGGCGCCAGCCGCGGTGGCAGCGCCTCGCGCACGCCTATCAGAAGCTGGTAGCAGTCGCCGGGGTGCGGTACGGCGCCCTGGGTCGGCGCCGCCGGCTGATGGGCCCGTACGAGCAGATGGACCAGACCCAGCGCGCCTTCCGGCGGCAGCAGGTCGGTGGCCGCCACCAGCGAGAACCCGGTGACCGGCCGTCCCTTGCCCGCGAACCAGCGCTGCCGTGGCAGCCACTCCCGCAGGAGGGGCTCGAGGGAGGCGAGGAGACCGGACCGGGCCGTGGTGGGACGGGTGACGGCTTCCGACATGGCGTACGTCCTTTCCCCGGGGGGTGGTCGGGGTGTCCATTGCCTGCGTGCCCCGGGCGGGGCGGTGGAAACCGCCCCGCCCCCTGCTTCTAGGCCCCGTCCTTGCGGAGCCGGAACCAGTAGAAGCCGTGGCCTGCGAGGGTGAGCAGGTAGGGCAGTTCGCCGATGGCCGGGAAGCGGACCCCGCCGATG
>NZ_JBIVNO010000050.1:0-1277 GCF_044753645.1 Streptomyces sp. NPDC093261
CGCGCCATGCCGAGAGCGGGGTGAGCTTTGACCCCGCCCGGCACGAGGTCGTCGGCGTGGTCCAGGATCCGGACGCTGAACCCAACACCGTGGTGCAGGTGCTGCGCCCGGGTTACGGCGAAGGCGAGCGGCAGTTGAGGCCGGCCGCCGTCACCGTCGCCAAGCGGGAGTGACCGCTGATGGCACGCGATTTCTACGAGGTGCTCGGGGTCCCGCGCAATGCCGACAAAGACGAGCTGCAGCGGGCGTATCGCAAGCTGGCCCGCAAGTACCACCCCGACGTGAACAAGGACCCGGCGGCGGAGGAGCGGTTCAAGGAGATCAACGAGGCCTTCAGCGTGCTGTCGGATCCGGACCAGCGGGCCCGTTACGACCGCTTCGGGGAGGACTTCCGCAAGGTCCCCGAGGACTGGGAGGAGCGGGTCGGTGCCGGTGCGGGAGCCGGCGGCGGCTTTCGTTGGTCGACCGGGGAGGGCGGCCCCCGGGGGCGCTACACCACTAGCGGCTTCGGCGGGGAGGGTGTCGATTTGGAGGATCTGTTCGGGTCGTTCTTCGGGGGTGCCGGGCGTATGCGTGTGCCCGGGGCGGATCAGGAGGCGGAGCTGCCGCTCACCGTGGAGGAGGCCTACCGCGGCGGCCGCCGCACTGTCACGCTCGCCGGGCCCTCCGGGCAGCCGCGGCGCTACGAGGTCGATGTGCCGCCGGGTGTCACGGATGGGCAGCGTATCCGGCTGGCGGGCGAGGGCGGCCGGGGCAGCGGTGAGGCTCCCGCGGGGGACCTGTACCTGCGGGTGCGGATCCAGCCGCACCCGGTGTTTCGTCTCGAGGGCCGGGATGTGTACGTGCAGCTTCCGGTCACTCCCTGGGAGGCGGCGCTGGGGGCGATGGTTCCGGTGCCCACGCCGAGTGGGGCGACGGCGAAGGTGTCCGTGCCCGCGGGCTCGTCCAGCGGGCGTCGGCTGCGGCTGCGTGGTGAGGGCATGCCGAATCCGCGCGGCACGAACGGAAACCTCTACGCCGAGGTCCGGATCATGGTGCCGTCCAGGCTCAGTGACCAGGAACGACGGCTGTTCGAGGAGCTCGCCGCCGTCTCCTCGTTCGATCCCAGGAGGACATGATGAGCGACCGACCGCCTCACACGCGCCGGGCACCGGCGTGGACGGCACCGGCCGCGGCACGCGTCCAGTACGCGATCGTGCCGGTGCCCAGGCTGTCCCTGGACACCGTCGCCCGCCGATCCGGCCTCCATCCCGATCTCGTCCGCCGGTTCGTGGCTC
>NZ_JBIVNO010000050.1:1375-2675 GCF_044753645.1 Streptomyces sp. NPDC093261
GCCCGGCCAGGTCTTCGTCACCCAGCGCCTGTCCCGGCTGCTGGAGGCGGCCGAGCGGGAGGCCAAACGCCTCAAGGACGAGTACGTGTCCGTGGAGCATCTGCTCCTCGCCCTGGCCGAGGAAGGCCCGGCGACCGCCGCGGGGCGCCTGCTCAAGGAGCACGGTGTGACCCGTGAGTCGTTCCTGAGCGCGCTCACCCAGGTCCGCGGCCATCAACGCGTCACCTCCGCCAACCCCGAGGTGGCCTACGAGGCGCTGGAGAAGTACGGCCGCGACCTGGTCCTGGAGGCCCGCTCCGGGCGGCTGGACCCGGTCATCGGCCGGGACGCCGAGATCCGCCGGGTGACCCAGATCCTCAGCCGTAAGACCAAGAACAACCCCGTCCTCATCGGCGATCCCGGTGTCGGCAAGACCGCCATCGTCGAGGGCCTGGCCCAGCGCATCGTGCGCGGCGACGTACCCGAGGGCCTGCGCGACAAGACGGTGTTCGCCCTGGACATGGGCTCCCTGGTGGCCGGCGCCAAGTACCGCGGCGAGTTCGAGGAACGCCTCAAGGCCGTCCTCAGCGAGGTCAAGGCCGCCCAGGGCAGGATCCTGCTCTTCGTCGACGAACTGCACACCGTCGTCGGCGCGGGCGCCGCCGAAGGCGCCATGGACGCCGGCAACATGCTCAAGCCGATGCTCGCGCGGGGCGAACTGCACATGATCGGGGCGACCACCCTCGACGAGTACCGCAAGCACATCGAGAAGGACGCCGCCCTCGAACGCCGCTTCCAGCAGGTCCTGGTCGACGAGCCGAGCGTGGAGGACACCATCTCCATCCTGCGCGGCCTGCGTGAACGTCTGGAGGTCTTCCACGGCGTGAAGATCCAGGACACCGCGCTGGTCGCCGCCGCGACCCTCTCCCACCGCTACATCACCGACCGCTTCCTGCCCGACAAGGCCATCGACCTCGTCGACGAGGCATGCGCCCGGCTGCGGACCGAGATCGACTCCATGCCCGCCGAACTCGACGAGATCACCCGCCGGGTGACCCGCCTGGAGATCGAGGAGGCGGCCCTGTCCAAGGAGACCGATCCCGCCAGCAAGGCCCGCCTGGAGGAACTACGCAAGGAACTGGCCGACCTGCGCGCCGAGGCCGACGCCAAACACGCCCAGTGGGAGGCCGAACGCCAGGCCATCCGCCGCGTGCAGGAACTGCGCCAGGAACTGGAACAGGTCCGCCACGAGGCGGAGGAGGCCGAACGCGCCTACGACCTGAACCGCGCCGCCGAGCTCCGCTACGGCCGCCTCCAGGAA
>NZ_JBIVNO010000051.1:0-2408 GCF_044753645.1 Streptomyces sp. NPDC093261
GCAAAAACGTCCGCTCTAAAGTGCACGTCAGAGCAGCCTTGAGATGCATTCATCCCCGGCGTGAACGCCGGGGCTTTCTGCAAGAGTCCCGGTAAAGCCCTGACGAGCGTTCAGAGTCTCACCCGCACCCCGACCGGAAAGGCGACCGGCATGAACTCCTTCCGCACAGCGCCCACTTCGGCGATCAGGGCCAGCGCCTGCGAGGTCCTTGTCGCGACAGGTGTCACCATCTCCTACGACGATCTCGGTTCGCCCGCAGGGGTGCCGGTCCTGTTGATCCACGGGCACCCGTTCAACCGCAGCATGTGGCGTCCCCAGGTGGATGCGCTCGTTGCGGCCGGGTACCGGGTGGTCGTCCCCGACCTGCGCGGATACGGGCAGAGCACGGTCGTCCCCGGTGCGACCCTGCTGTCGGACTTCGCGCAGGATCTCGCGGGCGTGCTCAGCCATATCGGGACGGAGCGGGCCGTGGTGGTCGGCCTGTCCATGGGCGGGCAGATCGCGATGGAGTTCCACCGGCGCCACCCCGAGAGGGTGGCCGCGTTGGTGCTGGCCGACACCTCGCCGGTCGCCGAGACCGAGCAGGGCAGGGGCTTCCGCAACGCCCTCGCCGATCGGCTCCTGGCCGAGGGCATGGAGGGGTACGCGGCCGAGGTGATCGACAAGATGATCGCGCCACACCATGTGACGGGCCTGCCCGAGGTCGCCGGGCACGTCCTGGACATGATGCGCGGTACCGCCCCGGCCGGGGCCGCGGCGGCCCTGCGCGGGCGGGCTGAACGGCCCGACTATCGCCGTACGCTGCGTGACGTGCGGGTACCGACCCTGGTGATGGTCGGCTCGGACGACACCTACACGCCGGTGGAACAGGCCGAGCTCGTGCACGGGCTCGTCACCGGCTCGACGCTCGCCGTCGTCGACGACGCCGCCCACTTGCCGAACCTGGAGCAGCCGGAGCGCTTCAACGCCGCGCTGCTGGCATTCCTCGACGCCCACCGGAGGGCACTCGCGCCGCCACACCCGCTGCTGGAGTACCTTCTCGGCGCCGCCGAAGGACGCTTCCCACCCGCCGACGGGGCCGTCACGGTGCTGCCCGCACTGCCCGGCGGCCTGGAATGTTCGGTCGCCTTCACCGGCCACGCCGTCGTCGCCACCGCGCTGCCCGCCGCACAGGTCCACGCCCATGAGCCCGACGGTTTCGGCGGCTCCCTGTCCCCGGACTTCCTGCGCGCCCTCGCCGGGCCCACGGGCCGGATCGGCAGCGTCGACGCCATCCTCGTAGACCGCGGCTCCGGCGGCACACCGCGCCTGCGGCCGCTCACGGACGCCGACGACCACCCGAGGGTTCGGTATGCCCGACAACTACGCTCGGGCGTACGGGCGTTCGGCGACGAGCGGGGCCTGGTCACGCTCGCGGCGGGACTCGCCGGGCGTACGGAACTCAGCATCGAGCTGCATCAACCCGCGGACGGCGGTCGCGGACACGGCCGGGCGCTGCTCGCCGACGCCCTCACCCTGGTCCCGGAGGGCGAGGCCGTCTACGCCGCCGTCGCCCCGGGCAACGCCCGCTCCCTGCGCGCCTTCCTCGCCACCGGGTTCACCCCGATCGGCGCCGAGGCCCTCGTCCGACCGGACCGGAGCCAGGTATGACAGCACCACGCCCGCACGCCGCGGCGTCCGCCGTGACACGCCGCAGCTACGACACGGTGGCCGAACGCTACGCCGCCGAGATCGGCGACGAACTCGAGGGCAAGCCCCTCGACCGCGCCCTGCTGGACGCCTTCGCAGAACTGGCCTTCGACGGACCGATCCTGGACGTCGGCTGCGGCCCGGGCCACGCTACGGTCCACCTGGCCCGCCGCGGAGCCCATACCTTCGGCGTCGACCTCTCGCCCGCCATGTGCACCATCGCGCACCGTGCCACCGCCCTGCCGTTCGCCGCCGCGGACATGACCGCGCTGCCGATCCGCTCGCGGGCGGTGAGCGGCATACTGTGCTGGTATGCCGTGATCCACCTGAACCAGACCCAACGAGTCGCCGCCTACAGGGAATTCGCCCGCGTGCTGCGTCCCGCGGGCCATGCCCTCCTCGCCTTCCACACCAGCGACAGCGACACCCGCCCCGGACAGGCCACACACCTCACCGAATGGTGGGACCGCCCCGTCGACCTCACCTTCCGCTTCCTCGACCCGGTCGCCGAAACGGCGGCCCTCGCCCAAGCGGGCCTCGCCCTCACCGCACGACTCGACCGAGCACCACACCCCGAACACGAGCATCCCAGCCAGCGGACCTATCTCCTGCTACGACGGCTCCCCTAGTGATCTGGTCTTGAGTTCACGTTTCGCCACGTGAGGCGTCGTTCGTTTCAGATTGCAGTCTGGGCGGTGACAGCGGCCAGTCGGCTGCGG
>NZ_JBIVNO010000052.1:0-2395 GCF_044753645.1 Streptomyces sp. NPDC093261
GCCGCCAGGACGGCAGATGCACCTCGTACACCGAGAACGGCGCCTCGTGCACGGGCAGGTCCGCCCGGTGCGCGAGCCACTCCTCGTCATGCCACACATAGGCGGACTCGGTGACGACCGACGCGGTCGCCGGCGGCATCTCCGTGCGACGGGCCATGGGGTCCGCGCGCACGGTGTGGGTCCCGTCGGGTCGTGTGATGTCGAACTTGTACAGCGTTCCCGGGCCGATGCCGGGCAGGAACAGCTCCCACACCCCGGACGAGCCGAGCGAGCGCATCGGATGGGCCGTGCCGTCCCAGTGGCAGAAGTCCCCGCAGACCCTCACCCCCTGCGCGTTGGGTGCCCACACCGTGAAGCGGGTGCCGGTGACGCCCTGGTGGGTCATCGGGTGGGCGCCGAGGGCCCGCCAGAGCTGCTCGTGGCGTCCCTCGCCGATGAGGTGCAGGTCCAGCTCGCCGAGCGCGGGCAGGAGGCGGTAGGGGTCGTCGCTCTCCAGTACGCAGTCCTCGTAGGCCACGAGGAGCCGGTACTCCGGGACATCGCGCAGCGGCAGCAGAGCCGAGAAGAACCCGTCGCCGTCCTCGTGCAGCTCCGCCCAGACGCTGTCCATGACGACGGTCACCGAGAGCGCGCGGGGCCTGAGGACGCGGAAGGCCACCCCGCCGGGCGCCGGGTGGGCGCCGAGCACCGCGTGTGGATCGTGGTGCGTGCCCGCCAGCAGCCGCTGCCGCTCGCCGGGCTCCGCGGGTGCGGCACTCGGGCTCCCCAGCTGCGGTGAGCACAGGGGTGGTGGGGATGCGGTGGGGGCGGTCACGATGTCAGCCTCCTCAGGCCAGGGCGTTCGGCGAGGCGCGCGATCGCCACCATCGGCACGGGCAGCCAGTCCGGTCGGTGCCGGGCCTCGTACAGCACCTCGTACACGGCGCGGTCGGTCTCGTAGGCCCGCAGCAGTTCCGGTTCCGAGCGGGGATCCCAGCCGGCGACGGAGGCGTAGCCCGCGCAGTAGGCCTCCCGGCACCGCAGCGCCCACTCGGGGTGCCAGGGCCGGCGGGCGTGGGCGGCGTAGTCGAAGGAGCGGAGCATGCCGGCCACATCGCGCACCGGCGACTGGACACGGCGCCGTTCGGGCAACGGGCGGGCCGGTTCGCCCTCGAAGTCGATCACATGCCACTGCCGTTCCGCGCGCAGCACCTGGCCCAGGTGCAGATCGCCGTGGATCCGCTGCGCGGGCCGGGGCGAGTCGAGGGCCGCCGGTTCGGTGAACGCTGATCGCAGACCGGCCGCGTAGGGCAGCAGTTGCGGTACGGCGTGGAGGGCGTCCCGCAGCCGTTCCATCATGCCGGCCGCGAGCCGCTCGCTGAGGGGCGGCCCCTGGGACTCGACGGGAAACGCGGCGGCGAGGGCGAGGTGCACCTCGGCCGTGGCCTGCCCCATCTCATAGGCCTCCTCGGTGAACTCCCGCCCGGCCGCGAGCGCGGCCAGCGCCTGCGTCCATCCGTCGTCGGCGCCACACAGGAACGGCTGGAGCACCCCGAGAGTCGCGGCCCACGGGCTGGAGGTGCGGAACCAGGCCACCGGGGCGAGGACGCGGGTGCAGCCCTGCCGGGCCAGGGCCCAGGGCACCTCCAGGTCCGGGTTGATGCCGGGCCGCACTCGGCGGAAGAGTTTCAGGATGTACGCGTCGCCGTACACCAGGGAGGAGTTGGACTGCTCGGCTTCGAGCAGGCGCGGGGTGAGACCGGCGGGGATCGTCACCCCTCCGTCGCGTTCGAAGCGCAGGGCGCCCGCGGTGCCCGGCGTGCGCAGCCGCTCCAGCAGCAGGGATGCCGAGCGGGGGTCGTGCAGGGCGTCGTACACGAGCAGCCCGGTCAGCGGACCCTCGCGGACGCGTCCGAGGACGGCCGTGTGGTGCCGGGGTATGAGGAACTCGCCGAACCCCAGGACCAGTTGGTAACAGTCGCGGACCGGGGTGGCGCGCGCCGTGCCGCTCGCCGACAGTTCGGGATACTCGGCGCGGAGCAGAAGATGCAGGCAGTCCGGGCGCAGTTCGGTCACCGAGAGCAGCGCCAGGTCCGTGACGGGACGTCCCTTGCCCGCGAACCAGCGCTGCCGTGGCAGCCAGGTGCGCAGCAGACCGGACAGTGAGGGCAGCAGCGAGGCGGGGCCGAGGCTGTCCGGGCGGAGTAGTGCGCTCTCGGTCTTCGTCATGGCGTCCGTCCTTTCCGTCCGGGGCGGCCGAGGGAGAGCAGCGGCCATGAGTCAACGGGCCACGACCAGGTTCACCTTGGTGGCCTGGGGGACGTCCTTGCGGAGCCGGAACCAGTAGAAGCCGTGGCCTGCGAGGGTGAGCAGGTAGGGCAGTTCGCCGATGGCCGGGAAGCGGACCCCGCCGATG
>NZ_JBIVNO010000053.1:0-2376 GCF_044753645.1 Streptomyces sp. NPDC093261
ATCGCCGGGGTCTTGGCCAGGATCTCGGAGACGGGGTAGCGCGACTCGCGGCGCACCGCCATGAAGATGCGGGGCATGACCGGGAAATGGAAGGCCATATGGCACTCGTCGCCGCCGCTTTGGAAGTCGCCGAAGTAGTCCACGACGTCCTCGGGCCACTGGTTGGCCTCCGCGAGCAGCACGGTGTCCGGGTAGTGCGCGTCGATCTCCTTGCGCACCCGCTTGAGGAACTCATGCGTTGCCGGAAGGTTTTCGCAGTTGGTGCCCTCCTGCTGGTACAGATAGGGCACCGCGTCCAGGCGGAAGCCGTCGATGCCCAGATCCAGCCAGAACCTCAGAGCCGAGATCATCTCCTCCTGCACGGCCGGGTTCTCGTAGTTCAGGTCCGGCTGGTGGGAGAAGAACCGGTGCCAGAAGTACTGCTTGCGGACCGGGTCGAAGGTCCAGTTGGAGGCCTCGGTGTCGACGAAGATGATCCGCGCGTCCTGGAACTGCTTGTCGTCGTCGGCCCAGACGTAGTAGTCGCCGTAGGGGCCCTCGGGATGGGCCCGCGACTCCTGGAACCACGGGTGCTGGTCGCTGGTGTGGTTCATCACGAAGTCGATGATCACCCGCATGCCCCGCTGATGGGCCGCGTCCACGAACTCCACGAAGTCCGCCAGATCCCCGAACTCCGGCAGCACGGCGGTGTAGTCGGAGACATCGTAACCACCATCACGCAGCGGAGACTTGAAGAACGGCGGCAGCCACAGACAGTCCACACCCAGCCACTGCAGATAGTCCAGCTTCGCGGTCAGGCCCTTCAAATCACCCACACCGTCACCGTTGCTGTCCTGGAAGGAACGAACCAGAACCTCGTAGAAGACGGCACGCTTGAACCACTCCGGGTCGCGGTCGGCGGCGGGAGTGTCCTCGAAAGTGTCCGGGACGGGCTCGTTGACGATCATCGTGTGGGTGACCCTCCGATCTGCGGTGAGGACGGTCGCAGGACGGTCAGTACGTGCGCGGGACCCTCCCCCGGCGTCAGACGCACATAGTTCGCCCTGCCCCAGTGGTAGGTGACACCGGTGAGCTCGTCGCGCACCGGCACCGACTCGTGCCAGTCCAGGCCGAGCCGCGGCATGTCCAACGAGACCGTCGCCTCCTGGGTGTGGTGCGGATCCAGGTTCACGACCACCACCACCGTGTTCGAACCCGAACACTTGGAATAGACGATCACCTCGTCGTTGTCGGCATGATGGAAATGCAGGTCGCGCAACTGCCGCAGCGCCGGGCTGGCCCGCCGGATCGCGTTCAGCCTCGTGATCAGCGGGGCGATGGTACGTCCCTCACGCTCGGCCGCCGCCCAGTCCCGCGGCCGCAACTGGTACTTCTCCGAGTCCAGATACTCCTCGCTGCCCTCCCGCAACGGCACGTTCTCACACAACTCGTAACCCGAGTACATCCCCCACGTCGGCGACAACGTCGCCGCCAGCACCGCCCGCACCTCGAACGCCGGCCGCCCCCCGTGCTGCAGATACGCATGCAGGATGTCGGGAGTGTTCACAAAGAAGTTCGGCCGCATATACGCCGCCGTCTCCCCCGCCACCTCCCTCAGATACTCCGTCAGCTCCCCCTTGCCGTTCCGCCACGTGAAATACGTGTACGACTGCTGAAACCCCACCGCCGCCAGCGTCCGCATCATCGCCGGCCGCGTGAACGCCTCCGCCAGGAAGATCACATCCGGATCCCGCCCGCAGATCTCCCCGATCACCCGCTCCCAGAACACCACCGGCTTGGTATGCGGATTGTCCACCCTAAAGATCCGCACCCCATGCCCCATCCAGAACCGCAGGACCCGCAACGTCTCCGCCACCAGCCCCTCCATGTCCGCATCGAAGAACACCGGATAGATGTCCTGGTACTTCTTCGGCGGATTCTCCGCATACGCGATCGACCCGTCCGCACGATGCCGGAACCACTCCGGATGCTTCTCCACCCACGGATGATCCGGCGAACACTGCAACGCGAAATCCAGCGCCACCTCCAGCCCCAGCTCCCGCGCCCGCCCCACGAACCAGTCGAAGTCCTCGATCGTCCCCAGATCCGGATGCACCGCATCGTGCCCGCCCTCCGGCGACCCGATCGCCCACGGCACCCCCACATCACCCACACCCGCCGACAACCCATTGTTGCGGCCCTTGCGAAACGTCCTGCCGATCGGATGCACCGGCGGCAGATACACCACGTCGAAACCCATCCCCGCGATCACCGGCAACCGCCGCGCCGCCGAACGCAACGTCCCATGCGGCCGCTCCACCGTCCCCTCCGACCGCGGAAAGAACTCGTACCACGACCCGAACAACGCCCGCTCCCGCTCCACCAGCAACGGCAACG
>NZ_JBIVNO010000054.1:0-1188 GCF_044753645.1 Streptomyces sp. NPDC093261
GGGACCTCCCCCTGAGTGGTGGACACGCTGATACTGGATCTGCTTGATCCGGAGGAAGCGAGAACACCGCCGATGGCGATGAAGGACTACTCGGACGAGTTCAAGGCCGATGCCGTGGCCCTGTACGAGTCCACGCCCGGGGCGACATACAAGAGCATCGCCGCCGACCTGGGCATCAACAGGAACACCCTGCGCAACTGGGTGCTGCGCGACCGTCGGCGCCGCGGCGTCGACCCGGCCGCCCCGCCGACCGCCGGAAAGGCGGTGGCCGGGGCCGGGCAGGAGGCTTCGGCTAGCGATCCGGACGAGCGGATCAGGCAGCTCGAGGCACGCGTGCGGGAACTCGAGGCCAGCGAACGCAAGCTCGCAACCGAGCGGGACATCCTCCGCAAGGCGGCCAAGTATTTCGCAGGAGAGACGAACTGGTGAGCCGCTTCCAGTTCGTTGACGACCACCGGGGCGCCTTCGGGGTGAAGCGGTTGTGCCAGGTCATGGGCCTGAACCGGTCCAGTTACTACAAGTGGCGGGCGGGCGCCGACGCGCAAGCCGCCCGGCATCTGGACGACCAGGCCCTGGCCGAGAAGATTCGCGTCATCCACCAGCACTCGGGCGGAACCTACGGCTCGCCGCGGGTCACCGCCGAACTCCACGACGCCGGGATACGCGTCAACGAGAAACGCGTGGCCCGGGTGATGCGGGCCTTCAACATCACCGGGTTCCGCCTGCGCAGAAGGGTCCGCACCACGGTCCCCGACCCTTCCGTCGTCATCGTCCCGGACCTGTTCCGCAGGGACTTCACCGCCCCCGAACCGGGGGTTAAATACATGGGCGACATCACCTATCTGCCCCTGGAGAGCGGGGAGTTCCTTTATCTGGCGACCGTACTGGACTGCTTCAGCCGCAAGGTCGTCGGCTGGTCAATCGCCGACCACATGCGAACCGACCTCGTCGCCGACGCCCTGCGGATGGCCGCCCGCACCCGCGGCGGCCTGGACAGCGCCGTGTTCCACTCCGATCACGGGTCGCAATACGGGTCCCGGCAGTTCACCGATCTCTGCAATCAGCTCGGGGTCATCCGGTCGATGGGCGCCGTCGGCACAAGCGCGGACAACGCGGCCTGCGAAAGCTTCCACGCGTCCCTGAAACGGGAGACCCTCCAGGACGCCCGCGACTACGGCGATGCGGCCT
>NZ_JBIVNO010000055.1:0-1124 GCF_044753645.1 Streptomyces sp. NPDC093261
AGAGGTCGTTTTCTCCCGATGTTTCATCCCGAAATTGGTGTTTGATTCCGTGATGTCGGGTCGCGCCAGGAGATGGTGGCTTCGCCGGTGAGGCGGCGGGCCATCAGGTCGGTCATGGCGAGGTGGATCATGGCT
This sequence comes from Streptomyces sp. NPDC093261, assembly GCF_044753645.1. NCBI lineage: Bacteria > Bacillati > Actinomycetota > Actinomycetes > Kitasatosporales > Streptomycetaceae > Streptomyces > Streptomyces sp. NPDC093261. The sequence goes on from NZ_JBIVNO010000055.1 coordinate 136, forward strand.
TCGGAGCGGGCGGGCAGGGTCTCGTAGTCGCGCGCCAGGCGGCGGTGGAACATCAGCCATCCGTAGGTCCGCTCGACGGTCCAGCGCTTGGGTAGCGGGGTGAAGCCCCTGGTCCCAGGGGTGCGTTGGACGATTTCCATGTCGATGCCGAGCTGGGCGGCGTGCTCGACGAGGTGCTGGCGGTAGCCGCCGTCGACCCAGACCTTGCGGATGGTGGGATGAGCGGCCGCCACCTGGTCGACCAGGTGGGTTCCGGCTGCGGAGTCCTGCATGCTCGCGGCCGTGACCAGTACCGCGAGCAGCAGTCCGAGGGTGTCGGTGACGATGCTCCGTTTGCGTCCCACGATCTTTTTCGCCGCGTCGGTGCCCTGGCCGGCGGCCGGGACGCTGGTGGAGGTCTTCACGCTCTGGGCGTCGATGACGCACGCGGACGGCTCCGCATCCTTGCCCTCCTGCTGTCGTAACAGCCTGCGCAGTACGCCGGTGAGCTGGGCGAACACGCCGGCCTTCTGCCACTTGGCGAAGTAGCCGTAACAAGTCTCCCAGGGCGGGAAGTCGTGCGGCAGGTAGCGCCACTGCACCCCGGTGCGGTCCACGTACAAGATCGCGTTCATGATCTCGCGCAGGTCATGCTCGGGCGGGCGGCCGATGTTCAGCGCATACCGGCGCCGCTCGGCCCGCCAGGCACTGAGCACCGGCTCGATCAACTCCCAGCGGGCATCGGACAGATCACTTGGATACGCACGACGTTCGGCCATGACCTGGACATACCGCCGACCGGCGGCGTGCGCCCAGGCGTGAACCGAGAACGGCGGGAGCACCACCACGCGACGGGCGTGTTGGGATGAGACAGGCGCAAGGCGCACCTCGCCCCAGCCGTCACCCCATCCAGCGCATGTGCCGCAACCACTCCACCAGCCCCGCCGAGACGCCAACCGCCGGCCGAAAAGACCAGGCCAAAGCACGCATCGCAGGTGAAAACGACCTCT
>NZ_JBIVNO010000056.1:0-1100 GCF_044753645.1 Streptomyces sp. NPDC093261
CACAAGGGCCAGCGCTGGTGGCGGGTGATGTGCCTGACCGGTGTCGACTACTTCTCCACCCTCGGCTACCAGCCGGGCATCGCCGCCCTCGCCGCCGGTCTGCTCTCCCCCATCGCCACCGTCGTCCTGGTGATCGTCACCCTGGCCGGCGCCCTGCCCGTCTACCGGCGCGTCGCCGAGGAGAGCCCGCACGGCGAGGGCTCCATCGCCATGCTGGAGCGGCTGCTCTCCTTCTGGCAGGGCAAACTCTTCGTCCTGACCCTGCTCGGCTTCGCCGCCACCGACTTCCTGATCACCATCACCCTCTCCGCCGCCGACGCCTCCACCCACCTCGTGGAGAACCCCCACCTCACCGGCGCTCTCCACGGCCACCAGATGCTGATCACCCTGCTGCTGGTGGCTCTGCTGGGCGCGGTGTTCCTCAAGGGCTTCCTGGAGGCGATCGGTGTCGCGGTCGCCCTCGTCGGCGTCTATCTCGCCCTCAACGCCGTGGTGGTCGCCGTGGGCCTGTGGCACGTGCTCACGGCCGAACACGTGGTCACCGACTGGACCGGCGCCCTGACCACCCAGCACGGCAATGTCTTCGTCATGGTCGGCCTGGCGCTGATCGTGTTCCCGAAGCTGGCGCTCGGCCTGTCCGGCTTCGAGACCGGTGTCGCCGTCATGCCCCATGTGCAGGGCGACCCGCACGACACCGAGGAGAAGCCCACCGGCCGGATCCGGGACACGAAGAAGCTGCTCACGACCGCCGCGCTGATCATGAGCGTCTTCCTGATCGCGACCAGCTTCATCACGACGCTGCTGATTCCCGCGCCCTATTTCAAGGCCGGCGGCCCGGCCAACGGCCGGGCCCTCGCCTATCTCGCCCACCAGTATCTGGGCGGCGGCTTCGGCACGGTCTACGACGTCTCGACGATCGCGATCCTGTGGTTCGCGGGCGCCTCCGCCATGGCCGGACTGCTGAACCTGATGCCGCGCTATCTGCCCCGCTACGGCATGGCCCCGCAGTGGGCCCGCGCCGTGCGGCCCATGGTCATGGTCTTCACCCTGATCGCCTTCCTCGTCACCTGGATCTTCGACGCCAACGTCGACGCCCAGGG